>JAXHUG010000015.1:0-18026 GCA_034189785.1 Actinomycetota bacterium
GAATGGCCTACGTCACATCGGACGGCAGAATGGTTACTCGTTTCTTCGAACGGCAACCCGACCTGTGGTGCACCCGAGCGCCGACAACGATAAGTCAACGCGAAATGGGAGCGAAACACGTGACGAAGACAGATACCACAAAGTTGCTCACGCAACTACGCGCCATCCTCGACCTGACCAACACCGAGATCCAGGTCGCCGAGACCCGGGTCGCGCAGGCCCGCACGGAAGCGGTCCGTCGGGAGTTGGAGCAGAACGCCTCGAACGGCCGTGAGCGCGCCGAGGCGATCGAGGGCGCAATCCGCGACCTCGGTGGCTACCCGGATGTGATCGGCCCGTTCGTGGGCCGTGCGGCGGCGGCCCTGAAGGCGCTGACCGAACAGGCGGCGCCGTTCGATGAGGCACTGCTGGGCGACCTCGCGCTCGAGGACCAGCTGCTCGACCGGTCGCGCTACCTGAAGGCGCTGGCCGTCGCCACCAAGCAGCAGGACGTACAGGCCCTGGCAGACCGCCTGATCACCGCGCACTCCGCGACCATCGACTGGCTGACCACGGTGCTCGCCGAGGATGCCCTCGGCGGTCCGGCCGCACTGCGCCGCACCCCGCTCCAGGCGGCGGCCGGCGTCGCGGTAAGGGCGGTGAACCTGCCGCTGACCTGGACCACCCGGGGCGTCGACCGCGCGGTCGAGGCGCTGCGGAACACCGGACCGGCATTCAACGAGCTGGTCAACCGGGGCAGCAGGGCCGGCGAGGTCGCCGGTAAGGCGATCGGCGCATCGCGTGATGGAGCGCTGGCCGCCGCCGAGAAGATCACCCGTGATGAAGGCGCCGGTAAGACCGCCGACGCCCTGCACTCGGTCCGCGACGGTGCCGGTGCGCTCGAACCGTCCGAGTTGCCGATCAACGACTATGACGAGCTGACCGTCACCGAGGCTGTCGCCGAGGTGAAGGACCTCACCGATCCGTCTGACATCCGGACGATCATCGCGTGGGAGGAAGCGCACAAGAACCGCTCGCGGGTCGTGTCCGCCGCTCAGACGCGGCTGGCCGCCATCGCGCAGGAGGTCGTCGGCATCGGCTGACCGACCGACCCGATGACAACCGGAACCCCGCAACTCCGGCTGCGGGGTTCCGTCGCGTTTACAGGCGTCCTGGCTTTCAGACCGCGGTGCCCTCACGTTTCGTGGCGATACGACATGATCGCGGCGCAGCACCAGCACGACCACGTTGATCGGGATGAACACGAACAACAGCAACGGACCGGTAATCGTGCGTTTGAGCGGCTCGTCCTGCACCTGTTCAGTCGCTTCCGATGACGTTTCGGGGGACATCCGTACCTTCGGCAAATGCACCGGAAGCGAGTCCGCCCGGCGACGATGCGATTCCAGGTACCCAGGTCAGCGGTGGCCTACCCTTGCCCGATGACCAGTACCGAGAAACAGGAGGGCCGCATCAGGGTGCCGGCCGACCTCGATGAGGTCACCACCATCGGGGACGAGGAACACTCCAGCGTGGACGCCGCGGCCGCCGAACGCATCTGGCAGGCGGCACGGCACTGGTACTCCGCGGGGATGCACCCCGCGATCCAGGTGTGCGTACGCCGCCACGGGCGGGTCGTCCTCAACCGGGCCATCGGACACGGGTGGGGCAACGGACCCGAGGACCCCGCCGACGCGGAGAAGATCCCGGTCACCCCGGACACCCCGTTCTGCGTGTACAGCGCCGCCAAGGCGATCGCAGCGACCGTCGTGCACATGCTCGCCGAGCGCGGGCACTTCTCACTCGACGACCGGGTCTGCGAATACCTGCCCAACTACACCAGCCACGGCAAGGACCGCACGACGATCCGCCACGTCATGACCCACAGCGCGGGCGTCCCCTTCCCCACCGGGGAGCGGCCCAACCTCAAGCGCATGAACGACAGTGCATACGCGCGCGAGATGCTCGGCGACCTGCGGCCGCTGTACCGCCCGGGACTGGTGCACATCTACCATGCCCTGACGTGGGGTCCGCTGGTGCGCGAGATCGTCTCGGCGGCGACCGGCCGCGGTATCCGCGAGATCCTGGCCGAGGAGATCCTCGAACCACTGGGCTTCCGCTGGACCAACTTCGGGGTCGCTGAATCCGACGTCCCGCTCGTGGCGCCCAGCCACGCCACCGGAAAGCCACTGCCCGCGCCGATCGCCGCGGCGTTCCGCACGGCCGTCGGCGGCACCCTGCACCAGATCATCCCGTTCACCAACACCCCGCTGTTCCTCACCGGGGTGGTGCCGTCGTCGAGCACGGTGTCGACCGCACAGGAGCTGTCGCGGTTCGCCGAACTGCTGCGCCTCGGCGGTGAACTCGACGGTGTCCGGGTTCTGGCCCCCGAGACGCTGTACCAGGCCACCCGTGAGTGCCGGCGACTACGCCCCGACCTGGCCACCGGTCTGATGCCGCTGCGCTGGGGAACCGGATACATGCTGGGCTCCAAACGGTTCGGACCGTTCGGCCGGGACGCCCCCGCGGCATTCGGCCACACCGGGCTCGTCGACATCGCCGTCTGGGCAGACCCAGCCCGTGGCCTGGCCGTGGGTGTGGTCAGCAGCGGCAAACCCGGCAGGCACCGGGAAGCCAACCGGTACCCGGCCCTGCTCGACCGCATCAACGCCGAAACTGCCCGACGCGGAATGGGATAATCGGCTGATGCCCCGTACTGCTGGGAGAAGACGCTTCGAGGACGGCGAAGCCGACGGACAGCCGAGGCACATCGGCAGCTTCAAGTTCTACTTCGTCGGCCAACGCTGGGAATGGTCCGACGAGGTGGCCCGGATGCACGGTTACGAGCCCGGCACTGTGACCCCGACCACCGACCTGCTGCTGTCCCACAAGCACCCCGACGACCGCAGGTTGGTCCAGGACCTCCTCGACCACACGCTGCACACCGGCGAGTCGTTCTCCAGCCGGCACCGGTTTCTCGACACCAGCGGCCAGGAGCACGACGTGCTGGTGGTGGCCGACCGGATGTTCGACGACGAGGGTTCCGTCGTCGGCTCGACCGGTTACTACGTCGACCTCACCGCCAGCCTGGACGAGGTGCGCCAGGAGGTGCTAGACGAGCAGCTGCCGTTGCTGTTCGAGTCCCGGGCGGTCATCGAACAGGCCAAGGGCGCATTGATGGTGATCTACCGGATCAGTGCCGACCAGGCGTTCCGGGTTCTGCAGTGGCGCTCCCAGGAGACCAACACCAAGCTGCGCTCACTGGCGGCGCAGCTGATCGCCGAGATCGGTGAACTCCCCCCGGCGCCGTCGTCCACCCAGGGCCAGTTCGACCACCTGCTGCTGACAGTTCACGAACGCGTCACCACTGCATGATGCGCTGGACGGATGTCCGCATCCGGCGTCTCCTCGTAGAATTCCCAGGTGCCGGTTGGCCGCGGCACGAAGACGACAGACAGGTAGCGAGGCGGGCTGACACGAATGCAACCCTTGGAGGTCGAACACGACGTACGGGGAAACGTCGTCGTGGTCAGGGTCAAAGGCGACGTCGACTCGCTGTCGGTCGACACGCTGAACAGCCATCTGGCGAAGGCCCGCGGGAACGCAGTGTGTCACCCGGATCGACTGGTCGTCATCGATCTCTCCGAAGTCACCTACTTCGGCAGCGCCGCGCTCAACGCCGTGTTGTCCTGTCACGAGGAGGGCGCCGCCGAAGGCATCTCGGTCGCGGTCGTCGCCGATCAGCCGTACGTCATACAACCGATCCGGATCACCGGACTGCGCCGCGTACTCGAGACGCACCCGACGATCGAGCAGGCGCTGCAACGCGACGGTCAGTCACCCGACGGTGACGGGCGCACCCCTCGATAGATCCCGCGCCCGAGGATCCACGGTTGCAGCACCCGGTCGACCGACCGTGCCGAGTTCGACGTTCCAGGCGGTCAAACACCGGTTGGCCGACATGCTGGTCGACGCCGCGGCAGCCGAACGCCTCCCGCGGGTCGCCGCCGGAATCCCCGGCTGAGTGGACGCCCGGCACGGGTGCCGGGGAGTCGCTATGCTGGCGCATTTCCCCCTGAGGACGGGAGGCGCCATGTCGACTGGGAGCGGTCACATCCGGTTGACGTCGCACAGCGGTGCGGTGGGCGCCCCGACGATCCACTGGGGTGCCCCCACCGCGGCCGAGCGCGGGCCGGTGATCGGCACGACCGTCAACCGCTCGCACCGCAACGTCATCGGCACCCACAGCGGGTCCTACAGCGTCTACCGTGCACTGGCCGTCGCCGCAGGTGCGCTCAAACGGGAGCACCGGGCCGACCTCACCGACACCTCACCGACCGACACCATCGGCCCGTATCCGCAGTGGAGCGAACCGGCCACGATCGTCAGCATGGATCCGTGGGGGGCCAGTGTGGCCGACATGTTCACCGCCGAACTCGCTGCGGGCCTCGACATCCGGCCGACCATCGCGATCACCACGGCGCACGTGATCCTGCCCGAGATCACCGACGCGACCGCCAAGGGCCGCCTGGTCCCCGACGGGCGCATCCTGCTCGCCAGCGGTGCCGCACTGGTCACCAAGGCCGCCATCGAACCCGTCTGGTGGCTGCCCGGTGTGGCGCAGCGGTTCGGGTGCAGCGAGACCGATCTGCGCCGGGTGCTGTTCGAGGAGACCGGCGGGATGTACCCGGAACTCGTCACCCGGTCGGACCTCGAGGTGTTCCTGCCGCCGATCGGTGGGCAGACCGTCTACATCTTCGGCAGCGCAACCGACCTCGCGGATCCGTCGGTGGAGCTGACCGCCCGGGTGCACGACGAGTGCAACGGCTCGGACGTGTTCGGGTCCGACATCTGCACGTGCCGTCCCTATCTGACGCATGCGATCGAGGAGTGCATCCGCGGCGCCCAGAACGGTGGCGTCGGCCTGGTCGCCTACTCCCGGAAGGAGGGCCGGGCGCTCGGTGAGGTCACCAAGTTCCTGGTGTACAACGCCCGCAAGCGTCAGGTCGGCGGCGACACCGCAGACCAGTACTTCGCCCGCACCGAATGCGTGGCCGGAGTGCAGGACATGCGGTTCCAGGAACTGATGCCCGACGTGCTGCACTGGTTCGGCATCCGCAAAATCCACCGTCTGGTGTCGATGAGCAACATGAAGTACGACGCGATAACCGGCTCGGGAATCGAAGTGGGAGAACGGGTCAACATCCCCGCCGAACTCATCCCTCCTGATGCGCGGGTGGAGATCGACGCCAAGATGGCGGCCGGTTACTTCACCCCGGGCCCGGTCCCCGACGCCGACGAACTCAAGCGGGTCAAGGGTCGCGGGTTGTCGCAGTGACCGTAGCAGCGGCGCTGCGGACCACCGACGCCGTCCGGGAGCGCGCCGGCCAGCTGCTGCGGCGCGCCCGCGCGGACGATTCGGCATGGTTCACGGTGCACGACGACGCCCTCGAGACGGCGGCGAGCGTCGTCGCCGAGGTGACCCGTTCCCGGTATCCGGATCTGACCATTCCGTTCCACAGCCGGTGGCGGCATTTCGAAGCCGGCGGGGTGAACCGCGCATCGCGGCTCGAGGGCGACCCACGGGCGATGATCGACCTGGCCGTGGTCAGCGTGCTGCTCGACGCGGGCGCGGGCGCCGACTGGAGTTTCTTGGAAGAGTCTTCCGGTCAACGGTATTCCCGTTCCGAGGGTTTGGCGGTCGCGAGTTGGCACGCGTTCGCAGCCGGGGTCTTCTCGTCGGACCCCACTGTCCCGCTGCGGGTCGACGCGACCGGGCTGCGGGCAGTGTCCGTCGACCGGTTGGCTGCAACGTTTCAGGTGTCGGACCGCAATCCGCTGGTGGGCCTCGACGGCCGGGTGTCGCTGCTGCACCGTCTCGCCGACGCCGTGAGCACCGAGGTGTTCGGCGGTCGGCCCAGCGGGTTGTTTGATGCGCTCACAGCATCGGGGCCGTCGGTGCACGCCCATGACGTCCTCCGGCTGCTGCTCGACTCGCTCTCCCCGATCTGGTTGAGCGGCAACATCATTGGTGACGACCCGCTGGGCGACTGCTGGCGGCATGCAGCGGTACGCGGTGAGGGTGACACCGCCGGGTGGGTGCCGTTCCACAAACTCTCGCAGTGGCTGACCTACTCGCTGCTGGAACCGTTCGAGTGGGCGGGTGTGCCGGTGGTGGGCGTGGATACGCTCACCGGGTTGCCGGAGTACCGCAACGGGGGGCTGCTGCTCGACACCGGCGTGCTGCTGTTGCGGGACGACGAATTCGCCTCTCGTACATGGCAGGTCGGCGACGAGCTGGTGGTCGAGTGGCGGGCGCTCACCGTCGCGTTGCTCGACGAACTCGCACCACTGGTGTGCGCGCCGCTCGGCACAGACATGCCGTTGGCGTGCGTGCTGGAGGGTGGGACCTGGGCCGCCGGACGCCTTCTGGCGCAACAGCTCCGCGGTGGGTTGCCGCCGTTGACCATCGACCGCGACGGCACCGTCTTCTGACGTGGATCGAGGAGCACGCATGGGCGAAGTACATCTCGTCGACCACCCGCTGGTGGCGCACAAGCTGACGATGTTGCGCCGCAAAGACGCCTCCACACACAACTTCCGCCAACTGCTGCACGAGATCTCCGCGCTGATGGCCTACGAGGTGCTGCGCGACATCCCGACCCAGGACTTCGAGGTACAGACTCCACTGGAGACGACGGTCGGCCAGGTAATCGACGGCAAGAAGCTGGTGTTCGTGTCGATTCTGCGTGCGGGCACGGGCATCCTCGACGGCATGCTGGCCGTGGTCCCCGGCGCGCGGGTCGGGCACATCGGGCTGTACCGCGATCCCAGGACGCTCGTCGCCATCGAGTATTACTTCAAGATGCCGGCCGACCTGGAGGAGCGAGACGTCGTCGTGGTCGACCCGATGCTCGCCACCGGCCACTCGGCGGTGGCGGCGGTGGACCGGATCAAGGAGTGCGGACCGAAGTCGATCAAGTTCGTCTGCCTGCTGACGTGTCCGGAGGGCATCGCCGCGATGCAGGAGGCTCATCCCGACGTCCGCATCTTCACCGCGGCCGTTGACCGTCAGCTCGACGAGCACGGCTACATCGTGCCGGGGCTCGGCGATGCGGGTGACCGGATCTACGGCACGAAGTAGCGGCGTCCCGGCTCCCCGGAGGGGTGTCGTTGCGGACGCTGTGCTCGACACCATGATCGTGGTTCCAGCGGTCCGGACCTACCTTCAACGACCGTGGTGTCGAGCTTGCGCATAAGGCATCGATTGTTTGATCACCCCGGCGCCGGGGAATCGGTCGACGCAATGACACACGAATGGGAATGCGTCGTCGTGGGTGGCGGCGCGGCGGGATTGAGCGCCACCCTGGTCCTGGGACGGGCGCGCCGACGCACCCTGCTCGTCGATGCGGGTGAACAGAGCAACAGGGTATCCACCGGCATCGGCGGGCTGCTCGGCTACGACCAGCGGCCACCGGCGGAGCTGTACGAGACGGGCCGGCGCGAACTCGAGGCGTATCCGACGGTCGAGTACCGGGCGGGCACCGTCGTGCACGGCGCCGCGCAGGACGGCGGTTTCGTCCTCTCCCTCGACGACGGTGACCGGGTCACCACCGCCCGGGTGCTGCTGGCCACCGGCATGCAGTACTGTCCGCCGGAGCTGCCGGGTCTCGAGCCGCTGTGGGGTAAGTCGGTGTTCCAGTGCCCGTTCTGCCACGGCTGGGAGATGCGCGACAAGCGGATCGCCTCATTGGCCGCGGGTCAGGAGGCCGTGCACTCGGCTCTGATGCTCCGCGGGTGGAGCGACGACGTGGTGCTGCTCACTGATGGCCATCCGCGGCTCGACGGCAAGGACATCGAGCAGTTGAAGGCCGCGGACATCACCATCGACGACCGCCGGATCGCGGAGCTGATCGGCACCGACGGACAGCTGACCGCGGTCGTGTTCAACGACGGAAGCGGGTTGGAACGCGACGGTCTGCTCGTGGAAGCGCCGCTGCGGCAGCATTCGAAACTCGCCGAACAACTGGGCGCTTCGTACACGCCGGGTCCGCTGGCGCCGGACACGATCGCGATCGACGCGCTGCACCGCACGTCGGTACAGACGGTGTTCGCCGCCGGTGACGTGTGCACCGAACACCCGTATGTGGCCGGATCGATCGCGGGCGGTGCGCAGGCGGCGATGATCATCGTGCAGAGCCTGTTGGCCGAGCAGTTCGGGATGCCGTACCCGCCGGACGGGAGCGATCAGGCCGTCACCGCGTCGATCGCCCGGTAGATCCGCTGCTCGCTGACCGGCCGCGGCGTGCCGAGGTTCTGCGCCCACAGGCTGACCCGCAGTTCCTCGATCATCCTTCCGATGTCGCAGACATCCTCGGCAGCGGCCCGGCTCGGCGAAAGTGCCTGCCGCAGTCCGTCGTAAGCCTCCTGCACGGCGTGCACCCGGGCCATGCGTTCGCGGTCGACGCCGACGGCGTACGGCAACTGTTCCAGCCGGCGGCCGACCGCGGTCAGGTACCGCGTCAGGCTGGCCAGGTGCGCGCCGCCCGTCGCGCAGACGAAACCCTTGGGGAGCAGCGCGTCGAGTTGGCGCCGGATATCGGCGATCGCCTCGGTCTGCGTCGCCGGCGGGTTCGCCGGGAGCGCCACCTGCGCCCGCTGCGCGGCGGTCAGCACCTTCTCCACCCGGGCCACGATGTCCAGCGTCGTCGGTACCAACGCGGCAGCCACCTGCTGCCGCAGCACGGCGAAATCGCCGCGCGTCCAGCCCGGTTCGCGGACCAGTGCATCCACCGCCGCGTCCGCGCAGTCCTCGATCAGCGCGGCCAGCGACCCGTCGGGATTGGCGCCGAGCACCAGGCGCTGCCGCATGTCCAGCGCCCGTTCCACGTTCTTCACCGGCGACGGAGCCGACAGCCGCAGCAGCCGCCGGATCCCCGGACCCATCGCCGCACGCTGCTCGGCCGGCGTCGCGAACACCCGCACGTCGACAGCGCCGCCCGCGTCGACGAACGCCGGATGTCCCCGCACACGGTGTCCGCCCGACGTTCGCTCCACCGTCCGGGGCAGTACGCCGAGATCTTCGGGCCACGAATGCAAGCCGCTCCGCTCCAGCCCGTCGGCCACCGCGCGGGCGACGGCGTCGCGCACCGGTGCGGCCAACTGCTCCTGCAGCGTGTCGAGATCCTTTCCGCGCGCCACCTCGGCGCCGTCCCTCTCGACGGCGAACGTCACCCGCAGGTGCGCCGGGACCTTCTCGAGATCGAACGCCTCGATCGGCACCAGCACTCCGCTGCGCCGCCGCAACTCCCGCTGCAGCGATTCGAGCAGCGGCTCCTCGCCGGGGTTCAACGTCTCGAGCACTGACCGCGCGGTGTCCGGGGCGGGGACGAAGTTGCGGCGTAAGTTCTTCGGTAGCGAGCGGATCAGCGCGGTGACCAGCTCCTCGCGCAACGCCGGCACGTGCCAGGCGAATTCGTCGCCGCCGAGGCGGGCAAGCACCTCCACCGGCACGTGCACCGTGATGCCGTCGTTGGCTGCGCCCGGTTCGAAGCGGTAGCTCAGTGGCAGGGTCAGGTCACCGGCGCGCCATTCGTCGGGCAGTTCGTCGGCGCCCTCCTGGTGGAGCAGATCGTCGCGCGTCATCCTCAACAGATCGGGGGTCCGGTGCCGCTGTTTCCGCCACCACACGTCGAAATGCCGTGCCGATACCACCGTTTCGGGAATGCGGGCGTTGTAGAACGCGAACACCTCTTCGTCGCCGACCAGGAGGTCACGCCGACGGGCCCGCTCCTCGAGTTCCTCGAGTTCCTCCCGCAGCCGGGCGTTGTCGCGGAAGACGTGGTGCTTGGTCCGCCAGTCACCCTCGACCAGCGCGTGGCGGATGAACAGTTCGCGCGCCAACTGCGGATCGATCTGGGAATAGTTCACGCGCCGACGCGCCACCAGCGGCAGGCCGTAGAGGGTGACCCGCTCGAACCCCATCACCGCACCCCGTCCGGCCTCCCAGTGCGGCTCACTGTGGTTGCGCTGCACCAGATCACCGGCGATCCGCTCGACCGTGTCGGGGTCGATGCGGGCGCCGACCCGGCCGAACAACCGGCTGGTCTCCACCAGATCGGCGACCACGATCCAGCGCGGTGGACGCTTCGTCAGCACCGACCCGGGAGCCAGCACGAACCGCGAGTTTCGCGCGCCCTGATAATCGCGCCCGTCCCCCTCCCGCAGTCCGACGTGCGACAGCAGCCCGGCCAGCAGCGCGGCATGCACACTTGCCGGTTGGGCCGGTTCGTCGGACTCGCGGATGCCGAGGTCGCGGGCGATGCTGCGAAGTTGCCCGACCAGATCCTGCCACTCCCGGATCCGCAGATGGTGCAGGAACTCCTCCCGGCACATCCGCCGGAACGAACTGCCCGAGCGTTCTCGTCGCTGTTCGCCGAGATAGCGCCACAGGTTGAGGTACGAGATGAAGTCCGAGTGCTCATCGGCGAAGCGGGCGTGTTTCTGGCGCGCCGCCTCCTCGCGGTCGGCGGGCCGTTCGCGCGGATCCGGGATCGACAGTGCGGCGGCGAGCACGAGCACCTCACGCACGCAGCCCTCGGTGTCGGACTGCAGGATCATCCGCCCGATCCGCGGGTCGAGCGGAAGCCGCGCCAGTCGCCGTCCGATGCCGGTGAGCGCGCCCCGGCGGTCGAACGCCCCGAGTTCCTGCAGCAGCGTCACCCCGTCGCGGATGCTGCGCTTCTCCGGCGGATCCAGGAAAGGGAACTCCTCGACGTCCCCGAGGCCGAGCGCGGCCATCTGCAGGATCACCGCTGCGAGGTTGGTCCGCAGGATCTCCGGATCGGTGTAGCGTGGCCGGCTCTCGAAATCCGCTTCGGAGTACAGCCGGATGCACACACCCGGGGACGTGCGCCCGGACCGGCCGGCCCGCTGGGCTGCCGACGCCTGCGAGATCGGCTCGATCGGCAGCCGCTGCACCTTCGTCCGCCGGCTGTAGCGGGAGATGCGCGCGGTGCCGGGGTCGACGACGTAGCGGATGCCCGGCACCGTCAGCGACGTCTCGGCGACGTTGGTGGCCAGCACGACGCGGCGGCTCAGTCTGCTGCCCGGGTCGCGTCGCTCCTGTCCTCCGGAGTGCGGGGCGAAGACCTTCTGCTGTTCGGCGGTGGGCAGGCGTGCGTAGAGCGGCAGCACCTCGGTCATCGGGCCGAGAGCACCACGCAACGCGTCAGTGGTGTCGCGGATCTCGCGCTCCCCGGACAGGAACACCAGCACGTCGCCCGGCGGTTCGGCTTCCAGTTCGCGCACGGCGTCGACGATCGCGTCGGTCTGGTCGCGCAGTTCGGTGCGCACGACCTCGTGGTCCGGGTCATCGGGGTCCTCTGCGTCTTCGTCGACGATCGGCACCTCGAGCGGGCGGTACCGGATGTCCACGGGATACGTGCGGCCCGACACCTCGACGATCGGCACTGGCGCCCCGACGGTGCCGAAATGCTCGGCGAACCGCTCCGGCTCGATGGTGGCCGAGGTGACGATGACCTTCAGATCGGGTCGGCACGGTAGCAGTTCGCGCAGGTACCCGAGCAGGAAGTCGACGTTGAGGCTGCGCTCGTGGGCCTCGTCGACGATGAGGGTGTCGTAGCGCAGCAGCCTGCGGTCACGCTGGATCTCGGCGAGCAGAATGCCGTCGGTCATCAGCTGGACCAGGGTGCGGTCGGAGGCTTGGTCGGTGAATCGGACGGTGTAGCCGACGGCGTCGCCGAGTGGGGTGCCGAGTTCGTCGGCGATGCGCTGGGCGACGGTGCGCGCGGCGAGGCGGCGCGGCTGGGTGTGGCCGATGGTGCCGCGGATACCCCGGCCGAGGTCCAGGCAGATCTTCGGCAGCTGCGTGGTCTTGCCGGAACCGGTCTCGCCCGCGATGACGACCACCTGGTTCTCGGCGATGGCCTTGGCGATCTCGTCACGGCGCTCGCCGACCGGGAGATCCGGGTAGCTGATCGTGGGCACGTCCGCCAACCGGGTGGCGATGAGCCCTTCGGCGGCGGAGATCTGCTCGGCGAGCTGCGCGAGCTTGTCGGGTTTGGCGTTGCGCAGCCGTCTTCCGAGGCGGGCGGCGTCGCGGTAGGTCAGGCCGTCGAGACGCCTGCGCAGATCACGCACGGACGGTTCGGACACTCGCGCCAGGATATAGGCGCGTCAGACCGCCGTGGGCGACCAGTATTCCAGCATCTCGGCGAACGTCTCGAACGCGGGCGTCGAGATCCCGTAGGTTGCCTCGAGGTGGATGCTCAGCGGGAACCCGAGCTCACCCACCCCGTCGATCACCCGCTTGTACAGATCGAGCAGCATGCGCCGCTTGTCGGCCGGCTCACTGGCGGCCAACGACTTCACGAACTCCTGCTCGGCGGCGACCGCGGTATTACCCGGATCCTGGATCAGCCAGTTGATGAGCCCGACGCGGCTCTCCACCTTCGGCACGAAACCGAACGACAGCAGGATCTCCGGCCGGAACTCGTTGTTCGCCGCGAAATCCGCCAAGAACCCGACGATCGCGTCCGAGTACAGCAGCTGGGTCATCCCGTACGTCGCACCCTGCTTGCACTTGAACGTGAAGCGGCCCTGCTCACCGCCGCGGGTGGGGATCAGGATCGCGCCTCGGTTGTCGACCAGCCCGTGATAGAGCGACAGCGCATCGGTCGGGGCAACCCCGCTGCCCTCCCCGTCGTTCATCGTGCGAGGCACCCCGACGAACGCGATGCCGTCGAACCCCGCGGTGGTCAGCTCGGTGAGCCGCTGCCGCAGCGCGGGTTCGTCGAGGAACGCCGTCACCTGGGTGCACAGTCCGCGGACGCCCGGCAGCTCCGGTTTGATGATCTGCCAGAAGTCCAGCACGTCCATCTTGGGCTTCATCTCGATGGGACGACCGCTGTCCTCCTCGATCATCCCCGGGATCATGACGTGCCCGATCCGGCCCTCGATACCGGCCTCGGCCGAGCAGCGCAGCACCTTGTGGGCGTCTTCGAGCGCATGCTCGCGACCACGGTCGACGTTGGGCGGCACGAGTTCGAGCGCGACGGTGTTCAGGGGCAACGGTTGCTCCTTTGACTGCATGACAACAGAGACGGCGGGTCGGCCGCACTTCCCCCGAAAGCGCCACGATACCGCTGCAGCCTGTTTTCGTCCTGGTCGGCCTACCGGCATTCATCCAGGCCGACACACCGGCAGCAACCGATATCTTGAGTTCATGGACGCTGACGTCATCGTGGTGGGCGCGGGTCTCGCCGGCCTGGTCGCCACCCACGAGCTGACCCGCCGCGGAAAGCGCATCGCGCTCGTCGACCAGGAGAACGCCACCAACCTCGGCGGGCAGGCGTACTGGTCGTTCGGCGGCCTCTTCCTCGTGGACAGCCCCGAGCAGCGCCGCATGCGCATCAAGGACTCCTTCGAGCTGGCGTGGAGCGACTGGCAGGGCAGCGCCGCATTCGACCGCCTCGACGACGAGGACGTGTGGGCGGCCAAGTGGGCGCGCGCCTACGTCGAGTGGGCGGCCGGCGAGAAGCGCGACTACCTCACCGGGCAGGGTATCGCGTTCCTGCCGACCGTCGGCTGGGCCGAGCGCGGGGATCTCACCGCCACCGGACACGGCAACTCGGTCCCCCGCTTCCACGTCGCCTGGGGCACCGGCACGGGTGTCGTCGGTCCGTTCGCAGACTCGGCGCTGGCCGCCGCGCAGCGCGGGCTGGTGCGGTTCCACCACCGCCACCGGGTCGACGAGTTGATCTGCACCGACGGCGCGGTCACCGGGGTGCGCGGGACCGTACTGGCACCCGACGACGCCGAACGCGGGGCGCCCTCCAACCGCGACACCGTCGGTGATTTCGAACTCTCCGCACAGGCGGTCGTCGTGACGACCGGAGGCATCGGCGCCAACCACGAGATCGTGCGCCGGTTCTGGCCCGGGCGCATGGGCACCGCGCCGAAGTCGATGATCACCGGGGTGCCCGCCCACGTCGACGGCCGAATGCTCGACATCGCCGCGGATTCCGGTGTGCGCCTTGTCAACCGGGACCGGATGTGGCACTACACCGAAGGCATCGTCAACTGGGATCCGATCTGGCCGGACCACGCCATCCGGATCCTGCCCGGGCCGTCGTCGATGTGGTTCGACGCGTTGGGCCGCCGACTGCCTGCGCCGTACCTACCCGGCTACGACACCCTCGGCACACTGCGCTACCTGCGCACCACGCCCGATATCGCCGAGCACGACCACTCCTGGTTCATCCTGACCCAACGGATCATCGAGAAGGAGTTCGCGCTGTCGGGCTCGGAGCAGAACCCCGACATCACCGGCAAGGACCGCCGCGGCTTTCTCAGGGAGCGATTGTTCAGCAGAGGCGCACCCGGCCCGGTCGAGGCGTTCAAGCGCAACGGCGTGGATTTCGTCGTGGCCGACGATCTCGAGGAACTCGTCAGGAAGATGAACGCGCTCACCGGCGAACCCCTACTCGACGCGACGGTGATCCGCCGTCAGATCGAGGCCCGGGATCTGCAGTTGCGCAATCCGTTCAGCAAGGACGCGCAGATCCAGGGCATCCGCAATTCGCGCCGCGCCCTGGCCGACCGGATCGGCCGCACCACGGCACCGCACCGCATCCTCGACCCGGCGGCAGGACCGCTGATCGGGATCAAGCTGCACGTACTGACGCGGAAGACGTTGGGCGGCATCCAGACCGATCTCGCATCGAGGGCCATCGGGCTGGCCGGAGCGCCTGTCGAGGGACTGTACGCAGCCGGTGAGGTCGCGGGTTTCGGCGGTGGCGGCGTGCACGGTTACAACGCGCTCGAAGGCACGTTCCTCGGCGGCTGCATCTTCTCCGGCCGCGCCGCCGGCCGCGCCCTGGCCGATCTGGTCTAGCTCCAGCCACTGAGCGATCCGGCCAAGCGGGTTTCCGATGTGACGCGCGGGGTAGTTCTGTGGTCTACCCGAACCCTCGAGGAGGATTTGATGAGCTCACCGGAACCGAGGCCAGACGATGTCCAACTGGGGGGAACCCCCGAAGGGCAGGTGCCGAGCGCCAGTCCCGGGTATTCGACCCCTCCGCCGGAAGGCGTCCGCGACGCGGAGGATCAGGGCGACGCGGCCGCCGAATAGGCGCACGTCACCGCTTGTCCGGTGTTCGGGTGCGGACGGCTCGCCTCCGTAGTCTGGATGAGGTGAGTGCTTCACCTGTGACGAACCTCAGCCTCGACGACCGCTTCGCGCGGGAACTGCCGGAGATGGCAGTGCGCTGGAAGGCCGAGGAGGCGCCCGACCCGCGGCTGCTCGTCCTCAACGAGGAGTTGGCGTCGGGTATCGGTCTGGACGTCGACTGGCTGCGCTCCCCCGACGGGGTGCGCCTGCTGGTCGGCACCTCGGTCCCCGACGGCGCCACCCCGGTGGCCCAAGCCTATGCGGGCCACCAGTTCGGTGGGTTCGCGCCACGGCTGGGTGACGGCCGGGCGCTTCTGCTCGGTGAGCTCGTCGACGGTGGCGGGCGGATGCGCGATCTGCATCTCAAGGGGTCCGGGCACACCCCGTTCGCCCGCGCCGGTGACGGGTTGGCCGCGGTCGGCCCGATGCTGCGCGAATACCTCATCAGCGAGGCCATGCATGCCCTCGGCATCCCGACGACCCGGTCACTGGCCGTGGTGGCGACGGGACGGCCGGTGCGGCGTGAGAGCATGCTCGACGGCGCCGTGCTGACCCGGGTGGCGAGCAGTCATCTGCGCGTCGGCAGCTTCCAGTACGCCGCGACGACCGGGGATACCGACCTCGTGCGCCGGCTCGCCGAGCACGCCATCGCCCGCCATCACCCCGAGGTCGCCGGGACGGCCAACCCGTATCTGGGATTGTTCGAGGCGGTCGTCTCGGCCCAGGCGCAATTGATTGCCCGCTGGATGCTCGTGGGTTTCGTGCACGGCGTGATGAACACCGACAACATGACCATCTCGGGGGAGACCATCGACTACGGACCCTGTGCGTTCATGGACGTCTACGACTCCGAGACGGTGTTCAGCTCCATTGACATGTGGGGCCGCTACGCCTACGGCAACCAGCCCGCGATCGCGGCGTGGAACCTGACCCGCTTCGCCGAGACGCTGCTGCCCCTGTTCGACGACGACATCGACCGGGCGATCACGGTGGCGCAGACCGCGCTCGGCGGGTTCGACCGGCACTACGAAAGCGCACTCTCGGCCGGTATGCAGGCCAAACTCGGCCTGACCGGAGCGGACGGGCCCGCTGTCACCCTGCTGCTCGACGAGCTACTGAAACTGTTGCAGGACAACCACATCGACTTCACGTCGTTCTTCCGCGCGCTCGGCCTGGCCGCCCGGGGCGATGCCGAACCCGCGCGGGGGTTGTTCGTCGACCTCGCCGGTTTCGACGCGTGGCTCGACAGTTGGCGTGCGCTGGGCCCCGACGGTGCGGCGATGGACCGGGCGAACCCGGTCTACATCCCGCGCAACCACCTCGTCGAAGATGCGTTGACCGCGGCCTCCTCGGGTGACATGGGTCCGTTCGGCCGGTTGCTGGACGCGGTGACCGGGCCGTTCGACGAACGGCCCGGCCTTCAGCGCTATGCGGAACCGGCTCCCGGGGCGTTCGGCAAGTACCGCACCTTCTGCGGGACCTGAGTTCTCAGGGCGTGCTGGCGCAGCCGACGCCCGGGATGCACCCGGTGGCGCCGCCCGGACCGGCAGTGCCCGAAGGTCCGCCCGGGATCGCCCCCGCGACACCCTCCGGACCAGCCACACCAGCCGGACCACCCGGAACCGCACCCGCGACACCCGGCGGCGGGGGCACGTAGACACCCGGTGCCGGTGGCGGTGGCGGTGGTGGCGGTGGCGGTGGCGGTGGCGGTGGTGGTGGTACGGCGCCGCAGCCGGTGCCGTAGGGGTCGACACAGCCGAGTGGGCCAGCGGCGGTGTAGGTGATGGTGGAGCTGCCCGAGGGGGCAGCGACGAAGAAGAGCGCCGGCGCGGCGGCGATGGCGAGTGCGGAGGCGCCGGCGGCGAGAACCGGCGTGATCTTTCTGTTATGTATCATCATGTCGCGGCTTTACCACTGCGACGCAGGTCTCAAACGTGCAGTTTCGAGTCAACCCACTCAGTAGTGGTAGGTATCCGACGGCGCAGGCATGTGCACGGGTTCGTCCTCGAACTCGGTGGCCACGATGCCGTAGTCGCGGGCCAGGTCGAGAATCTTGTTCGCCCGTGCGATGCGCGGCAGGTCGGACCCGTTGCGGATCTCCCCGCCGTCACGCTTGAACTCCGCGAAGAACTCGTTCGCCCACGCGATCTCGTCATGTGAGGGTGACAACCCCTCGTTCACCACCGAGCACTGTTCGGGGCTCAGGCAGATCTTGCCGGTCATCCCGAACTCCGCGGACACCGCGGTCGCCTCGATGAGCCGCAGTGGGCTCGAACCGATCGTCGGCCCGTCGATCGCGCTGGGCAGGTGGGCGGCCTTCGCCGCGATGGTGAGCCGCGACCTGGCGTAGGCCAGCGTGGCAGGGTTGTCGCCGAAGCCGGTGTCGCGGCGGAAGTCGCCGATTCCGAAGGCCAGCCGGAAGGTGCCCTTCGCCCCGGCGATCTCGGTGATGCGCTCCAGACCGCGGGCGGTCTCCACGAGCGCGACGATCGGCACGCCGGGCAGACGTTTGGCGGTTTCGCTCACGTGGTCGACGGATTCGGCCATCGCGAGCATCACCCCGCCGACGGAGGTGCCGGCCAGCGCGGCGAGGTCGTCGGCCCACCACGGTGTGCCGAAGCCGTTGATCCGGACCCAGTCGGAGTTGCCCGCACCCAGCCAGCGCACGACGTTGTCGCGGGCGAGCGCCTTGTCCTTGGGCGCCACGGCGTCCTCGATGTCGAGTACGACGATGTCGGCGCGGGAGCGCACCGCGGCCTCGAACCGGTCCCCGTGCGCACCGTTGACCAGCAGCCAGCTGCGCGCGAGCATCGGATCGATACGCGATCCGATGTCACCGGGATCATGCGAGTCG
>JAXHUG010000015.1:18126-34863 GCA_034189785.1 Actinomycetota bacterium
GGCGGCGATGCCGTCGAGCAGTACGCCGGCGACCGCGGCGCGGCGCGGCAGCAGCCACTGGTCGAGCAGCGCTGTGGCGACCTCGCCGTTCGAACCCGCCGCCGTGATGACGCGACGGAACAGTGGTCCGGTCATGGCGTCGGCGTTCAATGCGCGCACCTGATGGTCGAGCGCAGCCCGGGTGCCACTGCCGGTCGGCGGGACGATGGAGCCCTGAATCGACGCGAGCAGCCCCTCCAGCACGATTGCCGCCGCCGACGGCCACCACCGGTAGATCGTGGTGCGGCTCACCGCCGCGCGTTTGGCGATCGCATCGATGCTGACCGCTCCGGTACCGCCGGCGAGAGCGAGATCCGTGGCGGCCCGCAACACCGCGGCGCGCAGTTCCGCATTGCGCGGCCGTCGCCGACTACTCCCGCCTGCTCATCGAGCCGACCGACATCAACAGCGCCTACGACACCTTCGTGACCCCCCGTCGCCGGTCGGCACCGACGGGACGGCGATCGTCGGGACCTCGCCCGACGGCGCGAAGGACATCACCGCGCTGCTCTTCACCGAGGGACCGGCGGTCGCCCGACTGGAATTCCAGGGTGCGCCCGGTGACCCCAGTCCGCCCGACGCCGTCACCGACATCGGGATCAAACAGGCCATCGCCCTGCGGGTGGGTCTGCCCGGCGTCACCGGCTGACCCGGATCACCGCCGGTGCACAACCCGGGCATCCGGGTAGAGGGCACCGATGAGCGAATTCCGCTATGACCTCCTCCAGGTACTCCTGGCGGCATACGGACCGTGTGGCCAGGAAGCCGCGGTGCGTGAGGTGTGCCGCCGGGAACTCGAAGCCTTCGTCGACCGACCTCTGGGTCGACGAGGCGGGCACCCGGGTCGTGGCGCACCTCGACGAGCTGTCGATGCTCGTCAAGCGGGGCACCCGGACGGCGGCCTGCACCTCACCCCTCTGGGCACCATGTACCCGGGGAGACGTACCCAGGCGACTTCGGCCCGGGCCCCGCCGCGCTGCCCGGCGACCACCAGCCGCTCACCGGTGTGCTCACCCCGGGCTCGGAGCACACGACCGTAATGGTTTGCATTGGCCGCCTACGGGTATTCCACGATCCCGTCACCTAACCGGAGGGAGCAGGCGGTCAGCACTCCGACGCCTCGGCCCTGGTTGCTACGCGCAGTGTCCGCGGTGTTGTCGCGCCGAGCGCCCAAGAAGTCGGTGTGGGTGCCCGCGGCGCCGTCCTACCTGAGTTATCAGCTCAGAATCCGCTGACGGCGATCACGATGCGGTGCGGTTGGCGGGTCGGGCGGCGATCCGGTTGGCCCGTGGGATCCCCGTGGTGCCGTCGTGCGGCGCAGGGAGATTCATGACCGTTCAGTCCGGCCCCACCGTGCTTGCGCAGACCCGGTGGCCGGACCGGGTCGAGGAGCACCCGCCCAGGGTGCCGACGGACCCTTCGGGGAAAGTCATGTGACCGAGTCCGGAATCGTCTCAGCGCACGACGAGCGTGCGTTCGCCGCGCGGCACGAGTTCACCGATGACGGGTGCGCCGGAAACCTCGCCCGCGATCAGCAGACCCCCGGAGGTCTGGGCATCGGCCAGCAGGAGCGCCTCGTCCTCGCCGACCGCCGACAGGTCGGTGTGTGGGGCCACCCACTCGAGGTTGCGCCGCGTGCCGCCGCTGACGTGACCCGCCGCGAGCGCCTCGCGGGCGCCGGCGATGTAGGGCACGGCCGCCGCGTCGACCACCGCGCTGACACCGCTGGCCCTCGCGAGTTTGTAGAGATGTCCGAGCAGTCCGAATCCCGTGACATCGGTGGCACATTCGGCACCGGCTTCGAGCGCCGCCACCGCCGCCTGCGCGTTGAGCGTCGTCATGACCGCGATCGCCTCCTCCGACCGCTCGCCGGTGGTCTTGTGCCTGCTGTTGAGCACGCCGATCCCCAGCGGCTTCGTCAGCGACAGTGGTGTGCCGGGTTCACCGGCGTCGTTGCGCAGCAAGCGGTTCGGATCCGCGATGCCCGTCACCGCCAGCCCGTACTTCGGTTCCGGGTCGTCGATGCTGTGCCCGCCGGCCAGGTGACAGCCCGCGGCGTTGCAGACGTCGAGGCCGCCGCGCAGCGTCTCGGCCGCGAGTTCGAACGGCAGCACGTCGCGCGGCCAGCCCAGCAGGTTGACGGCTACCACCGGGCGTCCGCCCATCGCGTACACGTCCGACAGCGCGTTCGCCGCCGCGATGCGACCCCAGTCGTACGGATCGTCGACGACCGGGGTGAAGAAGTCGGTCGTGGCGATCAACGCGGTGTCGCCGGAGATCCGGACGGCCGCGGCGTCGTCGCCGTCGCCCAGGCCCACCAGCAATTCCCCGAATGGACGGTCCGGCTGCGCCGCCGCCAACCCGCGGACGACGTCCTCCAACTCGCCCGGCGGGATCTTGCACGCACACCCGCCGCCGTGGGCGTACTGGGTGAGTCGGTAGGTCACAGACGTCATGCACACCATGGTGCCTGCCATGATGGAGCCGTGGCCCAGGGAGGCGTACCCGGTCTGGTGACCGGCGCGATCTTCAAAATCGTCGAACGGCAGGATCTGTCGTTGGCGGGTTCGATTCCCGTCCGCCTCCGCCATACCCCCCGCTCCCGTCATGTCAGCGGGGCGGCGTGACCGACCCGCGCCGTCGCGTCCCCCATACCGATGCCCTGCTCGCCGAGCCCCGGCTGGCCGAGGCCGCGCGGATACTGGGCCGCACGCTGGTGAAATCGGTGATCGCCGACGCTCAGCAGCGGGCCCGTGCCGGTGACATCACGCCCGAACACGTCGCCGACCACGCGGTCGCCGCGCTGCCCTCCGTCGCGGCGAGCCTGCGGCCGGTGATCAACGCGACCGGTGTCGTCGTCCACACCAACCTCGGCCGGGCACCGCTGTCCCGGGCTGCTATCGACGCGGTGGTGACGGCCGGCGGAGCGACCGACGTCGAGTTCGACCTCGCCACCGGACTGCGTGCCCGCCGGGGCCGCGGGGCGTTGGCCGCACTCGCGCGGGCGGTGCCCACCGCCGGTGGCGTGCACGTGGTCAACAACAACGCCGCCGCACTGCTGCTGGCCGCGATGACGCTGGCTGGGGGGCGTGAGATCGTCATCAGCCGAGGTGAACTCATCGAGATCGGCGACGGCTTCCGCATCCCCGAACTCCTCGAATCGACCGGCGCGCGCATCCGTGAGGTCGGCACCACCAACCGCACCCACCTGCGCGACTACGCCGACGCCATCGGCCCGGACACCGGGTTCGTGCTCAAGGTGCACCCGTCGAACTACCACGTCACCGGCTTCACCAAGGCGGTCGGCATCGCCGAGTTGGCCCGGCTCGACGCGCCGCTGGTCGTCGACATCGGCTCGGGGCTGCTGACCCCGCACCCGGTCCTGCCCGGTGAACCGGATGCCACGACGGCGCTGCGCGCCGGCGCAGACCTCGTCACCGCCAGCGCGGACAAACTGCTCGGCGGCCCGCAGTCGGGGCTGCTGTTCGGCACCGCGGAGCTGATCGAACGGCTCCGCAGGCATCCGGCCGCCCGCGCCCTGCGGGTCGACAAGCTCACTCTCGCCGCACTCGAGGCGACGCTCGTGGGCCCGCCGACACCGGTCGAACGCGGGTTGACCGCCGACCTCGCCGATCTGCGGGAACGCGCACAGCGCGTGGCCGCACAGCTTCCGGACGCGCGGGCCGTCGACTGTGTCGCGGCGGTCGGCGGGGGCGGCGCCCCCGAGGTCACCCTGCCCAGCGCCGGCGTCAGCCTGCCCGAATCGTTCGCGCCGGCCCTGCGCGCGGGAACACCACCGGTGGTGGGCCGCGTCGAAGCCGGCCGCTGCGTCCTCGATCTGCGCACGGTCGATCCGGAGGAGGATGCACGGCTGCTCGAGGCCGTTTCGGCATGCTTTCGGAGCGACAGCAACACATGTATGTAGTCGCCACCGCCGGACACGTCGATCACGGCAAGTCGACGCTGGTGCAGCGGCTCACGGGGATGTGGCCCGACCGGCTCGCCGAAGAACAGCGCCGCGGGCTGACGATCGACCTCGGCTTCGCCTGGGCCGACATCGGCGGACGCGAGATGGCGTTCGTCGACGTGCCGGGACATGAGCGGTTCGTGGCGAACATGCTCGCCGGGGTGGGGCCCGTTCCGGCCGTGATGTTCGTCGTCGCCGCGACCGAGGGGTGGATGCCGCAGTCCGACGAGCACCTGGCCGCGCTCGACGCGCTCGGCGTGCGCCACGCCCTGCTGGTCGTGACCAAAGCCGACCTCACCGACCCTGAGCCGGCCATCGAACACGCCGTGGCCGCATTCGCCGGCACCGGCCTGGCCGCGCCGCCCGTCGCGGTCGGCACGGATCTGGATCGTGTCCGTGCTGAGCTGGTGAACCTCGTGGACCGGCTGCCCGCACCCGACGCCGGCGCCGGCGTCCGGCTCTGGGTCGACCGCTCCTTCTCGGTGCGCGGTGCCGGCACCGTCGTCACCGGCACGCTCGCCGCGGGAACCCTCCGGGTGGGCGACGAACTCGACCAAGCCGGACGGCGCGTCACCGTTCGCGGACTGCAGTCGCTGGGGCAGCAGCGCAGCATCGTCGAACCGGTGGCGCGTGTGGCGGTGAACCTGCGCGGAGTCGACCGGCGGGAGACCCGCCGCGGCGACGCGCTGCGCACCCCGGGGGCATGGCTGGACACCGATGAGGTCGACGTCGCGCTGCGCGCCGCCGACGGTCTGCACCGCCAACTCGTGTTGCACATCGGATCGGCCGCGGTGCCGGTGCATGTCCGCCCCCTCGGCGCCGCCGCGCGCCTGCGGTTGTCGCATCCGCTGCCGTTGCGGGTCGGGGACGTCGGGTTGTTGCGCGACCCGGGACGCCACCGCATCGCCGCCGGGGTCGAGGTGCTCGACGTGCGGCCACCGCCGCTGCGGCGCCGGGGCGCGGCACGCGAGCGCGCCGCGGAGCTGGCCGAGGGTCGGATACGTCCGCCGGTGTGCGCCCGCGCATCGGATCTGCGCGCGATGGGGTTACCGCAGACCGGCCGGCGCATCGGCGGATGGGTGGTCGACGAGAGGTGGTGGGCGCAGCGGCGAGAGCAGGCGGTGGCCGCCGTGCAGCGGTGGTCGGCCGACCATGACGTGGCCGCCGGCATGCCGCTGGAGACGCTACGCCGGAAAACCGGTCTGCCCGCAGCCGAACTCGTCACCCCGCTGCTCGCGGAGACCGCCCTCGAGGTGTCGGACGGCCGGGTTCGCCGGCCCGGGATGACGCTGCCGACGAGGATCGACGAGGCCGTCCGCGCGGTCGAGAAGTCGTTGGCCGCCGACCCGTTCCGAGCACCGGACGCGGACACGCTCGGGCAGTTGGGGCTCGGCACACCGGAACTGGCCGCGGCAGTGCGGTCCGGACGGCTGACGCGCATCGCCGACGGAGTCGTCCTCGGGGCCGACGCACTGGAGCGCGCGGCGGAGGTCCTCACCGCCCTCCCCCAGCCGTTCACCGCCGCCGAGGCCAAACGCGCGCTCGGCACCACCCGCCGCGTCGCGGTTCCGCTGCTCGAGCAACTGGACGCACAGCGGATCACCCGCCGCGACGCCGACGGCACGCGCACTGTCGCGAAACGCTGAACGCGCCCCTCCCCGTCTTCGGCCTGTGGGCGGCGGCTCTCACCGGGTCCCCACCGGCCTTCGACTTCGTGTAGAAGTGGTTTGATCGCCAGGCGCGCCGGGTATCGCCAGCCCACTCGAGGAGGACGGTGTGGACTTCAGGAAGCTGATCGAGTCGTGGCCGGTGTACCGGCAGCTCACCGGTGACGACGCATTGGGCCGCGGTAAGGCCGCCCGGTCGAAGCGCTCCATGACCCCGACGCCCCGCACCGCCGACGCCGACCACGTCGCCCACTCCGTGTGCCCGTTCTGCGCGGTCGGCTGCGCGCAGACGGTGTACGTCAAGGACGGGACGGTCGTCCAGATCGAGGGGAACCCGGACAGCCCGATATCCCGGGGTCGCCTGTGCCCCAAGGGTTCTGCGAGCAAGCAACTGGTCACCGGTCCCCAACGCCTGACCAAGGTGCGCTACCGGCCGCCGTACGCCACCGAATGGCAGGACCTCGACCTCGACACGGCCATGGACATGGTCGCCGACCGCCTGCTCGACGCCCGCGAGAAGGGCTGGCAACAGTTCGACGCCGACCGCAACACCCTGCGCCGCACCATGGGGATCGCCAGCCTGGGCGGCGCGACCCTCGACAACGAAGAGAACTACCTGATCAAGAAACTCTTCACCGCCCTGGGGGCGTTACAGATCGAGAACCAGGCGCGTATTTGACACAGCGCCACGGTTCCCGGTCTGGGAGCCTCCTTCGGTCGCGGCGGGGCGACGGACTATCAGCAGGACCTCGTCAACTCGGACTTCATCGTCATCATGGGGTCCAACATGGCCGAGGCACATCCGGTCGGATTCCAGTGGGTGGTCGAGGCCAGGGCTCGCGGCACCGAGGTCGTGCACGTCGACCCGCGGTTCACCCGCACCAGCGCACTGGCCGATCGGCACGTATCGCTGCGCGCCGGTAGCGATATCGCCTTCCTCGGCGGCGTGATCAACTACATCCTGAGCAACGACCTGGACTTCCGGGAGTACGTCACCGCGTACACCAATGCGTCGTTCATCGTGGACGAACGGTTCAGCGACGCCGAGGATCTCGGCGGCCTGTTCTCCGGCTACGACGACGCGACCGCCTCCTACGACCCGTCGACGTGGCAGTACCAGACCACCGATCCGGAAAAGGGCGGCGCCGGGGCCAAGGAGCAGAGTTCGGGTGACCGCTCCGGATCCGGCGGTCCGCCGGTCGAGGGCGGTGCGGGCGACATCCCCAGTGACCCGACGCTGCAGGACCCGCGCTGCGTGTACCAGATCCTCAAACGGCACTACGCCCGCTACACCCCGGAGATGGTCGAGCGGGTGTGCGGCGTGCCTGCCCAACAGTTCCTCGAGGTGGCCCGCAAGTGGGCCGAGAACTCCGGCCGGGAGCGGACCGCCGCGCTGGTCTACAGCGTGGGGTGGACCCAGCACACGATGGGCGCACAGTTCATCCGCGCCGGCGCGGTCATCCAACTGCTGCTCGGCAACATCGGCCGCCCCGGCGGCGGGGTGTTCGCATTGCGCGGCCACGCGAGCATCCAGGGCTCGACCGACGTGCCGACGCTGTTCAACCTGCTGCCCGGCTACCTGGCGATGCCTCACGCGGGCCAGGAGACGCTGGCCGACTACCTCGACGACATCAAGAGTCGCAACCAGAAGGGCTTCTGGTACAACGCCGATGCGTACATGGTCTCGCTGCTCAAGGAGTACTGGGGCGAGCACGCACGGGCGGACAACGACTTCTGCTTCGACTACCTGCCGCGCATCAGCGGCGACCACGGCACCTACCGCACGGTGATGGACATGGTCGACGGGAAGGTGTTCGGATACTTCCTGCTCGGCCAGAACCCGGCGGTCGGGTCGGCGCACGGCCGCCTGCAGCGCCTGGGCATGGCCAACCTGGACTGGCTGGTGGTCCGCGATCTCGTCGAGATCGAGAGCGCCACCTTCTGGAAGACGGGCCCCGAGGCCGAGACCGGTGAGATCACCCCGCAGACGTGCCGGACGGAGGTGTTCCTCTTCCCCGCCGCCTCGCACGTGGAGAAGGCGGGCACGTTCACGCAGACGCAGCGGATGCTGCAGTGGCGGGAGAAGGCCGTCGAGCCACCGGGCGACGCCCGCTCGGAACTGTGGTTCTTCTACCACCTGGGCCGCATCCTGCGGGAGAAGCTGGCCGGCTCCACCGACGAGCGGGACCGTCCGCTGCTCGAATTGTCCTGGGACTACAGGTTGGACGGCGACGAGCCGTCGGGTGCGGACGTGCTGCGGCGGATCAGCGGTGTCGACCTCACGACCGGCCGCGCAGTGGACGACTACATGTCGCTCAAGGCCGACGGCACCACCATGTCCGGCTGCTGGATCTACAGCGGGGTGTACGCCGACGAGGTCAATCAGGCGGCGCGCCGCAAACCGCACGACCAGCAGAGGCCCTACGAGAACGAGTGGGGCTGGACGTGGCCGATGAACCGCCGTGTCCTGTACAACCGGGCCTCCGCGGATCCGCAGGGCCGGCCGTGGAGTGAACGCAAGAAGTTGGTCTGGTGGGACATCGAGAAACAGGAGTGGACGGGCTACGACGTCCCCGACTTCGAGAAACGCAAGCCGCCGGACTACCGGCCCGCCCCCGATGCGGTCGGCGTCGAGGCGCTGCACGGGGACGACCCGTTCATCATGCAGGCCGACGGCAAGGCGTGGCTGTTCGCGCCGAACGGTGTCGCGGACGGTCCGCTGCCCACGCACTACGAACCGCACGAATCGCCGGTGCGCAACCCGCTGTACGCGCAGCAGGGCAATCCAGCTCGCAAGGTGTACGGGCGTGCGGACAATCCGTCGAACCCGTCGCCGCCGGAACTGCACGGTGAGGTGTTCCCGTTCGTGTTCACCGCCGCCCGGTTGACCGAACACCACACCGCGGGCGGGATGAGCCGGCAACTGCCCTATCTGGCCGAGCTGGCGCCCGCGCTGTTCGTGGAGGTCTCCCCGCAACTGGCGGCCGAACGCGGGCTGACCCACATGGAATGGGCGCATGTGATCACCAGCCGGGCGGCGGTGGACGCCCGGGTGTTCGTCACCGACCGGATGCGGCCGCTGCGCATCGACGACCACGCGGTGCACCAGATCTGGATGCCCTACCACTGGGGAAACGCCGGGCTGATCGACGGTGACGTGGTCAACGACCTGCTCGGGGTGGTCGCCGACCCGAACGTGTTCATCCAGGAAAGCAAGGTCGCCACGTGTGACATCCAGCCGGGCAGGCGACCCCGCGGGCCGACGCTGCTCGAGTACATCGCGATGTACCGCGATCGGGCCCGCATCACCGTCGACACCGGAACCGACCTCGACACGACGAAACGGTCGACCGACCACACCGAGGAAACGTGATGCGCGAGAACAGCTTCTACGGTCCGCTCGCGGACCCGGCCGGTGACGCGGGATACCCGGAACATTCGCGGCGGGTCGGGTTCTTCACCGACACCTCGGTGTGCATCGGCTGCAAAGCCTGTGAGGTCGCGTGTAAAGAGTGGAACGAGGTGCCCGACGACGGTTTCAACCTGCTGGGTATGTCGTTCGACAACACCGGTGAACTGGGCGCGAATTCGTGGCGGCATGTGGCGTTCATCGAACAACCGGTCCCCCAACGCGAACCGGTCGATCTCGGCATGCCCGACGTTGGCGGTGCGGGTGTCGACATGGTCGGCGAGCGGCCCGACTTCCGGTGGCTGATGTCCTCCGACGTCTGCAAGCACTGCACGCACGCGGGCTGCCTCGACGTGTGCCCGACCGGTGCACTGTTCCGCACCGAGTTCTCTACCGTCGTCGTACAGCAAGACATCTGCAACGGCTGCGGGTACTGCGTCTCGGGCTGCCCCTACGGGGTGATCGAACGGCGCGAGGGCGACGGCAAGGCGTGGAAGTGCACGCTGTGCTACGACCGGCTGCACGGCGGGCTCGAGCCCGCGTGCGCCAAGGCCTGCCCGACCGATTCGATCCAGTTCGGCCCGCTCGACGAACTGCGGGAGCGCGCGGCGCTGCGGGTGGAGCAGCTGCACGAGCGCGGGGTGACCGAGGCCCGGCTGTACGGCCACGACCCGAACGACGGGGTGGGCGGCGACGGCGCCTTCTTCCTGCTGCTCGACGAACCGGAAGTGTACGGGCTGCCGCCGGATCCGGTGGTCCCCACCCGCGACGCCGCCGCGATGTGGCGGTATGCGGGGATGGCGGCCTCGGCCCTGGTCGGTATCGCGGTCTCGGCCTTCGTGGGGCGCTCATGAAGGAGCGCCTGGCCGTACCGAAGGCCGAGTTCCGGTCCTATTACGGTCGGCAGATCCTCAAGACGCCGGTGTGGAACTGGATGATCGCCGCCTATCTGTTCTCCGGCGGACTGTCGGCCGGATCGGCGATGCTGGGCGCCGGCGCCGATCTGACGGGTAGGCCCGGGCTGCGGAAGGTCTCGCGGATCGGGTCGCTGGTCAGTCTCTTGGCGAGCTTGTACTTTCTGATCGGCGACCTCGGCCGGCCCGAACGGTTCCACCACATGCTGCGGGTGGCCAAACCGAGCTCGCCGATGAGCGTGGGCACGTGGATCCTCGGCGTGTACGGCCCGGGCGCAGGGGTGGCCGCGGTGGCCGAGTTGATGCCCGCGCGGCTGCGGAGGACGCGGCTGGGGCGGTTGCTCGGCTGGGCGGCGCGGCCCGCCGGTCTGGAGGCGGCGGCGGTGGCGCCCGGCGTCGCGTCGTACACCGCGGTCCTGTTGTCACACACCGCAGTTCCGGCCTGGAACGAGGCCCACCCGTACCTGCCGTTCGTGTTCACCGGTTCGGCGGCGGCCAGCGGCGGCGGGCTGGGCATGCTGCTGGCGCCGCTCGACGAATCCGGGCCGGCCCGCCGGATGGCGGTCGCGGGTGCGGCACTCGAGGTGGCGGCATCGCGGACGATGGAGCGCCGGCTCGGCGTCGTCGGCGAGGCCTACACCACCGGTAGGGCGCACCGCCTACGGCAGTGGTCGGAGGTGCTGACCCTCGGCGGCGTGGCCGGAGCGGTGATCGGCCGGAACCGGGCCGTGCTGGCGCTCTCGGGGGCGGCGCTGCTCGCCGGTAGCGCTTTGCAGCGCTTCGGGGTGTTCGAGGCCGGTGTGGAGTCGACGAGAGACCCGAAATACGTTGTGGTGCCGCAGCGGGAACGGCTCGCCGCCGGTGAGCCGGCGCGGGCCCGCTGAGCCCACTCACAGGTGCGTGGCCGCGAACCCCGCCCCCTGATTGACCATGCCGTTCACCGGATACGACGAATGCGCGGTGGTGTTACCGCCGGGGCCGCAGACCGGATCACCCGCCGCGCACAGTTCGATCGTCCTGGCCGCGTACAGCGGCCCGGTCACCACCGGTGGCATCGCGTACTTCTGCAGGAACGGTCCCGACGGTTTGCCGAGCAGCACCACCGCGGCGACGTTGTCGGCGACATCCGGGGCCAGCGCCGGCGGCATCGGGGCGGGCGTGACCCCCTGGGGCACCGCGTCGCCGCTCACGAATCCGGACACCATCGCACCCTGGGAGAATCCGCCGAGCACCAGCCGGGTGTCGGGGCAGATCACCGACATCACCTGTACCCGGTTCGTCGCGTCCCGGATGCCGTCGACGACGGTCCTGGGGAAGTCCGGGCTGGTGAAGTCCCCGCTGGCCGGATAGTTGACGGGATACACCCCGAGCGTCCGCCGACCGATCTGGGAGCGCAGCGCGTCGACGAAGGCCTGCCCGGTGCCGCCGACCCCCGGCGGTTCGGCGGTGCCTCGGGCGAAGATCACCTCGACGTCCGGGCACGGCTGTGCCGATGCCGCCGGCGCCGGCCCGCCGGCCGCAACGGCCCACGTCAGCGCCATCCCGACCCCGGTCACCGCAACTAACCGGCGCATCGCGTTCCACGTTGCGACGACGTTCATCCCACCCCCACAGTCGCGTCACTACCCGACCCGGAGACCGATGCTAATACCGGTGTCGACGGTCGCGCTTGGACTTCGCGGCGGCGGAAAGGAGGCGCCCGGTGTCGGCAATCCCGGTCATCGCGTTGACGGGCTGTCTGGGTGCCGGTAAGACCAGCCTGCGCAACCATGTGTTGCGGGCACCCGATGCCCGGGTGGGCGTGGTGATCAACGACTTCGGTGCACTGGCTTCGGTGCACTCAACCTCGACGCCGCGCTGGTGACCGGTCGGGTGGACGAACCGGCGTCGATCACCGGCGGCTGCATCTGCTGCCTACCGGACGAAAGCGGGGCCGACCCCCTCGCGGTCTCGCGGATCATCCGCTTCAGCGGCGTGGACCGGGTACGCCCCGGCGGGGTGGTCGACGTCATCGACGCCGCCATGCACTTCGACACCGTCGACCGCCGCCCTCGAGCGCATCGAATCCCGGGTCCGGGAACGGCATCCGGATGCCCACATCGTCGGGGCCGTCGGCGGCGGGGTCGACCCGGCCGCCGACGAGCGAGGGCTGCGCCGCCTGCAGCGGTACCGGCGGCTCAGAGTCTGACTGAGGACCGGTGTCTAGGTGCCGCGGTGCCCGGCCTCGGCGGGCAGCGGTGGGGGAAGCGGAGTGGTCGGTGTGGGTGTGGCGGGCGCCGGACCGGCTCCCGGGGAGGCCGGCGTGGTGGCGGCCGCCGGGCCGTGGAACTCCAGCATGGCCTCCTCGCGGACGACGTCGTCGCCCATGGAGATCGTCAGGGCCTCCGACGTCACGGTGTAGGTGGCCACGTTGTTCGTGGCGACGTACTCCCCGTCGCCCGTCGCCGTCGCCGCGGTGATCAACTTGGCGCCGTCACGCACCCGGACCCCGCGGTACTGGTACTTCCCGTCGGGCGATTTGCACACCGCGATGCGTGAGCTGTCGGTTCTGCCGTACGCCACCGCGGTGCTCGGCGGTGCGCAGCGCGCGGTTGAGTCGATGAACCCCTGCGCGTCGGAGGAAGGAGCGGCCGCGGCCGGAGGCGTGCCGAAACTCAGCAGCGCCGTCCCCGCCGCGGCGGCGACGGACGAACGGATGAGGGTGCGGTAGGTGGGCCGGGTTGTGGGCATCGCCCTCCACTCGACCACGCCGGACCGGCGGAGGCGAGCGCCGACACCGGGACACGACCGATTCGTTAGGTCTCCGAGACCGTCAGCGCTCGGTTGGCCGCGCGGATCGACAGGCAGATCACCGTGCTCGTCACCACGAACACCGGCCAGCCCATCGCGATCCGCGTGGCGGGGCGAAGGCGGCGACAGGTGACGCGGTGGAAACATGGCCCGAAGGTACTACCTTCCGCAGCCCTGCGGCAGGATTGCTCCGGTGACCTCCCGGCGGTGCCACATCGCGCGGCTGGCCGCCTTCGCCGCGCTGGTGTTCGGCCTGTTCTATCTGGTGGCGGTCGAGCGGGTGATCGAGGTGGATGCGGTCCGCGACACGGTCGCCGCGACCGGACCTGTCGCCCCGCTCACCTACGTCGTGGTGTCGGCGACACTCGGTGCGCTGTTCGTACCCGGTCCGCTGCTGGCCGGCGCCAGCGGTCTGCTGTTCGGTCCGGGGCTGGGCACATTCGTGACGCTGGGCGCGACGGTCGGCACGGCGGTCGTGGCCAGCCTCGTGGGGCGGCGGGCCGGGCGGGGCAGCGCCCGCGCGCTGCTGGGACCTGAACGTGCCGATCTGCTCGACGCGCAGATCGAACGGCGCGGCCTGTGGGCGGTGGTGGGACAGCGGTTAATCCCGGGTATCTCCGACGCGCTGGCCTCGTATGCGTTCGGCGCATTCGGGATCCCGGTGTGGCAGATGGCGGTCGGGGCGTTCATCGGTTCGGTGCCGCGGGCGTTCGTCTACACCGCGCTGGGTGCGTCGATCGGCGACCTGTCGTCGCCGCTGGCCTACACGGCCATCGGTGTCTGGGTGGTGACCGCGGTGGTGGGCGCCTTCGCCGCGCACCGCGGTTACCGGAGCTGGCGCAGGCGCCGGCCGTAGAGTCGCTGAGGTGAGCGCCGGGGAGAGCCGCGCCGGGGTGGCCCGAACCCGCCATGGTGCTGACGGTCCGATTCGAGCAGACCGGCGCCCTTCGGGATACGCCACCTGCCGACCGACACCGTCATCGCACGGACAACGCGCGCGTCCCGGGGCCAAGATTGCCGAAATGCCGTGCCCGCGCGGTACCGTCATGGCGGGTTGACCTGACAGCCCGAGAACGCGTCACGGAGGCGAGCCGCACTCCCCGCCGCACGAGCAGAATCGCTCCGACGTTGTCCAGCGGAATTCAGCGTCCGTCGCAACCGCCGGTTGCCTACCCAGCCCGATTCGACTTTCACCTGCTCAGCGTCCTGCGAAGCCCGGTCAGAACCGCGCGGTGCGGGCGCCGAGCTCGATACCTCGTGCGCCGGGGCCTAAAGGAGTGCGATGAGCACTTTTACCGAGACCATGTACAGCAGTGCCCGTTCGAGCGTGAATGGGATGATCACCGGAGAACCGGACCACCCCGTACGTCACACCTGGATCGAGGTCCACGAACGCGCCCGACGGATCGCCGGCGGCCTCGCCGCCGCAGGGGTGGGTCCCGCCGACGCGATCGCCGTGCTTGCCGGGGCACCCGTCGAGATCGCGCCCGCCGCCCAGGGCATCTGGATGCGTGGTGCGAGCCTGACCATGCTGCACCAGCCGACCCCGCGCACCGATGTGCAGCGCTGGGCCGAGGAGACCACCGCGGTCATCGACATGATCGACGCCAAGGCGGTGATCGTGTCCGAGCCGTTCATGCCCGCGGCGCCGCTGCTGTCCGGGCTCGGGATGCTGGTGCTGACGGTGGCTGAGCTGCTTGCCCACGAACCGGGTGAGCTGGTCGCGACCGGTGACGACGACATCGCCCTGATGCAGCTGACCTCCGGGTCGACGGGTTCTCCCAAGGCCGTGCAGATCACTCACGCCAATGTCGTGGCCAACGCCGAGGCGATGATCGTCGGGTGCGACTTCGACAACGACACCGACGTGATCGTGAGTTGGCTGCCGTGTTTCCACGACATGGGCATGACGGGCTACCTCACCGTGCCCATGTACTTCGGTGCGGAACTCGTCAAGGTCACGCCGATGGACTTCCTGCGCGACACCCTGCTGTGGGCGAAGCTCATCAGCAAGTACCGCGGCACCATGACCGCGGCACCGAACTTCGCCTACAACCTGCTCGCCAAGCGGCTGCGCAGGCTCGCCACCCCCGGCGAATTCGACCTGTCGTCGCTGCGCTGGGCGCTGTCCGGCGCCGAGCAGGTCGACCCCCGCGACGTCGAGGATCTGTGCCAGGCCGGAGCCCCCTTCGGTTTGGATCCCAAGGCGATCATCCCCGCATACGGCATGGCCGAGACGACGGTGGCGGTGTCGTTCTCCCAGTGCGGCGGCGGCATGGTCGTCGACGAGGTGGACGCCGACCTGCTGGCGGTACTGCACCGCGCGGTCCCGGCCAACAAGGGGCGCACTCGGCGGCTGGTGTCGCTCGGACGGCCGCTGCGGGGTCTGCAGGTGCGGGTCCTCGACGAAAGCGGTGCGGTTCTGCCGCCGCGCGGGGTCGGTGTCATCGAAGTGCGCGGCCGTCCCGTGGCCAGGGGGTACACCACCGCTGCGGGCTTCGTCCCGGCACAGGACGAACTGGGCTGGTACGACACCGGTGACCTCGGCTACCTCACCGAGACGGGCGAGGTCGTCGTGTGCGGCCGCCTCAAGGACGTGATCATCATGGCCGGCCGCAACATCTACCCCACCGACATCGAACGCGCCGCGGCCCGCGTCGCGGGTGTGCGGCCGGGTTGTGCGGTGGCCATCCGGCTCGAGGCCGGCCACTCCCGCGAGGCGTTCGCAGTGGCCGTGGAGAGCAAGGATTTCGACGATCCCGAGCAGGTGCGGCGAATCCAGCGTCAGGTGGCCCACGAGGTGGTCGCGGAGGTCGACGTGCGACCCCGCAACGTGGTGGTGCTCGAGCCCGGCATGATCCCGAAGACGCCGTCGGGAAAACTGCGCCGGGCCCACGCGCTGGTACTCATCGACTGATTCCTCTCGACCACTGCGGGTACTTTCGGGTCTGTCACCGATCGACGGCACCGTCGATGGCGGGAGGGGTGGCCGATGGCCGATTACGACGCCCAGGCGGGGCGAGAGCCCAGGGCCGGCGCCGGACCGTCGCAGCGCCAGCGCGAATCAGATGAGATCGATTATCACGAAGCTCTGCGTGGCGTGGCAGGCATCGTCGCCGGGGCCGGCAGTGTGACCGAATTGCTGAACAAGGTCGCTCAATTCGCGGTGCGGGCCATTCCCGGTGTCGAAGGTGCCGGGATGGCGCTGATCGATCCCCGCGAGGGGCTACCGAGCATCCAGACCTGGTCGGCGACAGCATCATCGGTGAACGAGATCGACATCGTTCAGTACCGGGATCTGCACGAGGGGCCGTGTCTGACGTGTATGCACTCCCTGCGGGCGACGATCAGCGGTTCGCTGGGCAGCGATCGGCGGTGGCCGCACTTCGGCGGCCGGGTGGCGAGGATGGGTGTGCACTCGGCCCTGTCGGTCCCGCTCATCGTCGACGACCGCGTGCTCGGCGCGATCAACGCCTACGCCGCTCACCGTGACGCCTTCGGGGAGCATGCGGTGCGACTCGCGTGTGAGTTCGCCGGTCCCGCCGCGGTGGTGGTCCACCACGCCCGACTGCTGGCCGACGCCCACGAGACCAGCGCCCGGTTGCAGCGGGCACTCGCCAGCCGTGCTGTCATCGACCAGGCGATCGGGATCATCCGCAGCCGGTCGGGAGTCAGCGGTGAGGAGGCGTTCGCCCGTCTCACCAGGATCAGTCAGTCCGAGAACGTCAAACTGCACATCGTGGCCGAACGCCTGGTGGAGGAGGCGGTCCGGCGCGCTCAGGCGCGGCTGCACTGACGTCAGCGCTCGACCATCTCGGACAGCGCCGCGATCATGCCCGGCCGCACCAGGCGGTCACCCATCAACGCACGGGCCACGTCGGTGAGGTGTTCGCCCCGGCTCCGGGCATAGTTGCGCAAGAGGGTGAAGGCTTCCTCGACGGGGACGTCGAA
>JAXHUG010000015.1:34963-51781 GCA_034189785.1 Actinomycetota bacterium
CGAACAGGCCGAGGGCGCCCAGCACGATGCCCGCCGCGCGCATCGGCATGGCGTGCACCGAGGCGAATCCCGCATCACGCGCCGCGGGGACGAACCGCGGCCACCGCTGCTCGGCCGCCGTCAGATCAGCGACCGAGACCGGCTGACCGGTGCGAAAGCAGTCCACACACGGCCCTTCGTCGGACTGCAACTGGAACAGCTCCAGCGCCTGCGCCTGTTCGGTGGTGGCGGCCAGCAGCCGGAGTCGGTCCATCGGGTCGGCGAGCAGGAACCCGGCGGCGGCGACGCCGAGCAGATCGGCACAACATTCGGTGAGGTCGGTCAGCAGGTCGACGACGTCGAAGTCGTCGAGCAGGCTGTCGACGAGTGTCACCACCGCGTCGCGAGGACCCGGGTCTCACGGAACTCATCGGTCACCTTGGCCCCTCCCAGTCATTCGGCCCCGAGCCGCAGGCGACGCTCGAGGATGTCGCAGGCGACGTCCGAGGCGCTACGACCGGTCGCGTACGCGTGGGCACGCAGCCGCAGCAACGGCTCGGGCGGTTCGACGCCCAGTTGGGCGATGAGCATTCCGGTGGCCTGGCCGACCTCGGCTCGACTCAACGCATTGAGCTCCGCCCAGGCGTCGGAGCCGGGGGTTCGTCGACCGCGGCACGCAGGTCGGTGTCCAGGAGGTCGAGCACGGGGATACCGGCGATCTCGGCGGCGGCGACGGCGCCCGCAAGCTGTCCGCTGTGCAGTCCGCCAGGCCCGGCGCGGAAGAAGTCGAGGGCACCGACGTGCTCACCCGCCACCACCACCGGCATCGCGGAGACTCCCCGGATGCTCATGCCGACCATCGCCGGCCCGTAAACCGGCCAGCGCATCTCTCCGGGGTCGGCGAGATCGACCACGATCACCGGGGCGCGGTGCGTGACGGAGTCCAGACAGGGACCCTCACCGAGGGTGAACTGCAGTTCGTCGCATCGTCGGGCCAGCGCCCCGCTCGCCCCAGCGTTCCGGTGCTCGCACCGTCGAACACCAGAGAGAGCGCTGCTGCGTCGATACCGAGCAGCATCACGCAGGCCTCACACAACCGGTCGGCCGCATCGGCGCCACGCTGACCGCCGATGGCGGCCGAGAGCTGCTCACGAATCGCTACTACATGCCGGGCGGTGGTCGTTCCGCAGCCGGCCGGCCGGGGCGGCAAATGGCTGTCATCTCTGCAGCCTATCCCTGTTGGCGATGGTTGCGCGGACCGCGTTGACAGTACTTCGCAACCGGCGTGTACTGGAGTTCCACCGTCGAAATTCGAGGCTTCCCAATGTTTGTCAGCGCAATGTTTCGCAGCGGCGCCACAGTTGCGGACACGGTGACTCCGTGAGCCCCCGTAGATCACTCACCCGTCTTCTCGCGGCCACCGAACGAGCGGCCAGCAGGGCCGCCGACGGCCGGTGGGCGGTCGCGCGAATCCGGCGTGACAAGGAGTTCACCGACCGTAGCCGCGACAACCGGTTGGCACATCAGCGCCGCGTCGACAAATAGCGAATCCGCCCGCCCATACGGGTGCGCGTCCGGGAACTGCCCGTGCTGTTCTACACCCGCACCTCCGAATACATCGGCGGTGCGACCGGCGTGATCGCGGTGGTGGCCTACGAGAGCCCAGCCGCGGAGGACGAGACGTGGGATCGCCCGGACGCGACACCCGAGTGGTTCTACGTCGTCCGGTTCAACCAGTCCGAGCTCTGGCACGGCTACAGCGGCAGGGCCACCGACACCCTGCAGACCGAACTGCCCGAGCGCTGGCTCGAAGCGGCGAGCTGAATACCGAAGGACACCACCGTGACCCGCAACCACAACCACAACCACACCGTCAAGCCGATGGTCGACGAGATCACCGACTTCGAGGTCCTCGAGATCGCGTTGCGCGAATTGTGCATCGAGAAGGGCATCTTCACTGCCGAGGAGCACCGCCACTTCACCGAGTTCGCCGAGCAGATCGGACCCACCCCGCCGCACGTCTGGTCGCGCGGGCGTGGCTCGACCCCGACTTCAAGGACCTCGCACTGCGCGAACCGATGACCGCGAGCAAGGAGGTCGGCGTCGACTGGATGGAACCGGCCGGGTTCGGTACGCCCAGTGACTTCACCGCCTTCGAAATTCTCCCTGACACGCCGCGTCTGCACCACGTGATCGTCTGCGCCCTGTGCTCCTGCTACCCCCGGCCCATCCTCGGCAACTCACCGGAGTGGTACCGCACGCCCAACTACCGTCGGCGCCTGGTCCGCTGGCCGCGCCAGGTGCTCGCCGAAGCCGAGCGTCACCACCAACGTCATCGTCGACACCCGGCCGGCCGTCCACCCGATCACCGACTGAGCGCATGACTGCACCCGAACCCAGCGAGACCCTCGCCCGCATCGTCGAACGCGGTCAGGTGTGGCCGCGGATGGCCGCCAAGTACGGCATCGAGAACCCGGTCCCGCCATGGCAGACCAGCCTCGACGGGCTCTGCGACGCACTCGACCACGGCGCCTGCCGCGCCACGAACGTCCCCAACCTTCAAGGAACGTCGCGACGAAGAAGACGCACTGTCGGCGACTGTCTACGTCGACCTGCCCTATCCCGAGAACCAGTTGGTGGCACTGGCCCACTCGCGGCTCGCCCGGGGCGTCATCGACGAAACCGAACTGCGGCAGCGGCTGACCAGCATCCGCGCGCGGCTCGAAGCCACCTGACGCGCGCGGAAACCGGGTCGGGCAGGCTGGACCCTGATGACGACCCCACTGTTCGACGACCCGAGCGACCTCTCGCCGCTGCGCGCCAAGGGTGCCGACCCCGATCAGCTCTTCGCCTCGTTCGCCGCGTGGGCCGAGGGGAACGGCACGACACTGTACCCGGCGCAGGAGGAGGCGCTGATCGAACTGGTCAGCGGTGCGAACGTCATCCTGTCCACCCCGACCGGTTCCGGGAAGTCGCTCGTCGCGACCGGGGCGCAGTACGCGGCGCTGGCGGCCCGGCGACGCAGCTATTACACCGCGCCGATCAAGGCGCTGGTCAGCGAGAAGTTCTTCGCGCTGTGCGGGGTGTTCGGGGCGGAGAACGTCGGCATGCTCACCGGTGACGCGGCGGTCAACGCGGCGGCGCCGATCATCGCCTGCACCGCAGAGGTGGTCGCCAACATCGCGCTGCGCGAGGGCGCCGACGCCGACATCGGACTGGTCGTGATGGACGAGTTCCACTTCTACGGCGATCCCGACCGCGGCTGGGCCTGGCAGGTGCCGCTGCTGGAGTTGCCGCACGCCCAGTTCCTGCTGATGTCGGCCACGCTCGGCGACGTCACCTTCCTGCGCGAAGACCTCACCCGGCGCACCGGCAGGCCGACGGCGCTGGTCGCCCACGCCGAGCGCCCCGTCCCGCTGTTCTACTCGTACGCGACCACTGCGATGCACGAGACGATCTCCGATCTGCTCGAGACCAGACAGGCGCCGATCTACGTCGTCCACTTCACCCAGGCCTCGGCGCTGGAGCGGGCACAGGCGTTGATGAGCGTCAACGTGTGCACCAAGGCGGAGAAGGTCGCGATCGCCGACCTCATCGGCGCGTTCCGCTTCTCGTCGGCGTTCGGCAGCACACTGTCGCGGTTGGTGCGCCACGGGATCGGCGTGCACCACGCCGGGATGCTGCCCAAGTACCGGCGCCTGGTCGAACAACTCGCCCAGGCCGGTCTGCTGAAGGTCATCTGCGGCACCGACACCCTGGGTGTCGGAATCAACGTGCCGATCCGCACCGTGGTCTTCTCGGCCCTGTCGAAATATGACGGCACCCGCACCCGACTGCTCAACGCCCGTGAGTTCCACCAGATCGCCGGCCGCGCCGGGCGGGCGGGCTACGACACCGCCGGCACAGTCGTCGTCCAGGCGCCCGATCACGAAGTCGAGAACCTCAAACAGTTCGCGAAGGTCGCCGACGATCCGAAGAAACGCCGCAAGTTGGTGCGCCGCAAGGTGCCCGAGGGCATGGTGCCGTGGAGCGAGTCGACGATGACCCGGCTGGTGGAGGCCGCACCGGAGGCGTTGCGCAGCAACATGCGGGTGTCGACGGCGATGATCCTGGACGTGGTGGACCGCCCAGGGGACCCGTTCGTCGCGATGCGGCGTCTGCTCACCGACAACCACGAACCCCGCAAGCGTCAGCTGCAGCTCATCCGTGAGGCGGTGGGGATCGCCCGGTCGCTGTTGCAGGCCGGGGTGCTCGAACGGCTCGACGCTCCCGACGCTGACGGCAGGCGCTACCGGCTGACCGTCGACCTGCCTCGCGACTTCGCGCTCAACCAGCCGCTGTCCACGTTCGCGCTGGCCGCCATCGAGACTCTCGACACAGAGGCGGACACCTATGCGCTGGACGTGGTTTCGGTGATCGAGGCGACTTTGGAGGATTCCCGCCAGATCCTGGCCGCCCAGCTGAAGAAGGCCAGGGGTGAGGCCGTCGCCGCGATGAAGGCCGAGGGCATCGAATACGACGAGCGGATCGAACTGCTCGACGACGTCACCTATCCCAAGCCGCTCGAAGAACTGCTCGCGCACACCTTCGAGGTGTATCTGCAGACGAATCCGTGGGCCGCGGACGGGCGGCTGTCGCCGAAATCCATTGTGCGCGAGATGTGGGAGCGCGCGTTCACGTTCCGCGAGTACGTGAGTGCCTACGGGCTCACCCGTTCCGAGGGTGCCGTGCTGCGCTACCTGTCCGACGCGTACAAGGCGCTGCGCTCCGGCGTGCCCGCCGCCGCACGCACCGACGAGGTCACCGATATTGTCGAGTGGCTCGGTGAGCTTGTGCGGCAGGTCGATTCGAGCCTGCTCGACGAGTGGGAGCAGCTGACCAGTCTGGACCGGCACGCTGGAGCTGCCCGAAAGATCCCAGCGGTACCGGCGCGCCCCCGTCCGCTCACCGGCAACGAGCGGGCGTTCACCGCGATGGTGCGCAACGCGCTGTTCCGGCGGGTGGAACTGTTCGCCCGGCGCCGCTGGGCCGATCTCGGCGAGTTGGACGCCGCGTCCGGATGGACGGCGCAGGACTGGGCGGAGGTCGGTGACGCGTACTTCGCCGAACACGATGACGTGGGCACCGGCGCCGACGCGCGTGGACCTGCGCTGTTGATTTTCGACCGGCAGCCCGGGGTGTGGCGGGTGCGCCAGATCCTCGACGACCCGGTCGGTGACCACGATTGGGGTTTCGAGGTCGAGGTGGATCTGGAGACCTCCGACGAGGAGGGGACGGCGCTCGTGCGCCTCGTCGACGCGGGCCGCCTGGACTGACTGCCCGGTGAGATCACCGAATCGGCGAAAAGTATGATCCGGCAGCAGTCTCGGCGCGCACTACTTCCAGGCGAACACGGGCTGCTCGAAGTCGTCCACGCGATCGTGGCGGCCTTCGAGGGCGAGCCAACGCAGCTGCAGGAGCACCGCACCCGTCGGGGCGTGGATCAGGTCGTTGCCCAGCGGTATCTGCACCACCGGGCGCGGGCTTTCGGGGATCGTGACCGGCGGGAGGGCCGGTACACGTTCCACTACCTCGACATCATACCGCTCGAACCGATCGTCGAGCGGTGGCTCGCCAACCGCTGCGTTCGTTTCCCTCGGGAGGGAGGCATGCTTGTCGGTCTCCGAGGTGTTTGCCTCCCGCCGCTACCGACCGACCGGGATAGTGGCGGTGACGGTGAGGCCACCAGCAGTGTGGGCCACGGCGTGTACATCACCGCCGTGCGCGAACGCGACCGAGCGAACGATCGACAGGCCGAGGCCTGCACCTCGTCCGTTACTCGCGGGTTCAGCGTCACTGAGGCGCTCTGATGCTCTGAGACGGCGGAACGGTTCGAACAGTTCGTTGACCTCACTGGTCGGAACGATCGGCCCGCTGTTTTCCACGACCAAACGCGCCGATGTCGGCGCTGCGGCCACCGTCACCCGGACCCACCCGTGCTCGCCGACGTTGTAGCGCACCGCGTTGTCAATCAGGTTGTACGCGAGCCGTTCCAGCAGCATCGGATCGCCGGTGACGCGGACAGGCGCCAACTGGACGTACAACTGCACCTTCAACCGCGCGGCGGCTGGCGACGCCGCGGCGATGGCCCGCTCGACGACCTCAGCGAAATCGATATCGGCCTGGAGGTCGAGGTGCTGTTGACTGCTGGCCAACAGCATCAGACTGTCGATGAGGCGTTCGTTGCGAATATTTACCTCCAGCAGGGTTGTACCGAGCCGACGGGTCGCTTCCGGGGTTTCGGGGTCATCCAGTGCCACCTCGATCAGGGTGCGATTGATCGCCAACGGAGTGCGTAACTCATGGGAGGCGTTGGCGACGAACCGTCGCTGCCCATCGAATGCGCGGTCGAGCCGTTCCAACATGGCGTCGAAGGTGTCGGCGAGATCCTTGATCTCATCGAGCGGACCCTCCAACGCGATGCGCTCATGCAGACTTCCGTCTGCCACCCTGCGGGCCGTCTCGGTGATCTGTTGCAATGGATTCAAGGCCCGGCCGGCCAGTAGCCACCCGAGTCCGCCGGCGCCGACGCCGACTACGCCAAGTGCAATCACTGAACGCACGAGCAACGCTCGCAGCGTGTCAGCCCGTTCCTCGGCGGCTTGTTCATCGATCGCGGCGAAGACTCTATCTGCGACCGGTCGATTGCGAATTCCACGATCGTCGAGGAACTTTTCAGCCGCGGCCCGCACGCCTGTCCCTGGTGCATGTTGAAGATTCTGCGCAACGTTGACGTACATGAGTCCGATGACGATGGCCCCGCACACGAAAAAGGCAAACGCATACAGCGCCGTCAGGCGGAATCGGATGGTGGTTCGTCGCCGCCACTTCATCGTATACGGTATCCAACGCCAGGCTCAGTTTCTATGAGCGGTGGCTCTCCCAGCTTTCGACGCAGCATCATGATCGTGTACCGCACTACAGCCGTGAATGGATCGATGTGCTCGTCCCAAGCCTTCTCCAGTAGGTGTTCGGCAGAAACGACTCCGCCGTCGGCCCGGAGCAACTCGGCCAGCACCGCGAATTCTTTACGCGACAATGTTATCGGCACATGATCACGCTCGACGGTGCGCCGGTTGGGATCGAGGCGAATTCCGCCCCGCTCCAGCACGGGGGGGACCGCGGGCTGGGAGCGACGCGCCAACGCGTGGACTCGGGCAGTCAACTCAGCAAATGCGAACGGCTTTGCGAGATAGTCGTCGGCACCTAAGCCCAACCCGGCGACCCGTTCAGGCACGGTGGAGGCGGCAGTGAGCATGAGGATCCTGCTCACTGCACCGTGCTCGGCCAAGGAGGCGCATACGGTGTCGCCCGACACAACCGGCAGGTCACGGTCCAGCACGATCACGTCATAGTCGTTGACGGTGGCACGTTCGAGGGCCGCCGCACCGTCGTAGACAACGTCGACCGCCATAGCGTGGCGGCGTAGGCCCGCGGCGACCGTGTCGGCCAACACCTTCTCGTCTTCGACGATCAACACCCGCACCATGACATCGTGCCTGGCCTGTCCGTTAGGCGCGCGTAAGGGAATTGTTCGCCGAAGCTCTGTCGCCACCGGTACGGGCGCTGATCACGGAAACCGGCGTGCATAGAGTCGATGCAACCTCGACCCTGGTCGTGGCCGTTGAGCGGGCGAATCCGTGGTCGGCGCGTTCTGTGCTGGGGGCCGATGGCGTCAGCGTTTCGGGGTGACCGGCGCCCGGAACTCCGAACCTCAGGGCCGTGCCGACGGATCCTGACGTTCACAAATACCGCCGACGAGCCTCCCTGCACCGTGAGCAAACACGCACCGGTGTGGACATGGGGAGCCGGCGATGCATCGGGTGGATAGATGGTGGCGGACAGCCCGACGTCGACACCGCTCCGGCTCACGGCCAGCGCACCTAGGTGAGATTCGTCGCCCATCGCAACCCCTCCGTCGAGTACGTCGCGATCCAGTCGGCGACCGACCGCGGGTCGTACCGTGCGATGAAGGCTTCCTCCTGGGCGGCCCACCGGTCCCAGTGCGGCGCGTAGGACTCGCCGTCGCGTGTCAGCGCGCGGCGCTTCCGGTCGGCCTCGCCCGCCTCCACCCAAATGCCCAGATCGGCGAGTGCGCGGTTCGCTGCGGTCAGCGCCCCCACGCCTTCGACGATCAGCCGTTGGCCGGGTTCGACGGTGTGCCACCCTGCTGATGTCCCGGTTGCCCAGTCCCACCTGCGCCACCGTCCGCGCCGACCGGCGGCCCGCGGTTCCAGCAGCGCCAGCCGCAGGTGTTCGACGGCCCGTGCCAGCCCGTTCCAGCCCGGGTAGATGTCGTCGAGGGAGACGACCACGCTGGAGGTCCAGGCCGTGCGGAACTGTCCGGCCAGCGTCGTCTTCCCGGAGCCCGACCGCCCGTCGATCAGGACGGTGCGCGCGTCACCGTCGCAGAGTCGGCGCGCGAGGTCATCGACTTCCAATGAAGTTCCAGTGTCCGGTGGCGACGGACACGGCGATCGCCCCCGCGGCGATGCCGAAACCGGCCAGCACCAGGGCTCCTTCGCGGGTGCCGAAACTCGACGGCCGTGCCCAGGTCCGAGTCGGGTAGGCCCCGAATCCGCGCGCCTCCATCGCGGTGGCGAGCATCGAACCGCGGCGGACGGCGAAGACCAGCAGCGCGAAGGACTGTCCGGTCGCGCGGCGGACCCGGTTGCGGTCGGCGACTCCGCGGGCACGGCGCGCATAGCCGAGGTAGCGCCAGTCCCGGCGGAGCAGGCCGACCGTGCGGAGCCCGGCCAGCGCGCCCAGCACGAACCGGGCCGGCAGCCGCACCACCTGTCCCAGGCCGTCGGCGAGTTCGGTGGGGTCGGTGTCGATGAACAGGACCACCGACGGCAACGCGATCGCGAGCACCCGAACGAAGGTGGCCACGGCAAGGGTGGTCGACCCGTCACTGACCGTGATCAGCAGGAACTGCCAGTGCACGGTACCGCTGCGCTCACCGTAGAGCAGGATCGTGATCCCGATGAGTCCGGCGGCCAGCACCAGCAGCGCACCGCGGATCAGCACCGCGCGTAACGGTATTCGCAGTGCGAGTATCAGCAGCAGTTCGAGCGAGAGCGCCGTCAGGGCCGACACCCAGTCGACGCTGGCCACCAGTCCGAAGGCGATCACGAAGGCGGCCGCCAGTTTCGCGACGGGGTTGATCCCGGTGTGCGTGGGCACAACGTAAACGCTGGTCATCGCATGCGCCCCGTGACGGTCGGGGTCCGCATGTCGATCCGGCGGTCGCCGAGCACCGCCGCGAAGTCGAGGTCATGGGTGACCGCCACCACCGCGGTGCCGTCGTCGGCGGTCTCGGCGAGCAGCCGGACCAGTTCCTCCCACGTGTTGCGGTCCTGGCCGAAGGTCGGCTCGTCGAGCACGACCAACGCCGGCCGGGTGGCCAGCACCGTCGCCACCGACAGCCGGCGCTGTTCCCCACCGGACAGCGTGTAGGGGTTCGCGTCGGCGAGGTCGGTCAGGTGCAGCCGTTCGAGCAGCGCATCGCACAGCCGGGCGACGGCGGCGGGGTCACAGCCGAGCGCGCGGGGGCCGAGCGCCAGTTCGTCGCGGACTCCGCCGGTGAGGAACTGGTGCTCCGGGTTCTGGAACACACTGCCGATCCGGGTGAGCAGTTCCCGGGATCGCCACCGGATGGGTTCGCGGCGGTCGGGGGTCGGCGCGAAGCCGTCGCGCGCCTCGACCCGGCCGGCGCGGGGTGGGAGCAGTCCGCCCACGGTCAGCGCCAGGGCGGTCTTGCCCACTCCGTTCGGGCCGGTGACGACACTGATTGCCGCCCTGGGGATTTCGAAGCCCAGCTCATCGGTTCGCGGGCCGCCTCGATACCCCACCGACAGGTCGACGGCGTCGGCCAGCGGTTCACCCGGTGCACCGCGGCGTTCGACGGCGGGCAGGTCGGCGCCGGGAACCCACACACCCGCCCGCGCCAGGTGCGCGCTCTGCCGCACCACCGTGTCGACGGGCGGCCCGTCGGCCACCACCTCCCCCCGGGAGCCGAGGACGACGACCCGGTCGACCACCGGAAGCCATACCGCGGTGCGGTGTTCGACGACGATCAGCGTCGCGCCGGTGCGTTCGACCACCGCCGCCACCGCGTCGCGTACCTCGACGACACCGGCCGGATCGAGGTTTGCGGTCGGCTCGTCCAGCAGGATCAGACCGGGGTCCATGGCGAGCACGCCGGCCAGCGCGAGCCGCTGCTGTTGGCCACCGGAGAGCCGCGAGGTGTCGTGGCGCAGCGGCAGATTCAGCCCGACGGCGGCCAACGCCCGGCTGGCCCGCGGCCAGATCGCCTCGGGTACGACGTTGAAGTTCTCCATCCCGAACGCGACGTCGTCGCCGACCCGGGACAGGATGACCTGCGCATCGGGATCCTGCAGGACCATCCCGATGCGGCCGCGTCGCTGCGCGGGCGCCACTCCGTCGACGAGCAGGCGCCCGGCTTCGTCACCGTCCTCGCTGCCGCCGAGCACACCCGCCAGCCCCTGCAACAGCGTCGACTTGCCCGATCCGCTGGCGCCCAGAAGCAGCACCCGCTCGCCCGGTTCGACCGTCAGGTCGAGGTTGCGCACGGCCCACGGCGAGCGGCCGGCGTGACGCCAGTGCCAACTCTCGGCGGCGACCGCGACACCGCCGGTGGTCATCGCTGGAGGTCGCTCGGCAGCCCGGTCCGGCCCGACGGGAAACGGGCCAGCGCACCGGTTCTCGCCAGCCCCCGGACCACATAGCAGGACAACGCGCCGGCGATGACCGCCCCCGAGACCACCCCGGAGACGACGTAGATGGCCGCGAAGGCGGAGGCCGAACCCGGATACAGGAGCAGGAGTTCGTTGATCGCCATGGCCAGCCCGGCGGCGGCCCCGGCCAGCACGGCGACCGGCAGGTTCCACACCCGGTACAGGAAACATGCGAACACGACCTCGGCGGCCAGTCCCTGCACCAGGCCGAATTCCAGTGTCATGACGCCCCACTGGTTGCCGACCAGGGCCGACACCGTCGCGGCGACGAGCTCACCGTAGAGCGCCGCGCCCGGTTTGCGAATCACCATCGCGGTGAGCACCCCGGCGAACAGCCAGCCACCACCCAGCAGCGCCTGCAGCCCCGGCGCCAGCGCGCTCAGCGGCGCACCGATCGGGTTGGACGCGATGTTCCACATGACGAACACCAGGCCGGACGCCACGGCGAGCACGCTGGCCACCACGATGTCGACGACGCGCCAGCGGTAGCTGCGCGCGGTCACAGGAACAGGTGCAGACACATCGGTCATCAGTTCACTCCCTACGCCGGCATTACCCGGTCAGGTTCATACGGTCGACGGCGGCTCAGCCGTCCTCTCAGCGCACTCCTGTGCACTCCCGCGTGGGTTATCGGCTCCAACGTAGCGCAGCGACCCACACATGTCGCCATCGGAAACCCGAAGGTGTCGTAAAGTCGTGATTCACACGCCCCCGCCCGGCGCGGAAGCTGTCAGCGACGACAGGGAAGGCGGTTCACCCATGACGATCGACGTCGCCGAACGGGCAGCGCTGCGGGAGGCGGTCCGGGACCTGCTGCGCAGCCGGTGCACCGAGCAGGATGTCCGCCAGGTGCTGACCGGTGACGACGGTTCCGAGCGCGTCGCGGCCACGGTGTTCGACCCGTCCGTGCGGCTGTCGACCTTCACCTTCGCCGAAACCCCCGCGCGCCGTTTCGGCACCGCCGGATGGGACGCCGCGCAGCAGGCGCTGGACCTCGCGACGATCGCGCTCCCCGGTGAACAATGCGGTGACACCCGCCGCATCTTCGAGATCACCATCGAGTACCTCGAGAGCCGCATCCGGTTCTGCCGTCCGATCGGCAGTTTCCAGGCGCTCAAGCACATGGCCGCCGATCTGCTGATCGAGGTCGAGTCCTCGACATCGGCAGCGCAGAACGCCGCGGCACTGTGGGACGCCGACCCGGACACCGCCGGCGGGGCGATCGAGAAGGAGTTCAAGGCGGTCCGAGCCCCCGGCGCGGGCTCGGACCTCGCCAGGGTGCACACCACCGCGGTGCGCGACGGCGACCAGTGGGTGGTCAACGGGCAGAAGGTGTGGACCTCGCCGGGCAAGCTGGCGATGTCTGACATCCTGCACACCGAGGCCCGGGTGAAGACCGACATCATCGGCGAGCGGGTTCTCGGGCTGCCCGAGGAACCCGAGATCGACCGCGACATCCCGTTCCGCGACGCGCGCCGGAACTGAGCGATGAGCGACACGTACGACCCTCCGCTCGCGGGCATCCGGGTCCTCGACCTGTCGTCCGGTCCGATGACCGCAATCGGGCGTCTGCTCGCCGATCTCGGCGCCCAGGTGACCGCGGTCGGGTTGGCCGGCGTGTCCGGGCACGTCGAGGTCGGTGTACGCATCGACGGGGTGTCCCTGGCGACGGCGATCAACCGGCGGGGCGTGCCGACCGTCGACATCGACGCCGCCACACCGGCGGGACGGCAGCAGTGGGACGGCCTGCTCGCCACCGCCGACGTCCTGGTCGAGGATACCCGGCCAGGATCGGCGGCCGAACGCTCCCTCGCGGTCCACGAGCTCCGCACCGCCCACCCTGCGCTGATCGTGTTGTCGCTCAGCGACTTCGGACGCGACTCCGATTTCAGCGCTTGGCAGGCCACCACCCCGGTGCTGCACGCGGTGACGAGCGCGTTGTCGCGGTCGGGCATCCCGGGGCGGGCGCCGCTGGTGCCGCCGGGTGAGCAGCTGCCCTATCACGTCGCGGCGGCGCAGGCCGGGGTCGCAGTGCTCGCCGTCCTGCTCGACCGCCTCCGCACCGGGATCGGGGACCGCATCGACTTCGCGATCGTCGAGGGTGCCATGCAGGCGCTCGACCCACCTTTCGGGACCGTGGGCACGGCGTCGGCCGGGGTCCCGACCGCCCAGCAAGAGCGCAACTGGGCCGCCGAACGGCTGCGCTATCCGATCGTGCCCTGCCGGGACGGCTTCGTCCGCATCTGCCTGTTGGCAAAACGGCAGTGGCACGGCATGTTCGAGTGGATGGGCCGGCCCCAGGAGTTCGCCGATCCGAAGTTCGAGGGTCTACCGGACCGGCTGTCCTCGATCCCGCTCTGGGCGGCCATCGAGGCGTTCTGCGCCGACAGGCCGCGCGACGACTTGGAACGTGAGGGGCAACAGCACGGCGTGCCGACCGCCGCGGTGCTGAGCCTGGACGAGGCGCTGGCCACCGACCAGGTCGTCGCGCGCTGTTTCTTCCGCGACGTCGAAGTCGCCCCCGGGCTCGTCGCCCCCGTCCCCCGCGGCGTCGTCGAGATCGACGGGTGCCGCGCCAGCGCCGACGCCGTCACAGACGGCGGGGAGGCACGGCTGGACGGCGCGCCGGTTCTGAAGCAGCGCAAGCGAACTGACCAGGGTCTACCGCTGGAAGGTCTGCGGGTGCTCGACCTCGGCGTGATCGTCGTCGGCGCCGACACCGGCCGGCTGTTCGGCGATCTCGGCGCCGACGTCATCAAGATCGAGAACGCGGCGTTCCCGGACGGGATGCGCCCCGCACGCAGGCCCATGAACGCGAGTTTCGCCGGCGGGCACCGGAACAAGCGTGCCATCGGCATCGACCTGCGCTCCGCCGAGGGCCGGGACCTGGCGCACCGATTGGTACGTGAGTCCGACGTCGTGCTGACCAACTTCAAACCGGGGGTCGCAGCCGCCCTGGCGATGGACCACGACACGCTGAAGTCGGTCAACCCCGGCATCGTCGTGGTCGACAGTTCGGCGTTCGGCCCCACCGGTCCGTGGGCGCAACGGCTCGGCTACGGCCCGCTCGTCCGCGCCGCGGCCGGGTTCACCAAGCTGTGGGTCTACCCGTCGGACCCGGACGAGTTCTGCGACACTGTCACCGTCTACCCCGACCACGTGTCCGCCCGGGTCGGCGTGCTGGCCGCACTCAGCCTGCTCCTGCGCCGCGAACGCACCGGCCTCGGCGGTGCGGCCAGCATCGCGCAGTCCGAGGTGATGCTCAGCCACCTCGCCGCGGAGATCGCCGGCGAAGCGCTCGTCCGCGACGGCCACCGGCGCTCCGGCGCGCCGGCGCAGGACGCGCCGTGGGGACTGTTCCGCGCCCACGGCGACGATGCGTGGCTGACGGTCACCGTCCGCGACGACGCCGACTGGCAGGCGCTGTGCCGGGTGCTCGACCGCCCAGACCTGGCAGACGACCGTCGGCTGAGCGACCGAACCGGGCGGGACCGCGACCGCACCCGCATCGACGAGGCGGTGACCGACTGGACGGTCCGCCACCCCCCCGCCCGCGCCATGGACCTGCTGCAGGCGGCCGGTGTGCCCGCGGGCGCCGTCATGCACGCCGCCGAGCTGCCCGGCTGGGAGTTCTACGCGAAGCGCCGCGCCTTCCGTGAGGAGTTGCACCCCCACGGTCGCGAACCCTACGTGCTGGAGAACGCCCAGCTGCACTCCGAGCGGACAGCCGACCCACCGCTCGGCCAGGCGCCGCTGCTCGGTGAGCACACCGTCGAGATCGCGACCACCCTGCTCGGCCTCGACGAGGCGGCCGTGGCGGATCTCGTCGAGCGCGGCGTGCTGCAGACGCATCGGCTCTGAGGTCGGCGGGTCCGCCGGACGGCTCACGCGGGTCCGTACGATCCAGACAAACCGATCGTCGGGTGGAGGCCGCCGCGGCCGACCTGCCGAACCCGTCGGTGTTCAGTGTCCCCGGGTCGGCCGCCGAGGTGATCGCCAAGCTGGTGTCCGGGCCTCTCGAGATCGGCGTCATCCATCTGCCCGAGAAGCACAACCGTCTCGCCCACCGGGTCATCGCCACCTATCCGGGTGCGATGGCGGTCCGGTTCGACGATCCGCTGGCCGCCTTCGACACCGTGGCGGTCGAGCAGTTGCGCGACCGTGAGGTGGTGATCGACTTCGCCCGGCCCAACCCCGTGGTGCTGGCCGCGCTGACCCGGCAGCTCAACGCGCGCGGTCCATGCCGGAGATCGAGCAGGCGGCGCAGCGGTTGGCGGGGACGGTGGAGCGGACGCGCGCGTAAGCGCCGCCGTCAGCACCACGGCGTCGACCAGCACCGCCGGTGTGTCGCCGATGGTCGCATGCGGGGTGAGGATGCGCGGTGCGGCGTCCTCGGCGGTCACGAGATCGTCGGGGACGGTGACGCGCCGGATCTGTGCCTCATGGCGATGACGCATCCGCTCGAGGTCACCGAGGACCTGTCGCTGCCCTCGGGACACTCGGCGCCGGTGCCCCCTGACGGAGATCGGATCGGCGATCGGCCAGGCGCGGATCGCGCTGGAGCTGGCTCAGCGCAGTGGCCGTCGCGTCGGACCGGACCAGTTGAGCACACTCGACCCGCCCAGCTGGCGCCCTTCCGCCAGCAGCTCGTCGAGCCGCTGGCCGAGATGGACCGGCGGTGGGGGACACAGCACGTGCGCACACTGCGGGCATTCCTCGCCGCCAACGGTTCACTCAGCGACACCGCAGCCTCGACGCCGACCACCGCTGAGTTGTCCGCGGCCGGCTCCCCGAGGGGAGGTCGACGAACCGTCGGAGGGCTGACGGCGCGGGAATCACCGCGCCGGACCGGGCGTTGAGTTGGCTCGTGGCTGTAGACGACCTGTTCCGAACGCTGACCGTCCGCTCGTTGACCGTGCCCAACCGCTTCGCGATGGCGCCGATGACCCGGCAGGCGTCGCCCGACGGTGTCCCGGGTGCCGACGTGGCGGAGTACTACCGCCGCCGCGCCGCCGGCGGTGTGGGGCTGATCATCACCGAAGGGGTCCGGCTGCCGGACCCGGCCGCGGGTTACCCGTCCTCCATCCCGACGATCGCCGGCGACGAGGTCCTCGCGGGCTGGTCACGTGTCATCGACGCAGTCCACGGTGAGGGCGCAACGATCGCCGCGCAACTGTGGCACCAGGGTGCCGAGCGCGCCGATGCCGACGGCGTGACGCCGGTCAGCCCGTCGGGCGTCGACGGGCTCGGCAGGCCGAAGGGCCGGGCGCTCGAAACCCGCGAACTCCACGACGTCGCCGCGCTGTTCGCGCAGAGCGCCCACACCGCGCGTGAAATCGGCTTCGACGCCATCGAACTCCACGGCGCCCACGGCTATCTTCTCGACGAATTCCTCTGGGAACGTACGAATTCCCGCACCGATGGGTACGGCGGCGATCTCGCCGCGCGCACCCGCTTCCCCGCCGAGGTGGTGGCCGCGGTGCGCGCGGCGGTCGGTCCCGACTACCCCATGATCTTCCGCTTCTCGCAGTGGAAGGGCTTGGACTACGCCGCGTCCGTCGCCGACGACCCGACACAGCTGCAGGAATTGCTCGCTCCCCTCGTGGCGGCGGGCGTCGACATCTTCCATCCCTCGACCCGTAGGCATTATGTGCCCGCCTTCCCCGATCACCACCCTGATCTCAGCCTCGCGGGGTGGACCAAGAAGGTCACCGAACTGCCGGTGATCGCGGTCGGCTCGGTCGGACTCGAAACTCAGTTCCGCAGCGAGAAGCGCGGACAGGTGATTCAGCCCGCTCCCGTCGAGCGCCTCGTCGAGCAGTTCGAGGCCGGCGAATTCGACATCGTGGCAATCGGACGCGCACTGCTCGCCGACCCGGCGTGGGTGAACCGGCTGCGTGACGGTGAACTCGACGGGTTCGCCGGATACAACCCCGAAACCGCACTGGCGGCACTGGCCTGAACCGCCACCGTGACCGTATGTCGTCTGCCCAGCGCAGCGACGACCCCCCGGATAGCAGTCCCCGTAACGATGCGTCCA
>JAXHUG010000016.1:0-44624 GCA_034189785.1 Actinomycetota bacterium
CCACCATGCGCAACCGTGTGCGCCGAGCTCGATGTCGAGTTGGTCGAGTTCAACGGCGAGGCCGACCACGTGCAGGTGCTGGTCGCCTATCCGCCCACGCCGGCGATTTCCGTTCTCACGCAGCGGCTCAAAGGCCGCACCGCCTACGCGGTGCGACCCCCATCCACCGGCGCGTGTGTTCGCGCCCGCATACGCGGACACCTGTGGTCGCCGTCCTACTACGCCGTCTCCTGCGGCGGCGCACCCTTATCGATCATCAAGCCATACATCGACGGCCAAGCCCGACCACTCTGAACGCCGGGCTACGCCCGCCGACACACCCGATGGGCTCACCCCGCCACAAATAGCGAGGCTTGCGCCCAAGAATTCGGTCACAACGCCGGGCACCGAATCATGTGATCGACCAGAATTCGAGTAGCGTCCGTATCGTCGCCACCAGCGGAAGCGGTTGGTCCGGCATGGGATGGTGCCGCGCCTCCGCAGGTCCACGGCCGTGGTGAACGAGGCCGGCGCAGCCGACGGCGGTGTAGCCGAGGACCCTCCGCGGCGGAACAGCCGATTCACCCGGCTACTCTGCAACAGCTCCTCGTGCGAACGGTTTGTGCGGCCGCGACCAGCGCAGCCGCACGGTCTGTCCGGGGCGGGCCTGCGAGGCCTTGTCGACGTCCTCGTCGACCACCACACCGATCACCGGGTATCCGCCGGTGACGGGATGGTCCGGGCCGAGGATGACCGGTAAACCGTTGGGCGGCACCTGGATCGCCCCGCGGGTGGCTCCCTCGCTGGGCAGTTGCCGGTCGGGCCACCGGTAGTCCAGGGGCATGCCGACCAGCCGCATACCGACGCGGTCGCTGCGATTGGTGACCTGCCAGTTGGTGCGCACCAGGATGTCGGGGTCGACAAACCAGTCGTCGCGCGGTCCGGGCACCACCATGAGTTCGAGCACGTCGTCGTCGATCGCCGCCACCGGCGCCTGGTCGAGTTCGGGGAAGTCCTCGGTGTGGTCACCGACGTTCAGCACGTCACCGGGTTTGAGCGGTCGCGGTCCGATGGCGGACATGACGTCATAGCTGCGGGATCCGAGCACCGGCGCCACGTCGACACCGCCGCGCACCGCGAGATAGCTGCGCAGCCCGGCCTGTGGAACCCCCAGCGAGATCACGTCGCCGTCGCACGCGTAGTGGATGCTGTTGATGCCGAACGGTTTTCCGTTGACGGCTGGATCCGTGTCCGCGCCGGTGACGGCGACGGTGACGTCGCCTCCGCGGACCCGGGCGGTGAACTTGCCGAACATCACCTCGACGGTCGCGCGATCACCGGGGTTGGCGACCAGGCGGTTGGCCAGGGTGTGCGCCCGTCGGTCCGCCGCACCCGAGCGGGTGACGCCCATGTGTGCCAGCCCGGGACGGCCGAGGTCTTCGACCAGCGCCAGCGGCCCGGTGTTCACAATCTCCAGAGTCGTCATCGTCGCCTCCTCATCCGACGGTGCTCATTTCACGACGCCTGTTTCACGACGCCTGTTTCACGACGCCTGTTTCACGACGCGGAACTCGACCCACATACCTGGGGTGAGCAACGCCGGGCTCTCCCGGTTGACGTCCCACAGCACGGCGTCGGTGTGGCCGATCAACTGCCACCCGCCGGGCGACTCGCGCGGGTACACCCCACTGAATTCACCGGCCAACCCGACAGAACCGGCAGGCACCTTGGTGCGCGGTTCCGCGCGACGCGGGACGTGCAACCGCTCGTCGCCGCCGACGAGGTAGGCGAAACCCGGTGCGAAACCGCCGAATCCGACCCGCCACAGCCTGCCGGTGTGGGCGGCCACGACTTGGTCGATGTCCATCCGGGTCAGCCGGGCGACGTCGGCGAGGTCCGCCCCGTCGTAGACGACGTCGATCACCGCGTCGGCGCGGTCCGGCGGTCTCGCGGATTCCGCGACGGTGCTCCGGTCGATACGCAGGGCGGCCAGCCGTTGCCGGGTCGGTGCCCGATAACGCGGGCCCTCGAGTTTGACGAGCACGGTGCGCGAACCCGGGACGATGTCGACGGCTCCGGGGAGGCCGGCGGCGCGGACCGCATCGGTCCACGCCAGTACCTGCGCGGTGTCGTCGAGTTGGAGGAGCAGCGCGCGGTCGCCGTAGTCGAGCACTGTGCCCAGGACCATCGGCTCCGTCAGATCCGGTACTGCGGTCATACCCAAAGCTACCGCTGGGTAACGTGCGGCGTCCGCTCCCTGAGGAGGGTTGCCAGAAGTGTTTTAAAGAAGGCTCAGACCGCGGGCTCGTAGGTCGGTTCGCGGCGCTTGATCGTGGCGATCGCCCGGTAGGTCACCGGCAGCATCGCCGTTTCGATCACGGTCTTGTACACCCATCCGAGCGCCGCGTAGACGGCGAACGAGCCCATGTTCCCGAAGCCGATGATCGGCGCCGCGATCGCGCAGAAGACCAGGGTGTCGGCGAACTGGCCCACCACGGTCGATCCGAGTAGCCGCGCCCACAGGTACTGCTCCTTGGTGCGCTGTTTGACCTGCACCACGACCCAGGCGTTGACGAGCTGACCGACGAGGAAGCCGGACAGCCCGGCGACCGCCAGACCGGTGATTGCGGCGACGGTGGTGGCCAGCGCATCCTGGTTGGCGTAGTCGGGGGCGCCGGGCAGCCGCACGGTCGTCCAAAACACCAGCACCGCGAGCGCCTGCATTCCGAAGCCGATGAGCACCGCCCGGCGGGCGGCGCGGAACCCGTACACCTCGCTGAGCACGTCACCGATGACGTACGTGAGCGGGAACACCAGGAAGCCGCCGTCGGTGAGCAGCGGCCCGAACGCCACCCCCTTGGTGGCCGCGACGTTGGAGATCAGCACCAGGCCGGTGAACACGGCGACCAGCGTCGGGTAGTAGGCCGAACCGATGGTCGCGGAACCGCGGTGAGCTGTCGGCGCTACGGTCATCGGCACATTGTGTCAGGCCAGGTGTCAGGCCAGGATCTGCGCGAGCAGCGGCGGCAACCGGTCGGCGACCAGGGGATAGGACAGCGGGGAGGCGAACGCGATCGCCCCGGCGAGTTCCTTGTCGGTGAAGATGGTGCGCCCACCGGCGACGGCTTTCAGACCCGCGATGGTCGGATCGGCGAGCAGTGCGCCCTGTTCCTGTTCGCTCTCGGTGGTCCAGATGAGGACGTCGGCGGCGTCGAGCGCCGACGCCATCCGGTCGCGGGGGATCAGCGGATCGCCGGGGTCGGCGACGGTGAAGCCCATCTGGGTGAGGAAGTCCGTGCGCCAACCCGGGCGCACGGCCTGCACGCTGTCGCGGTAGAGCGGGCCCCGCAGCAGCAGCACCTTCTTCCCGCCGAATTGTGGATTCGCCGAGGCCGCATTGGTGAACCTCTCGTCGACGCCGGCGATGAGCGCCGCCATCTCGTCGGCCTTGAACACCGCCTGGCCGACGATCGTGGCCCGGTCCTTCCACGGCTCGAAGAACGCGGCGGACCCACTCTGCGCCACGGTCGGCGCGATCTCCGACAGCGTCGTGTAGGTGTCGGTGTCCAGGCCGGCGTTGGTGGCGACGATCAGGTCGGGGTTCAGCGCGCGGATCGCCTCGATCTGGATACCGTCGCCGAGGCTGAGCACGGTCGGCTGAGCGTGCCCCAGTTGTATTCGCGCCCATGGCCATACGCCGAACGGCTCACCGCCGAACCAGTCGGTGACGGCGATCGGCACGACTCCCACGGCCAGCAGGTCGTCCTGTTCGGTGAGCCCGGCGCTGACCACGCGGCTGGGCGGCCCGGGGATGCGGGTCTCGCCGAAGGCATGGGTGACGGTGACGGAGCCGTCCTTCGCGACGGTGCCCGGCTCGTCGCCCCCGCAGCCGACGAGCACCGTCGAACCGGCGAGCGCGGCGGTCATGGCCAGCAAGTTGCGCCGCGACCAGGCAGTTGACACGCGACGAGCGTAACCGCTGATCCACCTCGAAGCTGCCGAACAAAGTCAGGCTACAGCGAGCGGGAAGGTCATCGGCGTTGTGGAATATCCAACCACTCATTGTTTGCGGATAGTCGATGCGTCGCACGCGTCTGATGCGACGGGCATGGACGGAACCCGCATGGCCTACAGCCCACGAATAGCCTGGAACTCTCCCTTACGGCGCTAGGGAGAACGACCGCTCAGGAGAGCCCCAGGCCTGCGTCCAGGCTACGCTCCGAATTCGCTGGGGAACAGAAACCCTGGAAATTGTCGTCAGGACAGTTGCAGGAAACTCATCCGAGTGCGACGGTCCCGCCGAGAGCGAGCATGATCATCGCGATCAGCGCGTCGAGAACCCGCCACGTCGACGGAGCCGAGAACAGGCCGCCGAGGCGGCGCGCCGAAGCCGAGACAGGCGAACCAGACGGCGCTCGCCGTGACGGCGCCGACGCCGAAGAGCCAGTGGTCGTCGCGGTGCTCGTTGGCCAGGGCGCCGAGCAGCACGACCGTGTCGAGATAGACGTGCGGGTTGACCGCCGCTGTTGTGTCCGTCTCGCAGCGGCAGTCGGTGGCGCGTTAGTGTTGAGGTGTGCTTGTGTTCGCCGACACTGGCGGACAGGAGCACGAAATTCATGGATGGTGCGGAACGCCCCGATCCCCTGGCGCGGCTGGACGCCACCGCTGAAGCGGTCGCTGCCCTTCGGGATATCTTCGCTGCCGAGGAACCGCTCGACGAGGTGCTGGGACGGGTGGCCAGGACCGCCGCCGGCGCGATCCCGGCTGCGGACGCGGTGAGCATCACGGTGCTTACTGAGCAATCACCGCGCACTGCAGCGTGCACCGATGAGCGTGTCGTCGATTTGGATCGTACGCAGTATCAGTCGGGGCGAGGCCCCTGCCTGGAATCGGCGCAGACGCAGCGGCCGGTACGCGTCGAGATCGCGGATGCTGCTCAGCGGTGGCCCGAATTCGCCGCGGCGGCGCGGAGGGTGGGTATCCGCGCCTGCCTGTCGGTGCCGCTGTTGGTGGAGGATGGCGCACCGGAGATGGTCGGCTCCCTGAACATGTACAGCTACACCGCTTCGGCGTTCGACCCGTTCGACGAAGGTTTGATGCGCATCTATACCGTCACGGCGGGAGAGGCGATCGAGAATGCCCGCCGTTGGCAGCGGTCCCGCGACACTGTGGCGCACCTGGAGCGTGCGCTCACCTCGCGCGCCGACATCGACCAAGCCAAAGGCGCGTTGATGGCCGTCCATGGCTGCACTGCTGAGGAGGCGTTTCAGCGGTTGGTCGAACAGTCGCAGCGCAGCAACATCAGGGTGCATGACATCGCTCGCCGGCTACTGGACTCGGTAACGTCGACCGATCGCTGACCGTCTGCCGGCCGCAGCCGTGCTGTGCCCTCGTCACCGTTGATGTGTGCGTGTGGACTCGCGCCCTCAGAGCAATCACAGCGCTGCGTCGACGGGCGCGCGAAGCCCGACCCGTCGGCCGCTGAGCAGGTATGGTGGGGCGTGGACCCTGTCCGGCGGTTGAAGATTGAGCCGCAGCAGCGGGGCGACCGCAGCGGTCGGCGGGTGAGATCCTCACTCATCGTGACGCTCAAGTGTTGACCGGATCCGGGCATTTCGCGTGAGTCTCTCTGGAGTTCGCGCATGTCCAGCGCTGCCATCAGGGCGCCTCCCGCCGTGCCAACGCCCGGCGACATCAACCCCGCGGATCCCTGTGGCCTGCGCCGAGCACCCGAGAAGTTGCCCATGATGAAATCCCTCGTCCCCGCGCGAGAATCAGCCGTGAGTACTGAAACAGGAGACCGATCAGCTGCTCCCCCCGGCGCAACGCCCGAGTGGGCTGCGTTGTTGGCAACGAGCTTCGATCGGATCGATGCCGAGCAGATCGTCGATGAACTCGAGGCGGCGGTCGCCACGCTGACAGGGTGGGTTGTGGAAGCCACCTATCTGTGCGTGGGCGGCCTTCTGGTTCCCCGTCGCCTACCGCCACCCGACCTGGCCGGTGTCGAAACGCACCTGCACAGGTCGGACCCCAACGGTTCAGTCAGTTTACCCGGTAGGGGGTGGGCCGGGGTGTACGCGCTGCAAGGTGGCGCGATCACATCCGGGTATGTGATTGTCAGTGCCGCCGCCGAACCGTCCGATCATCACCGCCTCTTGGTGTCGGTGTTGGTGCAGAAGGCTGCCGCGGCGCTGGCCTCGGCGCAGTCACGTCGTGAGGACATCGTCCTCGCCGATGACCTGACACGACTCAATGGCACGCTGCAACGGGAAATTCAGGGCCTGCGGGCCCGCACCCGCGCGCAACACCAGCTCGCCGCGGCGGTCGCCGCCGGACGCGGGCAGCAGGGCGTCGCCGACACGCTGCACGAACTCACCGGCCTGGCGGTGTGCGTCGAAGACCGCTTCGGCTATCTGCGCGCGTGGGCGGGTCCCGGGTGCCCGAAGCCGGATCCGAAACCCGACGCCGGGCGCGAGGAACTGCTGCACCTGCTGGGCGGGCATAGCGGCGCTGTGCGGGTGAAGGACCGGTTGGCTGTTCTCGTGCAGTCCCGCGGCGACATTCTGGGCCTCGTGGCGCTCATCGATCGACACCGGCAGGCCAGCGATGACGACGTGTCGGCGCTGGAGTACAGCAGCACGATCCTCGGTGTAGAGCTATCTCATCAGCGACACCTCGCCGAGTTGGAACTTGCCGTGCGAGGCGATCTTCTCGATCATCTGCTCGCCGGAACCGACGCGTCCACGGCCTACGCCCGGGCGGCCGCCCTCGACTACGATCTGCGCCCGCCTCACTGTGTCGTGGTGATCCACCACCCGCATGCCTCCGCCAGCGCACTGAGCGCAGCGGCCTGTCAGGCGGCGGACCGGCAGCACTTGAAGTATCTGCACGGCCACCACGCGGGTATGGCGGTTCTGCTGGTCGACGGCCGACCCGAGGCGGCAACTCTGTATCGCACCATCAGCACCCGGCTAGGGGATCCGGCTGTCACCATCGGCATCAGTCCTGCGTGCGCGACCCCGGCGGGCTACCCCGAGTCCTTCACCAAGGCTTGCCGGGTGCTCAATGTTCGGCTGCGCAGCGCCACACCATTCGGGGCGTCCACTTATGACGAACTCGGCTTCTACCGCCTGATCGACGCCGCGCATGTCTCCGGCGGCGTCGAGGACTACGTGCTCGAGTGGCTGGGTGTGTTGTTGGACTACGACGAGAACAAAAACGCCGAGCTGGTCCACACCCTGAGCTGCTACCTGGAGTGCGGCGGCAACTACGACGACACCGCAGCGGCATTACACATCCATCGGAGCACACTGCGCTACCGGCTGGCTCGCATCGGTGACCTCACCGGCTACAACCTGCGCGACGTCGATACCCGCTTCAACGTGCACGCCGCCGTCCGCGCATGGCGATTCCTCAACCCCACCGCAGCCACGGACGATCGTGCGGCCGCACCACCCGCCTCGCGACGCCGACCCAACGACTCAACCTGACAGGTCAGTCCGGCGCGTGCAATCTCATGTCGGCGAGACGGCGCGCTGACAGGATATGATGCCCCACACTTGCTCGGGCAAGACTCAACCGCTACGACAGAACGCGCGCCACCACGGGAAACCGCTGCAACGAGTCGCAGCACCGGCGACGGCGGGAGGCGAGATGGGCCAACACAGTTGCGAAGGTCAATGGCCGCCGGACTCGCCCAGGTTCCAGCTACAACGAACGCCCGGCGACGCCAGCGTCGTCCACGTCCACGGTCCGCTGCTGTCGGACACCACATCGGCGATGCGGCGACTGGTCGCTGACGAACTCATGCGCGCGCCGGAGCTGTTCGCCCTCAACCTGACCGGCGTGACCACCATCGACGCCGCCGGAGTTGACGCGCTGACCTCGGCGGCGATGCAGGCAGGCGAGTCGGACATCGCTTTCTGTCTGGTCGGCGCGCACCAAGGTCCTGTCGCCGCGGCACTGACCCACGCCGACCGCACCGAACTCTTCGAAATCGTGCCGACCCTCGACGACATCGCCACGACCCTTTCCCCAGCCCCGTCCACCACCCCGCCTCCGCGCCCGGGTGACAGTTGATGCCTTCAGTCGTTGTCACCGGTGAGCCAGCGGATCCAACCCGGATGTCAAGGTTCAACCGTGGCCTTGGGTGCGTATGGAGTGTGAGGTGCGCGCCCGGGGTAGGTGGAGACCGATGAACCGGATTGCTGCCCTCGGTGTGATCACCGCCGTGGTCGTCGCTCTGCCGGGCTGTGGCAGCCAGCCCTCTGATAGCTCGGCTTCTCCGGGTCCGCCGCCACTGGTCGCGCCGTCGGGTGATCCGCCGGCAGGTTTTGCCAACGTCGTCGAACAGATCAGCCCGAGCGTGGTGACGGTCCAAGCCGACGGCAGCCTCGGTAGCGGTGTCGTGCTGCGACCGGACGTCGTCGTGACCAATGCCCACGTCGTCGGCACCCATACCGCGGTGACGGTTGCCTTCGCCGACGGGGCCACTTCGCCGGGACGTGTCCTTGCCGCCGACACCGTGACCGATCTTGCGGTTGTGCGCACCGACCGTGCCACCCTGCCTGTGCCGTCCTTCCGCACCGATCTTCCCCGCCGGGGGGAGATATCGTTCGCGATCGGCAGCCCGCTGGGCTTCCAGAACACCGTCACCGCGGGCATAATCTCCGGTCTGCACCGCGACATTCCCGGTTCAGCTCGGCTGACCTCACCACTGGTGGATCTCATCCAGACCGACGCGTCGATCTCCCCGGGCAACTCAGGCGGAGCCCTGCTCGACGTGAACGGGCGCGTCGTCGGCATCAACGAGGCCTACATTCCGCCAGAGGTCGGTGCGGTGGCGATCGGTTTCGCGATCCCGTCGGCCACGGTACTGGCCGTCACCGACCAGCTGCTCACCAGCGGACGAGCCGTTCATCCGTATCTGGGTCTGTCACTGGGGCAGCTCACCCCCGCCATCCAGCGCCAATTGGGCGTGACCGCTGACCGCGGCGCGCTGGTTCTCGGAGTCGATGCCGGATCACCGGGTGACAACGCCGGGATACGGCCTGGCGATGTGGTGGTCGAGTTCGCCGGTGAAAGGGTCGACAGCATCGAGGACCTGCTGGGCGCTTTGCGCCACACCCGACCCGGATCGCGCCAATCGTTGGTCGTGACCCGCGGCGGCGAGCGCATCGACACCAGCGTGACGATAGGTTCGCGCACCGGCTGACGCGAGCACCGCTTGCGGTGGTCGGCGTTTCGCGATCCCTGTCTTGACTAGGAACTGGGCTGGCCGGTGAGCTGCCGATCCAGCCAGTCCTGCAGCCGACGCAGCGGTACGGCGCCCGCCTGCCGGGCGACTTCGCGGCCATTGCGGGTCAGGACCAGCAGCGGGATGCCTTGGACGTTGAAGCGGGCAGCGGTTGCCGCGGCGTCATCGACGTTGAGTTTGATGACCTTGAGCTGGCCGGCACGCTGGCGCGCCACCTGCTCGACGACCGGGGCCATGGTGCGGCACGGGCCGCACCACGGGGCCCAGAAATCCACCAGCACCGGCACCGAGGCGTGCAGCTCTTGGTCGAAGGTGGCCGCAGTGGTCTCGACGAGCCAGGGCAGCACCTGGTGGCAGGATCCGCAGCGGGGTATGCCGCGTGGGGTGGGTCGCACGCGGTTGGCCCTGCCGCACTGCGGGCAGCCGATGATCGACGCTGCCGGGTCTGTGGTTGTGGCGTTGCTGTTGGTCATCGCTGCCCGCTTCTGTTCAGCGCCCACTGTAACTCGCTGATGGTCGGCTGGACCAGGACCTCTCCGCCGACATAGACGACCGGGTTGTAGACCCGCCCGCCGGTCATCCATTCCAGCCGCGATCGGGCTTCCGGATGCACGTCGAGATCAACGTATTCGTAAGCGATTCCGTTGCGATCCAGGTAGCGGCGCACCATCTGGGTCAAGCCGCACCAGCGTCGGCCGTAGATCACAACGGGCACGACCGGGGGCGCTGAAAGCCGACCGTAGGGGGAAAGCGTGGAGAACATCGACATCGTGTCATTCCTCCATACTCAGGCTGTCAGTTCGACGGTTTCGCCACCGCGTGCGGCGTCGACCGCGTCGAGCAGTTCGTAGACATCGGGGATGTGGTGCAGGTACGGAGAGATGTGGCTGTAGGTGATTCTCCCCTCCGGGTCGATCACGTACAGCGCTCGCTCGGTGAATCCGTCGTCCTCGCGCCATACTTGGTAGCGGCGAGCCACCTCGCCTTTGGGATGGAAGTCCGACAACAGCGGGATCGACACGCCGCGCACCGCGGCCCATGCACCGTGGCTGTAGATGCTGTCCACCGAGATTCCCAGCACCTGTGCGCCGCGGGCCGAGAACCCATCGAGTTCCTGCTGGTACAGGTCGAGCTGCTGACTGCACCCAGGACTCCAGTCCAGCGGATAGAACACCAGCACGACTGGGCGGCCCCGAAAGTCTCTCAGCCGAACCGTGTTCCCCGACGCGTCGGGTAAGGCGAAGTCGGGTGCCTCGCTGCCGACAGGCAGCGGTTCGTTGACCGCCTCCCCTTCCATCGCCGGCGCGCCCCGCCACAGGTCGGCGACGTCTTGGGTAGAGACACCGGCGACGGGCGCGTGGTCGCGCTCAATGCTGCGCCACACCTCCATGACGATGCCGTGCAGCACCGATAACGCCTTCTTCTGGGGGCCCTCGGGGATGTCGGATGCCAGCCGGGCGAAGTCCTGCTCGAGGTCGTGTAATGCCCTCGGAAAGCCGTTGCTGTCCATGATGATCACTCCTCAGCAAAAGCTCGAGTGGGTCGCTGTCCGTGCGCCGTGTCAGCACTTGTGCCGGTTGAGTGCTAACTCCGCCCTATTTGACGGTCGGCGCCCGCGGACCATTCCCGAGTTCGACGTGATGTCGGCCATATCGAGACGTCGCGGCCTTGTGTGTCGGTCCCGCTGGTGCTGCGGCGACGTGATGGTGAGGGCCGGCGGCATGTGGCCGCGGCTTCGACAAAGGCGCCGTCCGGGCCGTCGTCCGGGGCGATGAAGCCGCAGCCCCTCCCGTCGGTGAACCAGCTCACCGTGGCACGACACCATATCGTCATCGGCGTACTTCGGGGAGCGGGTCACAGGGTTTCGCCACAGCCGAGTCAGTGCGCTGCACTGGTGGTGTCACCCGCTCGTCGCTGCTGTCGGGCTCCGGTGACGGTCGCGGCCGATGGTGGAGCAGACGACCCCAGGTCTGGTGGGCGACGCGCACCGCCTCAGGGTCCAGGTCGTCGGTGGCGTGGTTCTGCGCGATGGCGACCAGCGCGTCAGCCAGACTCAGCGGTGCCACGTTGTGGTGTTTGGCCGTCCCCACGATGGCCGTGAACGCCTGGGTGATGTTGCACCGGACCAGGGCGATGATCACCCCCTCGGCCGTGTCCAGGATCCGGGCGCCGGACCGTCGTGGATCGTCGTGAGCTGCGCGACCGATGCCCATCAATTCTCCTCACTTCGACTACCCATTGCAGGGAATGCCCTGGGGCGACTGGGATCAGTGTGGCGACCAGCCGGTGCCCGCGCGTCCGCCCGCGGGGCCGAAAAACACCTGCGGTAATGGTGCTGCCATGCGGGGAGCGGTGGTGCGCAACGACGCGGACTTTGCCCGGACGGACAACTCCCCGAAGTGATGCTTCTGCACGTCGCGAGCGGAATCCACCTCTGGGGCGCGGTTCGCCGCTGGATTGCGCCGGTCGGGCGGTTGCGTTCCTGCCGGGTGTCGTCGCGTGAAGACGCCGTCAGGTTTGCGGCGAGCCCGACCAGCCGGCGCATCCGAGATGCCTCTGTCGTACGTGCGTAACGAACGGGGGTGCAAATTTTCGCCCCTTGGAGGCAAGGCGGACGGCCGCCTTGGCTGCGACACTTCTGCTGAATGGTTACGCGGGTCCAGTACCGCGCGGTGACAGGAGGGGTTATGGCTGAACGTTGGGCGCCACACACCTCGGCGATTCATCTCATCGATTCTGCTGCTGCAAAGTCGCACCGCTTCCCCCACCGAGCGGCCTTCCCCGTACCGCGACGTTCTTCTGGTGGATCGGTTGAGCTCGCAGCCCGGTAGGCGCCCCGTGTGGCGTCGCCGCCCGCATATCCAACCCTCCCGATCGGTGTTCATATGAGCGCAGCCCGCAATCATCCCGCTCCTGTCGGCTACGTCATCGAGTGTCGTGGCGCGTGGCTCAGGGCGCAGATCCGCGGCGTCGCTTCAGTTGTCACAGTCACGGGACGTCTCGATCAGACCAATGTCGAACTCATGATCGGTCACCTCTGCCGATTCACCACGCTCGACAGCCCTGTGATCATCGATGTCAAGCACGTCGATATCGACGACAACAGCAATGCGCTCGAGCACCTGGTATCGGCTTTCGCTGCCCAGTGCCGACACCGCGGAATCGACTGGGCCCTAGTGGCGGAACCGCCCAGCCACCGCTGCGCGTTACCGGCTGATGATCGGGACCTCCTGTACGTCGATTCAGTAGCCGACGCGTTGCACCACTTTGTTCGGGTCATCCGCGCACGCCGAGGGATGCCGATCCGCGAGGGACGCGGTCGATCCAGACGTTCGGTCGCCGCGCCTGCACACCCTACTGGTGATCGCGCTGGCGCCGAAGAACACGAATGATCTCGACGGCGCAGAAGACCTGACGATCCGCCGACGCCGGGTGGTCGAACCCACCGACGGCTTGACCAACCACTGCACACGCGTCGACCGCCACCACGACACCACCCTCACCGCGCACGAAGGCTTCCTCTACCCCAGCCAAACCGCCCTACCACTCCCCAGGCTCGACCACAGCCGGTTATTCGACACGCAGGGCGTGGTGTGGCGATGACGTCCGAACGTCGCCCTGGGCCGTCCCGGCCTGAATCCGGACCCACCGGATGGCGGAATCGCAGGCCACGAGGTGGCGTGCCACCGACCCGTCGATCCCCGCTGACCGCAGGGCGGAGTTGAGGAGTTGACCCGCATCCTGATGTCCTGGCGTAGGGCGCCGTGGTGGGAGCAGACCGACGTGCCTGCGCAACAGGGCCGCTACCGCGCGACGCACCGGTGAGGGAGCATCGGTGGAGATCACCCGTATCCGGGGAAAACGGTGAAAGGACCGCACATGCCTGAGAACACCTCTGCCGTGGTCGTCGGCATCGACGGCAGCGACAGCGCCCTGCAGGCCGCCCGGTGGGCCGGTGCGGTGGCCGCCGCCTGCAGCGCGCCGCTGCACATCCTGCACGCCATGCCCAGCCTCGGGCGCAACCTGACCGAGGCGGCCGCGGCCATCCAGGCGGCGATCATGTCCTACCAGCGCGACTCCGCGCTGATCTTCCTGCGTGCGGCGGCGGACGCTGTCCACGCGGACCGGCCCGACCTTTCGGTGACCACCGAGGCCAGCGAGACACCGGTGGACGAGGCGCTCGTCGAGGCCAGCGCTACGGCCCGGCTGATCGTGCTCGGCGGTCAGGACGTCACCGGGGCGGCCGCACTGATCCTGGGTTCGACGACCCTGCGGGTGGCCACCCACGCGGACTGCCCCGCCGTGGCCTTCCGGGGTGATGAGGTCACCGTGTCCGACAAGCCGATCGTCGTCGGCGTCGACAGCACCGCCGCCGGTGCCGGGGTGCTGGCGACGGCATTCGAATTCGCAGATGCCATGAAGGTCACGCTCATCGTCGTGCGGTCCTGGACGACCCGGGCGCCGGTCGGTGACGTCACCATTCCGTTCCTGATCGACTGGGAAGCACTGGAGGCCGCCGAGTGGGCCGCGCTGAACGAACTGGTCGACGGCTGGCGTCAGCGCTATCCCGATGTCGACGCGGAGTGCGTGGTGGAGACGATGTCCCCGGCCCGGGCACTGCTGAGCCGCGCCGCGGAAGCGCAACTCGTCGTGGTGGGCAGCCGGGGCCGAAACGCGTTGGCCGGGCTGGTATTAGGATCCACCAGCATGAACCTGCTGCACCACAGCCGGGTCCCGGTGATGGTGACGCGGGCGCACACCGAAGAAGGGGATGATTGACGGTGACGGCGGAGATCAGCTCGCGGGGCGACGGGTCCTTCGTCGCCGGCGGCCATGGTGCTGATCGTCTGCCTCCTGCAGATGACGATGGGCGCGTTGGCCGGACGTAACCGGTACGTGCGACTCAGCCGCAGAGCCCGTCGAGAGTGGCGGTGAGCGCGTCCAGGTCGCGCTTGACGGCCTTCTGGCCGGGATCGCGCTCCGGTGCGCCCGCGGTGGCGGCGGCCCCGAACTGCATCAGCTTCATGGCGAACTGCCGCACCGCGTCGGCGAGTTCGGGCGGCGTGGCCGGATCCAGGATGTCGAGCAGGTACTGGCCGCCGCCCATCAACGCCACCCGGGCGTTTGCGGCCACCGCGAGCACTCCGGTGACGTCGGCGTCGCCACCGGGCGACGCCAGATGCGTATTGGTCGCGACTCCCGTGCGCACCTGGGTGTACGCCGTGCAGGCGGTGTCCCTCGCACCCGCCTGTGCCGCCGCGTCGTAGCTCGGCGGTCGGGCCTGCCACCACGTCCACACCGACAGGATCAGCGCGGCGGTGGCGATGAGGCAGGCGACGACGGACAGGGCCGTGGACCGGGAGCGCGCGGCACCGATCGGCTGTCGTCCCGGCGGCATGGGAGGAATCGTAATCGGGTCGCGCAGCCCAGGCGGAAGCTGGCATGGTGGCGGGGGTGGGTGTGTGGCGGACGGTGTGCCGGGTCAGCGTGGCGGTGGGCTGCGCCTGCGGCGGGCTGTTCGGCGCCGCGCCGCCGTCCCCTGCGGACCCCGCCGAACCCGGTGGTGACACCCTGGTCGGGCCGGCTGCGACCGACACGTTCGGCGGCTACCTCCCCGAGGACGGGACGCTGACCGCCTTCGACGTCGAGAATCCGATCGTCGGCAGGCTGGACCCGGCACTGCTGACGGCCGTACAGGAAGCCACCCGCGCGGCGGCGGCCGTCGGCGTCCAGGTCGAGATCAACTCCGGTTGGCGGTCGATCGGGTTCCAGGAACGGTTGTTCGAGGACGGGGTGCGCACCTACGGCAGCGTGGAGGTCGCCCGGAAGTTCGTCGCATCACCGCAGACCTCGATGCATGTGGTCGGGCGGGCGGTCGACGTCGGCGGACCGGACGCCGCGGCGTGGATGTCGCGCAACGGCCCACGGTTCGGGCTGTGTCAGGTGTACGCCAACGAGCTGTGGCACTACGAGTTGACCGCAGACGCCAACGGCGCCTGCCCGCCGATGAAACCGAATGCGACCGGCTGACCGCCGGCGTCACGGTCGTACGGGACGTCGACACTCTGCTGGGCCAGGTTCCACCGCACTCGTTACCTGTTCCGCCGCAACGGCATCGAGAACGCCGCTAGCCGGGCGCTAGCAGCTGATCACGGCTGGGAGTCGTCGGCGGTGACCTCGACCAGCAGCGACATCCCGTGATGTGCGGGCATATCGACGGTGAAGCTGTGCAGGTCGTCGACCGTGGCGAAGGCGTGGCCGGTGAACATGTCCGACACCTCGGCGCCCGGAGGCAGCGCCTCGGAGCGTACCGTTCCGGCGACCTCCTCGTTGGCGAAGTTCAGTACGGTCAATTGGTAGCGGCCCTCGTCCGCCATCTGGTGGACCAGCACGAGCATGCCGCGGTGGGAGACCTCGGGGATGTCGACTTGGCGACTCGTCGCGATGCCGTAGTGCGAACGGACCCGCAGGATCGCCTGTAACTGGCGTAGGAAGCTGGTCTCGTCATCGAGCTGATCGGGGATCGACCCGTATAGGCTCCGCCCCCGCGGCATGCCTGCCAACGACTGTGTGGCGCCGGTATTCACGCCCATCAGATCGTGGGCGGCCCGGTGGATCCACCGGGTGTCGCCGCCGCGCAGGAGTTCGCCGACCTGCCCGGCCGGCAAGGTGAGCATGCCGCACAGGTCCCACCCGGACAGCGCGAAGACCCCGGGCTGCAGCGCGTTGAACATCGCCAGCAGCAAATGGGCCCGCCGGATGCGGTCGATGCGCACCGGATCGTCGTCGATCTCCTCCAGATCGGTGATGCCGAGGGTGGCCGCGATGACAGTCGCGGTGGTGCAGGCGATCCCGTTGGTCGTGAAAACCAGGTTGTACGGGGCGTTCTCGCCGGTGAGCCGATCGCTGAGGTCTCGGCGGATCGTCTCGCCGAGCGCCTCGCCGGTGATCTCCTCACCCTTGTAGGTGTAGATGTCGTCGCGGTGTCCGTTCGACCAGTGCACGAGTTCGTAGGTCAACTCGTCGTGGTTCTGCAGGGCGTGGATCAACGACGCCGGGTCGACGCCGAGTTCCAGCGTGGTGCGCAGGGTCAGCCGCAGGAACTCGGTGTCCGCGGTGGCCAGGGCGTGCTGATACGCGGGCCGGTTGATGAAGTCGTAGGACAGGTCCGCGCCCGCCTCGCCGATCTGGCGGATGTCGTCGATGGTGAGGTTGAGCTCCTGGAAGGTGAATCCGCCCACCTTGCGCACCATGCTGGCGATCAGATGGTTGGCCGCCTCGGACAGCGGATGACCCTCCGACCAGGCGGTGCTGTCCTCGGCGGCGGTCTTCTCCGCGCCGAGAAAACCATTGGCGTCCAAGCGGAGTCCGCCGGTGCCCAGGTCGGCGAGCGAATGCAGCGCATCGCCGATCACGAGGCGCATCCCGGCGAACGACGGGTCGAGCCAGTTGATCGACGGCTGACCGCCCTTGAAGTAGTGCAGGTACACCCAGCGGCGCTCCACGCCGTCGACCCCGAGTACCGGCCGGGTGACGCTCCAGTTGGTCTCCTTGACGCCCTCGGCGTAGAAGATCACCCGTTGCAGGCGGCCGATGATGTAGCCGGCCCTGTCCAGCCACTCCTCGGTGGCTTGGTCGATGTTGACCGAGTCGACCCCGGGTGGCACGTCGGGCAGGTGCTCCCAGTCGCGGGGGTCCACCTCCACCATGTGGTAGATCCCGGGATAGTCGGCGTACTTCATCTCCGCGAGGCGGAAGTCTGCGCCCTTACCGGTGTGCCCGGGCACGATGTCGTCGATGATCGTGCCGCCGTACCAGTTGGCCGTCCCGCACATCTTGCGGAACTCCTCCTCGGTGCCGAACGCCGGGTCGATCTCGGTGCTGATGCGGTCGAAGTGGCCGTCGACGCTCGGGGTGGTCTGCCACCCCGAGATCCCGCCCGCGCGTTTGACCGGTCCGGTGTGGATGGCCTCGATACCGATGTCGGCGAAGGCCTTCCACATCTCGTCGTCGGCCAGCGCCTTGAGGAACGACTCGTTGGGCCGGGTGATCAACGACAACGGGTAGGCGGTGAACCACACCGACGCCGTCTCCACCGCACCGCGGGGACTCGGTGTGGCGTACGGGTTCTGCCACATCGAGCCCTGACCGGAGAACTGCTGGCTGATCTCGTTGGCGTCGGCGAGCATCGACTGTGACAGCAGCCACGACACGTACGCCGGGTTGTCCGCGCGTCCCGGACCGTCCTGGGCAACCGAGCGGCGGGTGAACGGCGATCTGACCCGGGGACGGAACCGCAGCGCCCGCGGACGCGCCGGATGCAGGTGCTCGTCGTAGGTGATCTCGCTGGGCTCGTTCGTCTGATCCTCGGTGCCCGACCCGGCTTGGTCGTCGTAGTCCGTCTCTGGCGCTTCAGACATGCATCCCCTTCGCGGCCTGGTTCCCGGTGATCCGACCTTCGGGAGGTAGTTCCACACTGCCGTGATGTCGAAACGGCGCGCCGTTGCGCACGTGCCTGACCACCGGTCCACCAACCCCGGCCACCAACCCTACGGATGCCGAGGCGCCGGCGTCTTCCGACCAGGGGCGTCAGCGACGGTTACAGGTGCGCGTCGGCGACGTCGAGTGCCAGGTCAAGGATCGCGAGACCTTCGCGGACTTCATCGGCGGTGACTGTGCACGGCGGTACGGCGTGGATCCGGTTGAAGTTCGCGAACGGCAGCAGGCCGTTCGCCTTACACGCGGCGACCACGGCGTTCATCGCTGCGCTGCTCGCGCCGTACGGGGCCAGCGGTTCGCGGGTCTGCGGATTCGCGACCAGTTCGATCGCCCAGAACACCCCGGTCCCGCGGACCTCGCCGACGCTGGGGTGGCGGGCGGCCAGATCGGCCAGACCGGGCCCGAGCACCTCGGCACCGATGCGGGCGGCGTTGCCGACGATGTCCTCCTCCTCCATCGCGTTGATGGTGGCGACCGCCGCCGCCGTCGCGAGCGGATGCCCGGAGTAGGTCAGCCCGCCGGGGTAGGGGCGGTGCGCGAAGGTCTCGGCGATGGCCGGGCCGATCGCGACGCCACCGAGCGGCACGTAACCGGAGTTGACACCCTTGGCAAAGGTCAGCAGGTCGGGGGTGACGTCGAAGTGGTCGATGGAGAACCACTTGCCGCTACGGCCGAAGCCGGCCATCACCTCGTCGGCGATCATCACGATGCCGTAACGGTCACAGATGTCACGGACACCGGCCAGATAACCGGACGGGGGGACCATGATGCCCGCGGTGCCGGGGATGGACTCCAGCACGATCGCGGCGATCGTCGACGGGCCCTCGAGCCGGACGACGTCCTCGAGTTGGGCCAGCGCGCGGGCCGACTCCTCGGCCTCGGTGGTGGCGTGGAACTGCGAGCGGTACAGGAACGGGCCGAAGAAGTGCACGACGCCGGCGTTGCCGTGGTCGTTGGGAAACCGGCGCGGGTCACCGGTCAGATTGATCGCGGTCTCCGTGCCCCCGTGATACGAGCGGTAGCGGCTGAGCACCTTGTACTTGCCGGTGTGCAGCCGCGCCATCCGCACCGCATGCTCGACGGCGTCGGCGCCGCCGTTGGTGAAGAAGATCCGGTTCAGTTCGCCGGGGGTGCGCTCGGCGATCAGCCGGGCGGCCTCGGAGCGGGCGTCGTTGGCGTGCTGCGGGCCGACCGTGCACAGCTTGGCGGCCTGCGCCTGGATGGCGGCGACGACCTTCGGGTGCTGATGGCCGATGTTGGTGTTGACCAGCTGGCAGGAGAAGTCCAGCAGGCGGCGCCCCCCACCGTCCCAGATGTAGCTGCCCTGCGCGGCAGTGATCACCATGGGCGAGATCTCGGCCTGCGCCTCCCAGGAGTGGAAGACGTGCGCGCGGTCGAGTTCGTAGGCGCGGGCCGCCTCCGCCCGGGCATCGTCGACCGACAGGCCGTTGGGCAGGGTTGATTCGTTCGTGAGAGTCATGGGGTTTCTCCTCCTGCGCCGAGAGTACGGTTGTGAAGAAGTGCACGCCTTCGGTGCCGTGCACGCGGCGGTCGTCGAACAGTGATATCTTCCAGCCGCGAAGCTGTCGTAGGCCATCGGGACCGGGATCGGCACGTTGATGCCGCCCGGTGCTCACCCGGGGTGGCTGATGAACCTGGTTTCACTTTCACCGGCTTCGGGCAGTCCTGCATCCACGGATGACTCCGTGGACGATGGGCGCCGCGGCCGCGGCGCTCGGGCCTTCGTGAATCGATCCGCGGCGCTGAGAGGGATGTCGGTTGGGCGTTGAGGAGGCTGGGGCGGCTTCGTTGACCGCCTCTGCGAGTGCACTGTTCGGCGCCGACCCGGATGTGGGCCGTCATCTCGCCACGGTCGACTGGGGGTCGACCGCGCTCGGTGAGCCCACCGCCTGGCCGCAGAGCCTGCGCACCGCGGTCGAGATCCTGCTGTCGTCACGGTTCCCGATGTGGATGGCGTGGGGTCCGGAGCTGACCTTCTTCTGTAACGCCGCGTACCGGCGAGACACGTTGGGCCGCAAATACCCATGGGCGCTGGGCCGGCCGGCCGGCGAGGTGTGGGCGGAGATCTGGCCCGACATCGGGCCCCGGATCGAATCCGTGCTGTCCACCGGCAGGGCCACGTGGGATTCGGCGCTGCTGCTGTTCCTCGAACGGTCCGGGTACTCCGAGGAGACCTACCACACCTTCTCCTACAGTCCGCTGCGCGACGACAGCGGTCAGGTCATCGGCATGCTCTGCGTGGTCAGCGAGGACACCGAGCGGGTGATCGCCGAACGTCGGATGGCGACGCTGCGGGACCTCGGATCGGATCCGAGCGTCGTGCGCACCGAACGGCAGATGCTGGATTTCGCCGCCGAGCAACTTGGCCGCAACCGCCACGACCTGCCGTTCACGCTGACCTATCTGTTCGGTGACGACGGCGACGCGCGGCTCGCCGCGACCAGCGGGATCGCGCCAGGACACGCGGCGGCGCCGGAAACCCTGTCGGCCGAAGGGATGTCGGTGTGGCCGGTCCGGCAGCCCGCCGAGGGCGAGACCGCGCTGCTCGAGATCGACGGCGAGTCGCTGGCCCTGCCCCGCGGGGTGTGGCCGGACCCTCCCACACAGGCGCTGGTGGTCCCGCTGCTGCAGCAGGGTGCGGGCCCGGTCGGATTCCTGGTGGTGGCGTTGAACTCCCACCGCCGGCTGGACGCCCCCTACCGCGGGTTCATCGAGCTGATCGCGGGGCACATCGCCGCGGGGATCGGCAGCGCCCGCAGCTACGGGGACCAGCAGAGGCGGGCCGAGGAGTTGGCCGAGCTCGATCTGGCCAAGACCACGTTCTTCTCCAACATCAGCCATGAGTTCCGCACACCCCTCACGTTGATCCTCGGGCCGCTGGCCGGGATGCTCCGCACCACCGACCTCGACGTGCGGGTGCGCGAAGAACTGGAACTCGTGCACCGCAGCGGATTACGGCTGGCGAAGCTCGTCAACACGCTGCTCGACTTCTCACGCATCCAGGCCGGTCGCATGCGGGCCCGGTTCGAACCCGTCGACCTCGCCGCCGTCACCGCCGAACTGGCGAGCGTGTTCCGTTCGGCGATCGAGCGGGCCGGTCTGGAGTTCACCGTCGACTGCCCGCCGCTGGACGAGCCGGTCTACGTGGACCGCGACATGTGGGAGAAGGTCGTCCTCAACCTCCTCTCCAACGCGCTGAAGTTCACCCGCGAGGGCGCCGTCACGGTGGGCGTCACCGCCGACGACAGCGTCGCGGTGGTCACCGTGGCCGATACGGGGGCCGGGATCTCCATGGCGGAGATGCCCAGGCTGTTCGAGCGGTTCCACCGGGTCGAGACGGTCGATGCCCGGTCCACCGAGGGCAGCGGGATCGGTCTGGCGCTCGTCAAGGAACTCGTCGGGCTGCATGGAGGCGCCATCGGCGCCGAGAGCGAGGAAGGCCGAGGCACCACATTCACCATCCGGATACCGTTCGGCACTGCGCATCTGCCGCCCGGCGAGGTCGTGCCGCCCGGGCGGGTGTCGGGTGTCTCCGCCAACGCCGACCCCTACCTGCAGGAGGCGCTGCGCTGGCTGCCCGCATCGGACTCCGAATTCGACACTCGGGACCCGATCGCCGCGACGGTGCCGGCGACAGGCGGGAGCGGCACCGGCACTGTCGTACCGGTTCGGATCCTGATCGCCGATGACAACGTCGACATGCGCGCATACCTCACCGGTCTGCTGCGCGGCGCGGGTTACGAGGTGACGGCGACGTCCGACGGCAGGCAGGCCCTGGAATCCGTCCGGGTGGAGCTGCCCGACCTCGTCGTCAGCGACGTCATGATGCCCGGTCTCGACGGTCTGGAACTGGTCGCGGCCCTGCGCGCGGAATCCCGCACCGCCGCACTGCCGGTGCTGCTGCTGTCGGCGCGGGCAGGGCAGGAATCGTCCATCGAGGGGCTGCACGCCGGCGCCGACGATTACCTCGTGAAACCCTTTGCCGCAGCGGAACTCCTGGCTCGGGTGCGTGCCAACGTGGCGCTGGCACGGCTGCGCAACCACCACAGCCGGTGGCGGACCGCACTGATCGACTCGCTGCAGGAGGCGTTCTTCGTCTGCGACGAAGACGGTGCGGTTGTCGAGATCAACGCCGCGTTCACCGAGATCCTCGGCTACGGTCCCGAAGGTCTGCCGTACCGACCCGTGCAGCCGTGGTGGCCCGACCCCGACGTCGATCCCGAGGGCTACCGGCAGACCAGCCGGGCCTTCGGCCCAGTGATGGGTCAGAGCCGCGGGGAGTTCACCCTCCCGGTCGTGCACCGCGACGGGCACCGGCTCTGGGTGAACGCGAATTTCAACCCCGCCCGGGATCCCGACACCGGCCGCCGCGTGGCGGTCGGTACGTTCCGCGACGTCACCGCCGAGCATTACATCGTGCAGCGCGAGACAGCGCTGTCCGCGCTGAATACGCAACTGGCAGAAGCCGACACACTCGACGGGGCGCTGCGCGCTGCCGTCGCGGAACTGCATCGGCTGTGGCAGGCGCGCCGCGTACTCGCGGTGACCTTCCCCGGCGCGGACGGCGACGTCACCCCGGACGTCATCTGCGCCGGCGAGGCCGTGCAGTGGTCGGATCTGCTTGCCGGACAACGCGATACCATCATTGCGCTGCGCACCGCCGATCTGCTGTCCGCCGACACCGAGGAGTACGGCACAGCGGGTATCACGCTGCAACATCCCCGCGGTGTGCTCGTCCTGTGGATCGAGTTGGTCGAACAGCGCCCGTTCACCCAGGAGGACCACACGCTGCTCACGGTTCTCGCGGGCCGTCTCGGCCAGGGTCTGCAGCGGGTGCACCGGCTCGATCAGCAGCGGGAGACCGCGCTGACGTTGCAGCACGCCATCCTCGGCCCCGCCCGGCTGCCGGGCGGGTTCGCCGTCCGCTACCACCCGGCGACCCGGCCGCTGCAGGTCGGCGGCGACTGGTACGACGTCGTGGATCTCGACGGCGGCTGCATCGCGTTGGTCGTCGGCGACTGCGTCGGGCACGACCTGGAGGCGGCCACCGTCATGGGCCAGCTGCGCAGCGCGTGCCGTGCGCTGCTGCTCGACCAGCCCAGTCCCCGAGCGGCGCTCGCCGGCCTCGACCGGTTCGCGGCGCGGCTGCCGGGGGCGCGTTGCACGACCGTGTGGTGTGCGGTGCTCTCACCCGAAACCGGTGAACTGGTGTACTCCAGCGCCGGCCACCCCCCACCCATCCTCGTCGGCCCGGACGGTGGCCACCGCGCGCTCGATGACGCCCGGGGCTTCGCACTGGCGCTGCGGCCCGATCAGGAGCGGCCGGAGGAGCGGGTGACCCTGTCCGCGCGGACCACGCTGCTCCTCTACACCGACGGGCTGGTGGAGCGTCGCCGCGCGTCGTTGGAGACGGGTATCGGCCGAGCCGCCTACCTGGTCGCCGACGGCCGATCCGATGCCCTCGACGCGGTTGCCGACCAGCTGATGTCCCGCCTCGCGCCCGACGGTGGCTACCAGGACGATGTCGCGCTGCTGCTCTACCGCCAACCTGCCCCGCTGGACCTGGTGTTCCCGGCGCGCAACGAATACCTCGCGAGTTCCCGCACGGCCCTTCGCCGTTGGCTGACCAAGGCGGGCGTCGGACCGGATCAGGCGATGAGCGTGCTGATCGCCGCCGGCGAGGCGGTCGCCAACGCGATCGAGCACGGGCACCGTGACCGGCCCGACGGTCGCGTCACCCTGAGGGCGACCGCACTGGTCGACCGGCTGAAGGTGTCGATACTCGACACCGGCTCGTGGAGAGCTCCGCGCACGGAGGTCGACACCAGGCGCGGCCGCGGCGTCGCGCTGATGGAGGGCCTCATGGACGATGTGACGATCAGGCCCGGCGACGACGGCACCACGGTCCACCTCGAGGCCGGGATCCTCTGATGGCCACACCGCTGACCGTCAACGCCGACCGGCACCCGGACGGCACCCCGCTGCTGGTCGCCGCGGGCGAGATCGACCTGAGCAACGTCGAGACCTTCACGCGGGCGCTGGTCACGGTCATCGCTGCGGCCGACGGCGCCGGGGGAACGGTCACGGTGGATCTCAGCGCCGTCGAGTACCTGGACAGCGCCGCGATCGGCGCGCTGTCCGTGCACGCCGACCAGGTGCCGCAGATGCGGTTGGTCGCCAACCCGTACCTGATCCCGGTGCTGCGGATCAGCGGTATCGACCAGCTGGCGACCGTGGAGCCGGCACGGCCGACCGACGGCTAGGCGGACCGCGGTGATCGGTTGGTTCGACAGGCTCCAACAGCGCAACCGCGCCGTGGGTCTCCTCATCGCGGTGGTCTACAAGTACGTCGACGACCAGGGCGGATACCTCGCCGCGCTGATCACCTACTATGCGTTCGTCTCCCTGTTCCCGTTGCTGCTCCTGCTGACCACCGCGCTCGGAGTGGTGCTCGTCGGGCGCCCGGATCTGCAGCGGCAGATCGTGGAGTCGACCGTCAACCAGTTCCCGCTCATCGGTGAGCAACTGGCACAGCCCGAACGACTCAGCGGCGGCGCGGTCGGCGTGGTGGTCGGCATCCTCGGCGCGCTCTACGGCGGGTCCGGCGTCGGCCAGGCGCTGCAGAACGCGATGAACTCGGTGTGGGCGGTGCCGCGTAACGCGCGCCCGGACCCGATCCGCTCGCGCTTCCGCAGTCTGCTGCTCCTGCTGGTGCTCGGGTCGGCGGCGATCGCCGCGACCCTGTTGTCCGCCGTCGGCCGCGCCGTCGACGATCTCGGGGTGTTCGGCATGGCCGGCGTCCTGGTGGGGACCATCGCGATCAACACCGGGATCCTGCTCGTGGCGTTCCGGACGACGACGAGTCGTGAGCTCACCTACCGCCAGGTGCTACCCGGTGCACTCGCCGGGGCGCTGATCTGGCAGTTCCTGCAGTGGTTCGGTGCCGGCTACGTCGCGCGCACGGTCAGTTCGGCCAGTGCCACCAACACCGTGTTCGCGCTCGTCCTCGGGCTCCTGGCGTTCCTCTACCTCATCTCGGCCAGCCTGGTGCTGTGCGCCGAGCTCAATGTGGTGCGGGTTGACCACCTGTATCCGCGCGCCCTGCTCACCCCCTTCACCGACTCGGTGACGCTGACCTCCGCCGATCGGCGCATCTACACGCGCAAGGCGAAGGCCGAGCGGGTCAAGGGTTTTCAGCATGTCGCGGTGACGTTCGGACCGAGCCGGTCACACCCCCATGAGGGTCTCGATCCAGCTGCGGGCGAAGTAGAAGAGGAAGCCGGCGGCCACGACCCACAGCAGCGGGCTGATCTGGCGGGCCTTCCCGGCGCCGGATCGCACGACCACCCACGAGATGAACCCGACACCGATTCCGTTGGCGATGGAGTAGGTGAACGGCATGGCGGCCACGGTGAGGACGACCGGCAAAGCCACTGAGGACTCCGACAGTTCGACGTGCCGCAGGTGTGACACCATCATCGCGCCCACGACCACCAGCGCGGCCGCAGCGACCTCCGTCGGCACGATGGACGCCAGCGGGGAGACGAACATCGCCGCGAGGAAGAGCGCACCGGTGATCAGGTTCGCCAGGCCGGTGCGGGCGCCCTCCCCGATACCGGCGCCGGATTCGATGAACACCGTGTTGGACGACGCCGACGCCGCACCGCCGACCGCCGCACCCGCACCCTCGACGATCAGCGCGGAGCGTAACCGCGGGAACGTACCCCGGTTGTCGGACAGCCCCGCCTCCCGCGAGAGCCCGGTGAACGTGCCCATCGCGTCGAAGAAGTTGGCGAACACGAGCGTGAAGACGAGCATCACCGCCGCGAGGTTCCCGATCCGGGAGAAGCTGCCGGTCAGGCTGAACTCGCCGATCAGCGAGAGGTCCGGTAGCGCGAACGGTGAACCGGACAACTGCGGCACCGACAGGCTCCAGCCCCCGGCCTTGTCCTGAGCCGAGCCCAGATCCCAGATCGCCTCCACGACGACGGCGATGACGGTGCCGGCCACCAGGCCGATCAGGATGCCGCCGCGCACCCGCCGCGCGACCAGCACACCGGTGAGCAGCAGCGTGATCACGAAGATGAGCGTCGGCACGGTGTTTATCGAGCCCAGTCCGCCGGCACCCAGCCCGACCGGCGGCGAAGCCGATCCGGTGGGGCTGACGAAACCGGCGTCGACGAGGCCGATGAACAGGATGAACAACCCGATACCCGCGGTGATGGCCAGCTTCAGCTGCATCGGCACCGCGTCGAACACCAGTCGCCGCAGACCGGTGACCGCCAGCAGCACGATGATCAGGCCGTTGATGACGACCAGGCCCATCGCCTCGGGCCAGGTGGCGTCACCGACCACCGTCGTGGCCAGGAACGAGTTGATCCCCAGCCCTGCGGCGAAGGCGAAGGGCAGCCGCGCGATCAGACCGAACAGAATCGTCATGACCCCCGCCGCGAGCGCGGTGGTCGCCGAGACCTGGGCGAACTGCAGCGAGTTGCCCTCCACGTCGTCGGAACTCGACAGGATGATCGGGTTCAGCACGATGATGTAGGCCATTGCGATGAATGTGACCAGGCCGCCGCGGACCTCGGCGCCGAGGGTCGACCCACGCGCCGAGATCTCGAAGAAGCGATCGAGGCGATTCATGGGACGAACCCTAAGGTGAACCGCCGGCGACGGCGTTACCACGGTGGGCGCCCGGAATCCTGAATTGGGCGGTCGCCACAGCCCATTCGCGGCCGCGCGGCGAGATCCGCCGCGCGGCGGACGGCGGCCGAACGCGCCGACGGCAACCAGTTCCGGCACGACGACCGGAGCGTGCTGCTGATACCTTGACCGCGATGGAGACGCCTGACGAATCGAGGAACACCTGGTCGCAGCGGCTGTGGAAAGAGACCGAGCCGATCTTCTCGGCAATCATGGCCCACCCGTTCATCTCCGGGCTCACCGACGGCACCCTGGACCCCGAGGTCTTCGCGCACTACGTCGCCCAGGATATCCACTACCTGCGCGACTACGCGCGGGCGCTCGCGGTGGTCGGCGCCAAGGCGCCGACGCCGGCCGATACCGCGATGTTCGCCCGCCACTCCGCTGACATCGTCGAGGTCGAGTTGTCGCTGCACGAGACGCTGTTACCCGAGATCGGGTTGGACCCGGCCGAGTTGGACCGCGTACCGGTGGCTCCCACCACCCGTGCCTACACCAGCTATCTGCTCGCCACGGTCTACGGCGGCGGCTTCGCCGACGGCCTCGCGGCGATCCTGCCGTGCTACTGGATCTACGCGCGGGTGGGCGAGGAGTTGATCGGGCGCGGGTCCCCCGACAGCCGCTACCAGCGGTGGATCGACAGTTACGGGGGCGACGAGTTCGCCGCCACCGTCAGGCAGGTGCTCGAGCTCACCGACCGCATCGGCCCGACGCTGGCACCGGCGGAGGAAGCGGCCGCCCGCGCCCACTACGTGACGACGTCACGGTATGAGTGGATGTTCTTCGATGCGGCGCAGCGCCGCGAGGTGTGGCCGGTGTGAGCATGGAGCCACTCTCCTTCGACGCACCGGTCCGACGGTGGGAGGACATCCCGGGTTGGTTCGGCTGGCGGCAGGCCCAGGAGGACGCCGTCGCCTACTTCACCGACGGCGACCGGTTCCCCAGGTCTGACGCCCGTTTCGTTGAGGTGGGCAGCTATCTCGGCCGCAGCCTCTGCTCGCTCGCCGAGGTCGTGCGGCAGTCAGGCCGCGAGATCGGCATCGTCGGGGTGGACACGTGCCGGGGGAGCGGCCCGGAGGGTGCCGGCGAGATCGACGCCCACGGCCCAGCCGTCGAGTTCGGCGGCGGCACCTTCGCAGGACTGCTGCACCGCAACGTCATCGCCTGCGGATTCGCCGACACCGTCGCGCTGCTGATCACCGACTCGGTGTCGGCGGCCCGGATGTTCGACGACGAATCCCTGGCGTGGGTGCACATCGACGCCCGACACGACTACGAGAGCGTACGCGCCGACATCGCGGCCTGGGCGCCCAAAGTAGGCCCCGGCGGCTGGCTGTCGGGCGACGACTACCACCGGCAATGGTGGCCGGGTGTGGTCGCGGCGGTAGAGGAAGCACTGCCCGACGCCCGTGAATGGACGCCGGGACAGTGGCGCTGGCGGAAACCGCCGGCTTCGGATCGGTGAGAGGTCAGGCGGCGGATTTCAGTTGATGCACGGGGTGGCGGCGCTTGAGCAGGTATGTCAGCCAGCGAACGTCGATGAGCATGGATGTGCCTTTCCGTGTCAGGCTGTCTTGGTCAAGAGGGGCAGCAGGTGGCGCCGGGCCAGGATGCCTTCGCTGAAGTGATGCAAGGCTTCCGGAACGGAGGCAGTCACCGGCATGTCGTCGAGCGTGCCGGCGGCGCGCAACACCTGCAGAACGGGTTGGCTGCCGATCACCGACCATTCGACGCCGGCATCGGCGCAACGGCCGTCGATTTCGTAGAACAGTGAAAGACCTTCTGCGGCAAAAGAACTCACACTACTGAGATCGAAGATGAACGGCTTCTCCGCGAGGACGAATCGCCTCGCGTAATCCGCGACGCACGACAGGTTGTCGGCGTCGATGCCGCCCGTGACCGTGACGACCGTTGCGAGCTGACGGCAACGTGCCCGCATCCGGACCCTGTCACAGTCGAACGACGGGTTGCCGTAGCGGAAAGCGCTGTGCGAACCAGTGGATGTGCTCGCCAGTGTCATGAGCGGTCTCCCGTCGGCGTTTCGCTGGAATGGCTTCGTTGTTTTGCCACCTCAACGTGACACCGAAGTTATGCGGGGAATCTAAGGCCGCTGGGTGCTACCGCTAATGCTTTGGTAAGAGTTGCAATTCGCGGGACTCGTGATGCGATTGTTACCGGTCGGTATCCGGGCCGTGTCGCGACGGGGAGCCCCACTGAGGTCCGGCGTAGTTGTCCCACGGGCTGTAATCGGCCAGCAGCGGTTCCTGTTGCGGACGCTGCTCCTCCGGGACGTGCTGGAGGTTGATCCGGATCCGGTACCAGATGGAACTGGGACCACGCATACCGTCGACGAGGACGTCGGGCGGAAGCAGCCGCTTCGCCGCGGCCGGGTGGCGCTGACACCAGGTGTCGAGTGCGGCCAGCGCCTCGTCCTTGGTCTTGGTGCGGGCGATCTCGATCAGCGGCATCACCGACTGGCGACGACCCGTACCGTCCGCGCGCTTGGCGCCGTGTGGCGCCTTCTCGGCGGGGCCCAGCCGGTCGGCGAGATCGAGCAGCGCGTCCAGCCGCCCGGGATGATCGTCCATCGACTCCCACGGATCGCCGATCTCGGCGTAGCGGGCCGGCACGGTTGCGACGGTGAACGCCTCCGGCCGGCAGCCCGGCACCTCTTCCCAGCGCAGCGGGGTGGACACCCGGGCGTCCGAGGTGGCGCGTACCGAGTACGCCGACGCGACGGTGCGGTCGAAGGCGTTCTGGTTGAAGTCCACGAAGACCCCTTCGCGTTCCTCCTTCCACCACCGGCTGGTCGCGAGGTCCGGTGCACGCCGCTCCACCTCGCGCGCCACCGTCTGCGCGGCCAGCCGGACGAATGTGAACGGCCAGCGCGGTTCGATGCGGGCATAGATGTGGAAGCCGCGCGAACCCGAGGTTTTCGGCCACGCCGTGAGGCCGTGGTCCTCGAGCACCTCTCGGGCCACCATCGCGACGGCGACGATCTGCTGCCAGCCGACACCGGGCATCGGATCCAGGTCGACCCGCAGTTCGTCGGGATGGGCGAGATCGCCCGAACGCGTCGGATGCGGGTTGAGGTCGACGCATCCGATGTTGACCGCCCACGCAAGCCCCGCGGCGTCGTGGATCACCGCCTCCTTCGCCGAGGTGCCCGACGCGTACTTCAACTCCGCGACATCGACGTAATCGGGGCGCTTGGCCGGCGCTCGCTTCTGGAACACCGCCTCCTCGGTGATCCCTTTGACGAAGCGTTTGAGGATCATCGGCCGATCCGCGACACCGCGCAGGGCGCCGTCGGCCACGGCGAGGTAGTACTCGATCAGGTCCAATTTGGTGATCGGCGGCCGGCCGTCGTGCGACTCGAAGACGACTCTGTAAGGGTGGGTGACGGTCACCGAGCGACCGGCGATGTCCAGCGTCAGACTGTGAGCCCGGGATCCGGCCATGTCAGCCATGGTAGGGGCTGTTCGATACCCGTCTCGGCTGCGACATGGGTCACATACTGTGGTGCCATGCCGAAGCTCACCGAACTTCCGTCGCAGGCTGCCGCAAAGGCCAAGCTGTACCTCGACCGCGGGTCCGCTGAACTGCACTACGCCCGAAAGATGTTCGAGGCGGGCGCATTACAGCTGGAGCCGCCGCAGAACATGGCTGCGGTCCTCGCTGACATGCGCCGCTGGGGTGAATTCGGAATGATCCCCGCGCTCAATGCCCGTCGCACCCCGGAGCGTCGCGCCGTCATCGACGACGAAGGTGAGATGACCTACGCCGAACTGGACGACGCCGCGCACGCCGTGGCGCACGCACTGCTGGCCAAGGGGATCAAGGGTGGCGACGGTGTGGCGATCCTCGCGCGCAACCACCGCTGGTTGCTCGCCGCAGTGTACGGCGCTGCCCGCACGGGTGCGCGGATCATCCTGCTCAACAGCGAGTTCTCCGGCCCGCAGATCAAGGAGGTGTCCGAACGTGAGGGCGCCAAACTGATCATCCACGACGACGAGTACTCCAAGGCGGTGTCCCAGGCACATCCCGAATACGGGTACCTGCGGGCACTCGGCACCGATCCCGACAGCGACGAGCCGTCGGTGAGTGACGCCGAGACACTCGCCGACATCATCGCCGGCGGGGACAAGACGCCCGCGCCGAGGGTGACCAAATATTCGTCGGTCATCATCCTCACCAGCGGCACCACCGGCACGCCCAAGGGCGCCAAACGGAAACCGCCGCTGTCGCTGGCGCCGATCGGTGGCGTGCTGTCGCATGTGCCGTTCAAATCTGGTGAGGTCACCCTGCTACCCGCACCGATGTTCCACGCGCTGGGCTACCTGCACGCCACGATCGGCCTGATACTTGGGTCGACACTCGTGCTGCGGCGCAGGTTCAAACCGGCCACCGTGCTCACCGACATCGAGAAGCACAAGGCGTCCGCCATGGTGGTCGTGCCGGTCATGCTGTCGCGGATCCTCGACCACATCGAGAAGATGGACAGCAAACCCGACCTGTCGTCGCTGCGGATCGTGTTCGTCTCAGGTTCGCAGTTGGGGTCCGAGCTGGCGACCAGGGCGATGAAGCATATGGGTCCGGTCATCTACAACCTGTACGGCTCGACCGAGATCGCGTTCGCGACCATCGCCCGTCCGGAGGATCTGCAGAAGAACCCGGCGACCGTCGGGCCGGTCGTCAAGGGGGTACGGGTCAAACTCTTCGACGAGAACGGTAAAGAGGTGCCGCGCGGCGAGGCGGGCCGGATCTTCGTCGGCACCACCTTCCCCTTCGAGGGCTACACCGGCGGCGGCCACAAGCAGATCATCGACGGGCTGATGTCCTCGGGCGACGTCGGATACTTCGACGAGCACGGACTGCTCTACGTGTCCGGCCGCGACGACGAGATGATCGTGTCCGGCGGCGAGAACGTGTTCCCGGCCGAGGTGGAGGACCTCATCAGCGGCCATCCCGAGGTGGTCGAGGCCACCGCGCTGGGGGTCGAGGACAAGGAGTGGGGACAGCGGCTGCGGGCGTTCGTCGTCAAGGCCGAGGGCGCAACCGTCGACGAGGACGCCATCAAGGGCTACGTCAAGGAACACCTGGCGCGGTACAAGGTGCCCCGCGAGGTCGTATTCCTCGATGAGCTACCGCGCAACCCGACCGGGAAGATCCTCAAACGCGAACTGCGCGAGATGGACGTGGACGGCTCGGCCGGTGACGCCAAGGCGGAAGGGCCGCTAATCGGTCAGCGTGGACCCCGGCACCGACAGGCATAGCAGGAACAACATGAACAGGAACCAGCCTGCGCCGTGCCAGATCGGCCAGGTACCACGGAATTTCCAGACGCGGTAGGTCTGGATGAAAGCGCCGACGCCGCCGGCGAACAGCACGCCGGGAACGAGGATAGCGGCGATGAGGGAATGGTCTTCGGGGATCGCGTAGAACGCAAAGCAGACTCCTGCGACGGCGATCACCGCGACGACGTACGTGACGGCCGAGCGAAAGGCCTGTGGATCGTGCCAGCGCTTCTCCACATCGTTGGTCATGGGCACCGGTTTCCCGGCGCAGACTCGGGGGAAACGGCCGTGAGGCCTCGGCGAGCGGAGGCGTGAGGTGGACGCCGCATCGACACGGTCCCGGATCCGGGCAGACCTGCCGGCCTACGCGACGGGGGATGCGGTCGAACTGAGGCCTGTGCGCACCGCCGTACCGTGAGCTCTTCACCGGACAGGTCGGCGCCGGGGAGGTCGACGGTGTCCACTTACTCGACTTACTCGACGTCGTCGTCGAGAACCGCCGTGCGGGCGTCGGCACGCCCCACCGGCAGCTCGTCGAGCGAGTCTGATTCCAGGTCTTCCTGCTCACGGCGGGGCTGATCGGCTGAGTGCGACGACCACCTCATCGAGTCCCACCAGCTTGAGCGCCGGCGTCGGGCGACGCTCGTCAAGGTGGACGGCAACTGGTTGATCTCCGGAGAAGTCACGCAATGGATCTCAATTCCCGACTACGATGCCGGCGACGAATCGAGTACTTCATGAAGGGGGCTACCGTCGGCGCTGCGTGGCGCATACCCGCCACCCGACTACCCGCCCGGTCCGGGCGAGCCTACGGATCGCGCGGCAGCCCGAGCAGGCGCTCGGCGATGATGTTGAGCTGCACCTCCGACGTGCCGCCGTAGATCGTCGTCGCCCGGCTGCCGAACAGGTACTCCACCCACTTGAGCTCCAGTGACTCCGGTTCGGCGAGCACACCGTCGGTGCCGAACGACGACACTGCGAACTCCGCGTATCCCTGACCGGTTTTCATCGACAGCAACTTGGAGATCGCGGCCGAGGGCATCGCGTCACCGCCGGCCAGTGTCAGCAGCGTCGAGCGCAGGTTGAGCAGTTTGGCGGCGTGTCCTTCGGCGATCAGCTGGCCGGCCTTGTTCTGGCCGACCTGGTCGAAGTGCCCGTCGCGGATGAACTCGACGAAACCGTCGAGCGTGGCCAGGAACGGGGGCTCGCTGCTGCCGATCGAAACCCGCTCGTTGGTCAGCGTGTTGCGGCTGACCTCCCAGCCACGGTTGACCTCACCGAGCACCAGGTCGTCGGGGACGAACACGTCGTCGATGAAGACCGTGTTGAACATCGCGTTGCCGGTCAGCTCCCGCAGCGGCTTGACCTCGACGCCTTCGCTGTTCATATCGAGCAGGAAGTAGGTGATGCCGTTGTGTTTCGGGGCACTCGGATCCGTCCTGGCCAGCAGCGCACCCCACTGGGAGAACTGCGCGCCGGTGGTCCAGATCTTCTGGCCGGTGATGCGCCAGCCGCCGTCGACCTTGGTGGCCTTCGTGGTCAGGCTCGCCAGGTCGGATCCGGCGCCCGGCTCGGAGAACAGCTGGCACCAGATCATCTCGCCGCGGAAGGTGGGCGGCAGGAACCGCTGTTTCTGCTCGCCGGTGCCGAACGCCACGATCGACGGGATCAGCCACGCGGCGATCCCCATCTGGGGGCGCTTGACCCGGCCGCTCGCGAACTCCTGGGCGATGATGACCTGCTCGACCGGGCTGGCGCCGCGACCCCACGGCGTGGGCAGGTGCGGCACCACCCAGCCGCCCTCGGCGATCGCGACGGTGCGCTCCTCGCGCGGCAGCGCCTTGAGCGCGGCGACCTCGGCGCGGATCTCCCGACGAAGTTTCTCGGTGTCGGGGTCGAGGTCGATGTTGATCGGACGCATCCCGGTGGTCGTCGCGGTGTCGACGACGTGCTGCGGGTAGTCGGCGCGGCGACCGAATGCGGCGGCGAGCACCAGCGCGCGGCGGTAGTACACGTTGGTGTCGTGTTCCCAAGTGAACCCGATGCCGCCGTGCACCTGGATGCACTCCTGCACGCAGTGTTGGGCGGCGGCCGGCGCCAGCGTGGCGGCGACGGCGGCGGCGAACTCGAAATGCGGGTCTTCGGTGACGGGTTCGCGAAACTCGTCGAGTGCGCGGGCGGCGTCCCATACCGCGGCGGTGGCCCGCTCAGTCTGGGCGATCATGTCGGCGCACTTGTGCTTGATGGCCTGGAACTGGCCGATCGGCCTGCCGAACTGTTCGCGGATCTTGGCGTAGCCCGACGCGGTGTCGGTCGCCCACCGGGCCACCCCGATCGCCTCGGCGGACAGCAGCGTGACGATGAGGGCCCGCGCCAGCGCGGGCGTGAGGTTGCTCAGTACCCGGTCGTCGGCGACGTCGACGGCGTTGGCGCGGACGTGGGCCACCGGCCGGAGGGGGTCGACGCCCGGAACCGGTTCGATCTCCAGTTGGCCGGCGTCGAGGACCACCCATTCGTCACTCGAGTCGATGGCGACCGGGAGAACCAACACCGAGGCCTGTGCAGCGGCGGGAACGGCCCGCACCTCGCCGCGGATGACCAGCCCGTCGCCGTGCCGGGTGGCGGTCAGGCCCGAGTCGATGGCGCAGGCGGCGATGACGTCACCCGAGGCGAGTCCGCTGAGGACCCGGGCTTGGGGATCGTGGGCGGCGATCAGCGTGGCGGCGACAGCCGACGGTACGAACGGGCCGGGCACCGCGCCGTAACCGAATTCGGCAAGCACGATCGCGAGTTCCAGGATGCCGAAGCCCTGCCCGCCGACGGATTCGGGAAGGTGCACACCCTGCAGTCCCTGCTCTGCGGCCGCCCGCCAGAACGGGGGAGGGTTGGGGATCGGGTTCTCGAGCGCATCGTGGAGCACGTCGGACGGCGCCACCCGCGCCACCAGGGATCGCACCGAGTCGGCGAGATCGTTGTGCTCTTCGGTGATTGCGATGGGCATAGCTTCATTGCCTTCCCTATTAACCGCTTGGTTGGGAGTCACATTACATAAGGGCGACATAAGGGCGGTGTCGGCCGGACAGCATCGCGAACAGCGCACCCCATTCGGCGCGTTTACGCACCACGACGGTGTTGGACAGCTGTGAGCCGAACAGCAGCCGGCCTATGCGCGGGTCCTCGGAGACGGTCCGGATGATGTCGATCATCACCGCGCGGCTCTGGGCCCGTGCCGGCGCGGCGGCCTGCGTCGTGGCGGCGAAGCCGTTGATCACCCAGTCGAAGACGGCCGCGACGAAGTCGTCCTTGTCGGTGAAGCATTCGTAGAAGTACCGGACGGTCACGCCGGCTCGGCGGCAGATGGCCCTGACGGTGACCTCGGGCAGATCCTGTTCGGCCGAACCGAGCAGGTCGAGGCCGGCTTCGAGGAAGCGCTGCCTGCGCTGCGCGAGGCGTTCCGGGGCCTCGACGCCGCGGTAGGGCCGGACCTGTCCCATACACCCATCTTGACACCCGTCGATGCGGCGGGGGAAAATCGGAAAACATTCGTTCTCACATTTAGGTTCTCACGTTTTGGGGTGGCCGATGACGGTCAGCGAACCGATTCCGCACGTCGATCGGCCGGTGAGCGCACCAGCGCACCCCGACAAGCTGACTCCACCGCCTGCGTTGGCCCGGCGTGCCGCCAGCATGGAGGACGGGCTGATGGGTGTCGCGCTGCTGGCCGGCCCGGCGAACGTGATCATGCAGCTGGCCCGTCCGGCCGTCGGTTACGGAGTGCTGGAGAGCCGCGTCGAGAGCGGCCGCGTCGACCTGCACCCGGTCAAACGCGCCCGCACCACCTTCACCTATCTGGCCGTCGCCACACGGGGGAGCGACGCGCAGAAGGCGGCGTTCCGCCGGGCGGTGAACAAGGCGCACGCACAGGTGTACTCCACCGACGAGAGCCCGGTGTCCTACTACGCGTTCGACAAGGACCTGCAGTTGTGGGTGGCGGCCTGTCTGTACAAGGGCGCGTTGGACGTGTACCGCCTCTTTGTCGGGGAGATGGACGACCGGGCCGCCGAAGAGCACTACCGAGAGAGCATGACGATGGGAACCACGCTGCAGGTGCCGCCGGCGATGTGGCCCGCCGACCGGGCGGCATTCGACAAGTACTGGCAGGAATCGCTGGACAAGGTGCACATCGACGACACGGTGCGCGAGTACCTCCATCCGATCGCGGCGTCGCGCCTGCGCGGGCTGAAAATGCCCGGCCCGTTGCAGCGCAAGAACGAAGAACTTGCGCTGCTGATCACCACCGGCTTCCTGCCGCAGCGCTTCCGCGACGAGATGCAGCTGCCCTGGGACGCCGACCGGCAGCGCCGATTCGACCGCGTCATCGGCGTGCTGCGCACCGTCAACCACCTGCTGCCGCGGTTCATTCGGCAGTTCCCGTTCAACGTGCTGCTCAAGGATCTGGATCGCCGCATCCGCACAGGGCGCCCACTGATCTGACGCGTATAACCGAATCATGCGTCACGACGACGATTCCTGGGACATCACCACCAGCGTCGGATCGACCACCCTCTTCGTGGCGGCATCGCGGGCACTGGAGGCCCGCAAACCCGACCCGCTCGCCGTCGACCGGTACGCGGAGGTCTTCTGCCGCGCCTCCGGTGGCGACTGGGCCGGTCTGTTCGACGGTGCAGGTGCCGATCCGATGCCCGACCACGTCCTGCACTCGGACTTCGGTGAGCAGTTCGTCAACTTCCAGGGTGCCCGCACCCGGTACTTCGACGCCTACTTCGCCGCGGCGTCGGACGCGGGTGTGCGGCAGGTCGTGCTGCTGGCGGCTGGGCTCGACTCGCGCGCCTACCGCCTGCCCTGGCCCGACGGCACCGTCGTATACGAGCTCGACCAGCTTCAGGTGCTGGATTTCAAGCGGGAGGTGCTCACCGAGCGTGGCGAGCAGCCGGTGGCGCAGCGCCGTGAGGTGGCGGTCGATCTGCGCGACGACTGGTGCGGCGCGCTGACCGCGGCCGGATTCGATCCGGCCCGACCCTCGGCGTGGCTCGCCGAAGGGTTGCTGATATACCTTCCCGCCACCGCGCAGGAGGAACGTGCGGTCGGCGGGGAGGACACCTTCTTCACCCTGGTCTACAACGAGCGGCACGCCCCGGCCGAACAGTGGTTCGGCGAGCGCGGATGGGCTGCCGAGCCGACCGCACTTGCCGACTATCTGACGCGGGTGGGGCGTCCGGCCCCCGTCGACGATCCCGAGGTCGGCGCCATGATCAGCGCAATCCGACTGGTCACCGCGACCAAGGGGTGACCGGCGCAACCCGGTCGGCCGCCACCTGCTGACAGGCTCGGGCGCCTTCGGGAGATGCCGGGGGAGTGGTCGCCTCACCTATCGTGCTGTCTCGTGGCCTCCGGCGTTCACCGGGAGGTAACCCACCGCAGTTAGCGTGGTGATCTCCCAGAGAGAATCAGGAGTGCGCCGTGTCGTCTGCGCAAACCCGGGTGGTGTCACGACTGGAATCCGCCGACCGCACACTCGAACAGCTCGACGAGCTGATCGAACGGCTCGAGAAGGCCGAAGACGCGTGGTCGGACTGGCTCAACGCGGTGAGCCCAGGGTATCGCGCCAGCGCGACGAACATGGTCCACTACTGGGCGCTGCGCCAGAGCGATCTACGTGACCTGCAGCGCCGGTTGGCGAGCCTGGGCCTGTCGTCGCTGGGCCGCAGCGAACCGCACGTGGAGGGGACGTTGTTGCTCGTCCACGCGGCGGTGGCCGCCATACGTCACGGCATACGGCAGCCGCCCGGTGTCACCGCCGTCGACGCGACCGTCGGTGACGAACTGCTGCGGGAGCACGCCGTGGACCTGTTCGGCCCGGCACCGGCGGAGCGCGAAACCCGGATCATGGTGACCCTGCCGTCGTCAGCCGCGACCGATCCGGATCTGGTGCGCGACCTCGTCGCACGCGGGATGAACGTGGCCCGCATCAACTGCGCACACGACGATGCCGAAGCCTGGACCGCGATGGCCGGCCACGTCAGGCGCGCCGCGGAGTCGACCGGGCGCCGGTGCCTCGTCGCAATGGACCTCGCGGGCCCGAAGCTGCGCACCGGACCGATCCGGCCCGGGCCACGGGTGATCAAGATGCGACCCACGCGCGATGCGCTCGGTCGCGTGGTGACACCGTCGCGGATACGACTCGTCGCGCCCGAAGAACCCGCTGGCTCAGGCGAATCCGGGATGGCGTCCGTATCAGTCGATGCGGAGTGGCTGGCCCGCCGCCGCGACGGGGATGTGGTCAGATTCCACGACACCCGCGGGGCGAAGCGGGAACTCGTGCTGAGCCGTCCCGACGAGATGGCCGGCGCCGTCGTGGCAACCGGCGACAAGACCAGTTACCTCGCCACCGGCACCGTCCTGCATGTCGCCGGGGCGCACGATCCCTGCGAGGTCGGCCTGCTTCCCGAGCGGGAGCAGACGCTCATGGTGCAGCGGGGTGAGGAGTTGACGCTGACGCGGGACTGTGCGCCGGTTCCCGCCGACCACGGTGGGGCGCCGCGGATCGGGTGCACCCTGCCGGAGGTCTTCGACCACGCGCGGCCCGGCCAGAAGATCCGGTTCGACGACGGCCGCATCGGGGGTGAGATCGTCGCCGTCGAACGCGATGCGCTGCGGGTACGGATCGACCACACCGCGCCCGGCGGGTCGAAGCTCGGGTCGGCCAAAGGCGTCAACGTGCCGGATACCCACCTGCCGATCGCGGCGCTGACCGACAAGGACGTGGAGGATCTCGCGACCGTCGTCGCGATCGCCGACATCGTCGAGATCTCCTTCGTGCAGCGGCCTTCCGACATCACGCAGCTGCACGACGAACTGCACCGACTCGGTGGCGACCACCTCGGCGTGGTGCTCAAGATCGAGACGCGGCGGGCGTTCGAACACCTCCCGCAACTGCTCCTCACCGCGATGCGGTGGCCGCGCGTCGGTGTGATGATCGCCCGCGGTGACCTCGCGGTGGAGGTCGGTTACGAACGGCTCGCCGAGGTGCAGGAAGAGGTCCTGTGGTTGTGCGAAGCGGCGCACCTCCCGGTCATCTGGGCCACCCAGGTGCTCGAGAGTCTGGCCAAGTCGGGTCTGCCGTCGCGCGCCGAGATCAGCGACGCCGCCATGGGCGAGCGGGCGGAGTGCGTCATGCTCAACAAAGGCCCGCACATCGTGGACGCGGTCGTGGTGCTCGACGACATCCTGCGTCGGATGAACGAACACCACTACAAGAAGAACGCACTGCTCCGGCAGCTGCGGTCATGGCGGCCCGATGCGACGAATGACTTGCCCTGAGAGTTGACCCGTAATCGTCCGCGGACCTTGGGGTTCAAGAGTCCGGCGACGATTTGGAGGCTGTGGGCGGTGGCTTGGCTGGTGGTGAACAAGGCGGCCAAGGCCCGGGTGGTCAGGTTGGTGCGCAGGTGGATCACCAGCAGCAGCGTGAGCACGCTGCGGAATTGATGATCGGTCAAGCCGGGGTCTATCGCGCTGGCGATCAACTGCTATATGCGTCACCGGGCGTCACGTTCTGTTGCGTGCGTGGCTAGCGCTGTTCGAACATGTTGCTAAAGATTCACATTCGTGGCCGACGGCCAGAAGCCTGCCGGCGACGCCCGGGCATTCCCCGCGCCTCCGGCGACTGCAGCCGGTCTCACGGACGGTAGGGCACACCCACCGCGCGGAACACCCACTCCGGCGGGACGCTGATCTGCAACGAGCGGCTCGGCAGCACGGTGAGCACGTCGTCGGGGATGTCGCTCTTGTAGTGCAGCGACAGTTCCCCATGGGAGCGCGGGTCCACCTTTCGGACATCGACCTCGCAATGTAGGCCGTCGGGCGCGATCTCGACGCTGACCGGCCCGTCGGCCGGCGAGTCCCAGCGCTGGTCGATGGTCCGGCCGGCCACGCCGGGCACGGTCGACAGGGTGGCCAGCACCCGCTCGCGGGTCAGTACCAGCGCCCCGGTGTATCCGGAGACGCTTCCCGACGCCCGCTTACCCGGAATCGATCCGGTGAACCGGCGGATGACCGGGACGAATTCGGAAAGGTGCAGGATTCCCTCGGCCTCCGCCCGGGCGCGCATCTCGTCGGGCAACCTGCCGATATGAAGCAACTTGCGCAGGAAGACAGCCATGTGCAGGCAGCCTAAACCGCTTCGCCGGTGACTGGTAAGTGACTGGTAAACAGGCGTGATGTTCAACCGGAAGTGGTTGTTCGGTTCGGCTGTATCGGCTGCTGCGCTCTTCGTGCTGATGTGGATCGGGTACGTCCACTGGGCGTGGTTGTCCGAGGCCGATCTGGCCGTACTCGAACCGCTCGACCGCTTCGGCGCCTCCCACCCCGGCTGGGTGACCGGTTGGGACATCTACTGCACGGTGTTGGGGCCGACGGTGTTACGGCTCGCGGGTGCCGTCGTCATCGTCGTCTCATTGGCACGGCGCCGGTTCCGAACCGCACTGTTCCTGGTGCTCACCGTCGAGTTGTCGGGACTGCTCGTGGTGGCAGTCAAGGATATCGCCGACCGTCCGCGGCCCGCCACCGCGCTGGTGGCCGCACAGTTGACGTCGTTTCCGTCGGGCCACGCTCTGGGTGTGATGGTGTGTGTGCTGGCGTTTCTCGCCGTCCTGTCGCCCACACTGGCGCCGGCCGCACGGCGCTGGGCGATCGCGCTGGGGGTGGCGTACATCGTGACGATCGGGGTCGCGCGCGTGGTGCTCAACGTCCACCACCCCTCCGACGTGGTGGCCGGCTGGGCGCTGGGTTACGCCTACTTCGTCATGTGCTGGCTGTGGTATTCACCGCGCGTCAGTCCAGCGGGCGAAACACCGGCAGCACCCGGTACTGCGCGGTGAAGCTCGCGGTCCGGCACTCGGTGCCCACCTCCCCGTCGCAGGCCAGAATGGTCGGGCCGTCGACGGCGGTGAGGGTGAATTCCGGTACCCACATCTCGTGGTAGAGCGGGCTGCGTTCCAACCGGCCCAGCATCAACGCGGTGAGGATCCGCGCGCGGCTGAACGGTTTGCCGGTCTCCAGGATCCGCACGTCGAGTAGGCCGTCGTCCATCCGGTGGCGGTACGCCGGTGCGAAACCGGACGGCAGGTAGGTCGAGTTACCCAGGAAGAACAGCGATGTCTGCAACGTCCGGTTGTCGTACCGGATCCGCACGGGTTCGGCGTGCCGCAACGTGTGAAACATCGCGTACAAACCAGCGACCGGTTTGCCGACCTTGTGCTCCAGCTTCTCCCTGGTCTGGACGAACTGCGGATAGGCTCCGATGCTCGCGGTGTTGATGACCATGCGTTCTTCGTTGAGGCACACCAGATCGACGCACGCGACGCTGCCCCGGCGGATGGCATCGATGGTGCGGGCCACCGAATCGCACCCGATGTCCTTCGCGAAGTGGTTGAATGTTCCGCCGGGGAACACCGCGAGCGGGAGTCCGGCCTCTTTGGCGATACCCGCCGCGGTGGCGACCGTGCCGTCGCCGCCGCCGACGGCCAGCACCTCGGCGCGACCGGCCGCCTCGCACAACACCTGCCGCAGATCGTCGCCTTCGTCAAGTTCGACGATCTCGGCGCGGGGCAGGGCGTCGCGCACCTCGTCCACCACCCGCGCGCCGTTGCCGCCGCCGGAGGCCGGATTGATCACCAGCACCACCCCGGCGCCGTCCGGCCGGGACGGGGTGGGCACGCGCAGCGGTTCGGCCGTCGGCAACTTCGTCGGGGTGGCCGGTGGTACCACACGGCCGCCGAGCACCGAGACCGCCGCGCCGAGAGCGAAACCGGCGAATACGTCACCGGGATAGTGCGCACCCGTTGCCACCCGGGACAGCCCCACCAGTCCGGCCAGCAGCGCCAGCCCCAGTCCGATCGGTGGGCTCTCCAACCCGACGCCGACCGCGAAAGCCGCCGCGCTCGCGGAGTGACCCGACGGAAGTGAGTTCGACGTCGGGAAGCGCCGGCTCCGCCGGGCCAGTGGTACCGGCAGATAGCTCGGTCGGGCGCGTCTCCATATGCGCTTGGCGCCCTGGTTGGCGACGAGGCTGGTGACCGCGAGCGACAACACACCGCGGGTGGCGCCGCGGCGGGTCCTCGGGCCGCAGGACGCCATCAGCCCGGCGGCGATGGCGAGCCAGAGCTTTGAATGGTCGGCCGCGCGCGTCAGTCGCGGCATCGTCGCGTCGAGCAGCGGACTGGGCGACTCGGCGACGGCTTCGAAGACCTCCCGGTCGAGGCTGCCGAGGCCCTTGCCGATCTGTCGGAGACCACTGCCGCGGCGCCGGATGCTCAGGTCCATAGCAGTCAACGTAGCCGCCCACGCCGCTGACAGAACTTCTCGTCAAAGGTGGTGCCGACCGGGTCGCGATGCCGACGGGCTCCGGCGCCTCGCAACGCAGCGGGGTGACCGGGGTGGGAGCTGCCGGCTCACCTACGAAGAACACGACTGGAGCGGCATCGGTTCGCCCGGACCGCTGGCCACGCCGGATGCGTCCCGATCGTGTCCGAACTTTGACGTGACCGAGAGGCCGACCGCCCAGGATGGGTGGGATGTGCCGACTGTTGACCCTGCTGTGCGCAGTCGCGGTGTGTCTGGTAGCCGGGGCGCCGGTCGCACCTGCCACCGCCCCGTGGTTCGCCCCGTCGGTCGGGGCGGCGACCCAGGTGATCTCCGTTGTGGGCGTGGGCGGTTCGTCGGCCAAGATGGACGTCTACCAGCGCACGGCGGTGGGTTGGCAGCCGGTCGCCGCGGGCATCCCCGCGTTCGTCGGCGCCAAGGGGATGGCGCCGCAGACCCACGACGGTGACATGAAGACGCCGATGGGGGTGTTCACGCTCGACTTCGCGTTCGGCACCGAACCCAACCCGGGCGGCGGACTGGCCTATGTGCAGGTCGGGCCCGACCACTGGTGGGACGGGGATATGAAGAGCCCCACCTACAACACCATGCAGGTGTGCAAGAAGGAACAGTGCCTGTTCAACACATCGCTGAGTGCGGGGACCGAGAACCTCGACATCCCGCAGTACCGCCACGCGGTGGTGATGGGGGTCAACAAAGCGCGTGTGCCGGGCAACGGCGGCGCCTTCTTCGTGCACTCCACCGACGGTGGGCCGACGGCCGGGTGCGTGGCCATCGACGACGGCAGGCTGGTCGACATCATGCGGTGGCTGCGACCGGGCGCGCTCATCGCGATCTCGACGTGACGGCAAGCGGAGGGCGATCCACTAGGGTGATGACTCGATGAGCGACCCGTTGGGCTTGTCGATCGGGACCACCAACCTGGTTGCGGCACGAGTCGACAATCCACCTGTCATACGGCGTTCGACGCTGAGCCTGTTCAGCGATCGCACGCCGCAGGTCGGGCTGCCCGCCGAACACTCCGCGGGCGTGGCCCTCGACGGTTTCGTCGAGCGGGTCGGCGACCCGGTCCCACTCGTCGCCGCCGACGGCACCTCCTACCGCCCCGAAGCACTGCTCGTCGAGGCGCTCGACGCGATGACCGACGCAGTCGGCGCCGCATCCACCGGTGACATCGCCATCGCCGTGCCTGCGCACTGGGGTGCCGCCACGGTCTACGCGTTGCGCAACGCGCTGCGCACCGACCCCGTCTTCGCGCCCAACGGCGCCCCCGCGCGGCTGGTGTCCGATGCGGTCGCCTCGCTGACCGCGCTGCGCGCCAACCCCGGACTGCCCACCGACGGGGTGGTGGTGCTGCTCGACTTCGGCGGCAGTGGCACCAGCATCACGCTCGGGGACGCCGCCGCGGGTTTCGCGCCGGTCGACGTGACCACCCGGTTCGCCGAATTCTCCGGTGATCTAATCGACCAGGCGCTGCTCACCCACCTGCTGACCGGGATCACCGACGCCGGGGGTGTCGACCCCGCGGGTACCGTGGCGGTCGGATCACTGACCCGGCTGCGCGAACAGTGCCGCGACGCCAAGGAGCAACTGTCGGCGGTGACGGCCACCGACGTAGCCGCCGAGCTGCCCGGCTACCGCTCGACGATCCGGATCACCCGCGCCGAACTCGAGGAGATGCTGCACCGCCCGCTGGCCGGGGTGCTGGCCGCGCTCGACGCCGCGCTGGAACGGACCCGCATCGGATGGGCGGGTGTGTCGGCGGTCGTCACCAGCGGCGGTGGAGCGAGCATCCCGCTGATCACCCAACGCCTCTCGGCGCACACCCGTGTCCCGGTGATCACCACGCGCCAGCCGGCGCTCGACGCCGCGGTCGGTGCCGCGCTGTTCGCCGCCTACAGCGTGGCCGCGGAGGCGCCGACGGGGATGGCCGCCGCCGCACCCGTCACCGCGATGATCGACGACGCCCGAGGGTCGGCGAACTTCCGTGCGCTGGCCTGGTCACAGGACGACACGTCGTCGGACGAACCCGTGCCCTACACCGGTGACGACACCTACGAGCCGTACAATCCGTTCGGGCCCGCGCCCACCGGCGCCCGACCCGAGATGCAGTACCTGCCTGCCGACGAACCGGCGGACGGGCGGCGCGGCTGGCACGTGCCGCAGTTGGCGTTCGGCGCCGCGGTGGTGGTCGCGGCGATCGCCGTCGGCGGCGTCGCCTATGGGTTGACCGCAACGTCGGCCGACAGCACACCGGTCACCGAGTTCGAGACCACCCGGCTGCCCGCCCGCGCGCCCCTGCCCGAGCCGTCGAGTGCGCCTCCGCCCCCGGTCGTCACCGTCACCACGGCGCCGCCCGCCCCGGCTCCGTCACCGGAGACCGGCACCCCTCCGCCCCCGCCACCACCCGTGGCGCGGGTGACCACCACGCCGCCGACCACGACCACCACCACGCCGCCGACGAC
>JAXHUG010000017.1:0-21438 GCA_034189785.1 Actinomycetota bacterium
GGTGTACCCATGTAGTCGTACAGCGCTTCAGACACACCTGGCAAAGAGGCCAGCGGTGCGCTGAAGAACTGTGTCGGGGTCATGCCGGCCAACTCCTGGTCCAGCTGGGGCTTGCAGACAGTCTCGGCTTTGTCTACGGCTTCGACGCCTGCACGGGTGAGCACACTGTTCACGTCGATGTCGGGGCGTGCTTCGCGGAACCCGGCCAGGATATAGGCGGTGTAGCTGTTGGCGGCACGTCCGAGCTCGGCGGGCAATTGGAGGTCGGGCCCACCGAGTTCGACGATGCTTTCGATGTTGGCCGGGGTGCCCGTGGCCACCACACCGCGGTAGTCCAAGCCGCTACCGGCGGTGAACTCGGAAGCCCAGCGCGCGCTGTTGACCGCGGCGCCCCCTCCTTGAGACTGCCCGACGATGGCCCACTGTTGGGAGAGCGGCAGACCCATCTGGTGCGCGGCAAGCACCGAGTCGACGACCGCACGCGCAGTGGACACGCTGTTGAGGTAGCTCATCAAGCCCGGCGTGCCCAGCCCCACATAGTCAGTACCCACCACCGCGTACCCCTGGTCCAGCCAATGGCCAAGGTAGTCGTCGTCGCGGGCGCTGCGCGGCTGCGCCGAAGGTGTGCAGGCGTCACCGAGGCCGACAGTGCCGTGCGCCCAGGCGATCACGGGCCAGCCCTCCTGTGGTGGTGCGGTGTCGGGGGTGAGCACCACCGCGGTGCTGACTGCGGGTTGGTCGTGCTGATTGCGCGTGGAATAGAGGATGCGATACGCCGCACCAGCGCTGGCTACCGACAAATCAGGATCCAACGGCACCTGTGCGATCAACGTCCCGTCCGCAGACGGGATGGGCCCGTCGTAGAAGCGGACGTCGAGGCCAGACCAGCGGGGCTCGGCGGCAGCGGCCGACCAGACAGGCATGGCCACACACCAGGCAGAGCCGATCGCCACTGCGAGCGCTATTCGCGCCAGTCCGATTCTTAGCACCGCCCACAGATTGCCGCCCGTCAGAATCGACGGCACGGCGGTCGTCACGGTAGGAGCCGGCGGCATTACCGCTGATCGCGTTCTGAGCCGCCGATCACTGCGCGGACGCGTCCGCGCGGGTATGGCAGGTCGATTCCGTGTTCGCGGTAGGCGCGCAGGATTGCGCGGCGAAGCCTGCGTTGCACCGCCCACTGCGCGTTCGGGCGGGTTCTCACGGTCATTCGCAACTTCAACCGGCACCTCGATGCGTGCGACGGCATATTCCTGACTCATGTTGCCCACACGCTCGATCTCGCCGTTGCGTACATACCAGAGGGCTCCGTCGATATCCCGGACGGTCGTCACCCGCAATCCGACACCTTCCACCTCGCCTGTGGCCTCGCCGACATCGACAATGTCGCCCACCCCGTACTGGTCCTCGAGCAGCATGAACACACCAGTGACGAAGTCCCGCACCAGATTTTGAGCACCGACGCCGATGGCCAGTCCGGCCACACCGGTCCTTGCTCGTTGCCCTTACAGGTCTGGCCGGTGGCCCGGTCGATCAACCGGTGCAGGATGAATCGCGCGATCAGTATGACGACGAGATACACCACGATTCGCACCGGCACCTCAATCAGCCAATGCCGGTTGGTCTCTGTCCATTGAATGGCCAAGGTTTGAACACAACCAGACTGTACGGACCGCCCGCGAGTTGTCTTACAGCCTCCCCTCTCAATGCCCTCTCAACGGCTGGTCTCGATCACCGGTGGGTGACTCTGCTGCGGAACCTCGCCGCCAGTGCAACCCCGTTGCGAGAAGCACGACATAGCCCACAGCACAGGCCGGCGAAGCTCGTCTCCGGTCGAGACGAGTGCTTCGGCGGTTTACTCTGACGTGACGTGACCGACGTCGATGAATCCGTGCCCGAGCCCACCGTCAAAGCCCTCGAACAAGCCGTCGATCAAGGTTCCTTCGCCGAACTTGCCGCCGCCCTCGACGTGTTGCCCACCGGGCAGCTCGTCGAGCTCCTCGAACGCCTCGACCGCAGGCGACGAGCGGTCGCCTACCGGATGTTGCCCAAACGCCGGGCGCTGGAGGTGTTCGAGAGCCTCGACCCAAGCCTGCAAAGCGATCTGGTAGGTGCGCTTCAAGAGGAGCAGACCGCCGAGCTGTTCGCCGATCTGGATCCCGACGACCGCGTCGAGCTGCTCGACGAACTCCCGGCCAGCGTGGCCCGGAGGCTGCTGCAGGGCCTGCCCGCCAACGAACGGGAGATGACCGCCGGAATACTTGGCTACCCGCAGGGGTCGATAGGGCGCCGGATGAGTCCGGAGTTCGTCCGGGTGCGGCCGGAGGCCACTACCGCCGCGGCGCTGACCCGGCTGTCCGATCATCTCGAGGACGCCGAGACCGTCTACACCCTGCCGGTCACCGATGAAGACCGGACACTCGTCGGCGTGGTCAGCCTGCGAGACCTGCTGAAGGCGCCTCCGGGCACGACGATCGCCGAGGTGATGCAACCCGCCCAGTGGGTCCACGCCACCGACGACGCCGAGACCGCCGCCCGACGCTGTGCCGATCTCAAATTGCTGGCACTGCCGGTGGTCGACACCGAGACCCGGATCGTGGGGATCCTTACGGTCGACGATGCGCTTTCCATCCTGGAAAACGCCGACTCAGAGGACCAGGCCCGCATCAGCGGCGTCGAACCACTGCGCAGGCCCTACCTGACCGCCCCGGTGCTGGACCTGATGCGGTCGCGGGTCGTGTGGCTGCTGGTGCTCGCCGTGGGTGCGACGCTGACCGTGCAGGTCCTCGAAGTGTTTGAAGAGACCCTCGCCGAGGTCGTCACCCTGGCGCTGTTCATCCCCCTGCTAATCGGAACTGGCGGCAACACCGGCAACCAGGCGGCGACCACCGTCACCCGGGCGCTCGCCCTGGGCGACGTCAGACCCCACGACGTGGGCAAGGTGCTGTTCCGGGAATTCCGCGTCGGCTTGTCCCTCGGCCTGGCGCTCGGCGCTCTGGCGTTCCTGCTGACCTCCGCCGTCTACAGCATCTCCATCGGCACCGTGATCGGGTTGACCTTCGTGGCCCTGTGCACGATAGCCGCCACAGTGGGTGGCGCGATGCCGTTGGTGGCACGCGCGGTGCGGGCCGACCCCGCCGTGTTCGCGAACCCGTTCATTTCGACATTCATCGACGCCAGCGGCCTGCTCATCTACTTCCTCATCGCCAAGGCGGTGCTCGGAATCTGACGCACTGGCGGTGTCGTGGAACACCGCCAACAACGCCGCGCTCGCCGAAGGCCGCCGGGTACTCATCGCTGATCCGGCCCGGTTCGACGGTGTGGCGGTGATCGCCGTCGACGAACACGTCTGGCGCCACACCCGCCGCGGCGACAAGCACGTCACCGTCATCATCGACCTGACCCCGGTGCGCGACAAGACCGGCCCGGCCCGGTTGCTCGACATGATCGAAGGACGCTCCAAACAAGCCTTCCAGGACTGGCTGGCCGACCGCCCCAAACAGTGGCGTGATCGGGTCGAAGTCGTGGCCATGGACGGATTTTCCGGGTTCAAGACCGCCAGCGCCGAGGAACTGCCCGATGCGGTCACGGTGATGGACCCCTTCCACGTGGTCCGGCTGGCCGGCAACGCCCTCGACGAGTGCCGGCGCCGCGTCCAACTGGCCACCCCTGCGGGCACCGCGGCCGCAAAACCGACCCGCTCTACCGGTCGCGGCGCACCCTGCAGACTGGGGCCGATCTGCTCACCGACAAGCAACGGGCCAGGCTGGCAGCCTTGTTCGCCGTCGACGCCCACGCCGAGGTGGAAGCTACCTGGACGATGTATCAGCGCACCGTGGCCGCTTACCGAGAGCCCGACCGCAAGACCGGCCGCGCCATGATGGCGGCGCTGATCAGCACGCTGAGCATCGGCGTCCCCCAAGCCCTGCAGGAGGTGATCACCCTCGGACGCACACTCACCAAGCGGGCCGCCGACGTCCTGGCCTACTTCGACCGGCCCGGCACCTCCAACGGGCCGACCGAAGCCATCAACGGCCGCCTCGAGCACCTGCGCGGATCCGCCCTCGGATTCCGTAACCTCACCAACTACATCGCCAGATCACTGCTGGAAACCGGCGGATTCAAACCCCAACTACACCGTCAATCATGAAGAGCCGGGAAACCACGGTGGCACCGCTGCAACCATCGCACGCCACCACTGTCATCAGCCCGACATTCTCGCGGCCCGAGCCGTGAGAAACCAATCGACTCCAAGTCAAGGCTAAGCCGTTAGCCGGTGGCGTGGTTGCGTTGGGCAACGCGGATCGCGAGGAGGGTGGTGGCGGCGGCGAGGCCGGTCAGGGGCCATCCCATGGCGATGCGGGTGATCGCGAGCCAGGTGGTTTGGTCGGCGTTGTAGAAGTGTTGCTGGACGAGGAACCGGGTGGTGAAGACGAGCACCCAGATGATGGTGGCGATGTCGAAGCTCAGCAGTACCTTGGTGTTTCGCCGCCAGCTGCCGGCGTGGCCGTGGGCCCATGCCCACAGCAGGCCGACGGCGGGTCGGCGCAGCAGTATCGATGCGGTGAAGGCGAGGGCCAACAACAGCGCGGTCCAGATGTGGATGACGAAGTAGTCTCTGCTCTGCCCGGTGAGCAGCGACAGTGCGGCACCAACCGCGACTCCGAGGAATCCGGCGAGTGCGGGCTGGTAACTCTCGCCTCGCAGGAGCCGCCACAGCAGCACGAGTGCGGCGGCGGTGAGCGCGAGGCCAACCGCGGGCAGCAATGTCAGGTAGGTGTCGGCGAGGGCGAACGCGGCGATCGGCACGGTGGAGGAGATCAGCCCGGGCACGCCGCCGAATCGGGTGAACAGGTGCTGTGCCCTACTGCGGTGGAGTTGCACGCCCACTCCGCTCGACGGTCGCTGTGCTCGTCCGGTCGGACAGCTCATCGGTGGGCCCCAGGCGCCCGGGCATGCTGTGTGCGATGGTGGCGTCGAGGAGTTGTTCGACGAGCTCGCTGCGCTGGGCCGCGTAGGCGGGATCGTTCCACCGGTTGACTGACTCGGTGGGGTCGTCCGTGAGGTTGTAGAGCTCCCCGAGCGGGCTGCCAGGGTAGCGGGTGAGGCGATAGCGGTCGGTGACCAGGGTGCGTGCGGATGCGGGCACCGGGAAGGGGAACCGGCTGGCCTGGGGTAGTTCCTCTTCGACGTAGGCCGAGCTCCGAACCGTGTGGTGGTGGTCTGTCAGTGCGGGTGCGAGGCTGACGCCCCGGATGTCGTCGAAGGGGTCGACCCCGGTGAGGTGCAGCAGAGTCGGCGTGATGTCGAGGGTGCTGGCCAGCGTGGTGGCCACCCCCGCGGTAACGCCGGGTCCGGTGATGACCAGTGGTACTTGTAAGCAACCGCTGTAGTGCATCATGCCTTTGAGCATCAGGCCGTGATCTCCGAACATGTCGCCGTGGTCGGAGGTGAACACCACGATGGTGTTTCGGGCGGCGCGGCCGGCGTTGAGGGCGGTCATGATCTGGCCGATACCGTGGTCGATGAATTCGATGGCGCCGGCTTCGGCGGCGGCGGCGGCGCGCAGCTGCTCGGGGGTGGGCCCGAACATCTGCACCGGCATCGCCGAGGGCGACAGGGCGCGGAACCCGCCGAAATGGCTGGGGGGATCCACCCCGTAGTCGGCGAACGTGGCCGGCAAGGCCATGTCGTCGGGGCGGTGCCGGTGGTGCCAGTGCCCGGGCGCGGTGAACGGGTGGTGTGGGTCGGGGAAGGAGCATTGGATGAACCATGGCGCCGACTGAGCCGACAGGACTTCGATGGCCGAGACGGTGGCCTCGGTGACGAAGGTGGTGGAGTAGAGCTCCTCGCTCAGGTGTGGTTGGTAGACCTGCCACCAGTGCGGGTCGACGTGGCGGGCGTGCCGGGGGCCTGCCTGGTTCAGGTCGTCGAGGGTGGCGCCTTTGCCCAACGCCCACCGCAGATGGTGGCCGCCGACCATGTCGGCATGACCCAAGGTCAAGGCGATGTCCTCGAAGCCGTAGAAGTCCTCGGGGTCAGGGACCGAGGTGTGCAGGTAGCGGTCGGGGTCTTCGATGTGGTCCCAGCCGGGCGGGTAGGGATCGCCGAGGGCGGGCGTCCGGGTGGCGACGGGGTCGAAGCCGGCGCGCAGGCCGTTCTGCAGATCGGCCTTGCCGACCAGGGCGGTGCGGTAGCCGGCGCTGCGCAGCTGGCGCGGCAGCGTGGTCGTGCTCCACGCCAGGGCGCCGGCGTTGGCGGTGACTCCGTGGGAGGACGGTGCCCGGCCGGTGAGCAGACTGGCCCGGTTGGGCATGCAGATCGGGTTGGCGACCCGGGCGCCGGGAAAGACGGCGCCGCTCGCGGCGAGCGCGTCGAGGTGAGGGGTGCGGACATACGGGCTGCCCCCGAAACCGGTGTGATCGCTGCGCAGCTGGTCACACATGATCAGCAGCACGTTGAGTCGGGTCGGATTGTCGGTCATCAGGTCTCCTGGCCGAGAGTTTGAGGGTAGGCCGGTATCGTGCCGGCGATCTATGTGTATGCGGGGCGAGAAGTCCACGCTGGGCGGAAGGTTCCAGGGTCGACGCACTCGGCCGCGAACTGGCTGGCCGGTGTGCGGCGGATGTCGTTGGGCCGGCGGATCGACAGGTCGACTTTGGGTTGACTCCCGTCGGGCCCGAACACCGTGCTTCCGGCGCCGTCGTCGGAGTACATGTCGCCGGGGTCGATGGTGAGTACATCCACTCCGTGCGGGATGATCTGCGAGTCGCAGCGCTTCGAAGAAGCCGTTCATGGCTTGCTGGTGGTGTAACCCTGGTAGCCCGGTCATGGGCAGATGTCCGGATCCGGAGGTCACGTAGGCGATCAGCGCTTTGCGGGCCATCATCTGGTCAGGGCCAGGTAGGTCGGGTGGGCCGCGCCGAGGAGATTGCCCTGTATCGCCTGGTTGATCGGAGCGAACGTCTCCAGCTCGTCTAGGGTGCCGTAGCTGGCCATCCCGGCGTCGAGGACAAGGTTGTCGATTCCACCGACGTGCTCGACGGCCAGTTCGATGGCGCGTTCACACTCGGTGCGCTGTGTCGGGTCGGCCGTTATCGCGACGGCACTGCCCCCGCGCTGCTCGATCTCAGCGCACACTGCGGCCAGTCGCTCCTCGCTATGCGCGACCAGCACCGCATGCGCGCCTTCGGCGGCCAGCCCCATCGCCAGGTATTGACCCAAACCTTCGGACGCGCCGGTGGCGACCGCCACCTTGGCAGCAAGGCGGGGGCATGGTGATTCTCCCGTCCTATGCGACGTTCGGCAGTGGAAGCGAACGTGCCGCTCGCCCAGGGGTGGGGCTGCGCGGCACGCGCGCGTCCGAGGGCGCCTAGTCCGAGGGCGCCTAGATGAGTCCGGGGCCGGGAAGCCCGAAGCCGGCGCCGGGCAGGACGCCCAAACCGGAGGCTGGGCCGCCGACACCACCGAGGCCGGGGCCGGGTAGCACGCCGACTCCCGGTGCGCCCAGGCCGGCGCCGGGCAGGACGCCCAAACCGGAGGCCGGGCCGCCGACACCACCGAGGCCGGGGCCGGGTAGCACGCCGACTCCCGGTGCGCCGGGATCGGCGCCGGCTGTCCCGCTGGTTGCGGCGAGCGGGATCACCGCGATCGCCGCGACTCCGACCACAGCTCCTGCGATCCGACGGATCACCGTGTGCAGTGTTGTCATCTCGTGTCTCCCAATTCTTGCATTCTTGTCGGGTCACCCGCTCGGCGGACCGAGCACGGCGCAGTCATGCATCTGAACGACGACTGGCTCGACGGCGCAATATCACCTAGAACGAATCGTCTCTTTCGTTATATCACTGGTGGCTAGTCCATGCCGAAGGCGTGGGCAACGCCACAGGGAGGGGCGACAATGGGATGTAGGCAGTCGTCGGTCAGCGGGCGTGACGACGGCGGTGACAGTTGTGTCGTCCGAACGTCCGACGCGGACCGAAGCGATGCCAGGTCGTGTCAGTGTTGTGTGCGCAGGAGCGCGCGCACCGACGCGATCACAGTCTCGGTGAAGCGGGCATGGTCCACGCTGTGCGCTCCGGAACGCTGCGTGGCGATCCAGCCGACGTTGGCCACGCGCAGCAGCACGGCCACGGCTTCGGGGTCAGCGCACTGTGCCAGGCCGGCGTCGACGAGGCGGTTGAGCTCAGCGACGGCTTCGGCGCCGAAGAGGTCGACGATCTGCTGGCCGCGTTCCCGCAACCGCGGTTCGGTGACCCGGTCCTGGTCGACGAACAGCCGCCGCAGAAACGGATCACGAACGACCTCGCTGTTGAGTCGGCGTGCCCGGTCAAGGAACGCCTCGACCGGGTCGGTCTCCTCGGTCGCCAACACAAAGGTGACGAGCCGCTCGACGCGTTCGTTCAGCGCTGCGGTCAGCACCCCGATCTTGCCGTCGGCGAAGTAGCTGTAGAGCGTGCCGATGGCGATGTGGGCGCGTTCAGCGATCTCGCGCACCCCGGTCTTGTCATAGCCGACCTCGCCGAAGAGTTCCTGGGCTGCGGTGATGATGTCACCGTATTTCGCCGGCTGTTCGCCGGTGTTCGGCGCTGTCATCGCGCCACCCGGGAAGCGACGTGACACCGTAGGTTGTGAGGTCGCCGCTTGTAGCGCATTGTGTGACGCTAGCAGCGTCGCCGGGGTCGGCTGCGCCTCTATCGGCATCATCGCCGGTGCACAGCGCGGGTGTGGGCGTCGTGGAGATCGCGGTGAGCGACGACGGGGTTTTCGAGGTGGCCAATGCCGGTCACCTCGACACGGACCGAGTCGCCGGGGCGCAGGAAACGCCCAGCGGGCCATCCGGTTCCGGCGAACGTGCCGCAGGCGATAACGTCACCGGCTTCCAACAGGCAAAAGCGGCTCAGGCAGGCGACGATCCCGGCCGGCGACAAGATCAGATCGGCGATTCGGCCGTGCTGGCGCAACTCCCCATTGAGGTAGGTGCGCAGCTCCAGGTCGGCGGGGTCGATCTCGTCGGCGGTGACCAACCACGGGCCCAGCGGGCCGTGAGTCGGGGAGCTTTTAGCCAGCGCGGTGGTAGTGGGGTTGTCCAGTTGCCAGTCCCTCACCGACACGTCGTTGGCGATCAGGTAGCCGGCGATGCTGCGGGCAGCCGCGGCGGTATCGACGTCATAGACCGGATCGCCGATCACCAGCGCCAGCTCCCCTTCCCAGTCGACCTTCGTGGCCGCCCGCGGTAACACGATCGGGTCGTAGGGACCCGTGATCGAGGAGGTGGCCTTGGCGAAAAAGTACGGGTACTTGGGTTTGGGATGGGCCAACAGGTAACCGACGCCCACACCGATGAGCCGCGGCTCACGCAGCAGCCAGCGGGCATTGACCTCACGGCGGTGATCACGAGCGTTGAGACCGATCGCCAGGTATTTGCCCGGCTTGGGCACCGGCGCCGCCAGGGTCACCTCGTCCAGTGAGCGCCGGGGTGCCCGGGTGAGCAGGGCGCGGGCACCCTCCTGCCAGTCGGATTCCTGCAGCAGGGAAAGAATCGAGGTGGGGGCGCCGTCGACGGCGCTCAGGTCGGCGATCTCGTCATCAACGACGATGCCCGGGCGGTGCAGCCCGTCCGCTTCAAAAGTGGTGAGTCTCATCTGTCCGTGTCGCCCTAGAGGGTTTTCCAACGGATGGTGCGCAGCCCGGTCCGGGCGGCTCGTCCGGGCGGCGGGGCCGAGCCGCGCTGCACGAGCTCCGCCACCGGTGTGCCCGACTTCAGCCGCCGCTGCAGCACGTCGGGATCGAATTCCACGCCTATCGGGTTATCTGCGAACTGCCCGCCGGCCATCCAGTCCATCAACGCCTCCCTGGTAGCGAAGTTGTCGACCTGCAGTTCGACCCGGTTGCCGTCGGGGTCCTCGTAGTACATCGACGTGGTCGGCCCGTGATTGATGCACCACACCGGCTCGATGCCGGCATCGGCAAGCCGCCGGTAGGTCGCGATGAGATCCTCGAGCCGGGCGTAGGTGAAGGCGGCGTGGTCGAACCCGAAGATCTTGCGGTGGGTCTTCCACAGCACGGCTGGCAGCCGCACCACCCGGGGCACCCGCATCAGCGCGATGCGGTGATGCTCCTCGTCGTAGGTCAAAAACGCCATCCGATGATTCGCGAACACCACCACCGCGTCCAGCACGATGCTGTACCAGTCCAGCATCTGCTCCAGCCGCGGCGTCTTGAACACCAGGTGAGCCAGCTTGGTCGGCGCCGACGACCGCGGCAGGCTGCGTTCCACCTGCTCCGCGGTGATCTGCGTCACCGGTGTACCCGGTTTGCCTTTCATCGAGTCACCTCTCTCGTCGGTGGGTTAACAACGTGTCGAGCACCGCGGCGGGGTCGAGCTCGTGGGCGAACAGGTCTTCGGCCACCAGCCCGGCGGCTCTGCCGCTGGGTAGCTGCAGGGCGATCTCGACCTGGTTGGGGTCGTGGTACCACAACGCGGTCGATGTGCCGTCGTCGGTCGCCCGATGTGGATGAAAACCCTGGTGCGCCAACCGGTTCACCGATTCGGCGGCAGAGGCCTCATCGGGTGGCGCGATGGTGATCCCGGTCACCCCACACGTTTCGGGGTGGTAGTCGAACGCGATAGCCGAATGCTCAATCAGGATGCGGCCGCATGACGTGACGACCGCGGTCTGTCGGCTGTTGAGCGGCTGGATGTGTCCATCGAGCAGCGCCGCCCAGAAGGTCGCCATCTCGTGTGGCCGGTGGGTCACCAACCGCAGCCCGGCCAACGGCGCTGCGCCAGTGGCGGTCATGCGGTGCGTCCCTGTGCGACCGGCACCGGCACACTGACCGCGGCCAGCGCTGCCCGCAGTTGCGCCCAGGAGTCACCGGCAGCCCACAGCAGGGCCACCACGTGGCCGTCGGGACGGACCACGACAGCATCAGCATGGGCGTCGTTGGCTTCACCGGACCAGAACGCGGAATCGTCGATCGTCCTCAGCCGCACCGGTAAATGCGCCGCCGCAGCCTGCCACAGTGCGCGTTGCGCCGTGCCCACCAGCAGCGTCAGCTGGTCGCGGCTGAGCAGGTCCAACGTCGTGACGCGGTGCCCGTTGTCGAGGATCCACGTGTGCGGCAGCCGGGCCCCGGCACGCAAACGCGGCGTGTAGAACTGCGGATCCGACTCCGGTTCGGCTGATCGCTCGGCGATCACGGCGCCCTCGCGGTAGCAGACCCCCAGATCGCGTCCCCAGCTGTGATAGTGCGGCCCTTGCCGGGCGATCGCCGCGCGCGCCCGCCGCCGCACCCGCCGACCGATCACTCCCGGCGCACTGGCCAGCCGCAACCGCTGAAAACCCAACACGGACACCCCGGCCAGAACGGCGCCGAGCGCGCGTCGCGGCAACCACCCCGGCAGCCGGGCCGCCAGCGCGGGCAGGTGTCGCGCTGCCCGCCGTGAGATGCCCAGCGCCGCCAGCACATCGAGCAGCCCGTCGAAATTGGCCACCGCGTCGGAGGTGGCCGCCACGGCGACGGGCCGGCGTTCGAGGTCGTAGGTGTCCAGCAGCGCAGCGCCGGCGTGGCCGGCCCGCACCCAGGCGAGCTTCCAGGCGAGGTTGTGCACATCGGCGATGCCGGTGTTGAGTCCGAGACCGCCCGTCGGTGGAAACCGGTGTGCCGCGTCGCCGGCCAAGAACACCCGCCCGGACCGGTAGGTCGCTGCCACCTGAGCGGTCATCGCCCACGAGCGCACCGATTTCACCTCGACGGACACGCTGCGATCGCCGATGGCTTCGAGGATGCGGCGCCGGCACACCGGCGTGCTGAAGTCCAGCAGCGACTGCAGCGGCGGGAAGTAGGGCGTCTGGAACACCAGATCATCCGGCGGGTGATGGACGATGATGGTGCCAACACCGCGCGGGGTGTGCGTCCAGATCACCGGTCCGCGACGATTACGCCGGAACTGCTCCAGATCGGCGGAGAAGTGGACGCTGATCATGTGCTGCAGCACCGGACCCACCATCGCGACCCCCAGCGCGGTGCGGACCGCGCTGGCGGCCCCGTCAGCGCCGATCAGGTAGCCGGCGCGCAGCGTCTTTCGCTGCCCCGTGCGAAGATCGGCCACGGTCACCGCGACGCCGTCGTCATCCGTGGCGTGGGATTCATTAGGACCAGCCGGTGTGAAAGTCGATCTGATCGCTCTCTTCTAGCTGGGCCCACAGGAGCTCCTCGAGTTCGGATTGAGGAAGATGCACCGCGCGGGTCGGGCTCACCGACTCGATCGCGTCGAGGCGCTCGGGCGGTAGATCCATCAGCGGCACCCGCCCTAATTCCGGGCCGGCGACGGTGGTGCGGTCGCCCCCACCGGACCCGCTCCCACGACGATCACGTCGCAGTTGCCCGGGTCTGCCGACATCTGATCTCCTCCCACCTGCTCAGCGCAAATAAGGTTGTCCGGCCGACATTCCCGCAAGCCCGCGCCCGCACCCAACATCGCGCAAGCCGACACCAACCGCCACGGCAACGGCGCACCAGCACGCGTCGTCACGGGTCAGGTATTTGGGTAACCACTCCCGTCGGCTCAACTAGAACTGCATGTTATAGTCGTTCTAGTCGACGGGCAAGGTGTGACTACACTCGGGAGATGTTTCCGGACGTGAACCGCAAGGAGATCAACCCGAGCGGACCAGGGACCGCCACCAGCAACTCGACCTGAACGTTCTGACATATCTGCGCAGCACGACATCGCCTTGACAGGAGTTCGATCATGACCGAGACGCCACATCAGAACCTGCCCCGGTGGGCCGTGTTCGCCGACGAGATCCTCACCGCGGCCGAAGCCCGGCGCAGGGCCGCTATCGCCGCGGTGCGCCGGTTCGTCGACGAGATACACCCCGTCGTCAGCGACCGGTCGCGGTGCAAAACCGTGATCGATTCCCGGCTGGACCTGGCTGAGGATCTCACCGCTGCACGAATCGCGTTCCGGCGCAGCGTTGTGCACAGCGTGGGCCAACTGGTCACCAAAGACTGATCCGGCCCTGCGGTCACAGGGCCCGGCGCGGCAGCGCCGTCGGCCCCAACGACTTCGCAAGCCACCTCGATCGGCGCCCGCGCGATAGAGACCTCCGGAACAGCCTGTGCAGCGTGGTCAGTTTCGGCGATCGATCGTGGGATCAGCGCGGACACCGCGATCACACCGGCAGCGGTAGCTCTGTTATGCGGGGAGTTCGCTCGGTCCGCACGACCGGCGGTCGACTGAGCGGACGCTGCGGCAAGGGTGCGATACCGTGACACGCGTGCTGCCCGCCAGCGTTCACCAGTGGCAAGAGGGAGGTCGGCTGCTGTCGACGGGCTCGGGGTCGGTGTTCGTCCGCTCCTCGCCCGGCCGCGGGCCGACGCTGCTGCTGCTGCACGGCTTTCCGTCCAGTTCCTACGATTTCCGCGGCGTGGTCGACCGGCTGGGCGATCGGGCCTGGCTGACGCTGGACTTCCTGGGTTTCGGGCTGTCCGACAAGCCGCGCCCACACCGCTACAGCCTGCTCGAGCAGGCCGACATCGTGCAGAGCGTCGTCGCCGACACCGGTGTGGGGCCGGTGGTCCTGCTCGCCCACGACATGGGCACGTCGGTAGCCACCGAGCTGCTGGCCCGTGATCTGTCCGGCTCCCTGCCGTTCGAGCTGCAGCGCGCCGTACTCACCAACGGCAGTGTGATCATCGAGCGGGCCAGCCTGCGGCCGAGCCAGAAGATCCTGCGCGGGCCGCTGGGACCGGTCCTGGCGCGGCTCACCAGCGAACGTGGTTTCGTGCACGGGTTCGCCAAACTGTTCAGCGCCGCCCATCCGCTCTCACCCGAGGAGGCCGAGGCGCAGTGGGCGCTGCTGGCGCGCGAGGACGGCCATCGGATCCTGCACCTACTATGTGCCTATCTCAACGAGCGGGTGCAATTCGCCGGGCGCTGGCACGGCGCGGTGCGGGACTGGGGCAAGCCGCTGGGTTTCCTCTGGGCGCTCGGCGATCCGGTGGCCACCACCAAGGTGCTGGCTGGCCTGCGCGAACTGCGGCTGGCCGCCGAGGTGATCGAACTGCCCGGGATCGGCCACTACCCGCAGCTCGAAATTCCTGACGAGTTCACCGCGGCCGCGTTGAAGCTGCTGCAACTGTCCTAGTCGGCAGCCGATCCGAACAGGCTGACAATGTGCGCACCTGCGGCACGGCCGCCGCTCCCCGGCGCAACGACCACAAGAATCTGGCTGGCGTGAATCGACCTGGTCATCGGGGACCTCCGAATACGGCCGGACAAGGAGCCCGGGTGATAACTAGAACATGGTGCTATGTTCGTTCTATCGGAGACCGCATCGGCCACACCGGAACGAGTCGATTCAGCGGGCGACAACGAGGTTCGCCTGGTCCCGTCGGCGGCCCGCGGCGAGACGGGAGCAGTGTGCAGTTAGGTCGTCCCACAGAGCCGGATCGACGCCGAAAAAAGCTTGGGACTTGTACCGACTGAAAGGTAAACCACCATGGCTCACCGCTGTTCACGCCTGGCCGCCGCGCTCGGCGGCGTGGTTGTGTCGTTGACCGTAACGACCGGGATCGCTTCGGCCCAGCCGAATTTGACCCCGCTGATCAACACGACATGCAGCTACTCGCAGATCATGGCCGCCCTTAACGAACAAGCCCCCGAATTGGCCAAAGAGATCACCGCCTATCCGATGGCGCAGGCCAGGCTACAGAAATTTCTTGCTATGCCCGTAGATCAGCGACAGACGACGGCTCAACAGGCCCTGGCCAATCCGCAACTGCAAAGCATTCTCGCTCAGAAGGCCGCAACACCCGAAGGCCAGCAGGGCGGCCAACTCCTCCTGCAGTTGGCCAACACGTGCAACAACTACTGAACCGTGGGCACGGTGTTGCCCCGGCTCGCCTTGACCTGGCCGTCGGCGAGACCGGCGTTGTCACCCAAAGATCGGGGGAAATCCAGTGTTTGACGAACGAGTCGTTGTCCTTGTTGCCCCCTATCAGGATCCCGTGGCCGCCCAACGCGATTTCGACGGTCTGCGCGCCGTCGCCGAAGCCAACACCGTGCCCCTGCGGGGTGCTGTCCTGGTCGCCAAGGATGCCGACGGCACCGTGACGGTCGCCGACGCCGGCTGGGGCGCTGCGGCCGGCGACATGATCGCGCAGGCGGTCCCCGCTGGTACCGGCGTTGTCGTGGCGGTGGTCCCAGAGTCGGGCACTCTCGAGTTGGAACGCACACTGCGGGGATCGCTCGCCAAGTCTGTCGTCGGACTGGCCTCGGTTACGCCCGAAGGGCTCCAAGCCGCACTGTTCGAGGCGGCCCGCAAGTTCATCCCCGACCGCACCCGACTCCCCTTGCCCGACGTGTCGTTCAGTGGCGTGGCGGGTCGCACCCTGTCCGAGTCGATCGGCGACTGGCCGATCGCGTCGGGAGTAAAGGCCCCCGACGGCGCGCCGAATGTCTTGATCGTCTTGATCGACGACGCCGGTTTCGGGGGACCCGACACGTTCGGTGGTGCCATCAACACCCCCACGCTGACACGGCTGGCCGAGAACGGCCTGAGTTACAACCGATTTCACGTGACCGCTGTCTGCTCGCCGACCCGCGCCGCGCTGCTGACGGGACGCAACCACCATCGCTGCGGGTTCGGCTCGATCGCCGAGTTCCCCGGACCCTACCCGGGATACTCGACAGTGCGGCCGCGCAGCATCACACCGCTTCCTCGGATACTGCGCGACAATGGTTATGTCACTGGCGGTTTCGGCAAATGGCACCTAACCTCCGAGCACGTCCAGGGCGCAGCGGGACCGTTCGACCGATGGCCGCAGGGCTGGGGTTTTGACCGTTGGTGGGGCTTCCTGTCCGGTGCGGCCGGGCAGTTCGACCCGCTGATCACGCAGGGCAATTCGATCGTCGGCGTTCCCACGCAGGGCCGCGAAGGCCGGTCCTACTACTTCCCCGATGACCTGACCGACAAGGCCGTCGAATGGTTGCATGCCGTGCGGGCCCAGGACCCGACCAAGCCGTGGCTGACCTATTACGCCACCGGGGCCACCCATGCCCCCCACCACGTCTTTGCCGAGTGGGCCGACAAGTACAAGGGCAGATTCGACGACGGCTGGGACACCTACCGGGAAGAAACCCTCGCGCGCCAGAAGCGGCTGGGCATCGTGCCGGCCGACACCGAGCTGACGCCCCGACCCGACCTGTTTCCCGCCTGGGACAGCCTGACCGACGCGCAGCGCCAACTGTATGCACGTCAGATGGAGGTATTCGCCGGCTTCTCGGAGAACTCCGACTGGAACGTCGGCCGGCTCATCGACGCGATCGAGGACCTCGGCGAGCTGGACAACACCTTGATCTTCTACATCTGGGGCGACAACGGCGCGTCGATGGAGGGCACCATCACCGGCTCGTTCAACGAGATGACCTTCCTCAACGGCATGGTCCTCCAACCCGAGCGGCAGTTGGAACTGATTGAGCAGTACGGCGGTATCGAGGACCTCGGCGGGCCGCACACCGCGCCCCATTTCGCCGCGGCCTGGGCGCACGCCAACAACACGCCTTTCCAGTGGGGCAAACAGATGGCCAGCCACCTCGGCGGGACCCGCAATCCCATGGTGGTGCACTGGCCAGCGCGGATCACCCCGGAAAGGACACCGCGCACCCAGTTCACCCACTGCATCGACATCGCGCCGACCGTCCTCGACGTCGTCGGCTTGCCCTGCCCGGTCAACGTCGACGGCGTCGCCCAGGAACCCATGGACGGCGCCAGCTTCGGAAAGTCCCTGACCGATGCGGGTGCTGCCGAACACCGCAGGGTGCAGTATTTCGAGATTTTCGGCAGCCGCGCCATCTACGCCGACGGTTGGTGGGCCGGGGCCCGCTTGGACAAAGACCCGTGGGACTTCTCACCGGCGACCATGGCGCGCTTCGCCCCCGGTGTCTACCAGCCCGACAACGACATGTGGGAGCTGTACTACCTGCCCGACGACTTCTCCCAGACCCACAACCTCGCCGACGAGCAGCCGGATAAGCTCGCCGAGCTCAAAGAGCTGTGGTGGGCTGAGGCCGAACGCAACCGAGTGTTGCCGCTGTTGGGCGGAGCAGCGGTGCTGTTCGGCGAGCTGCCGCCGATACCCCCTGTCGAGCGGTTCGTTTACCACGGCGATGTACAGAATGTTCTGCGCAGCATGACCCCCCGCATCGCGGGCCGGTCCTACACGATCACCGCCCACACCCATGTGCCCGACGGCGGCACCGAAGGCGTCCTGGTGGCCAACGCCGACTTCATGGGTGGCTACGCACTGTGGATCGATGACACCGGCCATCTGCGCCACACCTACTCCATGCTCGGTGTCGAGACCTACGCCCAGACATCGACCAAGCCGGTTCCGACCGGCGACATCACCATCAAAATGCAGCTCGACATCGCCAGCCCCACACCGGGTTCGGGCGGTCACGTGACGCTATGGGCCAACGACGAGCAGATCGGAGAAGGTGACATCCCCCAAACCGTGCCGGTCGCGTTCTCCTCCTACGCCGGAATGGACATCGGCCGGGACAACGGACTGGTCGTCGACCGCGCCTACGAAGACAAAGCGCCCTACCCCTTCACCGGGACGGTCAAACAGGTCGTGTTCGACCTACAGCCGATCCACGACGAAGCCGCACTACAGCTCCGCCAGCAGGCAGCCGCGAAGGCCATCGGCGACGGCGCAGCAGGATGAACTGCCACCAAAACGGGCAGACCCCTCGGTTCCGCGACGGACCGAAACCACGAGCAGAACGCAATACGCGATCACCGCCAGAATGAACCCGTAATCCCCCAACGTCTCGAACATGGCTACGTCCTGTGCTGGTCAGGGCGCACGGTATTGTCAGCTCCCTATTCGCGGTGCTTGCTTTCGATCCCCCCGGTTGCGTCCACCACGTTTTGTCTGCGTGGTCTGAGTGACCGTGAGCGTGATTGCGGTGTAGGCAGTGACGTCGGTTGCGGCGGCCGGGACTTCGCTGCGAGTCCCTGCGGGCGGCATATTGTGTATCCAAATCAAAATCGTCGCTTGCCCTTCACCGCGTTAGCGAGGTGGGCGTCGGTCAGATCGGCCGCTTGGCGGATCCTGTCCAGGCTCTGCTGCCCTATGAGGGTTACGTCCTCCACCAGCTTGCGGTGGGCCGCCGACAGCGACGACATGTTCGCCGGCGGCACGACACGACTGTTGGCGGCGTCGACGATGACGCCGTACTGCCCGAGTGTCGACCTCAATTTCGCTAGTTGAGTCTTGACCTGTCTAACCTCATGAGCCGCAGTCTTCGCGGCCTTGCTGACCGCCGCCACCGCCTGACCGTGCTGATCGATACCATCGGCCAGCACCTGCGTACGCGCCCGCGCGGCATCGGCGCCGGCGCCTTGCCAGCTGCCGAACGCCGACAATGCCTTCAGACACGAACTGGCCTGCTCGGCTGCATCCGCACGAGCGGCGATCGCCGCGCTGACCGCACTGATCGACTCGGGACTCCACTGATCGATATCGGATATCGACAAGCCCATCGATATCGTCCTTAGCGACAGTCTTCGGCGGCTTGACGCACTGAATCCGCCTCGGCTTCGTCGACGTAACCGTACTGCTTTGCCGCAGCGGCGAACCTGTTTCCATGCTCGATGAGAATCTCGCCGAGAGCCTTCGTCGCTTCCTGCCATTCGGCAGCCATCGACGCCAACGCACTCGCCGACTGGCCCGTCCAACCGAGCTGAGCCGATGTGATCTCCGTATCGCTGTTGGTGAATGCGGACTTCACCGTCGCCGCGACCTCGCGGACCTCGACGCCCGACCGGTGAACCTCAGACGGCTTCACCCTCAACTCTCGCATACGTCCCCCCGGCTCTCTAACACCCACGTCAGCGGCGCGTCATTTCTCCAGTCTACTAGCGACAGCGCCACCCACCGTCACCGATTTCAGGACAACCAGCCCGACGCTGTTCGCGACGAGTGTGCTGCCGCGGCTGACGACCCGCAACTGGTTCTTCGAGAGTCTGGGTCCTCTTCGACTGACGGGTGGACATTGTCAGGACCAGTTCGTACCCTTGCCGGGTCTTGTCAAGCCGGACCAACGAAGGATCGTGGCAATAGGTATGACCGGGGTGCGCCGTACACTTCGGCGAGTTATGTGCAGTTCGGCCGCCGCTGTCCTGGTGTCGCCCCTGTCGATGGGTGACGTGAAGGCGGACCCGGCGGCTGACGCTCTGGCCAGGCTCAACGAGTTGTCCAGTGAGGCGGTACAGACACGGGAGGCCGTCACGGCCGCCCAGCGCGAGGCCGACGCCCGACTGGCTGCCCAGACAGCGGCCGAGGACCGCCACCGCACCGACGCCGACGCCCTTGCCGTCGCGAACGCCGGGCTTGCGCCCTTTCAGGCGGCAGTGGACCGGATGGCGGCGATGACCTACATGGCCGGCCAAAACGGTCAGATGGCGGCGGCGTTGACCGTGGCCTCGCCGCAACAACTGATCGACAGGCTGTCGGTGCAGCAACTCGTAGCCGCCACGACGGCCGCTCAGATGAAGGCGTACCGAGTGACGCGTGAGCGCGCCGCCGCCGCCGCCCGGGCCTCGGAGAGATCGGCCGCAGACGCCCGCGCCGCCGCCGAGCAGGCCGCCACGGTACGCGCGGAACTGCAGGCCAAGTGGCGTGAACTGCTGCGCAAGATCGCCGCCGCGGAGGCACAGTACGCGGCGTTGACCCCGCAGCAGCAGGCGGTGATCGACAATGCCGTCCCGCCACCGCCGCCGTCGGGTGCCCCCGCTCCGCAGGACCCGGCGTTCGTCGCGATGCCGGCCCCACTTCCCGGTGAGAGTTTGCCCATGGGCGTTGCGTCCGAGGCCGGGTTGCAGCCCAACACCATCCTGGCCGCTCGCGCGGTCAGTGCCCGGTTCCCGCAGATCGCTGACATCGACGGGGTCCGGCCGGACTCGAAGCCATGGCATCCCAGCGGCCTGGCGATCGACATCATGATTCCCAACCACGAAGGCCCCGAGGGCATCGCGCTCGGAGACGATATTCTCGCGTTCGCGATGGCCAATGCGGCCCGGCTCGGGTTACAGGATGTGATCTGGCGTGGCACGTACTACACGTCGGCCGGCCCGCAAGCGTCCGGTTACGGCCACTACGACCACGTGCACATCACCACGACGCCGCGCCGCTGACCGCTCAGTCACGGGTGGAGATTCCACTGGCCGCAGTCCTGCGCCAGCACGTCGTTGACGTCGACGCGGATGCCGCCGACCACCGGTCCCGGATTCGAGGCGGTGTCGATGATGCGCTGGTACAGCACCGCGGCGGGGTAGATCTGTCCGTTCGACCAGGACCGGGTCTGCCAGGCCCACACCTTGCCGGGCGAGCGTGACCTGCCGATGACCCCGTCGGCGGCAGCCCACTGGCACGCCTTGATGCCGCCGTAGATCCCGGTGCGCTGCGCACCGATCACCGAGTTGATACCGCGGAACCAGGGCAGCACCAGGGCGTTCCATGCCTCGCGGTCGATGTCGTCGTCGACGCTGAAGAAGATCGGTGCGCTCTGGCCGCCACCTGCGGCGGTATGCAGATTCCAGCCGGTGCGAGCGTCGGCGACGCCGCCGACGTACCCGCGGGTGAAGTCCGACGGCGCCGTCCCGCCCGGCTTGCCGTACTGGTAGTTGCTGACGATGGCCAAACCGGCTGCGGCCAACGACCGGGCGTAGGGCAGGGTGATGGGCTTGGCGCCGAATGACGAGCCGGGCCGAGAGGTCGAGACGTAGTTGATCACGCCGGCGTGGCCGGCGGCCCGGATGTCCGGTGCCGGAATCTGGCGCATGGCGTAGTCGATCAGCGTGGGAGCGGCGGCCGCGGCCGCAGGTCCGTGCCTACCCGCTGATGCCGCACCAAGGCCGGCCAATGCCGACAACGCGGTGGCACAGCGCAGTGCGTCACGCCGGGATACCTGCACTGCGCGAAGTTACCAAAGCGACTGCGGTGAACCGTGTACCGCTGACGGTGGTGTCAGATCGTGTCTGATTCGTCGCGCTGTCGGAACGAGATTTCGGAGCGTAGGCGTGTCTGGCGTCGTCGCCGGAACCCTTGACGGACGCCTTGGCGCGGTTCTCGGCCCGCACCTTCCTCTTGCAGCGCATTGCCAGCCGCAAGCTTTACCCCCGCACCGTCGGCGATGCCGGACTTTTCGCCTTCTCGGCCGAGCGGGATCGGGATGCCACCGGCCTCCGGGCTGTCACCGTCAGATCCTGCCGCGCGGGAACATCGTCTTGACGGCCTGGGTGATGGTCTCACGGGCGGACGCGTCGTCGTCGGGGTCCAGCGAGCTGATCGCCATCACGTAGCGGCGGTCGGCTCCGATGACGCCGGTCGACACATGCAGTTGATTGGCCCCGTTCCAGC
>JAXHUG010000018.1:0-6780 GCA_034189785.1 Actinomycetota bacterium
GTACGCTTCATCTTCTCCCACTCGGCACTGCGCGAAGGCTGGGACAACCCCAACGTGTTCGTGATGGGCATGCTCAAGAAAAGCGACAACACCGTGTCCCGGCGCCAGGAAATCGGTCGCGGCCTGCGCCTGGCCGTCGACCAGCACGGCGAGCGCATGGATAACCCCGTCACGGTGCACGACATCAACGAGCTGACGGTCGTCACCGATGAGTCATACACCGACTTCGTGGCTGGCCTGCAGAAGGAGATTTCCGAATCCCTGGCTGCGCGGCCACGCAAGGCAAGCGTGAAGTTCTTCGTCGGCAAGACATTCCAGACTGAGGACGGCGAATCAGAAGTCGAGGAAGCGCTCGCGCTGGCGCTCTACAAGTACCTGATCAAGAACGACTACCTAAACGACGATGACACGCTCTCCGAGGAGTACAAGACAGCGAAGGAGGCCGGCACTCTGGCCGAGCCAGCATCCGAGGTCCTGAAACCAGTGATCAAGTTTCTCTTGCCGTTGGTCGACTCGTTGGACATCGACCTGCCTCTCCCGACCGACGACCGCAAGCCCAAGAAGATCCCGCTCAACGAGGCCAACTTCGCCAAGAAGGAGTTCCAGGCCCTGTGGCGCCGGATCAACCACAAGGCCGTCTATCAGGTCGAGTTCGACTCATCCGAGCTGATCCGCAAGTGCATCGAGGCACTCGACCAGCATCTCAACGTCGCTGCGATGCAGTACGTCGTCCAAGCTGGCAAGCAGCGCGACTCGCTCGAAGCCGACGACCTCACGAGTGGTGCCGGGTTCGACGTGTCGAGTACGGCCACCCACACCGAGACGAGCTCGGCCGGCTCTCAGGTCAAGTACGACTTGGTTGGCGAGATCACCGAAAAGACCCAGCTCACCCGCCGTACCGCAGCTGCAGTCCTCAGCGGAGTAACAGCGGCGACGTTTGCCAAGTTCCGGCTCAATCCAGAGCAGTTCATCACCGAGGCCGCCAGGCTCATAAACGAGCAAAAGGCGACGGTGATCGTCGAGCATTTGGCCTACGACGCGCTGGACGGCCGCTTCGACACTGCGATCTTTACGGAGAACCAGACCAAGCAGGACCTCACCCACGCCGGCAACAAGCTGATGAAGCACATCTACGACTACGTCGTCACGGACTCGAAGGTGGAGCGTGACTTCGTTACCGAACTCGACACCAGTAACGAGGTTGCCGTCTACGCGAAGCTGCCACGCGGATTCTTCATCCCGACACCCGTCGGCGACTACAACCCTGACTGGGCCATCGCCTTCACCGAGGGCACCGTCAAGCATATCTACTTCGTGGCTGAGACCAAGGGCTCGCTCTCGTCACTCCAGCTCAAAGGAGTCGAAGATGCCAAGATCGAATGCGCCCGAAAGTTCTTCGCATCGCTCAGCGAAAAGAACGGTCAGGACGTCAAGTATGACGTTGTCACCGACTACGCCGAGCTGATGCAGCTCGTGATGTCGTGAGCGTACATGCGCAGAAATGAAGCTGATCTGCTGGGCACGGTTCAATCTGTTCGGACGGCAAATGAATTAACGTGGGGGGAGCAGGTTCGCGAGCGGAGCGGCCCCCCACATCGAGGAGATCGTTGAATACCCAACCCGCCCAGCCGATTTCGCACAACAGCGAGCAAGCCACCACACCGATCAACACCAGCCAGCTCGCCGACATCGCCGAACTCCTCGACATCCTCGACGGGTTCCTGCGCCATGGCGACGACATCGCCGACCGACTGGCCGACTATCTGCAGACCACCGGACGTGACCATCCCCAACCCCCCGACGGAGCCAGCTACAACGCGAACCTGATCATCGACCAGGTCAGCTTCACCGCCCGCAGCCTCCGCGTCCACCGACGAGAACGACTACGGTAAACACCTCATCGTCTGGCGAGCAGTTCAGCGAGCAAGCCTTTGCGACTTTCGCCGAGCGTCACTAACACAGGTACGACGTGGGGCCACTGCTTGGCCTTGAGCCGACGATCGCAAAGAGCTGTCGTACCAATCTGGACGTCTCGTGAGACACCCATAATGCGCATAAACGCCGGATCGACGACTTTGAGGTCAAGAAGCGCCTCGACCTGTGCAACCGGGTCGTCGCCGACGCCAGCGAGGGTTCGTTCGATCAGTGGGTCGAGGGTTCGGGTCAGCAGGAGATCTGTGAGGTCGATGGGGGTGTAGTAGGACGCTAGGTCGGCCCGCTCGATGCTGAGCGGGGCGAGGTACGCCTCGCCGGGGTGCACAATTCTGCCGTCGACCGATTCAGCGTTGGTCGCGATGGTGAGGGTGTAGTCGAGGAGAGATTCGTACACGGCGCCGAGTTCTTCGACGCCGAGGTTGCGGTAGTCGATGTGCAAGCTGACCTTGCCGGTCTGCACAGTGGTGAGCGCCTCGATGGCTGCGGTCAAGTACAGATTGGCGATGCGGGCATTGCTTGTCAAAGGTGTTCGGGTGTGGTCGAACAGGAATCCGTTGTAGGGGTAGACCCCGAGGACAGCGGCATCCGTCTCGTGGCTGAATAGTTGGAAGGTGGTTTTCAAGCCCTCCCAGAGGTCCATGCGGCGCGGTTCGGCTCTGCCCTCGGTCGCGATAGTGCGCAGCCGACTCAGGCTGTAGCTGTCTTTGTAGAGCGGATCGGCGTCCTGAAGCATGCCGCGTTGCTCCGCGAAGAGTAGGAACAATATCCGGTAGAGGACGGTGAGCAGTTCACGGTACAAATCCCGGCCGATGTCGGGGTTCATCTCAAGCTGGCTTCGCAGCTCCGGGTTGGCGTCTATGAGCCCGTTGGCGAGGCTGCTGATGGCAGCTCGGACTTGCGGTTGCAGCCGGCGTCCGGCTGCGACGCCGGCGGAGACCGCCTTGGCGTACAGCACTTCGAGGAGTGTGCGGACGCCGTCGTCGACGACCGCGGTTGAGTCGCCGTCATCGTCATCTGAGCCGGCCTCCTCGTCGCTGGTATCGGGCCGAATGATTGCTTCGGTCGTGACCGCAGGCTGAAACCGGGACGCGTGGCATAGACGCCAGAGCGCTAGGAAGTCCGGCCAACTGGCTGCCTCAAAGATCGCGGCGAGGTCGAATTCGATATATCCGCGGCTGCGGGTGTGGTGGTAGTCACGCAGTAACCGGAGGACGCGTCCGTTGGTGAGGATGCCCCACCGCGCGGGTACGGCATTGAGGTATCCCTGTAGCTCCTCGTGTGGGCTGCGTCGCCGTTCGTTACGACCATCGAGGTCGATCGCGCCCACCGTGTGGATCGGTGGGGCATCTTCGCCGTTCCACCCCAGGTGGCTGATATCCCATGTCTGCCCACCCGCGTGAAGCTTCGATCGTTGGTATACGGGGTCGAAACCCAAGAGGTCCAAGAGTTTCAGGACGAGGCGTTCCCGAATGCGGGAAATGTCCATGCCCTGCTTGAGTTCGTCAGCGTAGGCCGACCATAGCGCCACCCCGGTGCGGAACGCAGCCTCCTGATCGCTGGCCAACTGTGCTTTCGTCGGGGCTACACCTGCGAGGTCGGTGAAAGTGGCTACGCCCGGCAAGGAATTTCGCGTCCCCGTCGACGTCGGGTTCGCGGAGGCTATCGGTGATGACGTCGCCGATCAGGCCGCCGCTGGTATGCACGAGGCTGACATCGGTCATCGTGTCACCTGTGGGTAGAGTGCAGTCACCGCGACGAGATCCGTTGAGGTGGGGGTGACTTGCGTGAGGCCATCTGCCCACGCCGCGATCAGGCTGCTGTGCCGCTTCGCGAGCGCGTCCGCCCGTTTCTGCGCGGTCTCGGTTAGCCGGTCCCGCAGGGAGGGGTCGGTCAGGATCCTGGTGGTGTCCTCCAGCACGTCGTCTCGATGTTGAGTACCGGCACCGGCAGCTGCGGTGATGAGCGGGTCGGCAGCCAATTCTTCGCCGGTGCTGAGCCTGTAGGCGACCGGGACTATCTCTTCGAGCAGCACGGGGGGCCTTGCGTGAGCGACGTACCGGATGAGGGTGTGCAGGATCACGGCCCGACCAGTGTCGGCGGCCACGACGCGTGCAGCGACGCGGCCGCGACAGTCGGGTAGTCGCGACTCGTCCAGCGTCATGTCCACCAAACGCCGCAGCAGCGGGTGCGCCAGGTCGATGACGTCGATGGTGGGATCGTCAATGCCGATGGTCTGCTCGAAGGTGAACCTGTAGCCCGATGGGATCAGATCAGCCAGGTTCACGGGCGCTTTCGTGGCCTGGAAGATTCGGCCCTCTTTGGTCACGGTCGTGTGATGGATATTACGGCTGGTGAGAGCCGCTGTTCCGGGGGTGGGTGAGCCACTGTTCCGTTGGTCGGTGAGCCATCGCGCCGGTGAGGGGTGAGCCGCGGCACCGCTGCTGGTGTTGTGGGTGCGACCGTTCATCGGTCCGTGTCATTGGGATGCGGACGTGATGAAAGGGGTCGCCTTCGATGGTCGACTACAAACAGATCCTGCGGCTGCGTGCGGAAGGGGTGAGTCAGCGCGGTATCGCCGATGTGCTGGGCTGCTCGCGCAACACGGTGGCGGCCGTATTCGCCGCCGCAACCGCCGCCGGCGTGGGCTTCGGGGAGGTGGCGGACCTCGCTGCTGACGAGGTCCGCCACCGGTTGTTGCCCGCATCGATCAGGCCGGACTCAGACCGTGTGCAGCCGGATTTCGAGCATGTGCACCGCGAACTCGGGCGCCCGTCGGTGACGCTGCTGCTGCTGTGGAACGAGTACGTCGCGGCCTGCCGTGAGTCCGGCGGGGTGCCCTATCGGTACTCGTTCTTCAACGAACAGTACCGCCGCTGGGTGGCTTCAACGGGGGCATCGATGCACATCGCGCGCACCCCGGGCGAGTCCATCGAGGTCGACTGGGCCGGTGATGCGATGAGCTTCGCCGACCCGCTGAGCGGCGCCCCGACCGATGCGTGGCTGTTCGTGGCCGCGCTGTCGTTCTCCGCCTACGCCTATGTGGAGGCGTTCACCGATATGACGCTGGTTTCGTGGATCGACGCGCATGTGCACGCGTTCGAGGCGTTTGGCGGCACAGCCAGGTTGCTCGTCCCGGACAACCTTCGCACCGGGGTGTCGCGAGCCGACCGGTATGAACCGGCGCTGAACCCGGCCTATGCCGGGCTGGCCGAGCATTACAGCACCGCGATCGTGCCGGCCAGGGTCAAAAGGCCGCGTGACAAGCCGGTCGTGGAGGGCAGCGTGCGGTTCGTCGCCAACCAGGTCGCCGCGGTGCTGCGTGATCGCAGGTTCGTGGGCCTGGCCGAGTTGAACGAGGCCATCTTCGATCAGGTCGACCAGATCAACGCGCGGCCGTTCCAGAAGCGGGAGGACTCCAGGCGGATCGTGTTCATCCGGGACGAGAAGCCACTGCTGCATCCCTTGCCGCCGGTGCGGTTTGAGTTGGCGGATCTACGAAAAGCGAAGGCAGGGCCTAATTATCACGTTCAAGTGGACCGGAATTTCTATTCCGTGCCATCGGCGCTGATCGGGCAGAGCCTGGATGTGCGCCTCACCTCCGGCACTGTGGAGGTCTTCGCCGGCACCGAACGCGTCGCCTGCCACGCCCGGCTCAAAGGCGTGCGCGGGCGGTATTCCACCGTGGCCGAGCACATGCCTGCGGGGCATCGGCACCGACTGGCTGACTGGAGCCCGCAGCGCTTCGAGCAGTGGGCGGCAACCATCGGCCCGAACACCGTGGCGGCGATCCAAGCGATCCTGGCCTCCCGCAAGATCGTCGAGCAGTCCTACCGGTCGTGTCTGGGGGTGATGTCGCTGGCCAAACGGCAAGGCGGCGCGGCCCGGCTGGAAGACACCTGCGGCCGGGCTCTGGGCGCGACGCCCTCGCCGTCCTACACGCTGATCAAGAAGTTGTGGACCATCTGGGAACCTGTCGATCCGCCGCCCGCAGCGTCCCTCGGCGACGCCGGCTTCGTGCGTGGCGCCGGCTACTACACCCGGGATGAGGAACAGCCATGATCGACGTGCAGACCTTGGACAGGCTCAAGGCGATGCGCCTGTCCGGCATGGCCGAGTACTTCGAGAACCTCGCCGCCACTACCGGCGCGCAACGGCCCACCGGCCCGGAGATGGTCAAGATGGCCGTCGACTGGGAATACGAGCGGCGCCGCAACAGCAAGTTGCACCGGTTGCGCCGACACGCGGCACTCGCGCAGCCTGCCGCCGACCTCGCCGACATCAAAGCCATGCCCGGCCGCAGCGTGGACACTGAGCTGATCGCCCGGCTCGCCGTCGGCAACTACCTGCAAACCCGCCAGGACGTCATCCTGCAAGGCCCGACCGGCGCCGGGAAGACCTATGTGGCCTGCGCGTTGGGCAACAAGGCCTGCCAGCAGTACCGCACCGTGCTCTACCTGCCGGCCGGTGAACTGTTCGACCGCCTCACCATCGCCGAACGCACCGGGGAGCGCAAACGCTGCCTGGACACGCTCGTCAAGGTGGAGTTGTTGATCATCGATGACTGGTTCCTCACGACACCGACGACGCAGCAGATTCAGCAGCTGCACACCTTGATCGACCGGCGTCACAAGACGGCGTCGACGATCTACTGCACCCAGCTGCCGCCCGGCCAGTGGCACGACCGCATGGAGGAGAAGATTCTCGCCGACGCGATCATCGATCGCATCACCACCAACGCCCATGCCACCGTGCTGAGCTGCGACGAATCGATGCGCAAGTACTTCAGCCAGCTCGGCTGACCGCCGCCGGCGGGGCGGAGGATCGAGCCGGTCCGTCCCGCCGGCA
>JAXHUG010000019.1:0-3643 GCA_034189785.1 Actinomycetota bacterium
GCTGATCCACGCCCAGGACAAGCTGGTGATGCGCCGACGGTTGGACGCCCTCGGGGCGCCCGTACCGCGCTACCGCGCCGTCTCCTCCGTCGAGGACGTAGACGCGTTCGCCCGCGAGATCGGCGGGCCGGTGGTGATCAAGACCGTCCGCGGCGGCTACGACGGCCGGGGCGTGGTGATGGCGTCCTCGGTGGACGAGGCCCGCGACGAGGTGGCGCGCTATCTGGCCGACGGCGTCGCCGTCCTGGTCGAGGAGCGGGTCGCGATGAAACGCGAACTCGCGGCACTGGTCGCCCGCTCGCCGTCCGGGCAGGGTGCGGCGTGGCCGGTGGTCGAAACCGTGCAGCGCGACGGGATCTGCGTGACCGTGCTGGCGCCCGCCTCTGGGCTCTCGGATGGACTCGGTTCTGCGGCGTCGGAATTGGCGCTGCGCCTGGCCAGTGAGCTCGGGGTCGTCGGGGTGCTCGCGGTCGAGCTGTTCGAGACCGTCGACGGGGCGTTGATGGTCAACGAGCTGGCGATGCGACCCCACAATTCGGGCCACTGGACCATGGACGGCGCCCGCACGTCGCAGTTCGAGCAGCACCTGCGGGCGGTGCTGGACTACCCGTTGGGCGACACCTCGCCTCTGGCGCCGTTCACCGTGATGGGCAACGTGCTGGGGGCCGTTGAGACGCCGGCCATGTCGATGGACGAACGCGTGCACCACCTGTTCGCGCGGATGCCCGACGCCAAGGTTCACCTGTACGGCAAGGAAGAGCGGCCCGGCCGCAAGATCGGCCACGTCAACATCGTCGGTTCCGGGGGCGTGGAGGTGCTGCGCGAGCGCGCGGAGCGGGCGGCACACTGGCTGTCGCACGCGCAGTGGACCGACGGATGGGATCCGCACGCATGAGTTCGCCACGGGTAGGGCTGATCGTGGGCAGCGACAGCGACTGGTCGGTGATGGCCGACGCCGCCGAGGCGCTGGCAGAGTTCGAGGTGGCCTTCGAGGTCGGCGTGGTCTCCGCGCACCGCACCCCCGGCCGCATGCTCGATTACGCGCGCGCCGCCGCCGACCGGGGGATCGAGGTCGTCATCGCCGGTGCCGGCGGGGCGGCTCACCTGCCGGGCATGGTGGCTTCGGCGACACCGTTGCCGGTCATCGGGGTGCCGGTGCCGCTGGCCCGGCTGGACGGAATGGACTCGCTGCTGTCGATCGTGCAGATGCCCGCCGGGGTGCCGGTGGCCACGGTGTCGATCGGCGGCGCGCGCAACGCGGGCCTGCTGGCCGTGCGCATCCTTGCCTCTGCCGACCCCGAACTGCGTGCGCGCATGGTCCGGTTCCAGGCGGACCTCGAACAGATGGTGCTCGAGAAGGATGAAGCGCTGCGGAACCGGCTACTCGGTGGGGACTGAGCGCAGGTAAAGTTACCGGTGAGTAGCGAGGAGGCCACGATGGCTGGTTGGACCGGAAACCCGTCCTTCGACGTGTTCCAGTTGCCCGAGGAGCACCAGGAGTTGCGCGCGGCGATCCGCGCACTCGCCGAGAAGGAGATCGCCCCGTACGCGGCGGACGTCGACGAGCAGATCCGGTTCCCGCAGGAGGCGCTCGACGCGCTCAACGCCTCGGGGTTCAACGCGGTGCACGTCCCCGAGGAGTACGGCGGCCAGGGCGCCGATTCGGTGGCGGCGTGCATCGTCATCGAAGAGGTCGCGCGGGTGGACGCGTCGGCGTCGCTGATCCCCGCGGTCAACAAGCTCGGCACGATGGGTCTGATCCTGCGCGGCTCAAGGGAGCTCAAGGGCAAGGTGCTGCCCGACCTGGTCGACGGTCAGCTGGCGTCGTATGCACTGTCCGAACGGGAGGCCGGCAGCGACGCCGCGTCGATGCGCACCCGCGCCAAGGCCGACGGCGACGACTGGATCCTCAACGGCGCCAAGGCCTGGATCACCAACGGTGGCAAGTCGTCCTGGTACACCGTGATGGCGGTGACCGATCCCGACAAGGGCGCCAACGGTATCTCGGCGTTCATGGTGCACATCGACGACGAGGGCTTCACCGTCGGCCCCAAGGAGCGCAAGCTCGGCATCAAGGGTTCGCCCACGACCGAGTTGTACTTCGAGAACTGCCGTATTCCGGGTGATCGGATCGTCGGGGAGCCCGGCACCGGTTTCAAGACCGCGCTGGCGACGCTCGACCACACCCGGCCGACCATCGGTGCGCAAGCCGTCGGAATCGCCCAGGGTGCGGTGGACGCGGCGATCGCCTACACCAAGGACCGCAAGCAGTTCGGCACGTCGATCAGCACCTTCCAGGGTGTGCAGTTCATGCTCGCCGACATGGCGATGAAGGTGGAAGCCGCCCGGCTGATGGTGTACTCGGCCGCCGCCCGCGCCGAACGCGGCGAGGGCAATCTCGGCTTCATCTCCGCGGCGAGCAAGTGCTTCGCCTCCGACGTCGCGATGGAGGTGACCACCGACGCGGTCCAGCTGTTCGGCGGCGCCGGCTACACCGCCGACTTCCCGGTCGAGCGAATGATGCGTGACGCCAAGATCACCCAGATCTACGAGGGCACCAATCAGATTCAGCGCGTGGTGATGTCGCGCGCACTGCTGCGCTGAGGCACCGGGTCAGCAGGCGCCGCGGCCGCGGTCAGTTGCGATGCGGTGGTGTCGGTGGCTACGTGCGTGCAGGCCCGGGGCGCAGGTGGGTGATGTCACCGGCGGAGACCGTCACCGAATCCCGTTCGGTGGTGATGGTCAGCCTGCCGAGGTCGTCGATGCCAGTCGCCGTCCCCTCCAGACGTCGATCGCCGGGCAGGGTGGCGATCACCTCCCGCCCCAGAGTCAGGCTGTGTCTGCGGTAGTCGGCGACGAGGCCCTCGTCGGCGCCTCCGGCGCGGCGCCACCGGGCGATCCGCATACCGACGTTGCGCAGGAGCGCCACGGCGAGCGCAGTGCGGTCGTTATGCCGGGCGCCGAGCATGGTCAACGAGGTCGCGCGCGGATCGGGAGCCTCGGCCGCACTCAATGTCACATTGAGTCCGACGCCCACGATCACCACGTGCTGCGGGGCGGCGACCTCGGCGAGGATGCCGGCCAGCTTGCCCTCGCCGACGAGCACGTCGTTGGGCCACTTGAGGCCGGCCTCCACGGCGGACACTTCCGCGACGGCGTCGCGTACCGCCACCCCGGTCAGCAGCGGCAACCACCCCCAGGCGTCGGGCCGCACACCGCCGGCGTCCACAGCAACCGACATCGCCACCTGTGAGCGCGGTGGAGCCGACCACTGGCGGCCGTGCCTGCCGCGGCCTGCACGCTGAAAATCCGTGAGCAGGACAATGCCCGCCACGTCTTCCCCGGCTGCCGCGCGGGCAAGGAGGTCGGCGTTGGTGGACCCCGTTTCGGCGACGACATCGAGGGTCCGCCAGCCCTCGCCGAGGGAGGCTCGCAGGCGGGTGACGTCGAGTGGCGGGCGATGCTCGGTGTTCACCCGGTCGAGCCTAGGTCCGACGCCCGCTGTCAGGACGTGTGATCGGTGGTCAGCGCAGGTCGCGGGTGACCTTCTCCGTCGCGCGGCGCCGCTGAAGGGCGGCTGGATCCGGGTGCGCGACCTGCACCAGGGACCCGCCGACCGCGTAGACCGCGAGCAGGTCCTCGA
>JAXHUG010000019.1:3743-46168 GCA_034189785.1 Actinomycetota bacterium
GGTCAGCGCAGGTCGCGGGTGACCTTCTCCGTCGCGCGGCGCCGCTGAAGGGCGGCTGGATCCGGGTGCGCGACCTGCACCAGGGACCCGCCGACCGCGTAGACCGCGAGCAGGTCCTCGACCACGTCGTCGGCCGTGGACCAGTCGGCGGTGGACAGCACCCGGTCCCGTGGCCGGAGACCGGCGGCGGTGGCGGCCCGACCGGCCGCCGCGAGCACGTCGCCGACGGGGCGTCCGTTCAGCGCCGGGCCCGGTGCACGTTCGGGGACGATCTGGTCGCCGTGCACGCGCACCGCCGTGGCGTAGTCGGTGACGCCGACCGGCAGATCGGGCACCGGCCGGCCGAACGGATCCAGCGACAGCACGGCGATCTCGCCCATCCCCGCCGCCGCATCCGCCTCGTCGATGCGTTCGGCGGTGCACAGCGCCAGGTCGGCACCGTCCACATCCGATGGATCGCCCACGAGCGCCTCGGCGCCGACCCACCAGAGGCCGAACAGCACCGCCGCGGTCTGCCAGTGCGCAGGCAACAGGATGGCCACCCGGCTCGCCGGGCCTGCCCCGAGCTCGTCGCGAAGAAGGTTGCCGGTCTTGGCCGCCCAGTTCGCCAGCGTCACGTTGGACACTTCGATGCGTTCGCCGGTCGCGTCGTCGTAGTAGGTGATGCTCGGCCCGGCGGGGTCGGAATCCAGCAGCGGGCCCAGCAGCGCCGCGGTGACAGTCAGTTCACACACTCCGGATCATCGGACCCGGCGGTGATGATCTGCGGGGGCGGCGGCGGTGTGGCCGGATCGGTGGTCCCGGTGGCCCCGGCGGCGACCGGGTCGGCGGCCAGCAGCGTCGGGTCCGTGCCGTCGAGTCCGGAGCCGGGGCCGGTGTAGTCGTCGGCGAGCACCACCCGCACCGTGCCCGGAGCCACGGAACCGTCCTCCACGACGGTGAGTCCGCCCAGATCCTTCGCCACCGCTTGGGCGCCGAGATCGTCGGCCTCGGCCGCCTGCACCTGGCTGCCGGTGACGGCACCGCCCTCGAAATTGCCGATCGCTCCGGGGGTGAATCCCTTCTGCGACAGCACCGCCGACACCGAGGCGGCCAGACCGTTGATGTCGGTGGCGTTGACGACCTCGACGGTCGTCTTGTCCGGCGTGTAGGCCAGCTCCTCGGTCTTGCCTTCGTCCTGTTCGTTGAGCAGACCCGTCACCCACTCCTGAACCGCCGCCGGGTCGACGCGCACCACGCTCTGCATGCCGTCGTCGCTCCAGCCGTCCTCACGCAGCACCGGGATGGTGGCGAAGGCGACGTTGCCGGCGGCCAGCTTCTGCAGCTGGTCGACGAAATCCATGATGTCCCAGCCGTCGGAGAGCATCACCGACCGCTGCACCGCCGCCTCCAGCCGGCTCAGCGTGGCCGGGCTCGACAGCGTCCTGCCGGAGATCACCTCGTGGGCCAGCGACGCCATCACCGCCTGCTGGCGGGTCACCCGGTCGAGGTCGCCGCGCGGCAGGTCGTGGCGCTGACGAACGAAGCTCAACGCCTGCGGCCCGTTCAGTTCCTGCCAGCCGGCCGGGAAGTCCGCACCCGAAAGCGGTTCGTAGACAGGTTCTCTGAGGCAGACATCGACACCGCCGAGGGCGTCGGTGATCAGCGCGAAGCCCAGCAGCCCGATCTCGGCGTAGTGGTCGACGGTCACCCCGGTGAGGTTCGCGACCGTCTTGATCAACGCCTCGCGGCCGTCTTCGACCGCGAGCGGCTCCGCCTCGGCGGGGTCGGCCCCCTGCTCCTCGACGAGCTCCTTGAGTGTCTCGAGGTGGACCGACCCGTACACACCGTTGATCTTCATCTTGCCCAGCCCGGGGGCCTGGACGTAGGAGTCGCGCGGGATCGAGATGGCCGTCGCCGACTGCCCGTTGTTCGGGATGCGGATCAAGATGATGGTGTCGGTGTTGGTGGCCACGTCGTTGCCCGCGCGCAGCACGGCCAGCTCTTCCTCCGACAGCGGGTTGCCGTGCGCGTCGGTACGGCTGTCGGACCCCACCAGCAGCACGTCGATCGCACCGTCCTCGCCGCCCTCGCCGAGGGACGGGGAGCTGATGTGGTTGATGCCCTCCTCGAAGGACCGGATCCGGCTCCAGGCCACACCGGTCCCGAGCACCACGGCGAGGGCGACCGTCACGGCGACGGTACGAAGGACTCGAGCGGGCATCAGCCCAGGCTACTGGCGGGGGCAGCGCAGACCGGGTAGCGATCGTCGGCGCGCCAGGCCGCGTGTCAGAATCACGCGCATGCCGCAACGTCTCCTCATCACCGGTGCCGGCGGCATGGTCGGGCGCATCCTGGCTGCTCAGGCGCGCGGGCAGGGGCGCGACGTGTCGGCACTCACCTCGGCCGACTGCGATATCACCGACACCGATGCGGTCGCGCGGGCGGTCGCTGCGGGTGACGTGGTGGTCAACTGCGCGGCCTACACCGACGTCGACCGCGCCGAAGCCGAACCCGAGCGCGCGCACGCGGTCAACGCCGTCGGTCCGGGCAACCTCGCGACCGTCTGCGCGCGGATCGGCGCCGGCCTGATCCACGTCTCGACCGACTACGTCTTCAGCGGCGACTTCGGCGCGGCGTCGCCGCACCCCTACGAGATCGACGATGCGCCGGAGCCGCTCAGCGTCTACGGGCGCACCAAGCTCGCCGGAGAGCGGGCGGTGCTCGACGCGCTCCCGCACGGGCACGTCGTGCGGACCGCGTGGGTCTACGTGGGCGCCCACGGCCCCGACTTCGGCCCCGACTTCGTCGCCTCGATGCGACGCAAAGCCCTCGGTGCGGAGACCGTCGACGTGGTGGCCGACCAGATCGGTTCACCCACCAGCGCGTACGACCTGGTCGCGGCCCTGCTCGAGATCGCCGACGGGGGAGTGCGCGGACCGCTGCTGCACGCCGCCAACGACGGCCAGGGCAGCCGCTTCGACCAGGCCCGCGCGGTCTTCGAGACGGTGGGCGCCGACCCCGAGCGGGTGCGGCCGGTGGGCAGTGACCGCTTCCCTCGACCGGCCCGCCGGCCCGCCTACTCGGCGCTGTCCGGCGCCGGGTCGGCGGCGTGCGGCCTGACGGCGCTCCGGCCGTGGCGTGAGGCGCTGGTCTCGGCCGTGCATGAGAGCCGGTGACGTGCCGCTACCCTCTACGCCGTGTGGCGTGAACGGGTGCTCGCCGGATGAGTGACGAGTTGGCCGTCGTCACGGTGACGTACTCGCCGGGCCCGCACCTGGACCGGTTCCTGGCCACGCTGGAGCACGCCACCGATCGTCCGGTCTCGGTCGTCATGGCCGACAACGGATCCACCGACGGGGCACCGGAGCGGGCGGTGCAGCGGTATCCGAACACCCGGCTGCTGCGCACCGGCGGCAACCTCGGCTACGGCACCGCGATCAACCGGGCGGTCGCCTCGCTCGACTCGGAATGCTCGGACTTCCTTGTCGTCGCCAACCCGGATGTGCAGTGGGGCCCCCGCTCCATCGACCTGCTGCTGGAGGCCGCCGACAGGTGGCCGCGGGCCGGTGCGTTCGGACCGCTGATCCGCGACCCCGACGGTTCGGTGTATCCGTCCGCGCGACACCTGCCCAGCCTGATCCGCGGCGGGATGCACGCCGTGGTCGGCCCGTTCTGGAAGTCCAATCCGTGGACCGCGGCCTACCGCCAGGACCGGGCCGAGCCCAGCGAACGGCCCGTCGGCTGGTTGTCGGGGAGTTGCCTGCTGCTGCGCCGGGCGGCCTTCGCCGAGATCGGCGGGTTCGACGAGCGGTACTTCATGTACATGGAGGACGTCGACCTCGGTGATCGACTCGGCAAGGCCGGATGGCTCAACGTGTACGTACCGTCGGCGGAGATCCTCCACGACAAGGGGCATTCGACCGGTCGGGACCCGGCCCGCAACCTGGCTGCCCACCACCGCAGCACCTACACTTTCTTGTCTGATCGATACCCGCGCCGGTGGCAGGCGCCGCTGCGGGGAGCGATCAAGGGCGCGCTGGCCGTGCGAGCAGGTCTGGTGGTGCGCGAAGCTCGGCGCAGTCAGGGCGAAATCGGGCCAACGGGGGGCAGGCAATGGTGAATCCGGCAGAGGTCGACGCCGTCGTACTGGTGGGCGGGCAGGGCACGCGGCTGCGTCCCCTGACGCTGTCGGCGCCCAAACCGATGCTGCCGACGGCCGGGTTGGCGTTCCTCACCCACCTGCTGTCCCGCATCGCCGCGGCGGGTATCGAGCACGTCATACTCGGGACGTCCTACAAGGCGGAGGTCTTCGAGGCCGAGTTCGGTGACGGCTCGAAGCTCGGCCTGCAGATCGAGTACGTCTACGAATCCGAGCCGATGGGCACCGGCGGTGCGATCGCCAACGTCGCCGAGAAGCTGCGCTACGGCACCGCGATGGTGTTCAACGGCGATGTGCTGTCGGGCTGTGACCTGCGTGCGCTGCTGGACCGCCACGTGAGCAAGGAGGCCGACGTCACCCTGCACCTGGTGCGGGTGGGCGACCCCCGGGCCTACGGCTGCGTACCGACCGACGCCGACGGTGTGGTCACCGCGTTCCTCGAGAAGACGCAGGATCCGCCGACGGACCAGATCAACGCCGGCTGCTATGTGTTCAAGCGTTCGGTCGTCGATCGCATCCCGCGCGACCGCGCCGTCTCGGTGGAACGGGAGGTGTTCCCCGGCCTGCTGTCGGCCGGCCTGCGCGTCTGCGGGTACGTCGACGCGACGTACTGGCGGGACATGGGTACCCCCGAGGACTTCGTGCGCGGTTCGGCCGACCTGGTTCGCGGGATCGCGCCGTCGCCGGCGTTGCGGGGGCACCGTGGCGAGGAACTCGTACACGACGGTGCGGCCGTGGGGCCCGGTGCGCTGCTGATCGGCGGTACCGTCGTGGGTCGCGGCGCCGAGGTCGGCGCGGGTGCGCGGCTCGACGGTGCGGTGATCTTCGACGGTGTGCGCGTCGGCGCCGGCGCGGTGATCGAGCGGTCCATCATCGGGTTCGGCGCCCGGATCGGTCCGCGGGCCCTGATCCGCGACGCGGTCATCGGCGACGGCGCCGACATCGGCGCGCGCTGTGAGTTGTTGCGCGGGGCGCGGGTGTGGCCGGGAGTGAAGATCCCCGACGGCGGCATCCGCTACTCGACCGACGTCTGACCGCGGCGTCGCGCCTCGGCGGCCAGCTGCGCCAGCCCGAAGTCCGTGTCCGGGGGCAGTGCGTCGAGCGGCCACCACCGCAGATCCAGCGACTCGTCCGAGCGGGTGATCTGCGCTCCCTCCGGTGCGCGCACGAGGAACTGCAGATCGAGGTGACGCGTCGGCACGCCCAGCGAGCAGGTCACCGGATGTACGTGCACGGTGGCGAGCCTGGGGTCGATGACGAGCCCGTCGATGCCGGATTCCTCGGCGGCCTCGCGCAGCGCGGCGGCGACGATGTCAGAGTCGGCGGGTTCACAGTGGCCGCCCAACTGCAGCCAGCGACCGAACCGCGGGTGCAGCGTCAGCACCGCATGGGTGCCGGCATGGTCGAGCACCAGGGCCGAGGCGGTGACGTGGCCGGGCACACAGGCGCGCAGGCATCCGTCGGGTCGTGCGGCCAGGAACGCGATCACGGCGTGACGCACCGAATCCTGTGCCGGGTCGGGGGCGACCCAGTCGGTCAGGATGTCGACCGCCGACGCGTACAGGCTCACCGGCGCACCAGAAACCCTTCTGGGAGAACAGGATCACGGGGTTCCTGCGGCTCGGCGGGGTGGCCGACCGCGACGGCGCCCAACGGTTCCCACTCGGCGGGCAGGTCCAGTTCCGCACACACCACATCCGCGGCGAAGATCGTCGAGCCGACCCAGCAGCTGCCGACCTCGCGCACCGCCAGCGCGACGAGGAACGCCTGGACGGCGGCGCCCACCGCCACGGTGAACATGGTGTGCTCGGCCGCGGTCCGGGTGTCGTCCGGATAGTCGTGCGCGCCGTCGGGCACCAGCAACGGGATGACGAGTTCCGGTGCGTCGTAGAGGATCTGTCCACGTGCCAGCCGGTGTTCGACGGCGTCCGCCGAAAGCCCGTCGGCGAGCAGATCGTCGCGCCAGCGGTCCTTCATCCGGTCGAGCAGACGGTTGCGGGTGGCGTGGTCGCCCACCCAGACGAAGCGGACGGGCCGCGTGTGGTGCGGCGCGGGAGCCGTGAGCGCCTCGGCGACGGCGGCCTCGATCAACTCGGGTGCCACGGGGTCGGCGCTGAACCGGCGGACCGAACGCCGGAGTAGCTGAGCCTCGGCGCGGCCCCGTGCCATCGCCTCCTCGGTGCCCAGCCAGAACAAGTCGTCCTCGCCGGGGCGCAGCAGGTCGCGCGCAGTTGATCCGTTGTCCGCCAACGTCAATCCGCGCACGACGGCCACCGGTATGCCGGTGAGCTTGCCCTTGACCAGGTCCGCGGCGGCGGCGATCTCGTCGGCGACGGCCACTTCGGTGACCAGCAGTTCGTTGCCGTGTGTGTCGCGGGCGCCGGCGTATCCGTGCAGCACGGCCAACCCGGCGGCGCCGATCGCCGCATCGATCTGACCGTTGCGCCACGCGCGTCCCATGGTGTCGGTGATGACGATTCCGACCGTGACACCGAGTCGTTCGGCGAGGCCGGTCCGCAGGTGCGCGGCACTTCCGTCGGGGTCGACCGGCAGCAGGGCGAGTTCGTTCGTGTCGACGTTGGAGCCGTCGACTCCGGCAGCCGCCTGGATGAGCCCGATGGCGTTCTCGGTGATCAACGTGCGTCCCTTGCGGGCGAGTACGCGCACGGCTTCGTCGTCGACGAGATTGCGGCGCAACGTATCCCGCTCCTCGGGGTCCTCCGGTGCGGTGACGATGCGACCCTCGCACTTGGACACCACCTTGCTGGTGATCACCACGACGTCGCCGTCACGCAACCACGGTGCCGCGGCGGCCAGTGCGGCGGCCAGGTCGTCGCCGGGCCGGAACTCCGGCAATCCCGGTACCGGCAGGATCTCGACCGCCGCCGCCGAGCCGTGGTCTGTCACAGGGTCACCCCGGCCAGCCGCACACCGGCGCGGACCATCTCGGCGGTGGTCGCCGGATCGGTCATCAACAGCGGCACCGCTTCGACCTCCACCCCGTCGATCTGTGCGCTGTCACCCTCGTGCACCAGCCATCCGTCGAGGATGCCGGTGCCCGACCGGGCGCCGTAGTGACGGCCGACCGCCTCGGAGGTCGATGCGACGCCGATCACGGACAGACACTCATCGGCCATGCCACGCAACGGTTTTCCAGCGACGATGGGTGAGTAGCCGATGATCCTGGCCGATGTGGACCGCAGGGCGCCGCGGATGCCGGGGATGGCCAGTATCGAGCCGATGCTGACCACCGGGTTGGACGGCGCCAGCAGCACGGCGTCGGCGTCGGCGATCGCGTCGGTGACGCCCGGTGCGGTGGTGGCCTTGTCGGCGCCGACGAAGGCGAAGCTGTGGGTGGGCACCTTCGCCCGGTATCGCACCCACCACTCCTGGAAGTGGATGGCGCGGCGCTCGTCGGTGTCGGGGTCGGTGATCACCACGTGGGTCTCGCTGCGGTCGTCGCTGGCGGGCAGCAGACGGGCACCGGGGTTCCACCGGTCGCACAACGCCTCGGTGACCTGGGACAGCGGATAGCCCGCGCGTAGCATCTGGCTGCGCACGAGATGAGTGGCCAGGTCGCGGTCACCGAGTCCGAACCAGTCCGGCTGAACGCCGTAGGCGGCGAGTTCCTCCCTGGCGTGCCACGTTTCGTCGCGATGGCCCCATCCGCGGTCGGGGTCGATGCCACCGCCCAGGGTGTACATGCACGTGTCGAGGTCCGGGCAGATCCGCACACCGAACATCCAGGTGTCGTCACCGACGTTGACCACTGCGGTCAACTCGTGGGTAAGGGGTTCTCGGCCCTCGTCACGGGCGGACGGGCCGAGACCGAGCAGGTGCTGTACGCCGAGCAGAAAGCGTGCCCCACCGACGCCGCCGACCAGAACCGTGACCTTCACATCGAACGAGACTAGGCGCTCGGCCGGCGTGCGGTCGCACTGCTACCGCACGCCGTACGTCACGGGCGGGACACGCCGAGATTTCCGACGCGCCGCGGAACTGTCACGAGGTGGTATGAATTCCTGTTCCAGCGCTTGACCGCCGCCGTCCGCCCGTGTCTAATCACACCAGTGTCATTTCCCGGTTGGCCAGCCGATTTCGGTGTCGCAGACCGAGATTCGATCACTTGTTCGAGTTGGGCCGGCCCTTCAAGACCGTGTGGGGCCACGTGGATCTACGACACTGAGTGAGGAGGGGCGGGAAATGTCTTTTGAGCAAAGCGAATTCGATCGCGTGGCCCGGTTCGACAGCCGGCTACTCGGCTTCGTCGGCGGGGCGCCACACACCGACACCGGAGGCGCACCGATGGGGGCGACGAGCCGGCCTCGGCTGAGTCTGGTTCCCGAACGCGTCGACGCCGAAACCGAGGACGCCGACGATCTGTGGCAGGAGCGCGCCCTGTGCGCTCAGACCGATCCCGAGGCGTTCTTCCCCGAGAAGGGCGGTTCGACTCGCGAGGCGAAGCGGATCTGCATGGGCTGCGAGGTGAGGGACGAGTGCCTCGACTACGCACTGGCCCACGACGAGCGCTTCGGAATCTGGGGCGGGCTCTCCGAGCGCGAGCGCCGTCGCCTCAAGCGCGGCATCGTCTGACCCCTACCGGACCCCTCTGTGGGGGCCGCTCCCTACTCGTCGTCGATCGTCGGGTCGATGACCGAAGGTTCGACCCCCAGATATGTGGCCACCTGAGCCACGAGCACCTCATGCAACAGTTCGGCGAGTTCGTCGGAGTCCTTGGCCCGGCGCTCGATCGGCTTCCTGAACAACACGATTCGTGCCCGCGTGGAGTTACCGCGGACATCGACGCCGGCCGGTATCAGCCGGGCCAGCGCCACCGGCCCGTCGGCCACCACTTCCGGCGGCCACTGCACACTCTCGGGATCCTTCGGCGCCATGCGCGGGATCTCGTCCACCGCGACGTCCAATCCGGAGACCCTGTCCTGCCACCGCCGCTCGATCGGCTCGTAGGCCTCCAGCACCGCCATGTCGAACCGCTCGGCGCGGCTGCGCCACCCGGGCACCGTCGGCGGGAGCAGCGGGCCGCGCATCTCGCGACCGCGGCGTGATCTCCAGCGGTTGCGCTCGGCCACGGTCACCGATCGTAACGGTTGCCTATCGGCGGGTCCGCCGCTGCGCGTGTCCGGCACCACGCGGTGTTTGTCCCGCGATAGCCTTCCGTTCGTGAATGTTCCCCGTCGCTGCTGCAGGCCCGGGTGCCCCCACTATGCGGTGGCGACGCTGACGTTCGTCTACTCCGACTCCACCGCTGTCGTCGGCCCGCTGGCCACCGTGTCCGAGCCGCACTCGTGGGACCTGTGCGTCGGCCACGCCGGCCGGATCACCGCACCGCGCGGATGGGAACTGGTCCGCCACGCCGGACCGCTGCCATCACACACCGACGACGACGACCTCGTCGCCCTGGCCGATGCAGTCCGGGAAGGCCGCGATTCGACCGCGGCGACCGCCGGCGCAATCGTCCCCGGATTCTCCGATCCCACGAGCGGGGCGTTGCTGGCGCCGCCGGTGCAGCGGTCCGAGCCGACCGGCCGCCGGCGCGGGCACCTGCGAGTGCTGCCCGATCCCCCCGAATAGGCCGTCACAGCTTCGCGAACGACCCCTCCGGTGGGGATAGGCTGACGGAAACGTCTCCGACTCCAAGGAGTTGTATGTCTCGGCCGGCTGCGGCGGTGCATCGCGTCATCAAGGCCTATGACGTTCGTGGCCTGGTCGGTGAGGAACTCGACGAGGGGTTCGTCGCCGACGTCGGCGCGGCGTTCGCGCGGCTGGTCGCCGACGGCGCGACCCAGATCGTGATCGGCCACGACATGCGGTCGAGTTCACCCACGCTGTCGGAGGCGTTCGCCGAGGGCGCGAGGGGCCAGGGCCTCGACGTGGTGCGGATCGGGTTGGCGTCCACCGATCAGCTGTACTTTGCCTCGGGGTTGCTGGACTGCCCCGGCGCGATGTTCACCGCCAGCCACAACCCGGCCGCCTACAACGGCATCAAGCTGTGCCGCGCCGGGGCCAGACCGGTCGGCCGGGACACCGGGCTGGCGCAGATCGCCGAGCAGGTCATCGACGGCGTACCCGCCCACGAGGGACCCCGCGGCAGCGCGTCGGACCGCGACGTGCTGACCGACTACGGCGCGTTCCTGCGGTCGCTGGTGGAGATCCCCGGGCGGCGTCTCCTGCGCGTCGCCGTCGACGCCGGCAACGGGATGGCGGGCCACACGACGCCGGCGGTCCTCGGTCCCATCGAGTCGATCACCCTGCTGACGCTGTTCTTCGAACTCGACGGCACCTTCCCCAACCACGAGGCCAACCCGCTGGATCCGGCCAACCTGGTCGACCTGCAGGCCTTCGTCCTGGAATCCGGTGCTGATATCGGGCTGGCCTTCGACGGTGACGCCGACCGCTGCTTCGTCGTCGACGAGAAGGGGCAGGCGGTGTCGCCTTCGGCGGTCACCGCACTGGTGGCCGCGCGCGAACTCGGCCGCGAGATCGGTGCGACGGTGATCCACAACCTGATCACCTCGCGGGCGGTTCCCGAACTCGTCGCCGAACGCGGCGGAACGGCGGTCCGCTCACGCGTCGGGCACTCCTACATCAAGGCGCTGATGGCCGAGACGGGCGCGATCTTCGGCGGCGAACATTCGGCGCACTACTACTTCCGCGAGTTCTGGGGTGCGGATTCGGGGATGCTGGCCGCCCTGCACGTGCTGGCCGCGCTCAGTGAACAGGACCGACCGCTGTCGGATCTCATGGCCGACTACCAGCGCTACGAGGCGTCGGGCGAGATCAACTTCACCGTCGCCGACGCGCCCGCCTGTGTGGAGGCGGTGCTCAAGTCCTTCGGTACCCGCATCCACTCGATCGACCACCTTGACGGCGTCACCGTCGACCTCGGCGGCGGTCGGTGGTTCAACCTGCGCACCTCCAACACCGAACCGCTGCTCCGCCTCAACGTCGAAGCGCGGACCGCCGAGGAGGTCGACGAGGTGGTCGGGCAGGTCTCCGAGACCGTGCGGGTCGAGAGCACCGAACAGGGCAGGACATCGACGTGACCGGATCATCGGCTGCCGTGGTGGACCTCGACGACGCTGAGGCCCTGCTGGCCGCCGACCGCGACGGTCTGCTGAGGGCGGCCGCGATGGCCGGTGCGCAGGTGCGCGCCACGGCGGCCGCCCTCGACGAGGGTCTGCTCGAGTCGTTGCGCTCGGGTCAGCCGCCGCGCACGGTGATCTGGGTGGCGGGCCGCGGCACCGCCGAAACCGCCGGTGCGGTGCTGGCCGCCGCGTTCGGCGCTGTCGTCCCCGCCCCGATCGTCACGGTGGCCGAGGCGCCGCCCTGGATCGGCGCGCTCGACGTCATCGTGGTCGCCGGTGACGATCCGGCCGATCCCGCTGTGGTGTCGGCGGCTGCGACCGGTGTACACCGTGGTGCCCGTGTCGTGGTGGTGGCCCCCTACGAGGGACCGCTGCGGGATGCGACGGCCGGGCGCGCGGTCGCGCTCGCACCGCGCCTGTGGGTGCCCGACCACTTCGGTCTGTCGCGCTACCTCGCTGCGGGCCTGGCCGTCCTGCAGGTCGTGGCTCCCGGTCTGCGGGTGGATCTCGGCGAACTCGCCGACGAACTCGACGCCGAGGCGCTGCGCAACAGCGCGGCACGGGAACTGATCACCAACCCCGCGAAGGCGCTGGCCGAACGCATGTCGGGCCGCGACGTCGTCCTCGCCGGTGACAACGCGACCACGCTTGCGCTGGCTCGGCACGGCGCCACGGTATCGCTGCGGGTGGCGCATGAGACGGTGGCCGCGGTAGGCCTCGGCGATGTGCTGGTGGCGCTGCGCAGTGGGTTCGGCGCGACCGGGTCCGGCCACGCCGGAGCCTCGACCTTTCACTCGTCGATCTTTCACGACGAGGAACTCGACGGGCCACTGCCACGGCGCGTGCGGACGTTCGTACTCACCACCGAGGCGGAGCGTCCGACCGTGACGGCGCGGGTCAGCGGATACGACGACCTCGACGTGGTCAACGCCGAAGATGTACCCGACGGACCGGAGCCAGGAGGGGCTGCGGCCGGCGGCAGCGGGATGGAACAGCACTTTGCGAAACTGGCGGTACGGTTGGAGATGACCGCGGTTTATCTGCGACTGGTTCGAGGTTGATCGAGTGCACCTGCTGAGGGGAGCAGTGCGGACCTACGCCTGGGGTTCGCGGACGGCGATTGCCGATTTCACCGGAAGGCCAAGTCCCACACCACATCCCGAGGCCGAACTGTGGTTCGGTGCACATCCGGGGGATCCGGCCTATCTGCAGGACGAAGACGGTGAGGTCTCGCTGCTCGAGGCGCTGCGCGCCGACCCCGCAGGCCAGTTGGGCGGCACGGTCGTCGACCGGTTCGGCGGGACGCTGCCGTTTCTGGTGAAGGTGCTCGCGGCCGACGAGCCGTTGTCGCTGCAGGCCCATCCGAGCGCGCAGCAGGCCGCCGAGGGCTACGACCAGGAGGAGCGTCTCGGCATCCCGGCGTCGGCGCCCATGCGCAACTACCGCGACCGCAGCCACAAACCTGAGTTGCTGGTCGCGCTCGACCGGTTCGAGGCGCTGGCCGGGTTCCGTCCGGTCACGCGCACCGTCGATCTGATGCGCGTGCTCGGGGTGCGCGAATTGGACCCGTTCGTCAACCTCCTGCACGGACAGTCCGAACCCGACGGTCTGCGCGCGTTGTTCACCACGTGGATCACCGCACCCCAGCCGGATCTCGATGTGCTGGTGCCCGCGGTACTCGACGGTGCTATCGACTACATCCGCGCCGGGCAGACCGAATTCGCGGCAGAGGTCAAGACGGTGCTGGAACTCGGCGAACGCTATCCGGGGGACGCCGGAGTGCTGGCGGCCATGCTGCTCAACCGCATCACGCTGAGTCCGGGGGAGGGGATCTACCTCCCAGCCGGTAATCTGCACGCCTACCTGCATGGTGTCGGTGTGGAGGTGATGGCCAACTCCGACAACGTCTTACGCGGTGGGTTGACACCCAAACACGTCGACGTCCCCGAACTCCTGCGGGTGCTCGACTTCACGCCGACCCCCGACCTCGTGCTGCGTCCCGGAACCGCCAGGGATGGAATCGAATCCGAGTATCGAACCCCGGCGCCGGAGTTTGCGGCGTCGGTGCTGCGACTCGACGGTGACAACGTCGGCCACGAGCTGGACGCCCCGTCGCCCCACGACGGCCCGCAGGTGCTGGTCTGCACCGAGGGCTGCGTGTCGGTCCGCGCGAAAGGCGGCGACATGCTCACACTGCCGCGAGGTGCGGCGGGGTGGGTGACCGCCGACGACGGGCCGATCCAGTTGCTCGCGGCAGCGCCGACGACGGTCTTCCGCGTCACCGTCGGGATCTAGTCCGGGGTTATGCGTCGATGATCGCGCTGACCTACTTCCCGCCGCTGTGGCGCCGCGTGAGCGCCTACCGCTGCCCGGGCTGTGATTTCGTCTACAATGATGCCGAAGGCGCTCCGCGGGAGGGCTTTCCGGCCGGGCACGCCGTGGAGCGAGATTCCCGAGGACTGGGGCTGCCCGGACTGCGCGGTCCGTGAGAAGGTCGACTTCACGAACCCATCTGGACCCCATCTGGACCCCATCTGGACCCCATCGAATCTGCGCTCAGGGCGTGAGCGTGCGAGTGACGGGTGCCCCCGGCATAGAGTCGACGATATCCGGAGACATGACATACGGAAAGGAGCATGACCATGGACTACAAGCTGTTCGTCTGCACGCAGTGCGGATTCGAGTACGACGAGGAAAAGGGGTGGCCGGAGGACGGCATCGCGCCGGGCACCCGCTGGGACGACATCCCCGACGACTGGAGCTGCCCGGACTGCGGCGCGGCCAAGTCGGACTTCGAGATGGTGGAGGTCGCGCGGGGATGACCGATAGGTCTGGGCGAACGAAGTGACGGGAGAGGATGGTCCCGCGCGTGTGAGCAGCCCGCGCGACCGCCGCGGCCCCTACCCCGAGGCTCTGAGGGTGCTGCTGCGCGACTCGATCCTCGACGGGATGCGCGACCTGCTGCGCAGCCGGGACTGGTCCTCGATCACGCTGACCGACGTGGCCAAGGCTGCCGGGGTCAGCCGTCAGACCATCTACAACGAATTCGGCTCCCGGCACGGGTTGGCCCAGGGTTATGCGCTGCGCCTGGCGGACCGCCTCGTCGACGCGGTCGACGAGGCGATCGAAGGCAACGTCGGCGAGGTGTACGCCGCGTTCCTGGAGGGGTTCCGCACGTTCTTCACCGAATCCGCCGCCGATCCGCTGGTGATCTCGCTGCTGTCGGGGGACACCAAACCGGACCTGCTGCAGATCATCACCACCGACAGCGGCCCGATCATCGCCCGGTGTTCGGACCGGCTGACGTCGACCTTCCGGGCCAGCTGGGTCAAGGCCAGCGACGAGGACACCGGAATTCTGGCCCGGGCGATCGTTCGCCTGGCGATGAGTTACGTCTCCATGCCGCCGGAAGCCGACCACGATGTGGCCGGTGACCTGGCCCGGCTCATGACACCCTTCGCGGAGCGCTACGGTGTTGTCGAGCAGGATCCGCGGCTGGCGAAGACGCACCGCCCCGATCGCTAATCTGACACTCAGCTGAGTAAATGCGACGCGCGCACGAGAAGGAAACACATGACCACGACTGAGCAGCGATTGACGGCCGAGAGCCGCGACGGCATCGACTACAAGGTCGCCGACCTGTCCCTGGCCGAATTCGGCCGTAAAGAGATCCGCCTGGCCGAGCACGAGATGCCCGGGCTGATGGCGCTGCGGCGCGAGTACGCCGAGGTCGCGCCGCTCAAGGGCGCCCGTATCTCCGGTTCGCTGCACATGACGGTGCAGACTGCGGTCCTCATCGAGACTTTGGTCGCCCTCGGCGCCGAGGTCCGCTGGGCGTCGTGCAACATCTTCTCGACTCAGGACCACGCGGCCGCGGCGGTCGTCGTCGGCCCACACGGCACCCCGGAGGAGCCCAAGGGCACCCCGGTCTTCGCCTGGAAGGGCGAGACGCTGGAGGAGTATTGGTGGGCCGCCGAGCAGATGCTGACCTGGCCGGGTGAGCCCGCCAACATGATCCTCGACGACGGCGGCGACGCCACGATGCTGGTGCTGCGCGGCGCACAGTTCGAGAAGGCCGGCGTGGTCCCGCCAGCCCAGGACGACGACTCTGCCGAGTACCGCGTCTTCCTCAACCTGCTGCGTGAGCGGTTCGAGACCGACAAGACCAAGTGGACGAAGATCGCCGAGGCGGTCAAAGGTGTCACCGAGGAGACCACCACGGGTGTGCTGCGGCTGTACCAGTTCGCGGATGCCGGCAAGCTGGCGTTCCCCGCGATCAACGTCAACGACTCGGTCACCAAGAGCAAGTTCGACAACAAGTACGGCACCCGCCACTCGCTGATCGACGGCATCAACCGCGGCACCGACGTCCTGATCGGCGGCAAGAAGGTGCTGATCTGCGGCTACGGCGATGTGGGCAAGGGCTGCGCGGAATCACTGGCCGGCCAGGGCGCGCGCGTGCAGGTCACCGAGATCGATCCGATCAACGCGTTGCAGGCGCTGATGGACGGTTTCGACGTGGTGACCGTCGAACAGGCGATCGGCGCGGCCGACATCGTCATCACCTCGACGGGCAACAAGGACATCATCACCCTCGACCACATGAAGGCGATGAAGGACAAGGCCATCCTGGGCAACATCGGCCACTTCGACAACGAGATCGACATGGCGGCCCTGGAGCGGTCCGGCGCGACGCGGATCAACATCAAGCCGCAGGTCGACGAGTGGACCTTCGAGGACGGGCACGCGATCATCGTGCTGAGCGAGGGCCGGCTGCTGAACCTGGGCAACGCGACGGGTCATCCGTCGTTCGTGATGAGCAACAGCTTCTCGAACCAGGTCATCGCGCAGATCGAACTGTGGACCAAGAACGACGAGTACGACAACGAGGTCTACCGACTCGCGAAGCACCTCGACGAGAAGGTCGCAAAGATCCATGTCGAGGCGCTCGGCGGCACGCTCACACGGCTCACCAAGGAGCAGGCGGAGTACATCAACGTCGACGTCGAGGGCCCGTACAAACCGGAGCACTACCGGTACTGAGTTCCCGCAGGAATCATCCACGGCGTACGCGCTCGTGTGCCGGGGGCTTTTCCCGTTCACGACTCGACGGCATAGGCCGTCCTGGCCGTCCTGGACACCGTTCACCTGGGTGGCCGCCGCCTACGAGCGGTTCCGCGGACCGGCTCCGATGCCGCACCTACAGTCCGTGGTCTGAATTGGACGTCATCCACGGCGACATCCACGGTCGATCGTTGGCCTCGGCGCTGCGCGTGTCGTGCGGACTCGAATGCGAGGGAGGTGGCGTGTCCCGCCTGTCGATGTCCGGCTGCGGACTCGGTGGCTCCGGCCTGGTGGGCGTCGGTTGGTTGCCTGCGCCTGACGTGTGTGCTGTCGCCGTGGGACTCACCGGTGCCGTCGGTGCATTCCCGGGCGCCAGACCGCTCGCCGAATGCCGTTGCGCACGTGTGCCTTCCGGAGAACCCGCGTGTGGTGCCCTGGACTCCGGAATGCCCGGCGGCCGGACCACCGCAACATCAGGAACCCCCGAGGGAACACTCTCGAGATCGGGCATGTTGCCGAGATTCGGTGTGCCGTTGCGCGGACCGAGCCCGCGCAGCCCGGGAATCCTTCCCTCGTCCAGCAGGCCCCGGGTCACCCTGAGCCCCTTGGCCACCGTGCCGGTCTTCGACAGGGCGCCGCCGGGGACGAACAGCGACCCGATGTTGAACGTGGCCTCGCCCGCCGCGCGGCCCGGGTGGTCGCCGGACCACTTGTCCCACGCCACGAATTCCTTACCCATGTTGGCCAATACGCCGGGCAGTGTCGACGGGTCCTGGGCCACCGACAGCGCGACCTCGGCCATCCCCTTCCAGGTGTCGGGATCGGCCAGCGCGACGGTGCTCGCGACGGTGTTGATCAGCCCGGTCGTCAAGCCCACCTGGAAATCGGTGTAGAGCGTGAACCCGTCGGCGAGGTCGTTGCCCACGTCGTCGCCCAGGAGTTCGACCAGGTGCGGGCGGACCCAGTTCTGCAGCGACGTCACCGCGTCGCCGATCGCGTCACCGAGTTGGCCGAGCAGCCCCACGACACCCTTGACCTGGTCCTGGAAATTCTCCAGCACGGTGCCGACGTCGTGTGCGACCTCCCGCAGGATGTCGTCGGCTTCACCGGCGAAGATGCCCTTGATGGTGTCCCACGCGCCGCTGAGGGAGATCCTGTCGAGCAGACGGCGGATGGCGTCCTGGGTCTCCTGGACACCGCCGGCGAAGTAGTCCATCGACGTGCCGATACCGATCGCGGAATCCGACAGCGACGACACCGCTTGGCCCAGCGTTTCGAGCAGCTCGCCGATCCGCTTGCCCTCGGGGATCGTCTGTGCTGCCACAAGGGTTTTCACCGGTTCGACGGCATCGTCGAAGACCGACAACCCCGTACCCAGGTTGTCCCACTGCTTGGCCGTGAGCCGAAGCATCCCGGGGTTGCCCGACGGCCACGTCAGGGCCGCGCCCGCGAACGCCCCGCCGGGGATGGAGTTCAGGAAAGGCACGATCAGATGCCACTTCGTCGGGGGAGGCACGGTGGTCCCGCTCGGCCCGGTGGCAGCGTCGGCCGCCGCGGTCTTCGCGGGCTCGGCGCCGACCCCACCCGACGGACCGGACCCTCCGACGGTCGACGAGGCGTCGGCGTTCGTGTAGTTGCAGCCTGTCGCCTCGAGCATGAAGCCCACGGACTTGAAGGCGTTCGCCGCGTCGGCCAATGCGTCGGCGAAGTCCTGCGCCTTGTCGCCGTACTCCAGGCCGTAGTTCAGCCCGGCCGGATCGGTGCCCGAGGCGATGCCGTGGGAAACCACCTGCCCCAGCGCGTCCGACAGCATGCCGAGTTGGGTGCCGAGGGAACCCATCTGCTTACCCGCGCTTATCAGCGCGTCCGGCTCCACGTCGATGCGGACACCCGATGCCGAGCGGTCTACCCCCACATTTCACCGTTCTTCGCGGCCGCCTCCGCGTAGTTCCGGCGCGCCGTGTCGGCGATCTTCTGCAGCTGCGACAACGCCTTGTTCATCTGTTCGGCGCCGTCCCTCCACTGCTGGTGGGTCTGCGCCCGGGCGTCGGAGGCCTCACCGTGCCAGGTCACGCGCAACGCGGCCATCGTGCGGTCGATGTCTTCCAGGCACTCGGTGACCTCGCGGTGAAACTCCCGCATGTGGTCGATCGCGGCCTGCAACTGCGAGAAATCGGCCACCAGTTCGCTCATCGGTCCCGACCCTCCACGGCCCGTGGTGCAGCGCCGGGCGGTGACGGCGGCGCGACGGGCGCCGTGGTCGGGGCGGCGCCGTCCAGGTTCATCTGGTGGGCCAACGCGCCGACGTGCTGACCGCCCGCGTCGGCGGCGGTGTTCATGGCGGTGCCGTCGCCTCCCGGACCGCCCGCCGTTAACCCACCGGGGCCCTGCATCGACGAGCCGAGCGTCCCGGCGACCTGCTCATCGGTCTTCGCGTACTCCCTGCCGGCGATCCGCAACAGGTCCGACATGGCTTGCAGCCCGCGCACGACCTGTCCGGCACCGCTGTGCCACTGGTCCCATTCCGCCCCGAACGCCGACGCCGCGCCGCCCTTCCAGCCGGAACCCGACAACTGCCCGATCTCCAGGTCCACGGTCGACAACCCGTCCTGCAGCCTTTGTCCCGCGTCGGCCAGACGTACCGAGGCCGAGGTCAGCTCGGATACGACGACTTCTACTGCTTGCCCCATTCGGCGGACCTCCAGAAACCAGGCGGTGCTTCGACGTCGAAATCGATGGATCGTGCAACGACGCCGGCGGACTGTGCTGGGCCCAGCAAACGCCGCTGCCGGCGATTAGGAGCTTATCGGCGGTTCGCGTGGGTTCGATGCACCAGTTGTGCCTCGGATGGGAGCCGAACGACTCGACGCGGCATACGGTCCGCAGTACCGACAAGGACGGCCACCGGCGTCCCGCCGTTACGCTCGGCGCGTGCTCATCGCGATTGAGGGTGTCGACGGCGCCGGCAAGCGCACCCTGACCACTGGCATGCGGGCCGCCTTCGAAGGTGCCGGGCGGTCGGTCGCGACGCTGGCCTTTCCGCGCTACCACCGGTCGGTCACCGCCGACCTCGCGGCTGAAGCCCTGCGCGGCAGCCATGGCGACCTCGCCGAGTCGGTCTATGCGATGGCGGTGTTGTTCGCACTCGACCGCGCCGATGCTCGCGACGAGATCGCACACCTCGCCGCCGCCTACGACGTTCTGATCCTGGACCGCTACGTCGCCTCCAACGCCGCCTACAGCGCCGCACGTCTGCACCAGTCCGCCGATGGGGAGGCGGTCGAGTGGGTGAGGTCTCTCGAGTACGACCGGCTGGGACTACCGGCCGCCGACTGGCAGATCCTGCTCGACGTGCCGACCGCCCTGGCCGCCGAACGGGCCGAACGCCGCGCCGAACGGGACGCCCATCGTGCCCGCGACGCCTACGAGCGTGACGACGGTCTGCAGCGGCGCACCGGCGAGGTGTACAAAGCGCTGGCCGCAACCGACTGGTGCGGGCGCTGGCTCGTGGCCGGACCCGATGTGGACGCGGCGGCGCTGGCCTACGGATTGACCGCTTCCTGAGGTCAACCGGAGAAACGCCCTGCGTGGTAGCCGGGTTTTATCGCGATCTGGTGACACCATGGACTCCATGAGGCAAAGGATTCTGGTCGTCGATGACGATCCCTCGCTGGCCGAGATGCTCACCATCGTGCTGCGCGGGGAAGGATTCGACACCGCCGTCGTCGGCGACGGCACCCAGGCGCTCAGCGCCGTGCGGGAACTGCGCCCGGATCTGGTGTTGCTGGATCTGATGCTGCCCGGTATGAACGGCATCGATGTCTGCCGGGTGCTGCGCGCGGATTCCGGTGTGCCAATTGTGATGCTCACGGCGAAGACCGACACCGTCGACGTCGTCCTTGGCCTGGAATCCGGCGCCGACGACTACGTGATGAAGCCGTTCAAACCCAAGGAACTCGTCGCCCGCGTGCGAGCCCGGTTGCGCCGCAATGAGGACGAACCCGCGGAGTTGCTGTCGATCGGCGACGTGGAGATCGACGTCCCCGCCCACAAGGTGACCCGGCAGGGTGAGCAGATTTCGCTGACTCCGCTGGAGTTCGACCTGTTGGTGGCGCTGGCACGCAAACCGCGCCAGGTGTTTACTCGAGATGTGCTGCTCGAACAGGTGTGGGGATACCGTCACCCCGCCGATACCCGTTTGGTGAACGTGCATGTCCAGCGGTTGCGGGCCAAGGTCGAGAAGGACCCGGAGAATCCGCAGGTGGTGTTGACCGTTCGAGGAGTGGGATACAAGGCCGGACCTCCGTGACATTCACCGCTCGGCGGTGGCCGTGATCTGGGGCGCGCGACGGCGGGTTCGTGGCGGCGTTTGGCGGTCTGGACCGCTGATCCGCGGTTTCACCGCACTGGGGCGGGCTCTGAGCCTGGTATGGCGCCGCTCGTTGCAGTTGCGGGTGGTCAGCCTGACGCTGGGACTCTCGCTCGCCGTCATCCTCGTCCTCGGCTTTGTGCTGACCAGCCAGATCACCGACCGCATCCTTGAGGTCAAGATCAAGGCCGCGACCGAGCAGATCGAACAGGCCCGCAACACCGTAGGCGGCATCGTCGGGGGCGAGGAGTCCCGCTCACTCGACAGCAGCCTGCAGTTGGCGAGGAACACGCTGATCGACCGCAAGGCCGACGCGGGCAGCGGACTCGCCGGCGCCTACGACGCCGTGCTGGTGGTCCCCGGTGACGGACCGCGCGCCGCGACCGCCGCGGGGCCCGTCAGCCAGGTGCCTGAGGCGTTGCGCGACTTCGTCAAAGCCGGACAGGTCAGCTACCAGTACGCGACGGTCAACGCCGACGGCTTCTCCGGTCCGGCCCTGATCGTCGGCAGCCCGACGTCCTCGGAGGTGACCAACCTCGAGCTGTACCTGATCTTCCCGCTGAACAACGAGGAGTCGACGATCTCGCTGGTGCGCGGCACCATGGCCACCGGCGGCGTCGTCCTGCTGGGGTTGTTGGCCGCGATCGCGCTGCTCGTCGCCCGGCAGATCGTGCTGCCGGTGCGGTCGGCGTCGCGGATCGCCGAGCGGTTCGCCGAGGGACACCTGTCCGAACGTATGCCGGTGCGCGGCGAGGACGACATGGCCCGGCTGGCGGTGTCCTTCAACGACATGGCCGAGAGCCTGCAGCGCCAGATCACCCAACTCGAGGAGTTCGGAAACCTGCAGCGGCGCTTCACCTCCGACGTCTCCCACGAGTTGCGTACGCCGCTGACCACCGTCCGCATGGCCGCCGACCTGATCCACGACCACAGCGACGATCTCGATCCCGCGTTGCGGCGCTCGACCGAGTTGATGGTCAGCGAACTCGACCGGTTCGAGACACTGCTCAGCGATCTGCTCGAGATCTCCCGACACGACGCCGGCGTCGCCGAACTGGCGGTGGAGTCGGTGGATCTGCGGAGCACGGTGCGCAGCGCCCTGGACAACGTCGGGCACCTCGCCCGGGAGGCCGACATCGAGTTGATCGTCGACCAGCCCGCCGAGGAGGTCATCGCCGAGGTGGACCCGCGACGGGTGGAACGCATCCTGCGCAACCTCATCGCCAACGCGATCGACCACGCCGAGCACAAGCCGGTGCGGGTCCGGATGGCCGCCGACGAGGACACCGTCGCGGTGACGGTGCGCGACTTCGGTGTCGGCTTGCGGCCCGGCGAGGAGAAGTTGGTATTCAGCCGGTTCTGGCGGTCGGATCCGTCCCGTGTACGCCGCTCAGGCGGAACAGGTCTCGGGCTGGCGATCAGCATCGAGGATGCCCGGCTGCACCAGGGGCGGCTCGAGGCGTGGGGGGAGACCGGCAACGGGGCATGCTTCCGGCTGACGTTGCCGCTGGTCCGCGGACACAAGGTGACGACGAGTCCGCTGCCACTGAAACCGGTTCAGCCCGAGCGCAGCCCGCGCCGGGGTGGCCGCGAGCGGCAACCGGCGGGGGAGATGGTGTGAGCCGCCCGTGGGCGGTGGTGTGGCTGCTGGTGTTCGCGGTCGCGGCATCGGGATGCGCGGGCGTGCCGAATTCCTCGGCCCCGCAGGCGATCGGAACCGTCGAGCGACCCGCACCACCGAGCCTGCCCAAACCGACGCCCGGCATGGATCCGGACGTGCTGCTGCGCGAATTCCTCAAGGCCACCGCGGATCCGGCGAACCGGCACCTCGCGGCGCGTCAGTTCCTCACCGAGTCGGCGTCGCAATCCTGGGACGACGCGGGCAGCGCCCTGCTGATCGACCGGGTGGTGTTCGTTGAAACCCGTGAGCCCGAGCGGGTTTCGGTGACGATGCGCGCCGACATCCTCGGCTCGCTTTCGGATATGGGCGTGTTCGAGACCCGTGAGGGCGCGTTACCTGACCCCGGCCCGATCGAACTTGTGAAGACCACCGACGGGTGGCGCATCGACCGGCTGCCCAACGGTGTCTTCCTCGACTGGCAGCAGTTCCAGTCCACCTACAAACGCAACACTCTCTACTTCGTCGACCCGACCGGCACCACCGTCGTCCCCGACCCGCGCTACGTCGCGGTGTCGGACTCCGACCAGTTGGCCACCGAGCTGGTGTCAAAACTGATCGCCGGACCGCGGCCCGAGATGGCCAACACGGTGCGGAACCTGCTGGGGCCGCCGCTGACCTTGCGCGGACCGGTGACCCGCGCGGACGGCGGTAAGACCGGCGTGGGGCGCGGGTACGGCGGCGCGCGCATCGAGCTGGAGAACCTCTCGACGACCGATCCGCACAGCAGGCAGCTGGTTGCCGCGCAGATCATCTGGACCCTCAACCGGGCCGGCATCAACGGCCCTTACGTGATCAACGCCGACGGCGCCCCGCTCGACGACCGGTTCACCGACGGGTGGGAGTCCTCCGACGTGGCCGCCACCGATCCGGGTGCGTTCTCCGGTGCCGCCGCCGGCCTGCACGCCCTGATGAATGGCTCGCTGGTGTCGCTGGACGGCCAGCGGGCCCCGCGGGTGCCGGGATCATTCGGGCAGGCGCCCAACCAGGCCTCCGCTGCGATATCGCGCAGCGGTCAGGATGCCGCCTCGGTGGTGGTGCTGCGGCCCGGCGCGCCCGATGTGCAGTCGACGCTGTGGGTCGGCCCGCTCGGGGGACGGGCGGCGCAGGCGTTGGAGGGCAAGAGCCTGTCACGGCCCAGTTGGTCCCTCGATGACGCGGTGTGGGTGGTGGTCGACGGCGCCAACGTCGTGCGGGTGATCCAGGACGCATCCGGTGCGCCGGCGCGGATTCCGGTCGACGCCGGGCCGGTGGCGCTGAAGTTCCCCGGGCCGATCACCGAACTGCAGCTGTCCCGCGACGGCACGCGGGCTGCCATGGTGATCGGCGGGCAGGTCATCCTCGCATCGGTGGAGCAGACCGAGAGCGGGCAGTACGCCCTGACGTATCCGCGGCGCCTCGGCTTCGGGCTGAGCGAGACGGTGGTGTCCCTGTCGTGGCGCACCGGCGACGACATCGTGGTCAGCCGCAAGGATCCTCAGCATCCGGTGTCCTATGTCAACCTCGACGGCGTGAACTCCGACGGGCCGAGCCGCAACCTCGCGATGCCGGTGACCACGGTGGCGGCCAACCCGTCGACCGTGTACGTCGCCGACGCGCGCGGAGTGGTCCAGCTGTCGCCCTCCACCGCCGAGGGCGACCCCACCTGGACCGAGGTGCGCCCGCTGATGGTCGCCGGCACGATCCCCGTGCTCCCGGGCTGACCGCCGGTCAGCGCAGCGTCGAGGTGACCCAGGCGACGCGCCCCTCGCGGAAGGCGTCGACGAACTGCCGGTGGTTGCCGACGTTGTCCGCGTGCCGGTCCCGACGGTCGCTTCTCGTCCCCCATGGGGTGTGGCACATCCACCGCGGGACGGGCGATCGGCGCACCGGACCGCACGATTCCGGCTGTCACACCCTGCGTCGACACTGCCATCATGCTCGACGCCATCATGCTCGACCTCGTCCTCCCGCTCGAATGCGGCGGATGCGGCCGGCCGTCGACGCGGTGGTGTGAGCCGTGTGCAGCGACGCTGACGGTCAGGGCTGACGAACCACATCTGGTCAGCCCGCGGCTCGATCCGGGCGTTCCGGTGTTCTCCCTGGGCCGCTACGCCGGGCCGCGCCGTCGCGCGATCCTCGGCCTGAAAGAACGCGGCCGCACCGACCTGATCGTCCCGCTGGCCGACGCGCTGGGCGACGGTCTCGCACACCTGGGTTCCTGGGGCATCCTCGACCTGCCCGTCACCCTCGTCCCGGCGCCCACCCGCCGTATCGGGGCCCGCCGTCGTGGGGGTGACCCGGTGACCAGGGTCGCGCGCACCGCCTCGCCCGACGTCGTGCAGGCGCTGCGTTCCAGGGCGCTCACCCGGGATTCGGTCGGCCTCTCGGTGCCCGACCGGCAGCGCAACGTCGCCAACCGGATCAGGCTCGTCCGGCCCGCCGCCGGGCCGGTGGTGCTCGTCGACGACATCGTCACCACCGGCGCAACCGCGGCGGAGTCGGTGCGCGTACTGCAGACGGCCGGCGCCGGTGTGCTGGCCGTACTCACCCTAGCCAACGCCTGACGGGCGCGGTGCGCGATCGCTGCGGTGTCAAAAGATCGTGAAGAACGTGAAACAGTCTCACCGAGCGCTGGCCGACCGGGTTAACAACGACTACCGTCAGCCTCAACCACCCGTGAACTCACGGCCGGGGCCCAGAACGAGGCGCCACTTTCGCGCACAACGGTAGGAGGTGAGAGTCGACACCTTGCGCCGATGGGCTGCGGCAGATCCCCGGAGATGGGCAACTCCTGTCGGCGCGTTTCGTCACAACCCGGGCACGCACCGTCGCGTGCGACACGAGTAGAGAAGCGAGCTGCGAAGTATGTCAACGAATTCCATGCAAACCGACCGCACGATGGTGATCGAGGACGGTGCCCCCACGGAGGTGCCCGACGCCGAGGTCGTCGTCAAGGGCCGCAACGTCGAGATTCCCGATCACTTTCGAACCTACGTGGCCGAGAAACTCACCCGCCTGGAACGGTTCGACCGCAGCATCTACCTCTTCGACGTCGAGCTCGACCATGAGAAGAACCGCCGCCAGCGCAAGAATTGTCAGCACGTGGAGATCACCGCGCGCGGACGTGGTCCCGTGGTCCGGGGTGAGGCCTGTGCCGACAGCTTCTACGCCGCCTTCGAAGCGGCGGCGAGCAAACTCGAGAACCGGCTGCGCCGCAGCAAGGACCGCCGCAAGATCCACTACGGGGACAAGCGTCCGTTGTCGGTGGCCGAGGCCACCGCGGCGATCGGGCAGCAGAACCCGGCGGCCGTCGAGGACACCGGCCTGCCCGAGGGCATCACACTGGACGATCACGAACCCGGGCGCATCGTCCGCGTCAAGGAGCATCCCGCCACGCCGATGACCGTGGACGATGCGCTGTCGCAGATGGAACTCGTCGGCCACGACTTCTTTCTCTTCCACGACAAGGAGACCGACAAGGCCACCGTCGTCTACCGCAGGCACGCCTACGACTACGGGTTGATCCGGCTCGCCTGATCCGGTCCATCTGACCGCCCGTCGACAACCCCGCGACGCAGTACCGTCGCAACGGTTTCGTCGTGCGGATACGCATCCGGGCTGCCACGAAGGCGGAGTTGCCGGCGGCGACCTCTACCATGGGACAGGTCTGATACCTCAACCCACAGGGGAAAGCGTGCTCGATAAGTTGCTCCGTCTCGGTGAAGGCCGCATGGTCAAGCGCCTCAAGAAGGTGGCTGACTATGTCAACACCTTGTCCGGCGACGTCGAGAAGCTGTCTGACGCCGAACTGCGAGCCAAGACCGACGAGTTCCGCAAACGCATCGACGGCGGCGAAGACCTCGACGACCTGCTGCCCGAGGCGTTCGCGGTGGCCCGCGAAGCCGCCTGGCGGGTGCTGAGCCAGCGCCACTTCGACGTCCAGGTGATGGGCGGTGCGGCGCTGCACTTCGGCAACGTCGCTGAGATGAAGACCGGTGAGGGCAAGACCCTGACGTGTGTGCTTCCCGCCTACCTCAACGCGTTGGGCGGTAAGGGCGTCCACGTCGTCACGGTCAACGACTACCTGGCCAAACGCGATGCGGAGTGGATGGGCCGCGTGCACCGCTTCCTCGGGCTCGACGTCGGCGTCATTCTTTCGGGCCTGACCCCTGATGAACGCAGGGCGGCGTACCACGCCGACATCACCTACGGTACGAACAACGAGTTCGGCTTCGACTACCTGCGCGACAACATGGCCCACCGGCGCGAGGACCGCGTGCAGCGGGGCCACAACTTCGCCGTCGTCGACGAGGTCGACTCCATCCTCATCGACGAGGCCAGGACGCCGCTGATCATCTCCGGCCCGGCCGATGCCGCGTCCAACTGGTACAGCGAGTTCGCCCGCCTGGCGCCGCTGATGGAAAAGGATGTCCACTACGAGGTCGACCTGCGCAAGCGCACCGTCGGCGTGCACGAGGTCGGCGTGGAGTTCGTCGAGGACCAGCTCGGCATCGAGAACCTCTACGAGGCCGCCAATTCACCGCTGGTGAGCTACCTCAACAATGCGCTGAAGGCCAAGGAGCTGTTCCAGCGCGACAAGGACTACATCGTCCGCAACGGCGAGGTCCTCATCGTCGACGAGTTCACCGGCCGCGTGCTGCTGGGCCGACGCTACAACGAAGGTATGCACCAGGCGATCGAGGCCAAGGAGCACGTCGAGATCAAGGCCGAGAACCAGACGCTGGCCACGATCACCCTGCAGAACTACTTCCGGCTCTACGACAAACTCGCCGGCATGACCGGTACCGCCCAGACCGAGGCGGCTGAGCTGCACGAGATCTACAAGCTCGGCGTCGTCGCGATCCCGACGAACCGCGACATGATCCGTCAGGACCAGACCGACCTCATCTACAAGACCGAAGAGGCCAAGTTCATCGCGGTGGTCGACGACGTCGAAGAGCGCTACGAGAAGGGCCAGCCGGTCCTCATCGGCACCACCAGCGTCGAACGCTCCGAGTACCTGTCCAAGCAGTTCGCCAAGCGCAAGATCCCGCACAACGTCCTCAACGCCAAGTACCACGAGCAGGAGGCGAACATCATCGCCGAGGCCGGCCGGCTCCGCGCGATCACCGTCGCCACCAACATGGCCGGTCGCGGCACCGACATCGTGCTCGGCGGCAACGTCGACTTCCTGGCCGACAAACGCCTGCGCGAGCAGGGCCTCGACCCGGTCGAAACCCCTGAGGAATACGAAGCCGCCTGGGAGTCGACCCTCCACCAGATCAAGGCCGAGGCCGAAGAAGAGGCCGACGACGTCCGCGCGGTCGGCGGCCTCTACGTGCTGGGCACCGAACGCCACGAGTCCCGCCGCATCGACAACCAGTTGCGCGGTCGCTCCGGTCGCCAGGGTGATCCCGGCGAGTCCCGGTTCTACCTCTCGCTGGGTGACGAGCTCATGCGCCGGTTCAATGGTGCCACGCTCGAAGCGCTGCTGACCCGGCTGAACCTGCCCGACGACGTGCCGATCGAGGCGAAGATGGTCACCCGCGCGATCAAGAGCGCGCAGACCCAGGTCGAGCAGCAGAACTTCGAGGTCCGCAAGAACGTCCTCAAGTACGACGAGGTGATGAATCAGCAGCGCAAGGTGATCTACGAGGAGCGCCGCCGCATCCTCGAGGGCGAGGACCTCGCCGAACAGGCCCACAAGATGCTCGTCGACGTCGTCACCGCCTACGTCAACGGCGCCACCGCCGAGGGCTACGCGGAGGACTGGGACCTCGAGCAGTTGTGGACTGCGCTCAAGCAGCTCTACCCGGTCGGTATCGACTATCACGACCTCGTCGACTCCGACGCGGTCGGCGAGGCCGGCGAGCTCACCCGCGAGGAACTGCTCGACATCCTGACCGAGGACGCGGAACGCGCCTACGCCGAACGCGAGCGTGAACTCGAGGAGCTCGCCGGCGAGGGCGCCATGCGTCAGCTCGAACGCAATGTGCTGCTCAACGTGATCGACCGCAAATGGCGTGAGCACCTCTACGAGATGGACTACCTCAAGGAGGGCATCGGCCTGCGCGCCATGGCGCAGCGCGACCCGCTCGTGGAGTACCAGCGCGAGGGTTACGACATGTTCGTCGGCATGCTCGAGGCGCTCAAGGAAGAGTCGGTCGGCTTCCTGTTCAACGTCACCGTCGAGGCGGCGCCCGCTGCCCCGTCGAACCGGGTGGCGCCCGTCGCCGCACCGCCGGGACTGTCGGAGTTCGCCGCTGCCGCGGCGAAGGCACAGGAGCGGACCGGCCAGGGTGCGGTGGCCACCAAGGAGCGGGAGACCCCCGCACCGACGTTGCGCGCCAAGGGAATCGACAACGACGACACGCCGCCGCTGACCTACGTCGGCCCCGGCGAGGATGGCGCCGCAGAGGTGCAGCGGTCCAACGGCGGTCCGCGCCACGCCGCACCAGGGGGCGCCACGCGCCGGGAGCGTCGGGAAGCGGCCCGCAAGCAGGCCAAGTCCACCAAGTCCACCCGTCGGCGCGGCTGAGTCAGCCGATCTGCAGCGCCACCAGCTGCCAGCGGCCGTCACCGACGACCTCCACCCGGGCGGCGATCGCGCGGACGCGCCCACCGCGGGTGTAGGTCGCGCACACCTCCGCCGCCAATGGGCCCGCGCTGCGCAACCGGACGCGGCGCAGCGTGGCGGGCTGTTCGTGGCGCACCCGGCACAGTGCGCAGACGGGGTCGAGCAGCGGCGGCGCCAGCAGCGGTTTGAGGTGCGCGACCGGCCGGCGGCGGTCGAGCACCTCGAGCACCCGACGCAGCGCCACGTCGGCGAACACCGCGGCCGCTCGCGGCGCCGCCGGATCCGCATCGGCCCGCGGGGTCGGGCGCAACATGCGTGGGGTGCGCCGGTGCAGGGCATCCGGTGACGGCGCCGGACATGCCGGAACGGATACGTCGGTCGGGGTCGGCTCGTAGTCGACGACCCGTGAGGTCAACGAGGGACGCTCGGCGTCCGCGGGTGACGAGGGCGATGGCTGGGTCATGACAGTCTCCAGGCTCGGTTAGGCAGGACACGACGACCGTCTGCTGGAGAGGAACAGACTCAGAGACATCCTCGCACGGTTCCCGGCAGGTCCGGAGCACCCGTGATGCAGCTGCACAGACGGGGCCGCTACCGTGACGGGGAGTTGCGGGATTCGACGAAAGGGGAGGCGTCGGATGGTGACCCGGCTGTCGGCGTCGGATGCGGAGTTCTTCCGGCTGGAGAACACATCGACCCCGATGTGCGTCGGGACGTTGTCGATCCTGCGCAAACCGCGCAGCGGCCTGAGCTACGAGACCCTGCTGCACACCGTCGAGCAGCGCCTGCCCCAGATCCCGCGGTACCGCCAGAAGGTCCGGGAAGTGACGATGGGCCTCGCGCGGCCGGTCTGGGTCGACGACCGCGACTTCGACATCACCTACCACATCCGTCGCTCGGCCCTCCCGTCTCCGGGCAGCGACTCCCAGCTGCACGACCTGGTCGCCCGCCTCGGCTCGCGGCCGCTCGACAAGTCCCGGCCGCTGTGGGAGATGTACCTGGTCGAGGGGTTGGCGAAGAACCGCGTCGCGATCTACACCAAAAGCCATCAGGCGCTGGTCAACGGTATGACGGCGCTCGAGATCGGCCACGTCATCGTCGACCGCACCCAGAAACCGCCCAACTTCGGTGAGGACATCTGGATCCCCGCGCGCGAGCCCAGCGACCGGGCGCTGCTGCTCGCCGCCGTCGGTGAATGGGCCACCCGCCCCGCCGAGCAGGTCGCCGCGGTCCGGTCGGTGGTGACCGACCTCGCGAACGCCGAACACCTCGTCGCCGCCGGCCGCCGCATCGCCGACATCGCCCGCACGCTCGCCCGCGGCACCGCGCCGAGCAGCCCGCTGAACACCACCGTGTCGCGCAACCGGCGGTTCTCGGTGGCCGGGCACCGTCTCGAGGACTACCGCACCGTGCGGGCGCGCTACGACTGCGATATCAACGACGTGGTGCTCGCCGTCGTCGCCGGGGCGCTGCGCAACTGGCTACTCTCCCGTGGTGAACCGGTTACCCCGACCACCACCGTGCGGGCGATGGCGCCCATGTCGGTGTACCCCGACGCCGACATCGACACGTCGGGACCGGGTCAGGCGATCAGCCAGGTGTCGCCTTTCCTGGTCGACCTGCCGGTGGGGGAGGGCAACGCGGTGGTGCGGCTGTCGCAGATCGCCCATGCCACCGAGACGCACCCGACCGCGCCCAGCCTGGTGGATGCCCGCACGATCGTCACCCTGTCCGGGTTCGCGCCACCGACGTTGCACGCCATGGGAATTCGGGTTGCGACCACCTTCCCCGCCCGGCAGTTCAACCTGCTCATCACCAACGTGCCCGGTCCGCAGAAACAGATGTTCGTCGCGGGGACGAAGTTGTTGGAGACGTATGCGGTGCCACCGCTGCTGCACAACCAGGTGCTCGCGATCGGCGTCACCTCCTACAACGGCGAGTTGTACTTCGGCATCAACGCCGACCGCGACGCGATGAGCGATGTCGACGTCCTGCCCGGTCTGCTGTCGGAGTCGCTCGACGAACTCCTGGAAGCCGCCCGGTGACCCGAATCGCGACCTGCCCGGGAGTTGACGACCTGGGTGATGGACAACACCGGGCGGCTGCTCGTGCCCGTCTTCGTCGTCGGCCCGACGGTGCTCATCGGTCACCACCTGCGCAACGACCCGCTCGGGTGCCGAAGAAGTACGCCGCGGAGGCGGCGGACACGGGGTCATCCACGGCGTCGTCGAACACGGCGACGACGTCGTCATCTCGGTGGAGAAGGATCCCGATGCCAGGTGGCTAGTCTCGCGGGATGCGCGTCTACATCCCGGTGACCCTCGCCATGCTCGCCCAGCTCGTCGCCGACCGGTCGCTGCGCGCGGTGAACGGCACCGCGTTCGCGGTCACGCCGACCCTGCGCGAGTCCTACGCCGAGGGTGACGACGAGGAACTGGCCGAGGTGGCCTTGCGCGATGCGGCCCTGGCCTCCCTGCGGCTGTTGGCCGCCGACGACGGTGCGTCGGACCTGCCCCCCCGGCGCGCGGTGCTCGTCGCCGATGTCGAGGGCGCGGTGGCCCGGCCGGACCTCGACGACGCGGTGGTCCGGTTGACCGGTCCCGTCGCGTACTCGGAGGTGATCGCGGCCTACGTGGACAACGCCGACGCGGAGAGCGCAGTCCGGCTCGCCATCAACGCCGTGGACGTCGCCGACTTGGGGGACGAGGACGCCGAACTGACCGTCGGTGATGCGCAGGACCACGATCTGGCGTGGTACGCCCCCCAGGAACTGCCGTTCCTGCTCGACCTGCTCTAGGACTGGATACGGGACGGTAAGTTACGGTACCGTAGGTTCATGGCCAAGAGTCAGATCAAAGTCTCGGCCAAAGTCGCCGACACCGTCCGTCCCCATGTCGCTGCCAAGCACCCCGCACTCAACGTGCTGCGCAACATCGCCGCGAAGATCACCACACCGCTGCTGCCCGACGACTACCTGCGACTCGCCAACCCGTTGTGGTCGGCGCGGGAGTTGCGCGGGCGCGTCATCGACGTTCGCCGGGAGACCGAGGACTCCGCCACGCTGGTGATCAAACCGGGGTGGGGTTTCACCTTCGACTACCAGCCCGGTCAATACATCGGCATCGGCCTGCTGATCGACGGTCGTTGGCGGTGGCGCAGCTATTCGCTGACCTCCAGCCCGCGCAGCGGCGGCCGCACCATCACGATCACGGTCAAGGCCATGCCCGAGGGCTTCCTGTCGACACACCTCGTCGGCGGGGTGGCGCCCGGCACGATCGTGCGACTGGCGGCCCCGCAGGGGAACTTCGTCATGCCGGCCCCGGCCCCGGCCAAGGTGCTGTTCCTCACCGGCGGTTCCGGCATCACGCCGGTGATGTCGATGCTGCGTACCCTCGTGCGCCGCGATCAGATCACCGACGTCGTCCACGTGCACTCCGCCCCGACCGATGCCGACGTCATGTTCGGCCGCGAGTTGGCAGCGCTGCAGGACAGCCATGCCGGCTACCGACTGCACCTGCGGACCACGCGTAGGCAGGGGCGCCTGGACCTGTCCAGGCTTCATGAGATCGTTCCGGATTGGCATGAGCGCCAGACCTGGGCCTGCGGACCCGAGGGCATGCTCAACGACGCCGAGAAGGTCTGGGAGCAGGCCGGGCTCGCCGACGATCTGCATCTGGAGCGGTTCGCGGTGGCCAAGGCGGCGCCGCACGGTCAGGGCGGCACGGTGTCGTTTGCGCGCAGCGGTAAGACCGTCGTCGCGGATGCGGCCACCTCGCTGATGGACGCGGGGGAGAAGGCCGGCGTCCAGATGCCGTTCGGCTGCCGGATGGGGATCTGTCAGTCGTGTGTCGTCGGCCTGGCCGACGGTCACGTGCGTGATCTGCGTACCGGCGCCGAGCACGAGGCCGGCAGCCGGATCCAGACCTGCGTGTCGGCGGCATCTGGTGATTGCGTAGTGGACGTTTAGTCGTTACCCACTGGTAACCTACCTCCCCGTAGGTTACGCTACCGTAGGTAGAGGAAGGAGGTGCCAAGATGGCAATCACAGACGTGCCTGAATTCGCACATCTCACCGACGCCGACATCGAGAGCCTGGGTGTCGAGCTCGATGGGATCAGGCAGGACATCGAAGACTCCCTCGGCGAGCGCGACGCGCGCTATATCCGCCGCACCATCGCGGCGCAGCGGGCACTCGAGGTGGCCGGCCGGTTGATGCTGGCCGCGAGTTCCCGACGGTCGGCCTGGTGGGCCGGTACCGCGACCCTGGGTGTGGCCAAGATCGTCGAGAACATGGAGATCGGCCACAACGTCATGCACGGTCAGTGGGACTGGATGAACGATCCCGAGATCCACTCCTCGACGTGGGAGTGGGATATGGGCGGGTCCTCCAAGCACTGGCGGTTCACCCACAACTTCATGCACCACAAGTACACCAACATCCTCGGGATGGACGACGACGTGGGCTACGGGTTGCTGCGCGTCACCCGCGATGCCAAGTGGAAGCCGTTCAACCTCGGCAACCTGCTGTACAACACCATCCTCGCCGTCGGGTTCGAGTGGGGTGTCGCACTGCAGCACGTGGAGCTCGGCAAGATCTTCAAGGGCCGCGACAACCGGAGCGAGAGCAAGATCCGGGCCCGCGTGTTCGCCGCGAAGGCGGGGGCGCAGTTGGTCAAGGACTACGTCGCGTGGCCCGCGGTGACCTCGCTGTCGCCGGGTGCGACCTACCGGTCGACGGCGACCGCCAACGCGGTGGCCAATGTCATCCGCAATGTGTGGTCCAACGCGGTGATCTTCTGCGGTCACTTCCCGGACGGCGCGGAGAAGTTCACCAAGACCGACATGGTCGGCGAGTCCAAGGGGCAGTGGTACCTGCGCCAGATGCTCGGCAGCGCCAATTTCACCGGCGGCTGGCTGCTGCGCTTCATGAGCGGCAACCTGTGTTACCAGATTGAGCATCACCTGTATCCGGACCTGCCCAGCAGCCGGCTCCACGAGGTCTCGAAGCGCGTGCAGGACGTGTGCGACAAGTACGACCTGCCCTACACGACGGGTCCGTTCCTGGTGCAGTACGGCAAGACCTGGCGCACCATCGCGAAGCTGTCGTTGCCGGACAAGTACCTGCGCGACACCGCCGACAACGCGCCCGAGACCCGCAGTGAGCGGATGTTCACCGATCTCGAGCCGAGCGAGCGGCGCGGGTTGCGCTCGTCCATCGCCGCGGTGCGGGCACGTCGTCGTGAAAAGCGCGAGTCCCGCGTGGCGCTGGCCGTGTAACGGTCCTCCACCTCAAAACTGCGGGGAGATCACCATCCGGATCGGATTGGACGATCTCCCCGCAGTCTCGTTCGTCGGGGGCTGTCAGTCGGGAATGTAGTCGAAGGTGTCCGGATTCGGTCCGATGCGGCCCTTCTCGCCCTTGTCGAGGCCGGACAGCGCATCGACGTCGGCCTCGCTCAACTCGAAGTCGAACAGGTCGAAGTTCTCCTCGATGCGCTTGGGCGTCACCGATTTCGGAAAGATGATGTCGCCACGCTGAACGTGCCAGCGCAACACCACCTGCGCGGGTGACTTCCCGCTCGCCTCGGCGATACGGGTGAGCGTCGGATCGTCGAGCACCCGACCCTGCGCGATCGGCGACCACGCCTCGGTTGCGATTCCGTGTTCGCTGCCGTAGGCGCGCACAGCGTCGTTGGTGAAGTACGGGTGCACCTCGACCTGGTTGACCGCGGGTACCGTCGCCGTCTCCCGGGCGAGGCGCTCGAGATGGTCGACCTGGAAATTCGACACGCCGATGCTGCGCGCGCGGCGGTCCTTCTTGAACTCCTCGAGTGTCTGCCATGTCGATACGAAGTCCCCGTCGTACAGGGTCGGCAGCGGCCAGTGGATGAGGAACAGGTCGACGTACTCGAAACCCAACTCGGTCAACGTCTTGTCGAAGGCGCGGCGGGCGTCGTCGGGCCGGTGGAACCCGTTGTTGAGCTTGCTGGTGACGAAGACCTCGGCGCGGTCGAGGCCGGCGTTGCGGATGCCCTCGCCGACGCCGCGCTCGTTCTGGTACATCTCGGCGGTGTCGATGTGGCGGTAGCCGATGTCGAGCGCCGTCTTCACGGCATTCGCCGTCGCGTCGGGTTCGATCTGGTAGACGCCGAACCCGAGCTGCGGGATCGAGGCGCCGTCGTTCAGGGTGACTGTGGGAACGGTGGTCAAGGTCGAGCCTCCTGCTGACGTAGCTGCATCGACACCGTAGTTGCATCGACACCGTAGTTGCATCGACACCGTAGTTGCATCGACACGGTGGGTGCCCGGTTCGGGCAACCTCACACACGTCGCGTGGACTCCGTCACGCTCCTGTCAGGGAGCTGTGTGTTTACGACACCGGGTCGCCGTCCGTCGTAACCCACCCGGTCATGTCTCGTTGAGCGCGCCCAGCAGGTGACGGGCCGCAGCCACCCGGCCGGCGGCCGCCCCGGTGAGGCCGTCGAGCGCGCATCCGGGATCGGCGGGCGGACCCAAGTGCCGGCAACCGCGGGGACAGTCGGCGATCGCCTCGGCCAGATCGGAGAACGCCAGCAGCACGTCGTCGGGTTCGATGTGGGCCAGCCCGAACGAGCGGATGCCGGGCGTGTCGATCACCCAGCCGGCATCGGCCAATGGCAGGGCGACCGACTGCGTCGACGTGTGCCGCCCCTTGCCCACGCCGCTCACCTCGCCGATTGCGCGGTGCGCTTGCGGCACGAGGCGATTGACCAATGTCGACTTGCCGACACCGGAATGGCCGAGCAGCACGGTGACCTGTCCGGTCAGCACCGGCATGACGTTGTCGAGAGTGTCGTCGCGGCCCGCGGTGATGACGGTGAGGTCGAGGTCGGTGAACTGGGCGGCGAAGGGTTCGGCCGGGGCGAGATCGCTCTTGGTCAGGCACAGGATCGGCCTCAGGCCGCCCGCGTAGGCCGCGATCAGCGCGCGTTCGACGAAACCGGTCCGTGGCGGCGGATCGGCCAGCGCCACCACGATGAGCAGTTGGTCGGCGTTGGCGACCACCACCCGTTCGGTCGGATCGGTGTCATCTGCGGTGCGGCGCAACACCGTACGGCGTTCACCGCGGCGCACGATGCGCGCCAACGTGTCCGGTCGCCCGGTCAGGTCACCGACGACCTCCACATCATCGCCGACGACGATGGGGGTGCGGCCCAGCTCGCGGGCCCGCATCGCGGTCACCACATGCTCCGGGTCGCGCTCGAGCGCACACCCCCAACGCCCACGGTCGACGGTCACCACCATGGCGCTGCGCGCGTCGGCGTGCTCGGGCCGGGTCTTCGTCCGCGGACGCGAGCCCCGACCCGGCCGCACCCGGACGTCGGACTCGTCGTATTCGCGAGGGCTCAAGCGCCTGCCCCGGGGTCGGTGGCCGTCCGCCCCGCCAGCATGTCCGCCCACATCTGCGGGAATCCGGGCAGCGTCTTCGCGGTGGTGGCGATGTCCTCGACCTCGACACCGGGGGTGCGCAACCCGACGATGGCGCCGGCCATCGCCATCCGGTGGTCGGCGTAGGAGTGCCAGACGCCGCCGTGCAGTGGCACGGCGGCGATCACCAGTCCGTCGTCGGTCTCGTCGCACTGCCCGCCCAGGCCGTTGATCTCGGCGCTCAGCGCGGCGAGCCGGTCGGTCTCGTGGCCGCGCAGGTGTGCGACGCCGCGCAACCGGGACACCGCACCCGGGGTGGCCACCGCCGCGAGCGCCGCGACCGCAGGGGTGAGCTCCCCGACGTCGTGCAGGTCCACGTCGAAGCCCTGGTACTGCCCGGTACCCTGCACCTCCAGGTACGACTCGGTCCGGCGTACCACCGCACCGACCTTCTCGAGGATCGCCATGATCGCCCCGGCCGGCTGCGTGCTCACCGCCGGCCAACCGGTGACCCGGACGGCACCGCCGCTGACCGCACCGGCGGACAGGAACGGCACCGCATTGGACAGGTCCGGTTCGATGGTCCAGTGGCGCGCCGCCACAGGACCGGGTCGCACGGTCCACCGGTTCGTCCTGGTGTCGTCGACCTCGACGCCGGCGTCGCGCAGCATGCTGACCGTCATCGCCACGTGCGGCGCCGAGGGCACCGACATCCCGGTGTGCACGATGGTCAGGCCGTCGCGGAACAAGGCGCCGGACAGCATGAGCCCGGAGACGAACTGCGATGACGCCGAGGCGTCGATCTCCACGGTGCCGCCGGCCACCGAACCCTCACCGCGCACCCGGAAGGGCAGACCGTCGCCGTCGATCCGCACGCCGAGCGCCCGCAGCCCCGCCAGCAGCGGCGCGATCGGGCGGGCGCGGGCCTGCTCGTCCCCGTCGAATTCGACGGTCCCGGTGCTCAGCGCCGCCACGGGCGGTAGGAACCGAAGGACCGTACCGGCGAGCCCGCAGTCGACCCGGGCGTCGGCGTCGGGGGCCAGGTCTCCGCCGACGCGCAGGTCGCAGTCGGTGCCGGCGCATTCGACGTCGAATCCGAGGGTCTGCAGGGCCCCGATCATCAGGTCGGTGTCGCGGCTGCGCAGCGCGCCGCTGATCGTGGACGTGCCCTGCCGGGTGGCCAGCGCCGCGAGCACGAGGGCCCGGTTGGTCTGGGACTTCGAACCCGGGATCGTCAGCGTGGCGTGCACCGGGGTCGGCGTCGAGGGTGCCGGCCAATTGCTCACGCCGTCCATCCTGCCTTGTCGGTTCGGCGTGCCAGTATCGGAGCCATGTGTGGACGTTTCGCAGTCACCACCGACCCGGCCCTTCTGGCCGAGAAAATCAAGGCGATCGACGAGACCAACGCCGCGCCGAACGGCCCCAACTATCCCGGCCCCAACTATCCCGGCCCCAATTACAACGTCGCACCGACCACCACCATCACCACGGTCGTCGAACGGCACAGCGACCCCGAGGACGAGCCGACGCGCCGGCTGCGGTCGATGCGATGGGGCCTCATCCCGCCGTGGGTCAACAGCGGTGAGGACGGTGCGCCGGACAGCAAGGGCCCACTGCTGATCAACGCGCGCGCGGAGAAGGTGACCACATCGCCGGCGTTTCGCAGCTCGGCCAAGAACAAGCGCTGTCTGGTGCCGATGGACGGCTGGTACGAATGGCGGCTGAACCCCGCCGAGAGCGGGAAGAAGGCGAAGACCCCGTTCTTCATGTACGGCGCCGACGGTGAGCCGTTGTTCATGGCGGGGCTGTGGACCACGTGGCGGCCCAAAGACGCGCCGGTGGAGGCGCCGCCGCTGGTGAGCTGCACGATCATCACCACCGACGCCGCCGGCCCACTCGCGGAGATTCACGACCGCATGCCGCTGACCATCAGCGCCGAGGACTGGGATCGCTGGCTCGACCCCGACGCCCCGATCGACGAGGGGCTGCTGCGCGGCCACGGGGACCTCGACCGCATCGAGGTCCGCGAGGTGTCCCGGCTGGTCAACAACGTCCGCAACAACGGTCCGGAGTTGATCGCACCGGCCGACCCGGAGCCCGAACAGGCCACGCTGCTTTGAGCCGGCCGACTGACTGCGCCGCCGTCCGTACGGCGCCGGGCAACGGGATTTCTTCGTCGTCTCCGATCGGGATTCGGCTGTGCGTTCGGGCGCGGTGCCGCGCGACCACATTCTGGGTCTCGGCGGTGCGTCGGTGCCGCCGGCCCGCGTGGTGGTGCGTGAACCGGCCGGCCACGCACCCGATCTCGTCACCGGCTGCGGAATCCAGGCGTTGCACCTCGACGCGCACAGCACCGAGATCGTCGCGATCGTGTCCAACCCCTCCGACGTCAAGTGACGGCGACGTCTGCGGTCACCGCCTCGATCAGCCGGACGAGATCGCTTGGCGCCACGGCGATTTCGAGCCCCCGCTTGCCGGCGCTGCACAACACCCGGTCCCACCGCAGCGCCGATGAATCGATCACCGTCGGCAGCCGTTTACGCTGACCGAGCGGGGAGATGCCACCGAGGACATAGCCCGTCGACCGTTCCGCGGCGGCCCGCTCGGCCATCGCCGCCTTCGGCACACCGAGCGCGGCGGCCGCCGCCTTGAGCGAGAGCTTGGCGGGCACCGGCAGCACCGCCACCGCCAGGCCCTTCGGGACCGCGATCACCAGTGTCTTGAGAACCTGCTGGGCCTCGATGCCCGTGGCGGCGAGTTCCGCGACGGCCTCGTCGGCGAAGGAGCCGGCGCGCGGGTCGTGCCGGTACTGCAGGACCTCGTGCGGCGCCCCGTCGGAGACGAGAGCCGCGATCGCCGGTGTAGCTGCGCGCACGCGGGTCAGCTTAGGTGCGACTGGGAACAACATCGCGCGGTCCTGCTGTTGTCGGGAAAGGCTTCGGGTGCGCACGCAGCCGAGAACGTGTCGGTCACAACCTCTAGGATCAAGGGAGGACTCTGGTGCCAACGGCCTTCCTGGATCGTCCGGTGGATCTGCCGGGCCCGTTCGACGGCGCCGCGACAGAAGGGACGGTGTCGACCACGATGACCGACATCGACGGTGCGGCGGCCGAACGACAGGAAACCGACGCCGAGTTGACCGCGCGGTTCGAGCGCGATGCGATTCCGCTGCTCGATCAGCTCTACGGCGGCGCGCTGCGGATGACGCGCAATCCCGCCGACGCCGAGGACCTGCTGCAGGAGACGATGGTCAAGGCGTATGCCGGGTTCCGGTCGTTCCGCGAGGGCACCAATCTCAAGGCGTGGCTGTACCGCATCCTGACCAACACCTACATCAACAGCTACCGCAAGAAGCAGCGCCAGCCGTCGGAGTACCCCACCGAGGAGATCACGGACTGGCAGCTCGCCGCGAACGCCGAGCACTCGTCGACGGGTCTGCGGTCTGCCGAGGTCGAGGCACTCGAAGCGCTGCCCGACACCCAGATCAAGGCGGCGTTGCAGGCGCTACCGGAGGATTTCCGGATGGCGGTGTACTACGCCGACGTCGAAGGATTCCCGTACAAGGAGATCGCGGAGATCATGGATACGCCCATCGGGACCGTGATGTCCCGCTTGCATCGTGGCCGCAAGCAGCTTCGCGAGCTGCTCGCCGATGTCGCCCGAGACCGCGGGTTCCTCCGTGGTGCGCAAGCGCCCGAGGAAGTGTCATCGTGAGTGACGAAGAGCGGTGGACTCCGCCGGTCGGCCCTGTCGACTTTGAGCATCCCGAATGCGCCGCCGTCATCGCGGAGGTGTGGACTCTGCTCGACGGCGAGTGCACTCCGGAGACGCGTGACAAGCTCAGGTACCATCTCGAGGAATGCCCCGCGTGCCTGCGTCATTACGGCGTAGAGGAACGGGTCAAGCGCCTGATCGCCGCCAAGTGCGGTGGGGAGAAGGCGCCGGACCGGTTACGTGAGCGGCTGCGCATCGAGATCAGCCGCACCACGATCTACCGAAGCTGAGTCCAGGTACGACGAAACTACGGTTGTTGACGGTTCTCGCTCGAAAACCGTCAACAACCGTAGTTTCGTACTACCCGTAGGACGTGAGGGTCAGCGCACCGACTTCGAACCGGCGTTGGGTCGCTTGCCGTGGTTTGCCTTCGAGTGCTTGCGGTCGCGCTTCTTGCGGCCTCGCTTGGCCATGGGGGTCCTCCATGCGGTCTCGGGAAGGATCTTGGAATCTCCGACCCGCGGCGCGCGGGCGGTTGCATGGCATTGTCTCACGGCCCGTGGATGCTCCGACGAGGCGGGGTTGTGGTTCGATAGAGCGGCAACAGCAGCAGATGAGTGGGGTGAAGATGGCCGAGGATGTTCGCGCGGAGATCGTGGCCAGTGTGCTCGAGGTCGTGGTCCACGAAGGCGATCAGATCGGCGAGGGCGACACCGTCGTGCTGCTCGAATCCATGAAGATGGAGATTCCGGTACTCGCCGAGGTGGCCGGCACGGTGACGAAGGTCAACGTGTCCGAGGGTGACGTCATCCAGGCCGGGCACCTCATCGCGGTGATCAGCTAGCGCATTCGGCGCGTCCGGTAGAGCGATATGTCGACCCTTGGTGACCTGCTCGCCGAGCACACCGTGCTGCCCGGCAACGCCGTCGACCATCTGCATGCGGTGGTCGGGGAGTGGCAGCTGCTGGCCGACCTGTCCTTCGCCGATTACCTGATGTGGGTGCGCCGCGACGACGGGGTGCTGGTCTGTGTGGCGCAGGTCAGGCCCAACACCGCCGCCACCGTCCTGTTGGCCGACGCGGTGGGCACCACCGCGATCCCCGAGACCATGCCGTTGGTCACGGCCACCTTCGAGTCGGGCATCATCGGCCGGGAAGGGCCGGCCGCACAGAATGACGCGCCCAGCCTGAACGTCGAAGCGGTGCCGGTGCGGTACCGCGAAGACGTCGTCGCGGTGCTGACCCATCTGACCGCCCTGGCGGCTCGGCGGACCGCGAGTCCGCTGGAGGTCGCCTATCTGGACTGCGCCGGCGATCTGCTGATCATGCTCTCCGAAGGGACCTTCCCCAACGTCGGTGACCTGGCCATGTCACGCTCCAGCCCGCGGGTGGGGGACGGCTTCATCCGGTTGGACGGCGCCGGCAACGTGGTGTTCGCCAGCCCCAACGCGATCTCGGCGTATCACCGGATGGGGCTGACCGCCGACCTCGGCGGCCAGAACCTGGTGACCGTCACGCGTCCACTCATCTCCGACCCGTTTGAGGCGCAGGAAATGGCCAACCATGTGCGGAATTCGCTGGCCGGTGGGTCCAGCATGAGGATGGAGGTCGATGCCGGTGGCGCGGCGGTGCTGCTGCGCACGATGCCGCTCGTGGTGCACGGCGCGGCGGTGGGCGCGGCCGTGCTGATCCGCGACGTCACCGAGGTGAAGCGGCGCGACCGCGCGCTGCTGTCGAAGGACGCGACGATTCGTGAGATCCATCACCGGGTGAAGAACAATCTGCAGACGGTGGCGGCGCTGCTGCGTCTGCAGGCCCGGCGCACCAACAACGCCGAGGGTCGCGAGGCGTTGATGGAGTCCGTGCGGCGGGTCTCGTCGATCGCGCAGGTGCACGACGCGTTGTCGATGTCGGTCGACGAGGAGGTCAACCTCGACGAGGTCGTCGACCGCATCCTGCCGATCATGAACGACGTCGCCAGCGTCGGCCCGCCGATTCGGATCAAGCGGGAGGGTGACCTCGGTGTGCTCGACGCCGATCGGGCGACGGCGCTGGTCATGGTGATCACCGAGGTGGTGCAGAACGCGATCGAGCACGCCTTCGACGCCAGCACCGCGCGGGGCAGCGTCACGATTCGCGCCGAGCGCTCGGCGCGGTGGCTCGATGTGGTGGTGCACGACGACGGGCGCGGTCTACCGGCCGGCTTCAGCCTGGAGAAGTCCGACCGGCTGGGGTTGCAGATCGTGCGGACGCTGGTGTCGGCGGAGTTGGACGGATCGCTCGGGATGCACGATGTGCCGAGTGGGGGGACGGATGTGGTGCTTAGGGTCCCGATCGGCCGCCGCGGCCGAGCCGCGCAGTAGGCGGGGGCGGCCGAGCCGCGCAGTA
>JAXHUG010000019.1:46268-68300 GCA_034189785.1 Actinomycetota bacterium
GCGGCCGAGCCGCGCAGTAGGCGGGGGCGGCCGAGCCGCGCAGTAATCCGGATTCACGCGGAAATGGCTGCGCGAACATTGAGCTGTGCTTCCGGACACAGTGAAGGCCCCGATGCTCGCCGGGGCCTTCACTGATGCTGCGGAGCGATCAGACTCCGCTACGGGCTTTGGTACGGGCGTTGCGACGCTTGAGGGCGCGACGCTCGTCCTCGCTCATGCCACCCCACACACCGGCGTCCTGACCGGACTCCAATGCCCAGCTCAGGCACTCGGTGGTGACGGGGCAGCGGTTGCATACGAGCTTCGCGTCGGCGATCTGTGCGAGCGCGGGCCCGCTGTTCCCCACCGGGAAGAACAGCTCCGGATCCTCGTCGCGACAGACGGCCTTATGACGCCAATCCATTGTTCTAACTCCTCACTATGTGCGCAGCAGAGCGCACGAGCTTTTCTTCGGCTGTTAACGCGTGCACACGAATTGTTTCTGCACTGTTGCATCCGATGTTTTCACAGGCTCGACGGATGTCAAGAGAAGTGCGTTAACACGTGGGCAATGTCACTAGGAAGCCGCGTTAGAGGTCCGCTTACCCGTTCGTACTACACTCAACACACTTACGCCCAAAATCTCTCCCGCCGGGAGTTCAACACTGGCAGGTCAGGGCGTTTCCGCCGCGGGCGCGACCACGCCGAGAGCGTCAGGCACCGAGGTGAACGTCATCGTTTCGCGCGGGCCGATGTAATCCCCGTCGATCTGGCAGGCCACCGGCACATCCGAGGTGATCCGGATCCACGCGACGTCGTCGTCGCGGATGAGGTGACGCGCCACCGGGTCGGGTACGCGGGCGAACATCTGTCTGGCCAGCCGCAGATTCGCCCAGGCGTTCATGCTGGTGGTGGCGAACACCCCCAATCCCGTCTCGAAGGTCGTGCCCGGGTTGGTCCAGATCGGCCTCGCGTTGGCGTAGGTCCAGGGATTCGCGTTCGACACGAACGCGACGTGCACACCGCCGACCGCTTCGCCGTCGGGCATGTGCAGCGTCAGCGTCGGCTCCTTGCGCACACTGGCCAGCACCTCACGCACCGCGACCCGGATGTAGCGCGACGCCGACACCTTGCGGCCCCTGGCCCGCTGCGCCTCCACCGCGGCCACCACCTCGCCGTCGACCCCCATGCCCGCCGTGAACACGGCACAGCGCTCCCCGCAGTCCATCAGTCCGATGCGCCGCCACACCCCGGTGCGCCGGTACTCGCTGAGCAGGTCGACGAGCTGATTGGTCGCCTCGATGGGGTCGGGGCTGATGCCGAGCGCGCGGGCGAAGACGTTGGCCGATCCACCGGGGACGACGCCGACGGCCGGTGCGCCCGCCTCGCGGCCGCGTTCGCGCAGGACACCGTTGACGACCTCGTTCACCGTGCCGTCCCCGCCGTGCGCGATGAGCACGTCGACCCCGTCGGCGGACGCCTCCCTGGCGATCTCGATGGCGTGGCCGCGGTGGTCGGTGTGGACGACCGTGAGCTCGGTGCGGCTTTCCAGCGCGTGGGCGAGCAGGTCACGCCCTGCCGCGGTGGTCGACGTGGCGTTCGGGTTGACGATCAGCACGGCACGCACGAGGCATGAGCCTAACCGCGAACATCTAGGCTCGACCTCGTGCCCGTTCCCGCCCCGTCAACCGTGCGTCAGGCCGCCGTGCTGGTGTCCCTCGAGGGTGCCACCGGTGTGGTGGCCGCCCTGGTCTATCTCGTCAGCGGTTTCTCCCGCGCCGAGGAGGCCGGACTCAACAAGTTCGGCACGGCGGCGTGGTTCGCGATCGTCGGTGGTGGCGTGCTGGCCGCCGGGTGGGCGCTGTGGACCGGGCGGCGGTGGGGTCGTGGCATCGCGGTGTTCGCCCAGCTGCTGTTGCTGCCGGTGACGTGGTACGTCGCGGTGGGATCGCACCAGTGGTTCTACGGAATTTCGGTCGCCGTGATCGCGCTGACCGCGCTGGTGCTGTTGTTCAGCCCGTCGGCGTTGCAGTGGCTGGGCGCTCAGGATTCGGCGAGCGCCGACAATTCGGGACCCGACACCCGGTAGGTGATCCACTCGGTCTGCGGTTTGCCTCCGACGGTGTCGTAGGGCGCGATGGCGTTCTCGTTCCACGCGAGCACCGCCCAGGTCAGCCTGCTGCAGGCCGGTGGTGACACATTCGCGCGCGAGCGTAGACAACAGGGTGCGAGCCAGTCCTCGGCGTTCCGAACTCGGCCAGCTCGTGCACCATCGCGGTGAGCTCCACCTCGTCGCCGGGTTCGACCCGGCGGACGGTCACGGTCATTGGGTTACCCCCAGTGCGGACAGGATGGTGGTGAATTTCGTTGTGGTCTCGGCGACTTCGTCGTTCGGATCGGATTCGGCGACGATTCCGCCCCCGGAGTGGGCGGTGGCGGCGAGCCGGTCGGCGGCCAGTTGTGCGCACCGGATGGACACCACCCAGCGGCCGTCGCCTGCCGCGTCGCACCAGCCGACGGCGCCGGCGTAGAAGCCGCGGTCGCCTTCGAGGCGCTTGATCAATTCCGCGGCCAGGTCGGTCGGGACGCCACCGACAGCCGGGGTCGGGTGCAGTGCGATCGCGACATCTAGTGCGGTGGTGGTTGTTTCGCGGAGTCGGCCGGTGATCTGGGTGCTCAGGTGCCAGACGGCGGCCGTCGCACTGAGGTGCGGTGTCGGTGCGATCTGCAGATCCACGCAGAACGGGTCGAGGGCCTTGCGCACCTCGTCGACCACGATGGCGTGCTCGTGCCGGTTCTTGGCCGAGTCGGCCAGGGCGGCGCCGCTGGCCCGGTCGGCCGCCGGGTCGGCGAACCGCGGTGCCGAACCGGCGAAGGGTAGGCACGTCACCACCTCACCGCGCCGGGCCACCAGGAGTTCCGGGCTGGCGCCGACCAGGGCCGCACCGCGGTAGCGGTCCCCCGCCGCGGTGAGATCGGCCAGATACGCGTTCGCGCTCGCATCGTCGGCGACCAGGCGCCGCAGCACGGTTCGCGCGTCGAGTGGTCCGTCGGCGGTCAGGCGCAGCGCCCGCGCGAGCACGACTTTATGCAGTCCGGTGGCGGGGTCGTTGAGTGCGCGCACCGCGGACTCGACGCGTGTGCGGTGCTCGTGCGGTGCGGGTCGGAACTCGGCGATCCGCACACGCGGCAGGCCGACGGCGGACCAGTCCGGCAGCGCATCGAGGAAGCGCACGTGCTGTGGCCGGAACAGTGCCGTCGGTGCGGTCAAGTCGAAAGGTAAGGCGCCCAAGATCATTGGGGTGTCGCCGGCAGCCAGCGCGGCGCGCGCGTCGCCCAGCGCGGGGTACGGCGTGTGAACGCCGTCGGCCAAGACGGCACCGCCGGCGCCGCCGAGGACGAAGGTCGGCTCGGGGCCCGCCGCAGCGGTCACGTCGGCAGGCACGGATGCGGATAACCGGTCAGTGCCAACGCGCTGATCTGCCGCACCCCGTGCTCCCAGCCGCACACCGCGATCGACGCCGCGACCATCGCGAACCGGATGCCGTCGGCCAGCGACAACTCCGCCCAACGGGTGATCACCGCCCGGGAGAAGTGACCGTGCCCGACGAAGATGACGTCACGCGACTCGAGGTGACCGAGCGCGATCTCCACCGCACGGTCGGCACGACCGTTGACCGCCTCGACGCTCTCGCCGCCGGGGCAGCCGTGGGTCCACACCCGCCACTCGGGGTCGGATTCGAGGATTTCGGCGGTCGTGCGGCCTTCGTAGTCGCCGTAGTCCCATTCCACGAGGAGGTCGGAGACCTCGTCCACGGCCAGCCCGGCCAGTTTCGCCGTGTCGAGAGCCCGCCGCCGCGGGCTGCTGACCACCAGCGGGTTGTCCAGCATGAGCCGGTCCAGCACCCCGGCGGTCCGAGTCGCCTGGTCACGGCCCGTCTCGGTGAGCTCGAGGTCGGTGCGGCCGGTGTGCCGTCCCGAACGTGACCACTCCGTCTCGCCGTGGCGGATCAGCAGAAGTCGATGGTCGGTCGGGCCCATACCCGTCGATTCTGCCGCACGTCCGTGTGTCGGGGCCGTGCGCGTGTCAGGATGGCACCCGTGACGCGGGTACTTGCGGTCGCCAATCAAAAGGGTGGGGTCGCCAAAACAACGACGGTTGCATCGTTGGGCGCAGCGATGGCGGAAAGCGGCAAGCGGGTGTTGCTCGTCGACCTGGATCCCCAGGGGTCGTTGACGTTCTCGTTGGGCCACGACCCCGACAAGTTGCCGGTCTCGGTGCATGAGGTGCTGCTGGGAGAGGTGGAACCGGATGCGGCGCTGGTGGACACACCGGAAGGGATGACGTTGCTACCGGCGAACATCGACCTCGCCGGAGCCGAGGCGATGCTGCTCATGCGCGCCGGTCGAGAGCATGCGCTCAAACGCGCGATGGCCAAACTGACCGGCACGTATGACGTGGTGCTGATCGACTGTCCGCCGTCGCTGGGCGTGCTCACGCTCAACGGGTTGACCGCCGCCCACGAGGTGATCGTGCCCTTGCAGTGCGAGACGCTGGCGCACCGCGGGGTCGGCCAGTTCCTACGGACGGTGTCCGACGTCCAGGCGATCACCAACCCGGACCTCAAGATGCTCGGGGCGCTCCCGACGCTGTACGACTCCAGGACCACGCACAGTCGCGACGTACTGTTCGACGTCGTCGACCGCTACCAGTTGCCGGTGCTGGCGCCGCCGATCCCGCGCACCGTGCGGTTCGCCGAGGCCAGCGCGTCGGGGTCGTCGGTCATCGCGGGCCGCAGGAACAAGGGATCGGTGGCCTACCGGGAACTGGCCGCGGCGCTGCTCAAGCACTGGAGGAGCGGTAAGGACATGCCGACCTACACCCCCGAGGTCTAGCCCAGCCCCACGAGTTCGCCGCCCCGCAGTTCGACCACGCGGTCACCGACCACCGCCGGGACGACCGCACCGTCGACCGGGGGGCGGGCGAGCGGAACATGTCGTTCGGCGGTGCCCGAACCGGGGTCGAACACGTCGTAACCGTCGGTGACCGGCACCAGCAACCGATCGGCCATCTCGGTGGCCGGCCCGAGCGGCAGGCTCGGTCCCGACGGCGTGACCGTGTACTTGTACCGGAGGCCGGAGCTGTCGAACACCATCACCGAGTCGCCGGTCCACCACGTGATCAGGTCGCCCGCGCGTGAGGCGACCGCGTCCGGGGATGCGGGTGACGTCATCAAGGTGCCGGCGACCGTGGTCCCGGTTTTGTCGACGACCTTGACGGTGGGCTGGGGCTTCGGCAGGTACACAGCCGTCGTGGTGTCGGAGACGGCGATGACGCGGGCGTCGGCGTCGGCGGGTGTGCCGGGCAGTTCGACGTACTTGATGTCCGGCATGTCCTCTTCGTCGGAGGGGCGCAGCAGCGTCAACCGCAGGTCGGGTTCGTTCGGGCAGGCTTCGAGTACCGAGACCGCCGAGGAACTGGCGGCCGCGGACGTCAGGCGGCACAGGGGCGCCGCAGGTACGTCGGGTTTGACCCGCGCATCCAGCGCGCCGTAGCTGAGCATGCGGACCATGTCCGAACGCCACAGCTCGAGTCGGCTCTCCCCGGCCGACAGCACGGTGGTGCCGTCGGTGCTCAACGTCACTTCGGGGTCGGCGAATCCGGTGCGCGCGCTGCCGCGCTTACCCGTTCTTCCGTTGATCGTGCTGACCTGGCCGCAGCCCCGCGAGTCCGGGTACACGGCCACCGCGTAGTGGTAGACCGACGTGACACCGCACAGCTCGACGTCTCGGGAGTAGCTCCACACCGTGTCCCCGGAGGCGGGGTCACGGCCCTGGACGGTCGAACCGTCGCCGCTCACGACGCTGCCCCCGATGACGACCGGCAGCCGCGTCTTCGGGCTCCCAGCGCTCCAGAGTTCCCGCAGGGCCGACGGGACGTCGGCTGCGGGCTCGGGATCGGGTACCACCTGCTCGGCTGGCTGACTGATGGTGGCTCTGGCGTCGCTGGTCCACCAGAACAGGGCCGCGATCACCGCGATCACCGCTGCGATCGCGACGGCGGCCATCACGTCACCGCGGGTGCGGCGTTCGGGTTTGACCACTGAGGGGGCTGACCGTCGGGTCAGTTGGTCGCGGGCGCGGCCTTGCGCGGACGCCGACGACGGCGGCGGCGCCGCCCGGGCGGGCCGGAGTCGCCACTGGTGTCGGTATCCCCGTCACCGTCTGCGGCCTCGATGGCCGGCTGCTCGGCCGACCCCTCGACGTGGCCGGTGACGGGCTTGCCTGCGCGGGTGCGCCGACGGTTGCGCGACCGGCTACGTCCGGGCTTGTCGTCCCCGCCGCGGTCACCGTCCCGCTCGCCGCGGGCGGGGCGCTCGCAACGTTTCGCGGCCGCGCGGGCCTTGGGTTCACCCACCGAACCGCAAGCCTCGGCGGGAATGCCCAGCTCCTCGTAGAGGTGGGGTGAGCTGGAGTAGGTCTCAGCGGGGTCGGGGGTGTTCAGGCCCAGTGCCTTGTCGATCATCGACCAGCGGGGGAGTTCGTCCCAGTCGACCAGCGTGACTGCCACACCGGTCTTGCCCGCACGCCCGGTACGGCCGATGCGGTGCACGTAGGCCTGCTCGTCCTCGGGAATCTGGAAGTTGATGACGTGGGTGATGTCATCGATGTCGATACCGCGCGCGGCGACGTCGGTGGCGACCAGCACGTCGACCTCACCGGTGCGGAAGCTCTTGAGCGCCTTCTCGCGCGCGCCCTGGCCCAGGTCACCGTGCACGGCGCCGACCTTGAATCCGCGCTCGGCGAGTTCGTCGGCGACCTTCTGCGCGGTGCGCTTGGTGCGGGTGAAGATCATCGTCGCGCCACGGCCCTCGGCCTGCAGGATCCGGCTGACCATCTCGACCTTGTCCAGTGCGTGGGCGCGGTAGGCGAACTGCGCGGTGGTGTCGTGCGTGGCCGACGACTGCGGTGACTCGGCGCGGATGTGGGTGGGCTGGTTCATGAACGTACGGGCCAGCGTGATGATCGGGTCCGGCATCGTGGCGGAGAACAGCATCGCCTGGCGGGTGTCGGGGGTCTGCCGCAGGATGCGCTCGATGTCGGGCAGGAAGCCCAGGTCGAGCATCTCGTCTGCCTCGTCGAGCACCAGCACCGACAGGCCGCCCAGCTGCAGGTGACCCTGCTGGGCGAGGTCGAGCAGCCGGCCCGGGGTGCCGACCACGACGTCGGCGCCCTTACGCAGCGACTCGATCTGCGGCTCATAGGGACGGCCGCCGTAGATCGACACGACCGAGAGCTTGCGATCACCGGCGGTCAGGTACTTCGCGGCCAGCGACAGGTCGCTGTGGACCTGCAGGCACAGCTCGCGGGTGGGTACGACGATCAGGGCGCGGGGGATCCCGCTCAGTTCCTTCTCGGTGTCGGTGGTGACGCGCTGCAGCAGCGGCACACCGAAGGCATAGGTCTTGCCCATCCCGGTGCGCGCCTGACCGATCAGGTCGTCGCCGGCCAACGCCAGGGGCAGCGTCAGTTCCTGGATGGCGAAGGGCTGGTAGATACCCTCATCGGCGAGTGCGCGGCAGATCTCGTCGCGCACGCCAAGGCTGGCGAATGTCATGTCAACAGGTGTTGTCAAAGGAGTCATGCTTGGTGAACGTGGCCTTTCATAGTCGACCCTCGCGGCCGGCTTCGTGGTTTTCCCACGCGCACACGGGTTTGACGATGAAGCGGTCTCGTCGCCCGCCACGGGCGGTGCCGATCCGCTGGGCCCTGCACTTTCGGAGGCGGGCCAACGCGTGTACGCACATTTCCTCAGGAGCGGCTCGTCTCGCATGAGTCGCTGCCTACGGCAATCATACCCCGGATGGCTTTGCCGGCATGGAGCGGCGCTCGACGGCGGCTACAGTTGGGCCATGAATTCGACGCAACCTGCAGCATCGGGAGAGCGGACGGTCACCCCGGCAAGGGCAGGTGTGTCGGCCGACCATCCCGGCGTCGATGAACTGTTCGCGCTGCTCGCCTACGGTGAGGTGGCGGCGTTCTACCGGTTGACCGAGGAAGCGCGCATGGCGCCCAACCTGCGCGGACGCATCAACATGGCGAGCATGGCGGCCGCCGAGATGAACCACTACGAGTTGCTGCGCGACGCCCTGGAGCGCCGCGGGGTCGACGTGGTCCCGGCGATGACGAGGTACGCCTCGGCTCTGGAGAACTACCACCGGTTGACGATGCCGAGCACGTGGCTCGAGGCACTGGTCAAGACCTATGTCGGGGATGCCCTGGCCGCCGACTTCTACAACGAGATCGCCGGCGCCCTGCCCGACGAGGTGGCCGCAGTGGTGCGTGGTGTGCTCTCCGAGACCGGACACTCGCAGTTCGTGGTCGCCGAGGTTCGTGCCGCGGTCACCGCCAGTGATCGGCAGAGGCACCGGTTGGCGCTGTGGTCGCGGCGGCTGCTCGGTGAGGCGATCACCGAGGCGCAGTATGTCCTGGCCGATCACGACGAACTGGTCGACCTTGTGATGTCCTGCGGTGAAGGCCTGCCCCAGATGGCCGTGTTCTTCGACCGGTTGCAGCAGACACACCACGCCCGGATGCAGGAACTCGGTTTGGCCTGAGGCGCTACTGCGTGCAGGTGGTGATCATCGAGTTGTTGTTCTGCGTCACCAGCGCCGCGCCGTCGGCGTCGGTGATCGCGCAGTTGAGCTGACCTCCGACGCTGGTCGCGGTGACCGATTTGAGTGCCACGCCCGGGTCGAGCACGACGGTCTTCGACCATGGCAGCGCCACGTTGACCTCGGTCTGCAGGGCGCCCCGCTGGTCGGTGTAGATGACGGTCACGAAGTCGATGAGCTGGGGGTTGCCGGTGACGGTGTAGGTGATCGTGCGCGGGGCGGCCGCGGCGGGGGGCGGCGGAGCGACGGCACTCGGCGCCGGGCCGGGGGTGGCGCTCGCCGGCGGTGACGGGGTCACGGTCGTGATGGTCTCGGGGGCGAGCGAGGCGGTCGGAGGCGGCAGCGCCGCCGACGTGTCGCGCGGTGCGGTCGCGGTGGCCGGTGGACGGCTCTGTGCCGGCGTGCCGACAGTCGCCGACACCGATCCGCTGTCGCCGCCGCCGAGGATCACCAGCGTGCAGATCACCGCGACGAGAAGGATCGCGCCCGCGACGCCGGCGACCCATTTCCAGCGGCTGTCGATGGCCCCGGCGTAGTCCTCGTAGTCCTCGTAGTCGGGATAGTCCTCGTAGTCCTCGTAGTCCTCGTAGTCGGGATGCTCGACGTCCGCGGCGGCGTACCGCCCGGACTCCCAGCTCTGTCGGTAGTCGGACTGGCCCTCGGCATAGTGCCGGTATCCCGGGTGGTCGGCGCCGCAGTAGGGCGCGTGGCTCGGACGGTCGCCGTGGCCCAGCTGGTCGGCCCGTGGACGGTCCAAGCGTTCGGTTCGCGCGGACGTGTACGGCGAATGCGGCGAATGATGCCTGGTCATGATGGCTTTCCGGTAGCTTGCAGCGCTTCTGCGTCCGATGCTAGCGGGGCCAAAGTGACAGATGAGGTCGTGCAGCATCCGATTCGGTCACGGTCCGGCGTCGGTTCGGTCGCCGGTCGAGACCCTCGCGCGCGAAGCGGCCGGCCCTCGGCCTGACGGCTTCGCGCAGCGCGTAACCACTATGGCGGCACCGGGTCCGTGGCGTCCACTAGCCTTTCCGATTAGGTGACAGGGAGTCAGCGACGGCACGACGAAAGGGTTCAAGCGTGGAGGTCAAGATCGGGGTCTCGGACAGTCCGCGCGAGCTCGTCCTCAACAGCGCGCAGACGCCCAGTGAGGTCGAGAAGCTGGTGACCGACGCGCTCGCCGAGGGTGCGGGCGGCGTTCTGGCGCTGTCGGACGAGAAGGGGCGCCGCTACCTGGTGCAGACGAGCCGGATCGCCTACGTGGAGATCGGCGCCGCCGACGTGCGGCGCGTGGGCTTCGGTGTGGTCGGCGCGGAGGCCATCAAGAACGGGTGAGCGGCACGTGGGACAGCCCGCCCCAGGCGAACTGCACCGTGCCGTCGACCGCATCGTCCTTCGAGATCGGCCGCTCGGCACGGAGCCAGTAGCGGGCGCAGTCCACGCTGATGGCCACGAGGCCCACCGCGATCATCCTGGCCCGGTGGGCCTCCAGGCCGGAGTCCCGGCTGATGAGGTCGAACACCGCATCGGTGCAGGCTTCGGTCGCCACCTTCACCTGTGCGGCCACCTGCGGTTCGGTCGTGTAGTCGTTCTCGAAGATCAGCCGGTAGCCCTGGCTGTCGTGTTCGATGAAGTCGAAGAACGCCTGAACGGCTGCGCGCAGTCGTTGCCGGTTGTCGGTGGTGGTGCGCAGCGCCTGGCGCACTCCGGAGACCATATTGTCGACGTGGCGTTGCAGCACCGCGAGATACAGCTCGAGCTTCGACGAGAAGTGTTGGTACAGAACCGGTTTGCTGACACCGGCGCGGTCGGCGATCTCGTCCATGCCAGCGGCGTGGTAGCCTCGGTCGACGAAAACCTCACTGGCGGCGATCAGTAACTGTCCGCGACGCTCGTCGCGAGGAAGTCGATTGCCGCGCCGATTGTTCTTCGGCAGCCCGGTGCTGTTGGCCAGCTTGTCGCCACTCCTCTCAGCGGTGTTGGCGAGATCGCTCATCAAGTCCTCAATCTGGATTCGGCCGGCGCGCTCGGCGGTGCTCGGCCAAGGCGCTCATCGCTTCGACACTACTACCGGTGGGGTGTCACATGCGTCGCGACACCTGCCGCGGTGGGCGGTGGCGCGCCAGAAACCCAAGCCCACAGGTCTGTGCCATCCTGTTTTGGTGACCTACGACTCCCGCGCGCGTGGAGGACACCTGGGTTCAGAGCGTCGCGGGGACGGCCGGGTCCCGGCCCTTCGCACCGAGTGGCAGGAGCCCCTGCGCGCCCAGCGCGACCCGTTGGCGGCCGACAGCGGACGTGCCCGATCCAATCGGGATGACCGGCGGCAGTGGCGCAAACAGACCTGGCTCGGCCGCTTCGTGTCGACCTACGGCTGGCGCGCGTACGCGCTGCCCGTACTCGCCGTGCTCACCGTCGTCGTCATCCACCAGACCGTGACCGGGACCAGCGCCTCCGACAGGGGCGCCGACGAAGAAGGCCCGGTGCAGGGCCCACCCACGATCGGCGTGGCCAGCACCCAGATCATCGGCGCACCGCCCAAGGGGCTCACCCAGTTCGACGCCAACCTGCCGACCGGCATCCTGCCCGCGGGCGGACCCTTCACCGAGGCCGGCGCCAGGACCTGGCGCGTCGTCCCCGGCACCACACCGCAGGTCGGCCAGGGGACGACCAAGAACTTCACCTACACCGTGGAGGTCGAGGACGGGCTCGACACCACCGGCTTCGGCGGCGACGAGGGCTTCGCCCGCATGGTCGACGAGACGCTCGCCAACCCGAAGAGCTGGACCCACAATCCGCAGTTCGCGTTCACCCGCATCGACGCCGGGGGCGGCGTCCCCGACTTCCGGGTGTCGCTGACCTCACCGCTGACCATTCGCGACGGCTGCGGCTACGACATCCAGCTCGAGGCATCCTGTTACAACCCCGCCTATCTCGGTGACCAACCGCGGGTGTTCATCAACGAGGCGCGCTGGGTGCGCGGCGCCGTGCCGTTCCAGGGCGACATCGGGTCCTACCGGCAGTACGTCATCAACCACGAGGTGGGCCACGCGATCGGTTATCAACGGCACGAATCCTGCATCGAGAACGGGGCGCTCGCGCCGATCATGATGCAGCAGACGTTCTCCACCTCGAACGACGACGCCTCTCGGTTCGACCCCGAGACCGTGCGGTCCGACGGGCTGACGTGCCGCTTCAATCCCTGGCCGTATCCAATCGCCTGACGGGGAAGCATGCGGGCCTCTGCGCTGTTGTTTCAGGTGCCTATCCTGTTGTTTCAGGTGCCTATTGTGAAGGTGACTCGACCGCCGACCGCGGTCGACGCACCGCAGACTTGAGGAGATACCGGTGTCCGGGAATGTGGGAACGCTCCCTCAACAATCATTGCCTCCGCTGGTGGAGCCGGTCGGCGAACTGACCCGCGAAGAGGTCGCCCGCTACAGCCGCCACCTGATCATCCCCGACCTCGGACTCGACGGTCAGAAGCGGCTCAAGAACGCAAAGGTGCTCGTCATCGGCGCCGGCGGTCTGGGGTCGCCGACCCTGCTGTATCTGGCCGCGGCCGGAGTGGGCACCATCGGGATCGTCGAGTTCGACGTCGTCGACGAGTCCAACCTGCAGCGGCAGGTCATCCACGGACAGTCCGACATCGGCCGGCCCAAAGCGCAGAGCGCACGCGATTCAATCCTCGAGCTCAACCCGCTGGTGACCGTGCGCCTGCACGAGGAGCGCCTCGAGCCGGAGAACGCCGTCGGACTTTTCGAGCAGTACGACCTGATCCTCGACGGCACCGACAACTTCGCCACCCGCTATCTGGTCAACGACGCCGCGGTCCTCACGCACAAGCCCTACGTGTGGGGTTCGATCTACCGCTTCGAAGGTCAGGTCTCGGTGTTCTGGGAGGACGCCCCGAACGGTCGGGGCCTCAACTACCGCGATCTCTACCCGGAACCGCCGCCCCCGGGCATGGTCCCCTCCTGCGCGGAGGGCGGTGTGCTGGGCATCCTGTGCGCGTCGATCGCGTCGGTGATGGGCACCGAGGCGATCAAGCTGATCACCGGTATCGGCGAGCCGCTGCTCGGCCGGCTGATGGTCTACGACGCACTCGACATGACCTACCGCACGATCAAGATCCGCAAGGATCCGGCGACGCCGAAGATCACCGAGCTCATCGACTACGAGGCGTTCTGCGGTGCGGTCTCCGACGCCGCCACCGCAGCCGCCGCCGACGCCGCGGTTACGCCGCGGGAGCTGCGTGAGCTGATCGACGCGGGTAAGCCGGTGGCGTTGATCGACGTACGTGAGCAGGTCGAATGGGATATCAACCGCATCGAGGGCGCCGAGCTCATCCCGAAGTCCGCAATCGAGGCGGGCGACGGGCTGGCCAAGCTGCCGCACGACCGGATCCCGGTGCTGTACTGCAAGACCGGCGTTCGCTCGGCGGAGGCACTCGCGGCGGTCAAGAAGGCCGGCTTCTCCGACGCGCTACACCTGCAGGGCGGCATCGTGGCATGGGCGAAGCAACTCGAGCCCGACATGGTGATGTACTGACCGATCTTTGGTCTCAGCCCGGCAACGGCCCGGCGACACAGCAGGTCAGCGGGTCAATTGTCGGCACTGTCACCGGTAGCCTGACCCTGTGAGCACCGAGCGACCGCCCGATCATGTCCTGGCGGCGTTCGGCCTGGCCGGCGTACGTCCGGTCCCGCTCGGATCGAGCTGGGAGGGCGGCTGGCGCTGCGGCGAGGTGGTGCTGTCGATGGTTGCCGACCACGCCCGCGCGGCTTGGTCGGCGAAGGTCCGGGAGACGTTGTTCGTCGACGGGGTGCGGTTGGCGCGGCCCGTCCGGTCCACCGACGGCCGCTACGTCGTCGCCGGTTGGCGGGCCGATACGTTCGTCGCGGGCACCCCCGAGCCGCGGCACGACGAGGTGGTGTCGGCGGCGGTCCGCCTGCACGAGGCCACCTCCAAGCTCGAGCGGCCGCGCTTCCTCACCCAGCCGCCGGTCGCACCGTGGGCCGACGTCGACGTGTTCATCGCCGCTGACCGCGCCGCCTGGGAGGAACGTCCGCTGCACTCCCTGCCGCCGGGTGCGCGCGTGGCGCCCGGTTCGGCAGACGGACAACGTTCGATCGAGTTGATCAACCAGCTCGCCACCCTGCGTCGGGCCACCAAGAGTCCGAGTCAGCTGGTGCACGGCGACCTGTACGGCACGGTGCTCTTCGCGGGCGCCGCCGCCCCCGGGATCACCGACATCACGCCGTACTGGCGTCCGGCGTCTTGGGCGGCCGGGGTGGTCGTCGTTGACGCACTGTCATGGGGCGGGGCCGACGACGGGTTGATCGAACGATGGGCGTCGTTACCGGAGTGGCCGCAGATGTTGTTGCGTGCATTGATGTTCCGGCTCGCCGTGCACTCGTTGCATCCACGGTCGACGGCGGCGGCCTTCCCGGGGCTGGCCCGTACCGCCGCGTTGGTGCGCCTGGTGCTCTAACCGAAGGTGTGCCGCACATCCGGTAGGGGTACCGGGCCGTCGGTGGCCAGGACGCCCTCGGCGCGCAGCAATTCGAGTTGCCGGGTGGCCAGATGGGGGGCGGGTCTGCCGGATGTGCCGATCACCCGGTGCCACGGAAGATCCGACGAGTCGGTGCGCACGATCCAGCCCACGATCCGCGGACTGGACAACCCTGCCGCATCGGCGATGTCACCGTAGGTGGCGACCCGGCCCGGCGGGATCTGCGCCACGAGTGCGCGCACGGCCTCCACCTGCTCGTCGGTGACGGCCACCATCAGCGCCGTTCGAGGTGTTCGCGGATGACCGCAGCCGTCTGCGTCGGCATTGCCTGAACCACCATGTGGTCGCAATCCCACTGCAGCACAGTCAAATCCGAACCGAGGGCGGCGTCGAGCGCCGCGAGCAGCTCGTCGGTCGCGTACGGCGGGTCAGTGCGCGCCGCCCGCACCAGGCTGGTCGCCGTACCGTCTCGGGGGACCGTCACCGGCCGGGCCAGCTCACTCCAGTACGACATCATCGCCGGAATGCTGATCCGCCACCCGCTGCGGCCGTTCGGAAGGGTTATCAGATGCTCGTCGAGTTCGCGGTCCAGTTCGGCGGAATCCACCTCGCCCCATGACCCCGAGACCTTCTCGGCCCGCGCTTCGGCCCGGTCGGTGTAGTCGGGGGAGGCGAACATGCCGTCGGCGATCTCGCGCATCCACTCGCCGTCGAGGCCGATCGCCGGGTCGAGCAGCACCAGACCCGACACCAGATCTGGCCGCGCCGCCGCCAGGGCCAGGGCGACCGCACCACCGAAGGAGTGTCCCACCACCACGACCGGACCGCACCCGTCGGCGTCGAGCAAGGCTGCGAGCGCGTCGGTGTTGGCGTCCAACGTCCACGGGGCCGCCCACGAGGATCTGCCGTGGCCGATCAAGTCCGGTGCGGCGACGGAGAACTCGGGCAGATGCCGGGTTGCCAGCGTCTGCCAGCGCTGACCGTGGCCGGTCAACCCGTGCACAGCCAGCAGCTGGGCGGGCTCCGGCGGACCGTAGCGGTGCACGTGCAGGCTCACGTCCACGATGGTGCCAGCCCGCACCGGGGGGCGGCTTGTCGGACCCGCGTGATGTCATGCGCTCATGACCGCACCGGACGTCGAATCGACCACCGCCGCGCACACCGGGCCGCCCTCGCTGCTCGAACCCGGGCAGCGCGGCGTGGTGCGCCTGTTCGGCGGTCCCGGGACCGGGAAGTCGACGCTGCTCGTCGACACCGCGGCCGCGCACATCGCCGCCGGCGTCGAGCCGGAATCGGTTCTGCTCCTGACAGGTTCTGCATCGCTTCGGTCTGCCGCCCGCGCCGCGGTCACCCGCAGACTGCTCGACGGCGCCCGCCGGGCGGTGCGCGCACCACTGGTCCGCACGGTCCACTCCTACGCGTTCGCGGTGCTGCGGCTGGCCGCCCAGCGCAACGGCGATGCCCCGCCGCGGCTGATCACCAGCGCCGAACAGGACGGGATCATCCGCGAACTGCTCGAAGGCGACCTCGAGGACGGTGAGCGTTCGGCGGTCGCCTGGCCGGCCGCACTGCGCCCCGCACTCACCACCGCCGGATTCGCCACAGAACTGCGCGACCTGATGGCCCGGTGCACCGAACGTGGTATTGATCCTGTCGCGCTGCAACGCCTCGGCCGGCTGTCCCGCCGCCCGGAATGGGCGGCCGCCGGCCGGTTCGCGCAGGCGTACGAGCAGATCATGCTGCTGCGCTCGGCGGTCGGCATGGCCGCGCCCCAGGCGACGACGCCCGCACTCGGGGCAGCCGAACTCGTCGGAGCCGCACTCGAGGCGTTCGCCATGGACGCCGATCTGCTGGCGGCCGAACGGAACCGCATCGGACTGCTCCTGGTCGACGACGCCCAGCATCTCGACCCGCAGGCCGCCCGGCTGGTGCGGGTACTGTCCGCCGGTGCCGATCTGACCGTGTTCGCCGGTGACCCCGACCAATCGGTGTTCGGCTACCGCGGTGCGGACCCCGCGCTGCTGCGCATGGAGGAGGGCACCGCGGTCGCGCTGACCCGCTCGCACCGTTGCGCACCCGCGGTGGCGCGCGCGATCGCCGGGATCGCGCGGCGCCTGCCCGGGCAGCGCCCGGCATTCGTCGGCTCCGATGACGGCTGCGACGACGGCTCGGTCGCGGTACGGGTGGCCGCGACGGTCCATTGCGAATCGGCGCTGATCGCCGATGCGCTTCGGCGCGCGCACCTCGTGGACGGGGTGCCGTGGTCCGAGATGGCCGTCATCGTGCGCTCAGTGCCGCGTGCGGGGGCGCCGCTGGCCCGTGCACTCGCCGCCGCCGGGGTTCCCGTGAACCTGCCCGCGCCGGCACCGCTGGTCGAGGAGCCGGCCGCGCGCGCCATGCTGACGGTGCTCGAGGCCACCGCCGACGGTTTGACCGGCGCCCAGGCCGAGGCGCTGCTCTGCGGACCGGTCGGCCGGGTGGATCCGGTCACGATGCGCCAGGTGCGCCGCGCGCTGCGCCGCGCCGACGGCGGCCAGCCCCCGCGCGCGTTCACCGACCTGCTCGTCGACGCGCTCACCGGCCCCATGCCGGCAGAGTCGGAGGTGTCGGCCGAACTGCAGCGGCCGCTCCGCCGCGTCCGGTCCGTGCTGGCGGCCGCGCGCAGCAGCGTCGACGACGGACTCGATCCGCGGCACACGCTCTGGCAGGCCTGGCACCGCAGCGGGCTGCAGCGGCGGTGGCTCGCGGCCAGTGAACGCGGCGGTGCCGCGGGTGCACAGGCCGATCGCGACCTCGACGCCGTCACCACGCTGTCCGACGTCGCCGACCAGTATGTGACCCGCACCGCGGGGGCCTCGGTGCGGGGTTTCCTCGACTACGTCGCCGCGCTCGGCCTGCCGCCCGGCCGCCGCGGTGAGCGGCGCGACCCGGAGGCCGTCGCGGTGCTCAGCGTTCATGCCGCGTTGGCCGGCGAATGGGACTTCGTCGTGATCGCCGGGCTGCAGGAAGGCTTGTGGCCGAACATGATTCCCCGCGGCGGGGTCCTGGGCACCCAACGCCTCGTCGACGTGCTCGACGGCGTGACCGAGTCCGCGTCCGACGCGGTGTCGACACGGGCACCGCTGCTCGCCGAGGAACGCCGGTTGCTGATCGCCGCGCTCGGCCGCGCGCGGCACCGGGTCCTGATGACCGCTGTCGACAGCGACTCGGGTGCCGAAGCGATGTTGCCGTCGCCGTTCTGCCGGGAACTGACCGCGCTGGCCACCGATCCGGGTGACGGTCCGGCCGCTCCCGCGCGGGCGCCGCGCGTGCTGGCGCCGTCGGCGCTGGTCGGCCGGTTGCGGGCGGTGGTGTGCGCACCCGACGGCGCCGTCGACGACGCGGCCCGCACATGTGCGGCCGCCCAGCTGGCGCGGCTGGCCGCGGCCGGCGTCCCGGGCGCCGACCCCGGTCAGTGGCACGCCATGACGGCACTGTCCACCGACGAACCGTTGTGGAGCGACGAGCGGCAGGTGGTCACCCTGTCGCCGTCGACGCTGCAGGCCCTGACCGACTGCCCGCTGCGCTGGTTGCTCGAACGCCATGGTGGACGTGACGGCCGTGACGTTCGTTCGGCGGTCGGATCGCTGCTGCACGCACTGGTGTCCGAATCGGGCAGGACGGAGAGTCAGCTGCTCAACGACCTCGAGCGGGTGTGGGACGACCTGCCGTACGAGGCGAAGTGGCACGCCGCCAACGAGCTGACCCGCCACCAGGCCATGCTGTCGGCGTTCGAGCAGTGGCGCGTCCAGACCCGCCGCGAGCTGACCGAAGTCGGCACCGAGATCGACGTCGACGGTGTCGTCTGCGACGCCGATGAGGGCCGGCCCGCGGTCCGGGTGCGCGGCCGCCTCGACCGGCTGGAGCGCGACAGTGCCGGCCGGCTCGTCGTCGTGGACATCAAGACCGGTAAGAGCCCGGCCACCATGGACGACGCCCAGCGGCACGCCCAGTTGGCGATGTACCAGCTGGCCGTCGCGGCGGGTCTGCTCGCCGAGGGCGATGTGCCCGGCGGCGGCAAACTGGTGTACCTGGGCAAGAGCGGTGCGGCCGGGCCGACGGAACGCGAACAGGACGCGCTGACCCCAGACACCGTCGCGCAGTGGCGGCAGGACGTCGGCGAGTCCGCCGCCGCCACCAGGGGGCCGGGATTCGTCGCACGGGTCAACGACAGTTGCGCGCACTGTCCGGTGCGCAGCAGCTGCCCCGCGCAGTCCGCGGGGGAGCGCGCATGACCGCGCGGTACAGTCCCGCCGAATTGGCCTCGGCGCTCGGCCTTTTCGCCCCCACCGACGAACAGGCGGCGGTCATCGCCGCGTCACCGGGCCCGGTCGTGGTGATCGCCGGGGCGGGTGCGGGCAAAACCGAGACCATGGCCGCTCGGGTGGTGTGGCTGGTCGCCAACGGCTATGCCACACCGGGGCAGGTACTCGGGCTGACCTTCACCCGTAAGGCGGCCGGTCAGTTGTTGCGCCGGGTGCGCACCCGGCTGGCGCGGTTGTCCGGTGCCGGGTTGGTGCCCGGCGTCGGCCCGGGACTCGGCGCCGCCGACGACCCGCCGACGGTCAGCACCTACCACGCCTTCGCCGGCACGCTGCTGCGCGAACACGGTCTGCTGCTGCCGATCGAGCCGGAGACCCGGTTGCTCGGTGCGACCGAACTGTGGCAGTTGGCCCATCGCGTGGTGTGCGAGCATCCCGGCCCGCTCGAGATCGACAGGACGCCCGCGGCGGTCACCGACATGGCGCTGCGCCTCGCCGGCCAACTCGCAGAACACCTCGTCGACACCGACGAGCTGCGTGACACCCACCTCGAGCTCGAGCGGCTGGTGCACACCCTGCCCGCCGGGCCCTGTCAGCGCGACCGCGGGCCGAGCCAGTGGCTGCTGCGGATGCTGGCGACGCAGACCGAGCGCACCGAACTCATCCCGTTGGTCGACGCCCTGCACCGGCGGATGCAGTCCGAGAAGGTGCTGGACTTCGGAATGCAGATGGCCGCTGCCGCCCGGCTCGCCGCCGCCCACCCGCAGGTCGGCGCCGAGCTGCGGTCCCGGTACCGCGTGGTGCTGCTCGACGAGTACCAGGACACCGGACACGCCCAGCGGGTGGCGTTGTCGGCGTTGTTCGGGGGCGGTGTGGACGACGGCCTGGCATTGACCGCGGTCGGCGACCCGATCCAGTCGATCTACGGCTGGCGCGGTGCGTCAGCGACCAACCTGCCCCGCTTCGCCACCGACTTCCCCCTCTCCGACGGCACTCCCGCCCGCGTCCTGGAACTGCGGACCAGTTGGCGCAATCCGCCGAGCACACTGCATCTGGCCAACGCGGTGTCGGCGGAAGCGCGCCGGCGTTCGGTGGCGGTGCGTTCGCTGCGGCCACGGCCGGGCGCCGAGCCCGGAACCATCAGGCTCGCACTGCTCGACAACGTTGCCGCAGAACGTGACTGGGTGGCCGACGAGGTGGCGCGTCGCTACCACGCCGCCCGAGCCGAGGGCCAGGCCCCACCCACGGCGGCGGTGCTGCTGCGCCGCAACGCCGACGCGGCGCCGATGGCCGAGGCGCTCACCGCGCGGGGCGTGCCCGTCGAGGTGGTGGGTTTGGCCGGTCTACTCGGGGTCGCCGAGGTCGCCGACGTGGTCGCGATGTTGCGTCTGGTGGCCGATCCCACCGCGGGCGCGGCGGCGATGCGCACCGTGACCGGTCCGCGGTGGCGACTCGGCGGACGCGACATCGCGGCGCTGTGGCGGCGGGCGGTCGAACTCGACGACGGTGGACCGGGTCCGGAGGCGACGGCGGCCGAGATCGTCGCCCGGGCCGCGCCGCACGCCGATGCGGCCGGTCTGGCCGACGCGATCGGTGATCCGGGTCCCGCCGAACGGTACTCACCGGAGGGCTACCGCCGAATCGTCGCGCTCAGCCGTGAATTGACCTCACTGCGGGGCCATCTCGGCATTGCGCTGCCCGACCTCGTCACGGAGGTGCGCCGGGTCCTCGGGGTCGACGTCGAGGCCCGCGCCGCTATGCCGGTGTCTGCGGGCTGGTCGGGTACCGAACACCTCGACGCCTTCGTGAACGTCGTCGCCGACTACGCGAGCCGGCCCGGCGCCACTCTCGGCGGGCTACTCGCCTATCTCGACGCGGCGATGGAACGGGAGAACGGTCTGGCGCCCGCGGACCTCGCCGTCGCCGCGGAGCGGGTGCAGATCTTGACGGTGCACGCCGCCAAGGGATTGGAATGGCAGGTGGTGGCGGTGCCGCATCTGAGCGGACGGATCTTCCCGTCAACCGCACGGGCCCGGACGTGGCTGACCGATCCGGCGGATCTGCCCCCGCTGCTGCGCGGTGACCGGGCAACCACCACCGACCATGGCGTACCGGTGCTCGACACCTCCGACGTCAACGATCGAAAGATCCTGTCGGACAGGATCGACGACCACAAACGCCGCCTCGAGCAGCGTCGCGTCGACGAGGAGCGGCGGCTGTTGTACGTCGCGCTCACCCGCGCCGCGGACACCCTGCTGCTCTCCGGGCACCACTGGGGTGCGACAGAGGCGAAACCGCGGGGCCCGTCGGAGTTCCTGCTGGAGCTCAAGGACATCATCGACCGCGCTGCGCAGGCCGGGCAACCCTGCGGAGTGGTCGACCAGTGGGCGCCGGCGCCGGCCGACGGTGAGAAGAATCCGTTGCGCGACCACGTCAAAGAGGTGCTCTGGCCCGCCGACCCGGCCGGCGGGCGGCGTGCCGCCGTCGACCGGGGCGCGCAGTTGGTGGCCGCGGCGATGGCCGGTGCGGTGGAGACGGTTCAGGATGTCGACGGCTGGGCGGCCGACGTGGACGCGCTGCTCGCCGAAGCTGAACGGGCCGCGCAGAAGCCACCGCTGACGCTGCCGGCCGAGGTCTCGGTCAGCACGCTGGTGCACCTCAGCGACGATCCGGACACGGTGCTGGCCCGCCTCAACCGGCGGGTGCCCACACGCCCCGACCCGAATGCGTCGCTCGGCGCGGCTTTTCACGACTGGGTGCAGCGCTACTTCGGCGCCGAGCGATTGTTCGACCTCGATGATCTGCCCGGAGCCGTCGACAGGGACACCAGATGCACCGAAGCCGAACAGCTCGCCGAACTGCAGACGGCGTTCATGGTGTCGCCGTGGGCCGCTCGCACACCGATCGACGTCGAGGTGCCGTTCGACATGGTCATCGGCGAGACGATGGTGCGGGGTCGCATCGACGCGGTGTTCGCCGACGACGACCGTGGCGCCACCATCGTCGACTGGAAGACCGGGGCACCGCCGGACACACCTGCGGCCGCGCAACACGCGGCGATCCAGCTCGCCGTCTACCGGCTGGCGTGGGCGCAGCTCAGCGGATGCCCGCTCGAGCAGGTGCGGGTGGCGTTCCACTACGTGCGTCCGAACCAAACGGCGTGCCCGGCGGGCCTACCGGATGTCGAGGATCTCGCGGCGCTGCTGGAGGCGGCGCGGGAACCGGCGCGTCAGGAGGTGCGGTAGATCTTGAGCGCCTGAGTGATCATCGGGATGTGCAGCGGCAACCGGGCGATCGCCCCGATGCGCATCGGCCACGGCTTGTCCCACCACAGGCGAACCATGTTGACGTTGCCGGGGAAGACCGCGACGTAGAGCGCGATGGCGGCCAGCGCCCCAGCCTTTGGGTCTGCGGCGCCGCCATTCGGTTGCCCAGTTTGGACCCGGCGTTGCGCTGCAATACGACTGAGGGAGAGGTCATGGTTACAGTGTGCTCGTGCGGCAGCCCCATCCGGTGACCGAAATCTTGGGCGCAAGCCTCGCCATTTATGGCGGGGTGAGCCCAT
>JAXHUG010000002.1:0-3551 GCA_034189785.1 Actinomycetota bacterium
GCACAACGCCTTCGAGCGCGCGCCGTTCGTCGGGATGACGCTCGAGGTCACCCTCGGTCAGCACGATGGAGTCAGGCTGGTCGACGTCACCGTTGATCTTGAGCAGCCACCGTGACCCGCCTGCTGCCAGTTGACGCGTGAGCACCCGGAAACGTTCACCCGCAGGGGCTTTGAGCGCGGTCTCCATGCAGGAGTCGAAGTTGGTGGTCACCATGCGTCGGACGTCGATACTCGCCAGAAGTGCGTGGCCGACGCCGTGCAGGTGCTTGTCCAGGAGGCGGCGAACGGCTTCGTGACGCCCATCCCCGAGCCTGTCGATGATGGGTTCGGCGGCTCGATAGGGGTCGTCGCCGGCCGGCGCCTCCGCCCCCGATTCCTTGGCGAGAAGTTTGAGCAGTTCCCACCAGTCGGGCAGGCCGACGGGTTTGGACACCCCGGCACCGAGGAAGAGCGAGAGTTCGCCACGTGCCGCGAGGTGGCCCAATCGGTCTGCGTGGCTGCTGAGTTCGTCGGTCAGGTCGCCCCAGTCGTCGTCGCTCCTGCGCTCCTGCACGGCGGCGAAGTCGCGGCGATCGGAGAGTACGAGTGCCACGTCGGCGTCCAGAGTCGTCGCGCGGTGACGTTCCAAGAATGCGTTGATGACCTCGCCGCGGCGGGTGCGCAGTCCACCGTGGCCGGTGCCGGGCAGCGGCAGCCCGATCAACGGCGCCGCGCGGCCCTCGCGCACGGCCGTCGTCGCGGCCACGTGCCGTATCGCCGTCCACGTGCGCTCGACAACGTCCTCCGGCGCGGCGTCACGGTCGACGTCGACGGTGACGAAGGCCCACACCGTGCGGTCGTCGACGGCTGGAAGGGCGATGACACCAGCCGCCTTCGGGTCGCCCGGAAGAACCAGCCAACCGGGATCGAACTGCGAGTCCGGTAGCCCTGCAGGCAAGACCTCACGCCACACCGCGTTGACGTTCCCGGCCGAATCGCAGGGGATCAGGATGGCGTCACACGCCAGCTTGGTCAGGTCACCGTGGGCGACGAAGAGATGGCCCATTCGCGTGACTGTAGCGCCGAATACATCCCTGCTGAAGCTGTTTCACCAGGTGCGCGTGCATTCGGTGCATGTCCAGTGAAGTTCTGTCCTGACGCAGCCGCGGGCGTCCAGCCACGGCGGGATGTCCCTCGTCATCAGGTGTCCGAACAGCGCGCGTTGTGTCCGCCCGGCACCGCAGGCGAGGCACTTCGGATGCTGGGAAAACCGGAAGTCGAGCAGGTTGGTGTAACCGCCCTCGCGCATCCGGTCCTCGCAGCGCCGGCACAGCACACCGGGCCAATCGTCGGGCAGCTCCGGGCGCCAGCAGCTGGTGGGGATCGGATCCTCGAGGTAGCTGCAGGCATGGTGGTCGTCCATGATCAGCACCTCGGGCGCTTCGCGGGCGGGTTCGTCGAGGGTGTGGAAGCGGAAGTTGTCGCGTGCGTCGTCGCCGATCAGGTCGATGTCGTGGTCGCAGCCGGTGCACCGTCCGCGCGAATGCAGCAGAAGGCGGGCGCGGGTCACCGAGGTGTGGCCGAGCCGAAACGACGGGTCCCCGCGGTCATGGGAGTCCGCCAACGCGAGCTCCATGCGGACCGCGTCGTCGCCTTCCAGGCGCCACGCTTGGCGCGGATCCCGGCCGAATCCCACGACACGCACCAACGTCGCCAAGTCGAGGAGTTCAGGCTCCACGAAGGTCCAGTCGACGACCGCGCGCCCCTGGCCCTCATCGGCACCGATGCTGCCGAGGGTGGTCAGGATGGACGCCGGTTCCGTGTTCAGGACGATCGCCACGGGGTCACCGCGCCGCGCCTCTCCGAAGCCGTAACGCCACGGCCGGAACCGAGACCGGGATTCGAGCAGCGCGATCACACCGAGCAGCCAGTCGGTCGATTCGACGATGTGCAGACGGTCGATGGAAGTTTGCGTCACCTGCCTATTATTCCAGGCAGGTATGACAATTGGGTGATCATGCGGTTCGCTGCCGGGCGTTTACTACTCCTCGGCCATCGCGTAGACCCGGCCCTGCCGGTACGGCAGCTCGATGCCGTTCTCGTCGTAGGCACGCAGGATCTCCCGCCGCAGCGCTTTTCGCCGAGAACAACCGGATGACCGTTGTCGACCAGCGCCGGCCGTTGCTGGCCAGCAGGCGAATCGAGAATTTTCGACCGCCGCCGACGAGGTCTGGGCGATCACGCCTCAGGGCGGACATCATCGGTTGGTGAAGCGGCAAAGGCCGCTAGCGCGGCTGCAATGTCGCTGAGGTCGCAATCCCGGGTCGCTACGTCGTTCATGAACTCCTCAGCGCGGTCGACGTCGAAGTCCTCGGCAAGCTGGAATCCATTGATATGGAGAAACGTCCATGCCGCTGCCCAGGCCGTGCGCTTGTTCCCATCAACCAGGGCGTGGTTGCGCGCTAGAGACTGCAACAGCGCAGCGGCCTTGTCCCACAACTCCGGGTACGCATCAACGCCGAATACGATCGCCTTCGGACGAGCGACGGCGGCGTCGAGCAGACCGTAGTCACGCACCGTCAACTCCGCGCCGAAGGCGATCGAACCGGCGGTCAGGACGTCATCGCGGTCGAGGTAGTCGGTCACGCCAAACGACGATTGAGTTCAGCCGAGCGGTCAGCCACCACGCGTGCCGCCTCGGCCACCCTGCGCTTGTGCATACTCGCGCGTTCCATGACGGCCGCGTGCACGAACCTCTTCAGCGACAGGTCATCCTGCCTGGCCGCTGCCCGGATCTGTTCCATCTCAGCGTCGTCGAAGTCCACGTTCAGCGAGGGCATGGATCGATGCTACCTGTTTCGGTACCTAAACCAGTACCGCGTCGGCCTCAGACGGTGAAGCCGCCGTCGACGTTGAGGTTCGCACCCGTGATGTATCCGGACTCCGGGCCGGCCAGGAAGCTCACGAAGGCGGCGACATCGGTGGTGTGCCCGTAGCGGCCCTGCGTGGTGACCTGTTTGAGGCTCTCGGCGAAGTCGCCGTTGTCGGGGTTGGCGTCGGTGTCGATCGGCCCGGGCTGCACATTGTTGACGGTGATGCCGCGCGTGCCGAGATCGCGGGCCAGTCCGCGGGTGAACGAGGCCACCGCCCCCTTGGTCATGCCGTAGACCGACAATCCGGGCCCGGGAATGCGGTCGGCATTGATGCTGCCGATGTTGATGATCCGCCCGCCCTCACCCAGGTGCTTGATCGCGGTGCGGGTTGTCCAGTACATGCCGCCGATGTTGATGGCCACCAGGCGGTCGAACTGATCGGCCGGGAAGTCGTCGATCCGGGCCATGTGGGCGACGGCGGCGTTGTTCACCACGATGTCCAGGCCGCCGAGTTCGGCGACCGCCCGGTCGACCGCGGCCGCATTCTGGGCCGGATCGGCCGCATCGGCCTGGATGGCCACCGCCCTGCCGCCGTCCGCGGCCACCTCGGCGACGAGCTTGTCGGCGTTCGCGCCGGAGGCCGAGTAGGTGAATGCCACCGCGGCGCCGTCGGCGGCCAGTCGTCGCACGATCTCCGCG
>JAXHUG010000020.1:0-6543 GCA_034189785.1 Actinomycetota bacterium
GATGACTGCACCGAGAATGCCTTCCCGAACTTCGGACAAACGAGACCTCAACAACCTCAATTGTCCCAGTTCAGAAGGCATTCTCGCTGTTCACACGCCGACAAAATCACCGGCCCATCCATTGGTAGTCAGGGGCGCGGTGTCCGCAGTGCGGGTCCGTTTCCCCATCCCCCTCTCAATCCGTGCGTGCGGTTTTCCCGCACACGGCTTACCGATGATCTTCTTGACATGGTTACGCAGCCTTCGGGTAGCGGATGGTGCCGCGCAGGCGGTGCAGGCCGTGCCCGTTGAACCACTCCTCAGTCCACTGACCAGCTTGACCAGCACGCAGATTGCGGCCCCGCTTCTTGACCATCAAGCGGAACAGCCGCCACACCACGTAACTGTCGACCTGGCGGAACTTGTCGGCGGCGTTGCCGGTACGAAAGTAGTTACCCCACCCACGCAGGATCGGATTCAACACCGCGATCACATCACGGATGTCGATTCCGACCCGGTTGCGGCCAGTCAGGTCACGGACTTTGTCCCGCAACCTGCGCATCGCCGACTGGCAGGGCCAACGGTGCAGGTAATAGCGCACGATCCGCTTCTGTTCCCACAACCGCCCCGACATACGCGCCCGGAAGTGACAGCCCAGAAAGTCCAGGCCCTCGCGACCGTCGCGCAGGTCGACCACCTTCGTCTTGTCCGGATGCAGCCGCAACCCCAACGACGACAGGACTTCTCCCACCGCCGCCAAAGCCTGCTCGGCCTGTGCCGCGGTCCGGCACAACACCACACCGTCATCGGCGTAGCGCACCAACTCACCCACATTCCGTCGAGAGAGTTCGGTATCGAGCACGTGCAGATAGACGTTGGCCAACAGCGGCGAGATCACCCCGCCCTGCGGAGTGCCCGCAACCGTCCGCGACACCACCCCATCGACCAACACCCCTGCCTGCAGCCACAATCGCAGCAATTTGAGCACCCGCCGGTCCGAGACCCGCCTACCCACCTCGGCGAGCAGCCGGTCGTGGTCGATCTCGCCGAAGAAATTGGCGATGTCGAACTCGACCACAAACGAGTAGCCCTCGATGAAACCGACACGCAGTCGCTCCATCGCCTGGGTCGCCGACCGCTTCGGCCGAAACCCATACGAGCACGACAGAAAGTCCGCCTCGAAGATCGGTTCCAGCACGATCTTGGCCGCCGCTTGGGCCACCCGGTCTCGCACCGTGGGAATGCCCAACGGCCGCTTACCACCTCGTGGTTTCGGGATCTCCACCCGACGCGCCGGCGCCGGACGGTACACACCCCGGCGAAGGTCATCACGCAACTCACGCAACATGCGGTCCACGCCGTAGTCCTCCACCGCGACCAAGGTGACACGATCCACCCCGGCCGCACCCCTGTTCTTACGCACCCGCTCCCACGCCTCCCACAAGACGTCACCCCTGTGGATACGGTCATACAGGGCATGGAAACGCCGACCCTCAGACTGCTTGGCCGCAGCCCATAGCGTGCGTTGCAGTTGTCGCACTTTCACCGGCGAGAAACACAGCGGCTCCTCCACGGCTACGACGGGCCGTGACCCGTCGGGGTAGTTGGACCGATCAAAACCGGTCATGCCCTCGCACTTACCCACTTTGCCCGCGTGATCAAAGTTGGGGCCCTTCCCTCCCGGCGCGTTATGTTGCACGCCGATCAGCGGTACTACGACCCCATCGGACTCCCGCTGCCCTCCAAAGGATTTCGCCATCGGCTTATACCCCTGGTCTTTGCCCGACGAGGCCAGGCAGACGGGTCTCTCCTGTTTCGAACCAGACTATGTGCACGTGCCGCCACCCGTACCCCGGAAGGACCCGACGAGCTAACCCCGGACCAGGGCTCGCCGGACATGGCCTTCGCCGTGACATGAGCGGCTCGGCTCCTCCATTGTGACTGTGACGAGGCTGCAGAGTTCGCTTAACGCTACGGCCCGCACACTTGCTCCCTCCGAAGAGGCTCTCGACACCCCGCTCAGCCCGCCGCGTCTCCACGACAAACCGGGGCCTGCTACCCGGCGTTCCGGTACCTACCGGGACGGGACTTTCACCCGCTAGTCCAATCCAACTTCCAGGACGCAACACGGATTCAGGTTTAGGCCCGCGGCGCAGGGCGGTTCTGAAGGGCCTACCTTCATCACTCGTACAGCACCGCATCATGAAGCTTCGCCTACACCTCACGGTGTCGGCAAAGTCGTATTTCACCAGTTCAGCAGTAGTTTGACGGGTCGGAGATGATTGCGCGCGTGGTGTCGAAGCGCGGCGGCGATGTTGGTATGGCCGTTGAGCCGCAGGACGCTGATGGCTGTATTCCTGAGGGTTGCCATGACCTGGGGTCCGCCGCCGGTGCGGATCTGCGAGTGGTCCTCGGCGTAGGTGACGTCGCGGACCCAGTGCAGCTTGTTCTCGATCGCCCAGTGTCCGCGCAGCCAGGCGGCGATCTGGGCGGGCTTGGCGTCGGCGACCGACAGGGAGGTGACGGCGTAGACGACTTCGGTGTGACGCTTGCTGGTCTTGCGGTCGGTGACCGTGCGGGTCAGTTGCAGCACCTGCACGGCGCCGGGGAACCCGATTCCCTCGGTGATCTCGGTAGCTTTGAGTACGCGTTTGGCGGTGCGGCCGTGATCGTGCTCGATGCTGGTGTCGAGGATCGGGATCTGTTTCCACGGCAGGTTTTTGAGCTGCCTGCGCAGCGTCGGCTGATTGTCTTTGACGGTGAAGATGTAGTGGCCGTTGCGGCCGATGATGTGTTCGGCGGTGTCGCGCTGACAGTGCAGGGCGTCGGCCGTGATGACCGCCCCGGTGATGTCGAACGTGTCGAGAAGCTTCCTCAGCATGGGGATTTCGTTGGTCTTGACATCGACCGCCAGTTGCGCGAGCACGGTGCCGGTCTGTTGGCACAGCCCGGCCAGCAGGTGCACCAGGCTGCCGGTCGCGCCGCGGGCGCCGCGCAGCGTCTTGCCATCGAAGGCGATCACCCGGCGACCGGCGATCGTGCTGGTGTGCAACCACATCCACGCCCCGATCAGCTGGTCAAGTTCGTCCGGGGCGAGCCGTTGCAGGCAGCGCCGGATCGTCGACTCGCACGGCGCAACGCCGATGACACCGAGCCGCGCCAGCACCTCCGGAGCGGCATCGGCGGCCCATTCGGCGATCGCCACGAACGACTGTGCGCCGGCGAGCACCGCCGACAGCGCCACCGCCAGCACCCTGGTCAGACCGTGCCGAATCCCGCGCCGCTGGCGCGGGTCGGGCACCCGCGCCAGCAGATCCAACAACCCCTCTGGTGCGGGCGGAATCTCGGCCAACTCGCCCAGCAGCGGGTCGGAGTCGTCGACAACGGACAAGATGGGCGATGATGGCACAGCGGGCACGGCAGCGCTTTCTGGGATGTGGCTGGTGTGGAAACTGTGATCATCTCGTGCTCTGCCGTGCCCGTCCTGTAACCACACCAGTCCCGCGTGTCACGCCTGCAACGCTGCAGGTCAAACGCTCAGGTCACGACTTTGCCGACACCGTGGCCTACACCTCAAGCTCCCTTCTGCGTTCGTGGCACAACAGGACTCCTGACATGAAGCGGGACCGCAAAGTTGGTTTGAGCCGTTCACCTTGGCGTTTCCACTCGGATTCCGTCGAGGTTCCGGTTGCGACGCGCAATAATTGGTGATGCCCGGTTCGAATGCCGGGGACGATGAAACCGCAGTGGGCGCTCTCCAGTGGGTCGAAACGCGCGCGAATTTCATCCCGGGGTGTTGCATCAGCTCTTGTGCCTTGTTAAGGTTTCTGGACCACGCCCGACCCACATTCATGGCAGTAGGGCAGAGCCTAGAATCGGACTTATGGATAACACCGATAGAGCTGTTCCTGCTACGCGACTTTCCCGGCGCCGGGCGCTGAATGTATTGGCACTAGGTGCCAGTGCTTCGGGAGCGGCTACAGCGTGCACCGACGCCCGCGGTGAAGCACTATTTCAACGGTTGACCCACGCCCATCCTCCTACCGAAATGTATGATGTGCAGAGGTCCGGCGCAATATGTGATGGCATTACGGATGACACAGAGGCTTGGGCTCATGCAGTTGCGACTGTTGCTGCGGCGGGGGGCGGGCTGATATTTTGGCGGGGCGTAAGTGTCGTGAACCAGATTTCGCTGACCGGCAAAGTTGGCTTACGAGGGGTCGGGCCAGAAGCTTCGATACTGAAGCAGAAGGCCGGCCGAGCCCCTGGGCAACATTTGATTCACCTCAACAAAAAGGATGCGACGTACGTATCCCTTTTAGATTTTCTTGTTGATGGTAATCGATATACCCAACACGACGTCGCCGCGGCAATATATTTAGATAATTCAGACGGGTCGAAAAGTGGCATTATCGCTCGCCACCTGGTCCGCAACGTGCACGTCCGGAATGTCGCCGGTTCCGGCCTATACTGGGGTTACGGAATGAGGGCTTCACTGGTCGACGGATTTTCCAGTTACAATTGTGAAGAATTTGGATTTCACGGCCGCTCGTGTTCTGATAATACGTTCCAGAACATGGATCTTGGCCGCTCAGGAAAGCATGGCGTCTTTTTGGAAAGCTGTTCTAATTCGAAGTTTTCGAATATCAAATCCTGGTATTCAGGCGAATTGCAAGGGGCGAGCTCCGGTGTCTATCAACTTAATGGCGATACGAATATCTATATGAATATCTCAACGCAAGAGAACGCGGGTTCGGGAATGGTCATGCACGGGCGGTCGACTACTATCGTTGGTGTAAGCGTCCGTGGGCTCGTCTCAGACAGCGATAACACAAGCTGGGCGTCGAGCAAGGCTCTAGAGTTAAATAATGTCGCCTACTCGATGTTCGATGTCGCCGCCGTGTCGAAAGCACCGCTGCGCGCGAAGCCCTACGCGGGAGTTACAATAACAAGGTCATTTCGAAATAAGATTTTTGCTTGCATTGATCCGTCGGCGGCCACCTGGGAATTGACTGGCACGAGTATCAGCGATAATAGCATTGACTTGTCCCGCGGCATCAACAAATCTCAAATTCACAGCGATATCGTCACCGTACACGTTTACCAGCACTCCGAACACTGGTTGACTTTGAGAGGCGATAAAGTTATCGAGAGTCCTTTAACCCCCGACGGCGAGCCCCCAGTAGGCTTAACATATCGGTTCATCATAGTTCAGGATGATGTGGGCGGGCATACCGTGAAGTGGTCTAGGCCGTACAAGTTCTCCAGCATGGCGAATTTTGATACCGCCCCCAACACCCGAACGATTGTTGAATTTCAATGTGCTGGTAGCGATTCTTGGATAATGACAAGCTTCATCACTGGAATTCCAGGCTAGCTTCTCAGGGCAGGGCCTCGGCCACGGTGTCGGCAAAGTCGTGACCTGAGCATTTGACCTGCGGCGTTGCAGGTGTGACACTTGGCTTAGTGGTCTCGCCCGTAAGTTCGTCGGGGGTCAGGTTCAGGCGGTCGGGTCGTCCAGGTAGAGGCCGCTTGCGGTGTCGAGTGCGTCCTCAGGGTATCCGGCGGTGAATCCGGTCGTCAGGACCGAGTCTTTGGTAGCCGTCCGTGCTTGCCAGGTATATCGCGAAGCCCCAGCCGGCGGCGGATCCTCCGTAGCGCAGGCGCATCAGCGGTAGGACTTCGCCGTCGGCGAGTTCTGCGCTGACGTAGGCGAATTGGGCTCTTCATGATTGACGGTGTAGTTGGGGTTTGAATCCGCCAGTTTCCAGCAGTGATCTGGCGATGTAGTTGGTGAGGTTACGGAATCCGAGGGCGGATCCGCGCAGGTGCTCGAGGCGGCCGTTGATGGCTTCGGTCGGCCCGTTGGAGGTGCCGGGCCGGTCGAAGTAGGCCAGGACGTCGGCGGCCCACTTGGTGAGTGTGCGTCCGAGGGTGATCACTTCCTGCAGGGCTTGGGGGACGCCGGTGCTCAGCGTGCTGATCAGCGCCGCCATCATGGCGCGCCCCTTCTTGCGGTCGGGCTCTCGGTAGGCGGCCACGGTGCGCTGATACATTGTCGAGGTGGCTTCCACCTCGGCGTGGGCGTCGACGGCGAACAAGGCTGCCAGCCTGGCCCGTTGCTTGTCGGTGAGCAGATCGGCCCCAGTCTGCAGGGTCCGCCGGCACGCATAGAGCGGGTCGGTTTTGCGGCCGCGGTGCCCGCAGTGGCCAGTTGGACGCGGCGCCGGCACTCGTCGAGGGCGTTGCCGGCCAGCCGGACCACGTGGAAGGGGTCCATCACCGTGACCGCATCGGGCAGTTCCTCGGGACCCAGCCGGGTCATCCGTTGTGGTCACCCAATTTTCGTGTCAAGTTTGGTCTCGCTCGTAAGTTCGTCGGGGGTCAGGTTTAGCCTGAATCCGTGGATGGGCCGGTGATTTTGTCGGCGTGTGAACAGCGAAAATGCCTTCTGAACTGGGACAATTGAGGTTGTTGAGGTCTCGTTTGTCCGAAGTTCGGGAAGGCATTCTCGGTGCAGTCATCCTATACGTTCACCGTCGGGTCGGCGGTGTTTGACGAGCA
>JAXHUG010000021.1:0-56801 GCA_034189785.1 Actinomycetota bacterium
AGCGCCTCACCTGAAAAGGTGAGGCGCTTCTTTCGGCTCGGGCGTCAGACCCCGGCGTTACCGGCCTTCCACTGCTCCCACGGAATGTTCCAGTCGCCGAGACCGTCGGTGCCCGGCAGCACCGAACCGACGGTGTTGACGACCTCGACGAGGTCCCCGCGCTTGGTGTTGTCGTAGAACCACTTCGCGTTCGACGGGCTCACGTTGAGACAGCCGTGGCTGACGTTGCTCTGACCCTGCGAGCCGACCGACCACGGTGCGGAGTGGACGTAGATGCCGCTGTAGGACATCTGGGTGGCCCAGTCCACCTCGGTGCGGTAGCCGTCGGGCGAGTTGACCGGAACCCCGTAGGTCGACGAATCCATCACCAGATGCGAGTATCGATCACCGATGATGTAGGTGCCGTTGTCGGTCGGGGTACCGTTCTTGCCCATCGAGATCGGCATGGTCTTGACGACGGCGCCGTTGCGCCGGACCGTCAGCGTTTTCGTCGAGTCGTCGGCGGTCGCGACGACCTGGTCGCCGACGGTGAACTGGGTCTTGACGTTGTCCTGGCCGAACAGCCCGTCACCGAGGTCGACGCCGTAGGTGTTCACCTCGACCTGCACCTTGGTGCCCGGCTCCCAGTACTCCGCGGGACGCCAGCGGACCTCGCGGTTGCTCAGCCAGTAGAACGCGCCCTCCACAGGTGGGTCCGTCTTCACCGAGATGGCCCGCTGCGCCGCCAGCCGGTTGGTGATGTTCTCGTCGAACCGGATCGCCACCGGCTGGCCGACGCCGACGACCTCACCCTCGTTGGGCAGGACGTAAGGCATCGTCAGGTTCTCCGGCGAATGTGTCTCGAACGTCATCTGCCGGCTGGTGACACCGCCGAGGCCCATCGACTTCGCAGTGAGCGTGTAACTCTTGTTGTAGCCGAGCGACTCGGTGGTGGCCCAGGTCAGCCCGTCCTGGCTCAACTTGCCCGAGACGGCCTTACCGTCCTCGTTGACCATCGTCACCGAGCCCAGCACGCCACCTTCGGCAGCGACGGTGACCGGACTGTCCACCGCGACGCCCACGGCCCCGTCGGTCACCGAAGACGTGAGCTTCGGCATCAGCAGGTCACCGAACGGGGTGCCCTTGTGGGAGATGACCTTCTGCGCCTGTTCCCCGGAGTCGCTCGAGCAGGAAGTGAGCCCCAGCACCATGGCGGGAACCACCAGCATGCACGCCCACCAGGCTCGTTGCCGCCGCGGACGGGTCACCGAACGGACCTGCCACATTGCCTTCTCCACCTCACACCCAGGTTTCTACTCACACGGATTTCTCAGTGTCACAGTCTACTGGCAGAACCGACATCAAGCCTGTTGTAGAGACGTGCCCGCCCCGGCCCGAGGCGACGATTTCACGTCATGGCGGGCGGCCTGTTATCGTCTCTCCCGCGCGCCGTTAGCTCAGTTGGTAGAGCAGCTGACTCTTAATCAGCGGGTCCGGGGTTCGAAACCCTGACGGCGCACCACAGACATCGCCGCTCCGCCGGGCGATGTTGTTGTCTGCGCACCAGACGCACGCAGCCGTCGCGCCCGGCCGGTCTCCGGGTCGGTGAATGTGCTGTTCTCGGCCACGCAGGCGCCGGTGACCGTGGTGAACCGCAGCCGACTCGGCCGTCGCGCGAACCCGCCGCGCCTCTCGCTCACCGACTGGCTGATGCCGTCCCGCGACGCGCGGGGACGTCTAGCGGCGGGACCGCCGCACAGCGACCACAACGATGATCAAGGTCGCGCCGGCCAGCGATGCGGCCACCGGCGGCTGGGACACGAACCGGATCACCTGAGCTTTGATGTCGTCGGCCAACCGGCGCGGGTTGGTCCGCTCCGCCAAGGAGTCGACCGTCAGTGCCAACTGGTCGCGGGCAGCGTCGATGTCCTTCTTGATGGCCTCGGGATCCCGGTCCGCCACGTCATGTCCTCCAAGTCCCGTGCCGGGTCCCCAGGTCTGGTCCCCGTCCTGCCGAACTACCCTAGATCAGCCGGTGTGACGCCGAAGGCACCGGTCGACCAGAAGGGACAGCCATGCCTCAGACCCCCCGCCTGGCGGTAGGCGACACCGCACCCGCCTTCAGCCTCCCCGACGCCGACGGCAACATCGTCAGCCTGTCGGACTACAAGGGCCGGAAGGTCATCGTCTACTTCTACCCCGCCGCGTCCACGCCGGGCTGCACCAAGCAGGCCTGCGACTTCCGGGACAACCTCGGTGAACTCAACGAGGCGGGTGTCGACGTGGTGGGCATCTCGCCCGACAAACCGGCCAAGCTTGCGAAGTTCCGCGACAAAGAGGGCCTGACCTTCCCGCTGCTGTCCGACCCGGACAAAGAGGTGCTCACCGCATGGGGCGCGTTCGGCGAGAAGACGATGTACGGCAAGACCGTTCAGGGCGTCATCCGCTCGACGTTCCTCGTCGACGAGGACGGCAAGATCGCCGCGGCACAGTACAACGTGCGGGCCACCGGCCACGTCGCGAAACTCCGCCGCGACCTGTCGGTCTAACACTAACCCGCGCCGAGTTTCTCCAGCAGCAGCGCCTCGGCGGTGGCCGCACGCGCGAGCACACCGAGATGCAGGCTCTCGTTCACGCTGTGCGCCTGGGTTCCCGGATCCTCGACGCCGGTCACCAGGATCGTCGCATCCGGGAACGCCGCGGCGAACTCGGCGATGAACGGGATCGACCCGCCCATGCCCATGTCGACCGGTTCGGCGCCCCAGGCCTGGGTGAACGCCGCGCGCGCGGCGTCGTAAACCGGGCCGGCCGCGTCGATCGCGTACGGCTGGCCGGTGTCCCCCGGTGTCACGGTCAGCTGCGCCCCCCAGGGGACGTGCGCTTCGAGGTGGCTGGTCAGCGCGTCACGGTGTGCCTTCGCGTCACCGCCCGGCGCCACCCGCATGCTGATCTTGGCCCGGGCCCGAGGGATCAGGGTGTTCGACGACTTGTCGATCGGCGTGGCGTCGACGCCGATGACGGTGATCGCCGGCTTGGCCCACAGCCGTTGCACCACTGAACCCGAACCGATCTCGGACACACCGGGCAGCAGTCCGGACTCCTCGCGCACCCAGTCCGGACCGCGGTCGACATCGGTAGCCGAGCCCTCGTGCAGACCGGCGACCGCCACATTCCCGTCGTCGTCGTGCAGGCTCGCCAACAACCGCACCAGCACGGTCAGGGCATCGGGCACCACACCGCCCCACAGGCCCGAGTGCAGACCGTGGTCGAGGGTGGCGACCTCGACCACGCAGTCGGCCAGACCGCGCAGTGAGACGGTCAGCGCGGGCCGGTCGGTGCTCCAGTTGTCGGAGTCGGCGATCACGATGACATCGGCGGCCAGCGACTCCTTGTGCGCGGCAAGCAGGTTCGTCAGCGAAGGCGAGCCGGACTCCTCCTCGCCCTCGACGAACACCGTCACCCCGACCGGCGGCTCACCGCCGAAGGCGCGGAAAGCGGCCAGGTGCGTGGCGATCCCGGCCTTGTCGTCGGCCGAACCGCGGCCGTAGAGCCGTCCGTCGCGCTCGGTGGGTTCGAACGGGGGCGACGACCACTGGCCGGGGTCACCCTCCGGCTGCACGTCGTGATGGGCGTAGAGCAGCACCGTCGGCGCGCCCGGCGGCGCCGGGTGGCGGGCGATCACCGCCGGCGCGCCACCCTCGGCGACGATGCTGACGTCGTCGAAACCGGCCACCCCGAGCAGATCTGCCACCGCCCGCGCGCTGTGCTGCACCTCGTCACGGCGCGCCGGATCGGCCCACACCGACTCGATGCGGACCAGATCCTCGAGGTCGGACCGGACCGACGGTAGGACTTCCAGCACCCGGGCCATCACGTCGCTCATGGCACGAGCGTAGTGGGTCGCCGCCCGACCGCGAGCAGACGCAAATGTGCCCGCGGATCGCCGTTTTGAGGGACATTTGCGTCTGCTCGCGAGGGAGAAGTCAGCGTGTAGGCGAACCACGTCAACCAGTCGAGGTATCCGAACGGGGCCGGTGCAGCCGCGGGGTGCCCTCGTCCACCATCCGCTGGAAGGCATGTTCGAGGGCGTCCTCGATCGGGCTCTCGGACTCCCCCAGCTGACGCTGGCTGGTTCCACTCACGATGTGGTCCTCACGGTAGGCGAACGGTCGAAGCGACGCCGAGCCGCTCAGGGCTCTTCGATGACCGCGACGGCCGCCGCCATATCCCCTTCGTGGGTCAGCGACACGTGAATCGTCGCTTCCCGCAGGTGTTCGGCGATGTCCCCGGTGAGCCGCACCTTCGGCCGGCCCCACATGTCGGTGACCACCTCGATGTCGCGGTGGATGCCTTCCGGCAGCGCGGGCCGTTTGGCGAACCGCGAACCCGACCATGCCTTGATGACGGCTTCCTTCGCGGCCCACCGCGCGGCGAGATGGCGCGCCGCCGACGAACTCTTGTCGGCGGCGTCGCGGCGCTCACCCGGGGTGAACGTCTCGGCGAACACCGTGCCCGGACGGTCCACCTGCTCAGCGAAATCGGGAATGGAGACCAGGTCGATCCCCACCCCGACTATCGCCATGCGCGGAATGCGTTATCAGCGGACGTACACGTCGCCGTCGCCGAGCCGGGATGCCGCGTCGAGCAGCATCGCCGCCTCCTGGCGCTTCTCGGGCTCGTCGTGGCTGAACCGGCGGCCGTCGGGGCGCTCGTACATCGGCCGCCCGCCGGCGATCGCCGACGCCAGCCGGCGCTGACCAGCCAGCGTGCGCTGCTCCGCCCGCTCGACGTATGCGTCGCGCTGCTCGGAATCGAGCGTCGCCAGGAATGCCTGCGGATGCACCAGCGCGATCAGGCCCGACACGTGGCCGAACCCGAGGCTGGTCACCAGACCGGCCTTGAGCGGGAACCTCTCGCCCATCCGCAGCGTCTCCCGCGGCCAGACAAAGTGCCCCGAAGTCGCCATCTCGTCGTCGACGCAGTCCAGGCTGCGGTTCGGCGGGATGACCCCGTCGCGCAGCACCTGGCACAGGCCCATCATCTGGAAGACCGCCGCGCCGCCCTTGGCATGCCCGGTCAGCGTCTTCTGGCTGACGATGAACATCGGCGCCCCGTCGGACCGGCCCAGCGAGTCGGCGAGCCGCTCGTGCAGTTCGGTCTCGTTGGGGTCGTTCGCCAGGGTCGACGTGTCGTGCTTGTAGATCACCGAGATGTCGTCGGCGCCCACGCCGAGCTTGTTCAGCGACCGCGCCAGCATCGAATCCTTACCGCCGCGCCCGGCGCCCAGCGCGCCGAGCCCGGGAGCCGGGATCGACGTGTGCACGCCGTCGGCGAAGCTCTGCGCGTAGGCCACGACCGCGAGTACCGGCAGACCCATTCTGACCGCGAGGTCACCGCGGGCCAGCAGGATCGTGCCGCCGCCCTGGGCTTCGACGAACCCGAGCCGGCGCCGGTCGTTGGCGCGGGAGAACTTCGAATCGCTGATGCCCTTGGCGCGCATCATCTCGGTGTCGGCGGTGGCCGCCATGTCACCGAACCCGATGATCGCCTCCAGCGTCAGGTCGTCGAAGCCGCCGGCCACCACCAGTTCGGCCTTTCCGAGGCGGATCTTGTCGACACCCTCCTCGACCGACACCGTCGCCGTTGCGCATGCGCCGACGGGGTGGATCATCGCGCCGTAGGAGCCGATGTAGGACTGGACCACGTGTGCGGCAACGACGTTCGGCAGGACTTCCTGCAGGATGTCGTTCGGCTTGCTCCGGCCGAGCAGGTTGCCGTGGTACATGGTCTGCATCGAGGTCATACCGCCCATACCGGTGCCCTGCGTACTGGCCACCAGGCTGGGGTGCACCCAGCGCATCAGCTCGGTCGGGGTGAACCCGGCCGACAGGAACGCGTCCACGGTCGCGACGATGTTCCACAACGCCACCCTGTCGACCGAGTTGGCCATGTCGGCCGTGATGCCCCACACCGTCGGATCGAAGCCGGTGGGGATCTGCGCTCCGACCGTGCGGGACAGCTTGGTCTTGCGCGGCACGCGGATCTCGGTGCCCGCCTTGCGGATCACCTGCCAGTCCGACGAATCCGGCACCGGGCGCACCACCGTGTGCTCGGGTTCGAAGTTGACGAATGCCCGCGCCTCCTCCTCCGACGACACCATGAAGCTGAAGTCCTTGTCGAGGAACACGCTGACCAGCAGCGGTGACGCGTGGTCGGGGTCGATCGCCCCGTCGTCGACGAACTCACGGATGCCGCACCGCTCCACGACCGCGTCGTGGTAGCGCTCGACGAGTTCCTCCTCGGGCACCAGATCACCGCTTACGGCGTCGTACCAACCCGGTTTCGGATCGTCCTCCCACTTGATCATGCCTGTGGTCCAAGCCAATTCGAGGACACCGGCGGCCGACAGTTCGTTGTCGACCTCCATCTCGAAGCGCGTGCGCGACGAACCGTACGGGCCGAGTTCGGCACCGCCGACGATCACCACCAGATCGGCGGGGTCGACGTTGAGCTCGGCCCATTCCGGCGGCGGCGCCGGGGTGTATCCGCGCGGCGGCGACGGCAGGGCGGCGATGGTTCCCGGCGCGGGTGCGTCAGGGTCCTCGTCGGCGGCGTCGGCGTCGGCGGACATCTTTTCGCGGGCCTTGGTGACCAGTGCGGCCATGTCGAGTTCGATGTCACCGAGCCCGCCGGTCAGATCGGCCTTGATCGGCTCGCGGGCCGCGGCGACCTTCGACTCGATATCGCACAGCGAGAGCAGCATCGAGGCCATCTCGGCGGTCGTGTACGTCGTCACGCCGGCTACCTCGACCGCACCGGCGATGGCGTCATTGTGCCCCATCAGCCCGGTGCCCTTGGTCCAGCCGATCAGCGCGTGCGCCAGCGAAACCCGCTGCGCCCACGCTGATTCCGCGCTCCAGCGGGTCACCAGTGCGTCGAGTGCCGACTTGGCCTCGCCGTAGGCGCCGTCACCGCCGAACATGCCACGGTTCGGGGAACCGGGCAGCACAACGTGCAGACGGGAGGCGATGTCACGCTCGGCGCCGATCGACGACAACCCGCCGATGAGCCGTTGCACGGCCCACAGCAGCACCTTCATCTCCATCTCGGAGCGTGAACCGACCTCCGACATGTCCCCGGCCACGCGCGGTGCCGCGAACGGAAACAGCAGGGTCGGGGTCTGCGCATCCTTGAGATGGATCGACTGCGGCCCAAGGCTTTCGACCTGCTCCGTGCCGACCCACTTCACCAGCGCGTCGATGTCGGAGTACGACGCCATGTTCGCGGGCACGACCCACAGCTTCGCGTCATAGCGGGCGTTGTCGCGGTAGAGCGTCTTGTAGAACGCCAACCGGGCGTCGTCGAGGCGCGACGTGGTCGCGATGACCGTCGCACCGCCATCGAGCAACTGCCCGACCACGGCCGCGGCGATCGATCCCTTCGAGGCACCGGTGACCACTGCCACCTCGTCGCTGTAGCGCCCCTTGCCGGGGTTCTCCGCACCCGCCGCGATGCGGCCGAACAGCGACGCGTGAATCTGACGGCCAGCCGCAAGCGCACGCCCCTGCCACCACGTCGCCTGCGTGGCAACGACATGGCCGGCGCCCTCGAAACGATCGGACAGCTTCGCCCAGTCGGTGTCGATGTCGTCCTCGTCGGCCAGCCATATCTTGACCAGATCCTCACGCGCGCTGGCCCACCGGTCGTCGAACACCACGGCCTTGCGGCCGTCGAACACCGGCGCCACCAGACGCGGCCAGTCCGAGCCGAGTTCGGCGGTGACCAGGTCGATCAGCTCGGCGTCGGTCGCCGATTCGGACGGGGTGACAGGCGTGTCCAAGCCGAGCTGGCCCAGCACCAGGCGGGCCGCGTTGGCGAGCACACCGTCACCTCCGGTGACCTGTTCGGCGAACTCGGCGAGCGCCGCCGAATCGACCACGCCGCCACCGCCACCGCCCGCCGACGGCAGGGAGACCGCGATGCCGCGGCGCGCTGCCACCGCCGCCACCGCGGCGTCGATCACCTTGTCGACGGTCCCCGCGTCGGCCAGAGCGCCGTCGTGCAGACCGCCGAGGCTCCCGCCGCGGACGCTGCTGCCCTCACGGGTGCCCAGCGCCACCTCGACTGTCACGTGCTTGGCCCAACCGGCTCCGAGGTCCCATGCCTTGCCGACGCGTTCGGCGATGTAGGCCGGACGCTTACCGGACGGCCCGAGCACCGTGCGCAGCTGATCGTTGATCGCGTCGCTGAGCACCGGACCGAACGGCCGGTACGTGCGCGCCAGCTTGGTGACCTGACTCTTGAGGGCACCGAGGTCGGCCTCGGCCGCACCGTCGATGGCGCCGAGGTTGAACTCCGAACCCAGGTCGACCAGCATCTGGTTGCGCCGCGACGACGCGCCGTCGGTGATGGTCTCGATGGAGTCGAGCGACTCGATCTGGTCGAGACGCATCTTGGCCGACAGCGCGACCAGCGCCACCGTCGCGTCCGCGGCGTCGAACGTGATGTCGTCGGGACGCGGTCCGCCTGACGGCGCGGCGGGTACGGCCGCGGCGGCGGGTGCCGGGCTCTCCGCAGCCTGAGCGGTCTCGACGGCCGGCGCCCCCGCTTCGGGTTCCGGGGCGGAATCCTCGGCGGGATCTTCATCCGTGGCGAACAGCACCGCGGCGTCGCGCTCGCTGTTGAGCACCTCGACCGTGCTGTGCGAGTACTCCGGCAGCTTGAGGGTGTTGGTGGCCAGGCCGGCGACCGTCGGGGCCGACTTCACGCCGATCTCGACGAACCGCTCGACCCCGAGTCCACCTGCGGCCTCCTCGATGAACAGCAGATCCTGGGTTTCGATCCAGCGCACCGGGCTGGCGAACTGCCAGGCCAGCAACTCGATGACGATCTTGCGGCACAGCTCGCGCGGTCGCTCGCTGCGCCAGGTGTCGTAGTCGGCGAGGATCTCATCGAGCGGTTCGGCCGGCACCAGGTCCCGGATTTCCTCGATGAAGTCGCGGTCCAGGGTGAAGGGCCGCGGGACCAGATTCGGGATGTACTTACCGATCAGCAATTCGGGATCGGCGTCGCGCGGCATCACCCGCTCCAGGGAGCGGCGGAAGTCGGCGACACCGACCCGCAGCACCGAGGAGTGGAACGGAACGTCGATACCGGGCACCAGGATGAACGAGCGCTTGCCGCCGCTGAGCTCACGGCGCCGTTCGATCTCCTCCTCGAGCGCCTCGAGCCCGCGGACGGTGCCTGCGATGGCGTACTGCGACCCGCGCAGGTTGAAGTTGACGATCTCGAGAAACTCTCCAGTACGAGCGGCGATCTCCGCGACGAAGTCCTTGACGTCGGCGTCGTCGAGATCGATCTGGCTCGGCCGGATCGCGGCCAGCCGGTAGTTGGAGCGGCCCTGTTCGTCGCGGGGCACGATGTCGTGCATCTTGCTGCCGCGGTGGAACACCACCTCGAGCAGCGCCTCGAGCTCGTAGATGCCGGACACGCATGCCAGCGCGGTGTACTCGCCGACGGAGTGACCGCAGGCGATCGCCCCTTCGACGAACGCACCCTGCTCACGCATCTCGGCGACCTGCGCCGCCGCGACGGTCGCCATCGCGACCTGGGTGAACTGCGTCAGGTACAGCACGCCCTCGGGATGCTGGTAGTGCACACCGCAGGCGATGAGGCTGGTCGGGTTGTCGCGCACCACGTGCAGCACGGAGAAGCCCAGCCTCTCGCGGGTGAATTTGTCCGCCGAATCCCACACCTTGCGGGCAACCTTGCTGCGGGCGCGGACCTCCATGCCCATGCCCTTGTGCTGGATGCCCTGGCCGGGGAACGCGTAGACGGTCTTCGGCGCCGCCAGGCGGGCGGTGGCCGACATGACCAGATCGGTGCCCACCTTCGCGGTGACCTCGAGCACCTCGGCGCCGACGTCGATACCGACGCGGTCGACCCGGACGTCGATCTCGTCGCCGGGCAGCACCATGCCGAGGAAGCGCGCAGTCCACCCCACGAGGCGGGCAGGCGGGATGGCCTTGCCGTCGGTGGCGGTGACGACGTGCTGGGCGGCGGCCGACAGCCACATACCGTGCACGATCGGCGACTCCAGACCGGCCAGCAGAGCGGCCGCGCGGTCGGTGTGGATCGGGTTGTGGTCACCGGAGACGACCGCGAACGGCTGCATGTCGACCGGTGCCCCGACCGTGACGTCACGGCGACGGCGGCGCGGGGTCTCCGTGGCGTTGTCGGAGATCGCGCCGCCGGCACGCACCGGGTCGCTCAACTCCGCCACGCCGGTCCGGCCGCGGATTGCGAAGCGTTCCTCGAGCGTGGCCAGCAGGGTGCCGTCGGTGTCGGTGACGGTCACCGACACCGGCACGACCCGACCGACCTCGGTATCGGTGGCCGTACCCGCCGTGGCGGTGACGGTCAGCTCCGTGCGGTCCTTGGGCAGCGCCGCGACGAGCTGCGCGCCGTGGTCGAGGTGCACCAGGCTCAGCAGACCCTCGACGACGGGGAAACCGCTGTCGGTCGCCGCGGAACCGATGGCGGCGAACACGGCCGGCCAGCACCGGCCGACCAGCGCGTCCGGCACGACCGTCAGCGTCGGCGCCAGCGGGGCGCCGAACGTCGCGGTGACACCGGTGTGGTCCGCGACCCGTTCCGGATCCCAGACGACGGTGGCCGTCGCGGTCCCGCCCTGTACGGGCGGCAGCGCGTCCGGGCCGTCGACCCCGGCGGCGATCGCCAGCACGGAGCGCATCGCAGTCGCCGCGTCCTCGGTGGTGACCAGCGGGGCGCCGCCGGTCCGGATGACGTCGGTCAGCGTGAAGCGGATGTCGATCCAGGTACCGGACAGCGGGACGCTGAGCACCACATGCTGATCCTCGGCCACCTCGAGCCGGGCGCCGGTGGACGCGTCGGTGGCTGTGCGGCCCTCGTCGCGCACCTGCCAGTCCGCAGAGGCGGCGATGCGGTGCACGGGGTTGACCGCGGTGCGGCCGGCCCACAGCACGTCGGGGGCGTCGAGCAGCGCGGCGAGCGGACCGTCCACATCGGTGCGACCCTGGCGCCGGCTGGTCACCGGCCGGGGTCCACCGTCGGCGGCGAGCACCTCGTCGGCCGCCGCCTGCTCGAAGCGGTCGAGCAGCTCGCCCACGGGCTCGTCGACACGGGTGATGCCCGCGACGGCGGCGGTGCCGGGGATGATGCAGACCTGGTCTGCGGTGTAGCGGGCGTCGTGCGCCTGCCACAGCGAATCGCTGCGCCACCACCGGCGCACGTCCTTGTCGATGACCGGCACGAAGTTGACCGGCTTGCCGAGCGTCTTGCACAGCTGGACGAAGAACGGCACGTCCGCCGGGTGCAGCAGCACCGTCCCGGCATCCGGGTAGCGGTTCACCAGCGCGTCGATCGCGGCCTGCGGGATCTCCAGCAGCGCTGAGCCGGCAGAACCAGAAAACACAGTGTCGATCGGACCGTGGTCCTGCGGGTGCAGCCGCGCCTCGGCGCGCTGCAGCATCCGGGCGAACCGGTCGCGCCAGGTGACGTCGAGCCACGGCGAACCGGCGCGATTGGTGTCAGCGGTGCTGTCGCCGTCGCCGATGGCGAGTTCGACGTAACGGGCCAGCCACTGCAGGTATGTCATCTCCGCGATGTCACCGAAGTAGGGCTTGGCGGTCGCGGCCATCGCGGCGATGATCTCGTCGCGGCGCTCGGCGACCGCATCCGCGTCACCGGCGACCTCGTCGAGCAGCCGGCCGCAGCGCGATGCGGCGTTGTCGATCTCGTGGATGTCTGCGCCGAGCTGGCTGCGCCCGGAGGCCATCCCGCCCTGCGCCTTACCCGCCCCGACCCACTCGTCGGTGCCGGTGGTGTCGACCAGCAGCTGCTTGACCGCCGGTGAGGTGGTGGCCTCCAGTGCGGCCATCGCCGCGGTGCCGACGAGGATGCCGTCGACGGGCATCACGGGGAATCCGTAGACTTGCGACCAGCGGCCGGACAGGTACTTCGCGGCCCGTTCGGGGGTGCCGATCCCGCCGCCGACACAGATGGTGATGTTCGAGCGCGAGCGCAGCTCCGAGTACGTCGTCAACAGTAGGTCGTCGAGGTCCTCCCACGAGTGGTGGCCACCGGCGCGGCCGCCCTCGATGTGCACAATGACCGGTTTGGTGGGGACCTCGGCGGCGATCCGGATGACCGACCGGATCTGCTCGACGGTGCCCGGCTTGAAGACGATGTGGCTGATGCCGATGCCGTTGAGTTCGTCGATCAGGTCGACAGCCTCTTCGAGTTCCGGGATGCCCGCGGTGACCACGACGCCGTCGATAGGGGCGCCGGACTGGCGGGCCTTCTGCACCAGCCGCTTGCCGCCGACCTGCAACTTCCACAGGTACGGGTCGAGGAACAGCGAGTTGAACTGGATCGCGCGGCCCGGCTCGAGGAGCTCCACCAACTCCTCTATGCGGTCGTTGAAGATCTCCTCGGTGACCTGCCCGCCGCCGGCGAGTTCGGCCCAGTGGCCGGCGTTGGCGGCGGCGGCGACGATCTTGGCGTCGACGGTCGTGGGCGTCATCCCGGCCAGCAGGATGGGCGAACGGCCGGTCAGGCGGGTGAACTTCGTGGACAGCTTCACCGAGCCGTCGGGCAGTTGTACGGCGGTCGGGGTGTAGCTCGACCACGGCCGGGCCACCTCGGGCACGGCGCCGGCGGTGAACAGGTTGCGCTGGCCGCCGCGCGTGGCCGCAGGCACGATACCCACCCCGAGTCCGCGGATCACCGGGGCGGTCAGCCGGGTCAGGATGTCCCCCGGCCCGAGGTCGAGAATCCAGCGGGCCCCGGCGTCGTGGAGTTCGGTGACCTCGTCGACCCAGTCGACGTGGTTGACGAGGAGGGCCTCGGTCATCTGGCGCGCGAGCGCGACGTCCAGCCCGACCGTCGCGGCCCATCGGCCGACGATGTCGATGCCGTCGGCCAGGCGCGGCGTGTGGAAGCCGACCTCCACCTGAACGGGGTCGAAGGCCGGCGCGAAGACCGCGCCCCCGCGCAACTTCTTCGTGCGCTCGGCCTCTTCCTTCTCGGCGATCTGGGTGCAGTACAGCTCGAAGCGCGACAGTTGCTCGGGGGTCCCGGTGATGACGACCGAGCGGCGGCCGTTGCGGATCGAGAGCACCGGCGGCAGCACGGTGCGCACGTCGGTGGAGAACTCCTCGAGCAACTCGTGGATGCGCTCGGGGTCCGCATTGGTGACCGAGACCATGGGCGGCCGATCCCCGAGGACCGTGATGCCCCTTCGGCGGGCAACCAGCGTGCCCGCCGCACCGATCAACTGCGCCAGCGCGAGCAGTTCGACGTCCTTGGCGCCCCGGGCGGCGAGCGCCTCGACGGCGAGGACACCCTGGGAGTGCCCGGCGATGGCCACGGGCGGCGTCTCGAACAGGTCCATGCCCTGGCGGGCCAGCGCGCGTACGGCGGCGATCTGGGTCAGCAGAACACCGGGGACCGACACGGCCGCGGACGTCAGCTGCTTGGCGGTCGGGACCGCTTCCTCCGCGGCCAGCGCGCGCACCCAGCGCAGCGGCTCGAAGCCGATCGGCCGGACGACGACCAATTCCCTGGCCACGGGCTCGAGCAGCAGCTCGGCCTCACCGGCGAGGGTGGCCAGTTCCGATTCGATGCCTGTCGAGGACACCAGATCTTCGAGCGTCTCCAGCCACGCGCTGCCCTGCCCACCGAAAGCCACGGCGAACGGTTCACCCGCGGTCAGGCGATCCACCAGCGCATGAGTGGTCTTGGCCCCGGACTCGTCGTCCCAACCCGCGGAAACCCTGTCATGCTCGTAGATCGTCACTCGCGTTATCTCCTTCGGTGGTGCTCTCTCGCCCGCGTGCACTGCTCGCGTTCGTTGGTGTATCGGGTGGTCTTCAGCGGTCGGCCTGCGCTCCCCTGCCGCGGCCGACGGAGTTTCGGCGTCGAATCCGGCTGGTCGCTGTCGCGAGCGGACCTCTCGTGGAGTCCGTCTGCGGACAACCCAGCCCCACTAAGAGTGGCATAAGAAGGAGGGGCCTCCGGGCCGCCGAATCGGTTACTGGCGAGTTCTACGCGCGGGTAACCACCGCTTGGGTAACACACTGTCCGGAAGGTGCGCCCAGCTTCCGGGACAAAGGTCCTGCTGGCGGGTGGTTACGGTCGAGTAGCTATAACTACGCTGATCACAGCAGTATCGTTACCAAATCGTTATCTAAACTTTCACCACCCACATGGCGACGCCAGGGACGCAAACGGGTCGACAGCACAGGCCGGTCTGTTCGGTCAACGCCCGAGCGGATGCCGTGGAATTTGCTGTGGCTACTTACTGATCGGTAAGGTTTCAATCCCACCGGCCGAGCTGCGGCCGCAGGATGTGGTTGATGTCATCTCAAAGTACCCCCTGCGCACCGGGCGTGGCGGCACACCCCGGTCGACGGGCACATCGCCCCAGCAGGAGACCTGCACGTCCAGCGCCTCGTCGAGGTGGCGCGCCACGAGCAGGCTGGCCAGTTCACGGTAGTTATGGTCCTGCACCACTGGGTGCATCTCCAGCGGATCCGGCGTCCGATCACGCCCGAACCGCGCCTCGATGCACTCCTGCAGCGCGGCGCAGATCCCTGTATCCGCGGTACGGGAAAACTAGCGAACTCCGCCCGAGCTCACCTGCGAATGTGGTGTGGAGCGGCCATGCCCCATGATCAGGAACGATATTGATAGTCACCGACAACATCTGACGCGTACGCGCATTTCCAGACAACTCGACTGCGGCGCGCAGCCTTTCGGCGCGGCGCACTTCCAGCGAATGTCACAGCTGAGCGGTTCGTCAGTACCGGTGTGGTGGGACACGATGGAAAGGACACATCAGCCAATCGACGGAGGGTCCGAGTGCGCCCCTGGATCGTGTGGGCCACCGGACTGCTGGCCTACATCGTCGCGGTGATGGACCGCACCACCCTGGGGGTTTCCGGTCTCGACGCCGCCGAACGGTTCTCGGCCCCTCCGAGTGTGCTGGCAACGTTCGTCGTGCTGCAGATCGTGGTGTACGCCGGTGCGCAGGTGCCCGCCGGGGTGCTGCTGGACCGCTTCGGGTCGAAGGCACTCATCGTCGCCGGGGCGGCGTTGATGGCAGCCGGTCAGCTCACCCTGGCGGTGAGCGAATCGTTGCCGGCGGCCATCGCGGCCAGGGCGGTTCTCGGACTCGGGGATGCGCTGACGTTCATCTCGGTGCTGCGACTGGTGCCGCACTGGTTCACGCCGAAACAGGTTCCGTTGGTCACGCAGCTGACCGGGATCTGCGGCCAACTCGGTCAGGCGCTCTCCGCCGTACCGTTCCTGGCGATCCTCGGCGTCGCCGGCTGGACGACGGCCTACACGTCGGTGGCCGCGCTGGGCCTGGCATCTCTGGCACTGACGCTGGTGCTGGTCAAGGACACCCCGTCAGGCAGACACGTGCCCGAATCGAGGAGCACCATCGGTGACACGTTGCGCAGCGTCAAAACCGTGTGGCTGCGGCCGGGCACCCGGCTGGGCTTCTTCACCCACATGGGCACGCAGTTCTCCGTGACCGTATTCGCGTTGATGTGGGGCGTGCCGTACCTGACGGTCTCGCAGCGTCTGTCGACGTCGGCGGCCGGAACACTGCTGTCGATCTCCGTCGCGTCGGCCATCGCGTCGGGCATCGTGATCGGCGTCCTGAGCGGCAGGCACCCGCACCGCAGGTCATGGCTGGTCCTCGGGATCATCGGATCCAACGCGCTGGTCTGGACGGTCGTGCTGGCCCTGCCCGGCCGTGCGCCGCTGTGGTTGCTGGTGACGCTCGTGGTCGTCATCTCGGTCGGCGGCCCCGGCTCGATAGTCGGCTTCGACTTCGCGCGCACCTTCAATCCGAGCGCCACACTGGGCACCGCGCAGGGGATGGTCAACATGGGCGGGTTCCTCGCCTCGCTGCTCGTGATGCAGGCCATGGGCCAGATCCTCGACGCGAAGGGCGGCTACTCGTTCGAGTCGTTCCGGTGGGCGTGGACGGCCCAGTACTCGGTCTGGACGCTGGCCACGGTCGGGATCCTCGTCACCCGCGGCAAGGCGCGGCGGGGGATGAGACTGGAACAGGAGCGCATGCTGCTCCAGAGTTTCGAGGTTCATCGAGCGCCGCGCGGCGAGGGTTAACCCTCCCGGGCGGACTCGCGCCGGTTGGCCTTTTTGATCGCCGAGACGAGTTCGTCCCTGGTCATGGTCGACCGGCCGGAGATGTCCAGACGCCGTGCCACGTCGACGAGGTGCTTCTTCGACGCGTTGGCGTTGACGCCTTCGGCGGACTCGCCTTTGGCGTTCGGACCGCCGCTCTTGGACCGCTTGTCCGATGGGCCCTTCTCGTCCTTCGGCTCCCAGTGGTCGCCGACCTTCTCGTAGCTGTGCTTGAGCGCGCTGTACGCCACCCGGTGCGCCCGCTCACCCGCGCCGTACTCGTCGGCCGCCGAATCGTGGGCCTTGGCGAACGTCCGTTGCGCCTTGGCGTCCGACTTCTTCAGGGTGCTGGGCAACTCGGTCTTCTTGGCCTGACCGCTCTTCGTGGTCTTGGGCATCGTGGCCTCCCGTCGTCTCTCGACTACTCCGGTCGAGATACCCCTGGGCCGGTTCGGGCAAACCACCCCGAACGGCACCGCGAAGTACAGCCACCACATTGAGGAATTCAGAACGTCAGGCCGTCCCGGCCACCACCAGCAGCACGGTGTCCGTTTGACCAGCCCAGTTCGTCGACCGCGGCGGTCAGCGATGCGACCGTGCGCCGACCACGCCTCCCCCAGTGGGATAATCGCAAGCAGCCCACTCGGCGATGTGATGGGCGTGCCACGGAGTGCCGCCCGTCCGCCGTTCGGCGAACAGCGGCCCGCGCATCACGACATAGCCGGCGACCACGGGTTGGTGCCGGACCACGTATGCGATCACTACTGAGAAGCTGCAGCGCATCTGCGACGACTAGAGCCGGCGCGTCCCATCACCGAACGCAAGGAAGCCGCCGTCATCTACTCACGTCAGGGCACTGACCTCGACGACGTTTGCTCCAGGGCATGAAAAGGTAACAGTCGCGCTGTTAGTGTCGATGAATCTGCTGTCGGGTGATCTTGTGCCCGGTAAAGCGCATTCGACAAAAGAAATACCGAGAAGAGGGTGTACCCATGCTGAAGCTGTCGCGCAAGAATATCGCTGTCACGCTCGGCGGCCTCGCCGTGGCGATACCGCTCTCCGCGGGCGTCGCTTCGGCGCAGCCCGACCTGGGCCCGATCATCAACACCACCTGCACCTACGACCAGGTGATCGCCGCGCTCAACGATCAGCGCCCCGACCTGGCCGCGCAGTTCGCCCAGCAGCGCAGTGGCCAGCAAGCGGTTCGTAGCTTCCTCGCCTCGTCCCCGCAGCAACGGCAGGCGACGGTGGCGTTCCTGCAGGGCAACCCGACCGCACAGGCCTACTTCGGGCCGATCTCGGACGTCGCGAACAGCTGCAACAACTACTAGGCGACGAGTTCGACGAGGGTCGCATTGGCCGTGCCGCCGCCCTCGCACATGGTCTGCAGTCCGTACCGGATGCCGTTGTCACGCATGTGGTGCACCATCCGGGTCATCAGCACCGCGCCCGACGCGCCGAGCGGGTGGCCGAGCGCGATGGCGCCGCCGAGCGGGTTGAGCCGCTCCTCGGCCGCACCGGTGTCGGCGAGCCACGCCAGCGGCACCGGCGCGAACGCCTCGTTGACCTCGAACACGCCGATCTCGTCGATGCCGACGCCCGCCTTGTGCAGCACCTTCTTGGTGGCCGGGATGGGCCCGGTGAGCATGAGCACGGGTTCGGCGCCTGCCACCGCGCCGGCGCGGTACCGCACGATTGGCGTCAGCCCCAGCTGGACGGCGTTGTCCGCCGTCATCACCAATAGCGCCGCCGCACCGTCGGAGATCTGCGAGGAGTTCCCCGCGTGGATCACACCGTCGTCGCGGAACGCCGGCTTCAGCCCGGCCAGCTTCTCGACCGACGTGCCGCGGCGCACGCCTTCGTCGGCGACGACCGGTGCGGTGTCCTCCCCGGTGAACACCGGGACTATCTGCGCGTCGAAAGCCTTCGCGTCCTGCGCCTTTGCGGCCAGCTCGTGGGACCTCGCCGAGTACTCGTCGAGGCGGGTGCGCGATAAACCCCACTTCTCGGCGATTAACTCGGCCGAGATGCCCTGGTTGAAGCTGAAGTCGCCGTACCGCTCGAGCACCTTCGGCCCGTACGGCATTCCGGTGGCGCGCGCAGAGCCCAGCGGCACGCGGCTCATCACCTCCACACCGCCGGCGACGACGATGTCCTGCTGACCGGCCATCACCGCGTGCACGGCGAAGTCCAGCGCCTGCTGACTCGAACCGCAGGCGCGGTTCACGGTGGTGCCCGGGATATGTTCGGGCCAGCCGGCGGCGAGCACGGCGAACCGGCCGATGTTGCTGGACTGGTCGCCGACCTGGGAGACGCAACCCCAGATGACGTCGTCGACGACGTCGGGTTCGATCCCGGCCCGCAGAACCAGTTCGTTCAGAACGACGGCGGACAGGTCCGCGGCGTGCATCCCGGACAGGCCGCCGTTGCGCTTGCCCACCGGCGTGCGGACGGCTTCGACGATGACGGTTTCGCGCATGGGATGCTCCTCGTTCGTATGCGTGGCGACTATGACTGTGCCGGACCGACCGCGCCCTGTTCACGCAGCGCGGCGATCTCGTCGGCGGACAGGCCCAGCCCGCCCAGTATCGCGTCGGTGTGCTGACCGAGTCCGGGCACCGCACCCATGGGTTGTTCGAACCCCTCGATCACCGGGGGCGGCAGCAGCGCGGAGATCTCGCCGTTGGGCGTCTCGACCGGCCGCCAGCGGTCGCGGGCGCTCAGATGCGGGTGGGCGACGACCTCACTCGGCAGGTTGTAGCGGGAGTTGCCGATACCAACGTCGTCGGCCTTGTTCTGGATGTACGCGAGATCGTGCTGCGCACACCAGGATCCGATCGCGTCGTTGAGGATGTCGCGGTGTGCGCACCGGTCGGTGTTGCTCGCGAACGTCGGATCGTCGGCCAGGTCCTGGCGCTCGATGATCTCCCGAGCCAGCCGTTGCCACTCCCGGTCGTTCGTGGTGCCCAGCACCACCGTCTGACCGTCCCGGGTCGGAAAGGCGCCGTAGGGCGCGACCGCCGGTGAGCTCATCCCCACCGGTTGCTGGTCGACACCGGAGTGCTGGGTGTAGGTCAACGGGTAACCCATGATGTCGGTCATGGCGTCGAACAGGCTGACCGCCACCGCCGGGGCCGGTGCAGGCCCCGCGTCTGCAGCCGTCCCCTTGCGCGCGTAGAGCAGCGCCAGTATCGACAGCGAAGCGTACAGCCCGGTCGAGATGTCGGCCACCGGTGGACCGGGTTTGACCGGCATCCCCGGGTAACCGGTCACCGCACACGCACCCGATTCGGCCTGGATCAGCAGATCGTAGGCGCGCTTGTGCGAGATCGGCCCGCCGGCGCCGTACCCGTCGATGTCGACCATGATCACCTGCGGATGCCGGTGTTTGAGATCGGCGGCGCCGATACCCATCCGGGCCGTCGCACCGGGGGCGAGGTTGGACACCAGCACGTCGGCGCCATCGAGCAGCCGGTGCAGGATGTCGATGCCCGCGGGTGATTTCAGATCGAGGCTCAGCGACTCCTTGCCGCGGTTGGCCCACACGAAGTGGGCGGCCTGACCGTGGACCACGTCGTCGTAGTGGCGGGCGAAGTCGCCGCCCTTGGGGTTCTCCACCTTGATCACGCGGGCCCCGAAGTCGGCGAGCACCCGTGTGCACATCGGTGCGGACACCGCTTGTTCCAGCGTCACGACGGTGATACCCGCCAGCGGCGCGTTCTCCGCCGATCCCCCGGTCGTTGCGCTACTGCCGGCCGAATGCATCACATCACCATGCACCATCGACCGGCAGCACCTGACCGGTGCTGGAGGACGCGGCGTCGGAGGGGAGGAACACGAAGGCCCCGGCGACCTCCTCCGGTCCGGCCCAGCGCTTGAGCGGAATGCGGTTCGTCATGTTCGTCGCGAACTTCTCGTTGGTCTGGATCGTCTCGGTCGTCGGCGTGGCGGCAAACGGCGCAAGGACCGCAAGGACCGCAAGGACTTTGACGAGGATGTTCTTCGTGGCCGGGGTTGTTTACCAGGATGCGCAGCGAGCAGACACCGAGGCCGGGCCTGTGAGGCGGCGGCGACGGCGGCACCGATCCCCCCGCCCGCACCGCACCGGTCACCATCGCGGCGCCGGTCAGGTCGACGTAGCCGTTGGTCATGTCAGTAGCTCCGTGGCAGCCCGAGGACGTGGGAACCGAGGAAGTTGAGGAGCATCTCCTGGCTGACCGGGGCGATCTTCATCAACCGCGCCTCACGGAAGAAGCGCGCGACGTGGTACTCCTCGGCATACCCCATCCCGCCGTGGGTCTGCAGCGCCCGGTCGGCCGCGGTGAATCCCGCGTCCGCACACAGGTACTTCGCTGTGTTCGCCTCGCGCCCACAGGATTTGCCGTCGTCGTAGAGCCAGGTGGCCTTGCGGAGCATCAGCTCGGCAGCGTCCAGGCGCGCCAGCGAATCCGCCAACGGGAACTGGATGCCCTGGTTCATCCCGATCGGGCGGTCGAAGACGTGGCGGTCGGTGGCGTACTTGACGGCCTTGTCGAGTGCGATCCGGCCGATGCCGAGCGCCTCGGCGGCGATGAGCATACGCTCGGGGTTGAGCCCGTCGAGGATGTAGAAGAACCCCTTGCCTTCCTCGCCGACGCGGTCTTCGACCGGGATGCGCAGATCGTCGATGAACAATTCGTTGGAGCTGACCGCATTGCGGCCCATCTTCGCGATCGGGCGGATGTCGACGTGCGCGCGGTCGAGGTCGGTCATGAACAGCGTCATACCGTCGGTCTTCTTGGTGACCTCGTCATACGGTGTGGTTCGGGTGAGCAGCAGGATCTTCTCCGACTCCAGCGCCTTGGAGATCCACACCTTCCTGCCGTTGACGACATAGCTGTCGCCGTCGCGTTTCGCGAACGTGGTGATGCGCGAAGTGTCCAATCCCGCACCGGGTTCGGTGACGCCGAAGCAGACGTGCAGATCACCACTGGCGATGCGCGGCAGAGTGCGGGCCTTGAGCTCGTCGGAGCCGTGTTTGACCACCGGATGCATCCCGAAGATCGACATGTGAATGGAACTGGCCGCGTTCATCCCGCCGCCGGACCGTGCCGCCGCCTCGGCGAGCAGCGTGGCCTCGGTGATCCCGAAGCCGTGGCCGCCGTACTCCTCGGGAATCGTCATTCCGAGCCAGCCGCCGCCGGCAATGGCGTCGTAGAACTCGGTGGGGAACTCGTGGTTGGAGTCCTTCTCCATCCAGTACTGGTCGTCGAACCGCGCGGCGAGCTCACTGACCGATTTGTAGATCAGCTGCTGGACTTCGGTCTGGTCGAAATTCATACCGCCCGACATTTGGTTCTCCTCTGTAATCGACGAAAGACTGTTGCAGAGCAGATCAGTCGCGGGCGCCGGTGACCGCCTTGGCGTTGGCCCGGAAGCCGGCGAAGCTGGACCCGCTCCTCTCCTCGTGCGCGCTCAGCGCTGGATGGCGACATCGTGGTCCTCTGCGGCCTTACGCAGCGCACCGACCGTGGCCCGCTCCCTGGGGATGTGCGTGAACGGTTCGAAGTGGGACCAGCGCATGGCGTTCTCTGGGTGACGGGCAGTCCGTCTCCCAGCAGATGTTGTCTGATACCGATCATGTGGCGGTTCTTCACCCCGACCGGATCGCAACCGGTGCCACCCTCGCTCAGCGCGATCGTCAGATCCGGATACTGCTTGATCGGTGCCGACCACAGCAGGTCCGCGGCGGCTTGCACGATGTTCATCGGCTGCGGGGCGATCATCACGTCCATCGCCGCGTCCGGCGCGGTGATCGCGAGCTTGCCGGATGAACCATGTGCACGTTCATCACGGTATCGGTACGAGTATCGGCATGAGGGGTTCTCGGTGAACGTCAGCCGTCGAGATTGAGCGGGGTCCACGGCCCGACGGTGGTGGGGTGGGCCAGCTCCGTCCACCCCGACCGCCTCCAACGCCTGTTCGGTGGCCCGCTGTCCGGACTCGGAGCCGAGCAATTTGAGCACCGACTTGTCGCTCTCCGGAAACGATCCAAAAATGCCCCATCTGCGAACGCTATTCTCGCAATGAGGAAGGCGCAATCTCCGGCACGTGGGCCGGGAGAGGTGCGTCGACCGCGGTGTCCAGACGTTCTCCGGTACAGTTCATCCATGTTCTCCCGAACCGGCCGGGCCATGAGCTGCCGGTGAGCACCCCCAGCGAAGAGCCGGCCTGGAAGCAGCGGGCCGTCGAACGGTCGATCAGGACAGCCAGACTGCGCGCCGCGCAGCGCGTTCAGCGCTTCCTCGATGCCGCCCGGGCGATCATCATCGAGAAGGGCAGCACCGATTTCACGGTCCAGGAGGTCGTCGACCGCTCGCGCCAGTCGCTTCGCAGCTTCTACCTGCAGTTCGACGGTAAACACGAGTTGCTGCTCGCCCTCTTCGAGGATGCGCTGAGCCGGTCAGCCGACGAGATCCGGGCGGCCACGGCCAGCCACACCGATCCGATCGAACGCCTCAGACTCGCCTTCCGGCTGCTCTTCGAGATCTCCCGGCCGGACCCCGCCGCCCAGCGGCCCCTGTTCACCGACTTCGCGCCCCGCCTCCTGGTGTCACATCCCGCGGAGGTCAAGGTGGCACACGCCCCGTTGCTCGTGCTGCTCGCCGAGTTGATGGAAGAGGCCAGCGCCGCAGGCCAACTACGCGAGGGCGTCAACCCCAAGCGGATCGCCGCGACGACGATGCAGACGGTCATGCTGGTCGCACAGTCCAGTGGCGGCGCCGGGGACGGCTCCCTCCACCCGATCACCGCGGACGAATGCTGGGACTTCGTCGCGCACGGTTTCGCCAAGATCTAGCAGACCGCCGGCGGCCTCGCCGATGTAACGGCGCGACCCTCCCCGCGGACCCACCCATGCGCTGCGACATTCTCGCGAAGACGTCATTCTCTCAGGGGGAGAGTAAAAACTGTCCGATACGAGCGTGACGTTTACGCAAGATGGTGTACCTGCGGCATCTCCACGCACAGGAATGGATCCCGGCTGGGTCAGCACCGAAGGCGTCACCACCGCCGCCACGGTCCGCAGGAAGAGTCGCAACGGACCGCCCAGGATGAGGTGCCGCTGCGCGCCCCGGGTGCATCCGAGGCCGATCTTCACACCGTGTGGAACACACGTTAGTTTCCGTACAAGATCGGGAACGCTCACCCCCAACAGTGCTGGAGTCGACGTCGCGATCGAGGAGCAGCCATGGCCACCGTCGACGGACACCGCCCGCGGGAGGCGGAACCGCTCGCGGTGCGGCGCGCGGTGGGGGGCGCCGCCATCGGCAACACCGTCGAGTGGTTCGACTTCGCGATCTACGGCTTCCTCGCCACCTACATCGCGGAGAACTTCTTCCCCACCGCCGATGACACCGCCGCACTGCTGAACACCTTCGCGATCTTCGCCGCTGCATTCTTCGTGCGGCCGCTCGGCGGGTTCTTCTTCGGCCCACTCGGGGACCGGATCGGGCGTCAGCGGGTGCTGGCCGTGGTCATCCTGCTGATGTCGGCGTCGACGGTCGCGATCGGCCTGCTGCCGAGCTACGACGCCATCGGTGTCGCCGCCCCGCTGCTGTTGCTCGTGCTGCGGTGCCTGCAGGGATTTTCCGCGGGCGGCGAATACGGTAGCGGCGCTTGCTATCTCGCGGAGTTCGCGCCCGACCGGCACCGCGGGTTCGTCGTCAGCTTCCTGGTGTGGTCGGTCGTGGTCGGGTTCCTGTTCGGGTCGTTGACGGTCACCGCGCTCGAGGCGGTGCTCGGCGGCTCGGCGATGGACACCTACGGGTGGCGCATCCCGTTCCTCATCGCCGGCGTGCTGGGCGCCGTCGGCCTCTACATCCGGTTGCGGCTGGGCGACACACCGGACTTCGAGGAGCTCAGGGAATCCGGCGAGGTGTCCACCTCACCGCTCAAGGATGCGGTGACCACCTCGTTGAAACCGATCCTGCAGATCGCCGGGCTCGTCATCATCCACAACGTCGGCTTCTACACGGTGTTCACCTACCTGCCGAGCTACATGACCGAGACACTCGACTTCACCAAAACCGATGCCTTCCTATCGATCACCGTGGCCAGTCTGGTCGGACTGGTGCTCATACTCCCGCTCGGCGCGCTGTCGGACCGCCTCGGCCGCAAACCGTTGCTGATCGCGGGCGCCGTGGGCTTCGCCGTCCTCGCCTATCCGTTGTTCGCACTGTTCAACACCGGATCGCTGCTCGGCGCGATCGCCGGACATACCGGCCTGTCAGCACTGGAAGCGGTGTTCGTCGCGGGCTCACTGGCCGCCGGCGCGGAGTTGTTCGCGACCCGGGTGCGCTCCAGCGGTTACTCGATCGGCTACAACACGTCGGTGGCTCTGTTCGGCGGTACCGCACCGTATGTCGCGACCTGGATCACCGACCGTACCGGAAACGAACTCGCGCCCGCCTACTATCTGGTCGTCGCCGCCGTCATCTCGCTGGTCACCATCCTGACCATGCGCGAGACCGCCAATCGTCCACTGCGGATGCGGGTCTGACCGCGCCCGCGAAAAGGCCCTGCCGGGCCGCGGATCGGCCGACAGCGTCCGACGCGTGGCAGATCGGCATTGACTTCGGTCTCGGCGGGTGCGGGCGCGGATTCTGACTCTCCAGAGCGAGAGGGAGACTACCGCTTATCCGCGTAAGCAGGTTGGACGTTTCAGCACTGGTGCACCACGAGTGTGGGGCGCAGCCGATCCGCCGGGATCTCGCGACCGGCGGCCAGATCACCCTCCACGGCCTCGGCGTAACCGATCAGACCGGCGACGTCGATTCCGTAGGGCGTGGCCGGCGCCGTCGTCAGCCTTCCGACGGCGCGGCGGAGCAGCGCCCGCGCACCGTCGATGTTGCCCCGCTGCACGTGGGTGATGCCGACCATCAGCTGGGCGAGACCCTGCCAGAGCGCCTTCTCGCGGTCCGGGCCGTCCCTCCACGCCGCCTCGAGCACTTCGTGGGCGTGGAACGCGCGTCCGTCGTCGACCAGGTGCTGCGCGTAGTCCAGCGTCTCTGCCGGCCGCAGGTGCAGATCGTCGGGGATGCGCGCGACACCTTCGCTGCCCGGCGGCAGCGGCCGCCCGAGCGCATCACGAGGGCGGCTGTTGCGGGGTCGGCCGGCCTCGTCGCGGTCACGCCCGGACATGCGGATTTTCCTCGACTGACGTGCGCCGGCGCCAGGCTGCCCAGGCGCCGGTCGACCGCAACGCCCAGACGGCTAGCACGGGTTGACAGAGCAACCGGACGGCGCGGTCACGGTCGAGGTCGAACGCGTCGGTGTGGGTGAGGCACTGGGAGTGGTTGGCAGGGAACACCAGCACGAAGACCGCAGCGGTGAGCCAGAGCGGGACCCGCCACGGATGCAGCACGATCAGCGCCGCGCCGAGGAGCGCTCGCGGGATCAGGCGGAGGAGTCTCACCAGGCCATGGTGCCTGGCCCGGCGACACGGAGTGCGGGCGGAGGGACTCGAACCCACACGCTCTTTCGAGCACCGGCACCTAAAGCCGGCGCGTATACCTATTTCGCCACGCCCGCAGCGTGGCCATCGTACCGTCCGAGCCGTCGGGAGCGGTTCGTCGCCCTGAAGACCACGAGGTACCGTGGATCCGTGTCCACTACACGGCGCAGGAGACCGGCGCTGATCCTGCTGGTCGTGGCGGCCGCCGTCGGCTGCCTTGCGCTGGCGTGGTGGCAGTGGACCCGTTGGGAGTCAACGTCGGGCTCGTTCCAGAACCTCGGCTACGCGCTGCAATGGCCCATGTTCGCCGGGTTCTGCGTGTACGCGTACTACACGTTCGTCCGCTACGAACAAGCCCCGCCCGAGCGGAATCCGCGCGGCGCCCTGACCGAAATCCCCGCCGGTCTGCTGCCCGAACGCGCAACGGCGTCCGTCGCCCCGGCCCAGGACGACGACCCCGTGCTGCGCGAGTACAACGCCTACCTTGCTGATCTCGCCGAAGCCGACAACGAAGGCAGGACCACACCATGACCGCAGCGGAGACGCCCGCTACCGCGCCCGCCGGAGTGCCCACCGAGACCATCGCCAAGGCGGTCCGCAACTACCGCATCCTGGCCTGGGCGACGGGTATCTGGCTGATCGTGCTGTGCGCGGAGATGGTGCTCAAGTACATCGTGAAAGTGGACTGGCCGTTCCTGTGGCTGGTCGCGCCCATCCACGGCTGGGTCTACTTCGCCTACCTGTTGTTCACCGCCAACCTCGCGGTGAAGGTGCGCTGGCCGCCCGGCAAGACCATCGGCGTGCTGCTCGCAGGCACGATCCCACTGCTCGGCATCATCGTCGAGCACTACCAGACCAGGAACCTCAAGGCGCGCTTCGGCCTGTGACCGGCCGGACGCCCCGGCGCGCATTGTCGATGTCGTCGCTCAGCCGCGTCACGTACTTTGTGACGGCGTGATCTCAGCCGCCGAGCTCCCGTAGCGCCGGGACCAGCTGGGCGAGCGCACGACCGCGATGGGACGCGGCGTCTTTTTCGGCGGGCGTCAACTCGGCGGCCGTGCGATCGGAGTGCTCGGGCAGGAACACCGGGTCGTAGCCGAACCCGCCCTCCCCGCGCGGCACCCGGGTGATCACCCCGCGCCACACACCGCGCACCACCACGTCGTGGGTATCGTCGACCAGCGCGCACGCCGAAACGAAACCGGCGCCGCGCCGCTCGTCGGGCACGTCGCGCAGTTGGCGCAGCAGCAGCTCGGTGTTCGCAGCGTCTTTCTCGGCGGCATCACCGGCGAAACCCGCCCAGCGCGCCGACAGCACCCCCGGCATTCCGTTGAGCGCGTCCACCTCGAGTCCGGAGTCGTCGGCGACGGTGGCGATGCCACTCGCGCGGAACGCGTCGCGCGCCTTGGCCAACGCGTTCTCCTCGAACGTCGCCCCGCTCTCGGGTGCCTCGTCGAACGGTGCGACGTCGTCGAGCGAGAGCAGGGTCAGCCCGGACACGCCAGCGGTGTCGAGCACCCGCCGTAGCTCGGCCAGCTTCTTGCGGTTGCGGCTGGCGACCAGGACGTCGACCAAGACCGTCAGCTTCCGAACGCTTTCTTCGGCGGCGACTTCGGCTCCGGGAGCGCACCGGGATACGGCGCATCGAGGGCTGCGCGCTGAACGACGAACAGTTGGTCGCACGAGGCGAGCGCGAGGTCGAGCAGCTTGTCCAGGGTCGAGCGGGGGAACGTTGCCCCCTCACCGGTGCCCTGGATCTCCACCAGCGTGCCGGTGTCGGTGGCGACGACGTTCATGTCGACCTCGGCGCGCGAATCCTCCGAATACGGCAGATCCACGCGAATCCGGCCGTCGACGACGCCGACGCTGACCGCCGCGATGGCACACGACAGCGGTCGCGGATCGGACAGCTTCTCGGCCGCGGCGAGGTAGGTCACCGCATCGGCGAGCGCGACGTACGCACCGGTGATCGCCGCGGTGCGGGTGCCGCCGTCGGCCTGCAGCACATCGCAGTCGATCGCGATCGTGTTCTCCCCCAACGCATTCAGGTCGATGCACGCGCGCAGCGACCGGCCGATCAACCGGCTGATCTCCTGGGTGCGGCCACCGACCCGGCCCTTGACCGATTCGCGGTCGGAGCGGTCGTGCGTGGCGGCGGGCAGCATCGCGTACTCGGCGGTGAGCCAGCCCTGCCCCGTTCCCTTACGCCAGCGCGGCACCCCCTCGGTGACGCTGGCCGTGCACATCACACGGGTCTCACCGAACTCGACCAGCACCGAACCGGCGGGATGCGAGGTGAAACCGCGGGTGATGCGCACCGGACGCAACTCGTCGTCAAGCCGACCGTCTTCTCGTCTGGACACGCGCCAACCCTAACCGCTGACCCCGACGGGGTGGCCCGGGAGTCGGCGCTTGTGTCAGCGGCGGTTGACGTCGAACGACTCGTTGCACACCACGGCGTGCACAGGACCATCGAACTCCGCCTTCGCCTCGCTGATCACGTCCTCGCGCGAGGTCCACGGAGGGATGTGGGTGAGCAGCAGTTCGCCGACCCCGGCGAGCGCCGCCGCCCGCCCAGCCTCCGTCCCCGACATATGCAGTCCGAGCGGGTGGTCCGGCGAATGCGTCCACGACGCCTCGCAGAGGAACACATCGGCACCGCAGGCGAGTTCGATGAGCGGATCGCAGAACGCGGTGTCGCCACTGTAGACGAACGTCGCGCCCGACGGATCGGTGAGGCGCATCCCGTAGGATTCGGTGGGGTGGCACACAAGGCGCGGCAGCACCGACAGCGCCCCGATCTGCACGGCGGAGTTGTCCGACCAGTTCCGCACGTCGAAGACGTCGGAGATGTCGTCGATCTCGCCAACCTCCGGTGAGGATGCGGCGCCCAAGCGGGCCCAGGTGTTGGCCGGTCCGTAGAGCACCCCGCGATCGGGGGCCGGCGACGGGTGGTACCGGCGCCATACGAACAACCCGGGCAGGTCCAGACAGTGGTCGGCATGCAAGTGGCTCAGAAGCACGTACACCGAGTTGGGGTCGGCGTGGCGCTGCAGCGCGCCCAGCACGCCGCCGCCGAAATCGAGCACCAACGGCGGGGTGTCGGGTGCGGTCACCAGGTATCCGGACGCCGGCGAATCAGGCCCGACCACACTGCCGGAGCAACCGAGTACGGTGATTCGCACGCCCACTAGCTTGCCATGCCCATTACCCGGTTGACGAAAACATCGCCGGGTTTCCCGTCCGCGGCCGCGGGGTGCGGCGGTCCTCAGGCGTCGATGCGGCGTTGCGCGGGCCGTACCCCGTTCAGGCTCGGGCCGAGGAAGCGGGTCGCCAGGGTCGCGAAAGCCTCAGGGTCGCCGGTGGATTCGAACACCCGGGTGGCCGGGGTGGCCCCCGGATCGGCCGGATGCGGGCGCAACAGGTCGAGTTCGGTCAGCACCCGCAGCAGATCCTTGGCGGTCTCCTCCGCGCTGGACACCAGGGTGACCTGCTCGCCCATGGCGAGCTGGATCAGACCCGACAGCATCGGGTAGTGCGTGCACCCGAGCACGAGGGTGTCGACGTCGGCGCGCTGCAGCGGTTCGAGGTACCCCTCGGCCAGTCCGAGGACCTGGCGTCCGCTGGTGATACCGCGTTCGACGAAGTCGACGAACCGGGGACACGCGACGCCGATGACCTCGATGTCGCGGGCGGCGGCGAACGCGTCCTGGTAGGCACCCGACGCAATGGTCGCCACCGTGCCGATCACCCCGATGCGGCCGTTGCGGGTGGCGGCCACCGCTCGGCGCACCGCAGGCAGGATCACCTCCACAACCGGCACCGGCGCGTAGCGCTCGCGGGCGTCGCGCAGACACGCCGACGACGCCGTGTTGCAGGCGATCACCAGTGCCTTGACGCCGCGCTCGACGAGGTCGTCACCGATCGCGAGGGCGTGGGCGCGGATCTGTGCAATCGTCAGCGGACCGTACGGCCCGTTGCCGGTGTCACCGACGTAGACGGTGTCCTCGTCGGGCAGCTGGTCGATGATCGCCCGCGCGACCGTGAGCCCCCCGACACCGGAATCGAAGATCCCGACGGGCCGCAGCCGATCTTCCACCGCGTCGGTCACGACGTCAGGTACGGCGGCACGGTCCGCGAACGGCTCAGTTCGCGGGCCTTGCGTTCCGGACTGGACAGGACGTAGGCGGCGACGACCCCGGCGACCGCACCGCACAGATGCCCCTGCCAGGACACCCCGGGGGTGCCGGGCAACACGCCGAGCAGGATGCCGCCGTAGACGAACAGCACGACGACGCCGACGACGATTTCCCAGGCCTTACGCGTGAAGAACCCGAACACGATGAGGAAGGCCAGCCAGCCGAAGATCAGGCCGGACGCACCGATGTGGTTGACCTCGCAGCGCACACCGACATAGGGGCAGTGCGTCCCGACGTTCCCGATCAGCCAGGTGCCGAGGCCGCCGAGGACCCACACGATGGCCGTCGCGTAGATGAACCGGGACAGCCCGGCCAGCGTCATGAGGAACCCGAGCACCAGCGCGGGACCGGTGTTGGCGAGCAGGTGTTGCCAGTCGGCGTGCAGCAGCGGTGCGAAGACGATGCCCCACAGGCCGTCGGTCTCCAGCGGGCGGATGCCGTTCTCGTCGAGCCGGTGACCGGTGAGCGAATCGACCAGCTCGATGACGTAGAGCAGGACGACGAAGCTGACGATCGTGGCGCCGCCGACGATCCAGGCGGGCCGCTTCTGAGGCGCGGGCCGACCCGTTGCGGGATACCCCGGGCCCGTCACGCCCATACCTGCCCTTCCAACGCGTCCTCTGCGTCATCGAGACTACCGGTGTACGCACCGGTCGACAGATACTTCCAGCCGGCGTCACACACGGTGAACGCGATGTCGGCGCGCTCACCCGACTTGAACGCCTTGGCCGCCATCCCCAGCGCCGCGTGCAGGATCGCCCCGGTCGAGATGCCCGCGAAGATCCCCTCCTTGGTCACCAGTTCGCGGGTCCGCTTTATCGCGTCGAACGACCCCACGGAGAACCGGGTGGTCAGCACGTCGGGGTCGTACAGCTCGGGGATGAAGCCGTCGTCGATGTTGCGCAGCGCGTAGACGCCTTCGCCGTAGCGCGGCTCGGCGGCCACGATCTGCACACCCGGCACCTTCTCGCGCAGGAATCGGCCGGTGCCCATCAGCGTTCCGGTGGTGCCGAGACCCGCGACGAAATGGGTGATCTCGGGCAGGTCGGCGAGCAGTTCGGGCCCGGTGCCGTAATAGTGCGCATCGGCGTTCGCGGGGTTGCCGTACTGGTAGAGCATCACCCATTCGGGGTTGGCTGCCGCCAGCTCCCTGGCGTACGCGACGGCGGTGTTGGAACCGCCTTCGGCCGGCGAGAAGATGACGCGGGCGCCGTAGAGTTCGAGCAGTTGCCTGCGCTCGATCGAGGTGTTCTCCGGCATCACGCAGATCAGCCGGTAGCCCTTGAGCAACGCGGCCATCGCCAGCGAGATCCCGGTGTTGCCGCTCGTGGGTTCGAGGATCGTCGAGCCGGGCTGCAGCAGCCCGTCGCGCTCGGCCCGTTCGATCATCCGCAGCGCGGGCCGGTCCTTGATCGAACCGGTCGGGTTACGGTCCTCGAGTTTGGCCCACAGCCGTACATGCGGACCGTGCTCGTCGTCATCCCATCTCGGCGACAGGTGCGGGCACCCCACCAGCGGGGTGTTGCCGAGGGCCTCGAGCACCGAGTCGTAACGCGCCAAGGTCACCCACCTGCCACGGCGGGCAGGATCGTCACCGAGTCCCCGTCGGAGATCGGAGTGTCGAGTCCACCCGAGAAGCGCACGTCCTCGTCGTTGACGTAGATGTTGACGAACCGGTGCAGCTTGCCCGGCTTGTCGGGGTCGACGAGCCGTTCGGAGATGCCGGAGTAGTTGGCCTCGAGGTCGCCGATGACGTCGGCGAGGGTGCCGCCGGACGCGCTGACGCGCTTCTCACCGCCGGTGTGGGTGCGCAGGATGGTCGGGATGGACACCGAAACGGTCATGTGACGGACTCCTTTGATCCTCAGTAAGCGTGTTCTCAGTAGGTGTCGACGATCTTGACGGGCTCTTCGCTCACCACGCCGTCGACGATGCGGTAGCTGCGCAGTTCGTGTTCGTCCGGGTCGCGGGTGGACACCAGCACGTAATGGGCGTCGGGTTCGGACGCCAGCGCGATGTCGGTACGGCTCGGGTAGGCCTCGGTGCCGGTATGCGAGTGGTAGATCACCACCGGCACTTCGTCGGTCTCGTCCATCGAGCGCCACACCTTGAGCTGCTCGCCCGAGTCGAACCGGTAAAATGTCGGCGACCGCTCCGCGTTGAGCATCGCGATGTGCCGCTCGGGCCGGTCGGACCCCTCCGGCCCGGCGATGATGCCGCACGCCTCGTCCGGATGGTCGAAGCGGGCGTGCGCAACCATGGCGTCGACCAGATCGGTACGGATCACCAGCACTGCACCCCCCCATCGCTGCACGGAGTTCTCACCCGAACGCTCCGGGCAACAGGTCCCGGTACGTCGGTATTCCGGCCGCCCCCTCGGCGGCCAGCACGCCGACCATCACGGCGCGGGCCAGACAGTCGGCCGCGGCCGCCCCGATCGCCGTCGTCAGCGGCACCTCGAGTGACATCGACGCCGGTGTGGTGGGGTCCGGCGGTACCTCGACGGCACCGGTGGCCAGTGCGAACACCGTATCCCCGTCGAGCGGGGTGTGACACGGCCGCAGGGTGCGGGCCAGCCCGTCGTGCGCGGCGACCGCCACCCGGCGGCAGCCCGCCGGGCTGAGCGCGGCGTCGGTGGCGACCACGGCGATCGTGGTGTTGAGCGGGCTGAGCTCCCGATGGCGGCCCGCGTAGGCCGCGATCTGGTCGGCGGGCGGGTCGACGAGCCCGAATTCACGCCGGTACTCGGCCATCCACGGCAGTCCGGTCGCGGTGTCGAAGGCCTCGCCGGCCGAGTTGACGACGACGATCGCACCGACCGCAACCCCCCCGTCGAGGACCACCGAGGCCGTTCCCACCCCGCCCTTGAGGACCCCGGCCCGCGCCCCGACTCCCGCGCCGACGGTCCCCACCGCGACGTCGGCACCGGCGCTCACGGCGGCGGCGTAGCCGAAGTCCGCGGTCGGCCGGCACGCCCAGCCGCCGACCGGCAGATCGAAGATCACCGCGGCGGGCACGATCGGCACCACACCGCCGTCGAGCGCCACCCCGCGGCCCTGTTCCTCGAGCCACGTCATCACGCCGTCGGCGGCGGCCAGTCCGTAGGCGCTGCCGCCGGTGAGCACGACCGCGTCGGCATGGCGCACCGAATTGCTCGGATCGAGCAGATCGGTCTCGCGCGTGCCCGGCGCACCGCCGCGGCCGTCGACGGCGCCGACGGTGCCGGGCGGGGTGAGCACGACCGTGGTGCCGCCGGCCCACCCGCTGCCCAGCGCGGCGTCGGCGTCCAACCGGTCGTGGTGGCCGACGAGGATGCCCGCGACGTCGGTGATCGATCCGCTCATCGCAGGGGTTTCCCGACGAGGCTGAGCACGAGGTACTCCTGCAGCACCGTCAGCCACTGGTACACGTCCACGTGTCCGGCCATCGGGTGGTCCGGCGGCAGTTCGTCGCTGCCCGTGGCGTCGATGTCCAGCATCGTCCCCAGGGCCAGCCGGACGTCGTTGACGGCGGCGGCCCAGGCGTTCGCATCGTCCTCGGTGAGCTCGAACCGCCCGCCGCCGGCCGGCAGGGTGTCCAGTAGACGTTGTGCCGCAGCCCGTTTGACGGCCAGGATCTCCGGTTCGTACAGGCTGCGCAACGCACTGTTGAGGCTCTCAGCGGTGCCGGACCCGGTCGGGTGATCGGTGGCTGCGCGGAAGAAGTCCGGTAGCAGCCGTTTCATCGTGGCATCCTGCGGCGGTCCGGTGTGCCCCGTGCGCATCCCGGTGATGTCCTCGAGTTCGTCTGCGGGAGCGGATAATTCACGTTCGTCGAGCATGCCCTTCACCGAGCTGACCAGACTCTGCAGCAGCGCGGCCTCGTGCGGTTCCAGCGCGGACCGGAACCTCGCGCCGTCGGCCGTCTGCACACGCTTCCATTTGCGCACTCCAGCGTCCCCGTCAGCGGTCCTGCTGCATGGTCGCCCACAGCCCCGCGGCGTGAAGCTTGGACACGTCGACCTCCATGGACTCCCGGCTGCCCGCCGATACGACGGCCTTGCCCTCGTTGTGCACCTGCAGCATCAGCTTGGTGGCGTGCGGTTCGCTGTACCCGAACAGCTTCTGCAGGACGTAGGTCACGTAGGTCATGAGATTCACCGGGTCGTCCCAGACGATGGTCACCCACGGTGCGTCGCTGGCCTCGTCCTGATCCGGCACCGTGGCCACGTCTCGCTGCTCGCGGGTTCCCGGGGCTTTCGCCGGTGTGACCATGCCGTCAGGATACCGGGGCGGCCAGCCGGGTTACGGTGGCAGCTGTGACAGCCGCGCTGCTGACCGACAAATACGAGCTGACGATGCTGGCAGCCGCCCTGAGCGACGGGACCGCACACCGGCGCGCGACGTTCGAGATCTTCGCCCGCAGGCTGCCCGACGGTCGCCGGTACGGCGTGGTGGCGGGTACCGCCCGCCTGGTCGAGGCGTTGCGCGCGTTCACCTTCGACGAGACGGCGCTGGCCGCCGTCGACGACTTCCTCGACGACGAGACCCTCGGTTACCTCGGCGGGTACCGCTTCGGCGGCGACATCGACGGCTACCCGGAGGGCGAACTGTACTTCCCCGGCTCGCCGGTGCTGTCGGTGCACGGCACGTTCGCCGAGTGTGTGGTGCTCGAGACGCTGGCGCTGTCGATTTTCAACCACGACAGCGCGATCGCCGCGGCCGCCGCCCGGATGGCCGCCGCGGCCGAGGGCCGACCGCTCATCGAGATGGGGTCGCGGCGCACCCATGAGCAGGCGGCGGTGGCCGCCGCCCGGGCGGCCTATCTGGCGGGATTCGCCAGCAGCTCGAATCTCGAGGCACAGCGCCGTTACGGGGTGCCCGCCATGGGGACCAGCGCCCACGCCTTCACGCTGTTGCACACCACCGCCGACGGCCCCGACGAGGTGGCCGCATTCCGGGCCCAGGTCGACGCCCTGGGCGTGGGCACCACGCTGTTGGTCGACACCTACGACATCACCGCAGGCGTCGCCAACGCCGTCGGGGTGGCCGGTCCGCGGTTGGGTGCGGTGCGCATCGACTCCGGCGACCTCGGTGTGCTGGCCCGCCAGGTGCGTGCCCAACTCGACGGCCTCGGCGCGACCGGGACCCGCATCGTGGTGTCCGGCGACCTCGACGAGTTCGCGATCGCGGCACTGCGCGCCGAACCTGTCGACATCTACGGAGTCGGCACCTCGCTGGTCACCGGCTCCGGCGCACCGACGGCGGGCATGGTCTACAAGCTCGTCGAGGTCGACGGCCTGCCGGTCGAGAAACGCAGCAGCCACAAGGAATCCCGCGGCGGACGCAAACAGGCGAGCCGGCTGACGAAACCGTCCGGCACCATCGTCGAGGAGGTGGTGCACCCGTTCGGTTCCCCACCCGACACCACCGCCGGTTACGACCTGCGCCCGTTGACGGTGCCGCTGGTCCGCGACGGTGAACCGGTCGGCGACGTCGATCTCGCCGCGTCGCGTGAGCGGGTCGTCGCCGGGCTGCACAGCCTGCCGTGGGACGGTCTGAAACTCTCCCGCGGCGAACCGGCGATCCCGACCCGCATGATGGCCCCTGTCCGCGGCGCCGGGCGACCCTAGGAGTGGCCACGGGTCACGGGGACTCCGGCGAACGCGTCACCGATCTGTTGGCCGCGGCCGTCGCGGCGCTGGGCGGTGCCGAGCGGCCCGGGCAGGTCGAGATGGCCAGGGCCGTGGCGACTGCGTTCGACACCGGCCGGCACCTGGCGGTGCAGGCCGGCACGGGCACCGGCAAGTCGCTGGCCTACCTCGTGCCCGCGATCGCCCACGCGATCGCCGTTGGCGAACCGATCGTGGTGTCGACCGCCACGATCGCCCTGCAGCGCCAGCTGGTCGACCGCGACCTGCCCCGCCTCGCCGACGCCCTGAGCGGGTCGCTGCCGCGCCGACCGCAGTTCGCGTTGCTCAAGGGCCGCGGGAACTATCTCTGCCTCAACAAGATCCACAACGGCAGCACCGGCATCGGCACCGCCCCCGACGACCGGCCCCAGGAAGGGCTCTTCGACGCGGTCGCGGCCACCGCCCTGGGCCGAGACGTGCAGCGGCTGACCACATGGTCCTCGGACACCGAGACCGGCGACCGCGACGAACTGCGGCCCGGCGTCCCCGACCGGTCGTGGCGTCAGGTCAGCGTCTCGGCCCGGGAGTGCATCGGCGTCACCCGGTGCCCGTACGGCACCGACTGCTTCGCCGAGAAGGCCCGCGGGAAGGCCGCCGATGTGGACGTGGTGGTGACCAACCACGCGCTGCTGGCGATCGACGCGATGTCCGATGCCGCGGTGCTGCCCGAACACAGCGCGGTGGTGATCGACGAGGCCCACGAGCTCGCCGACCGGGTGACGTCGGTGGCGACCGGGGAACTGTCGGCCACCTCGCTGGGCATCGCCCATCGCCGGGCGGCCCGGCTGGTCGAGGGCGAACTCGCGGATCGGCTGGAGGCCGCCGTCGCCACCGTGTCGTCGGCCGTCCACGACGGCACCCCCGGACGCATCGATCGTCTCGACGACGAGCTGGCCACCTATCTGACCGCGCTGCGCGACGCGGCCGACCGGGCGCGGTCGGCGATCGACACCGCGCCGGGTGATCCGAAGGCCGCCGCTGCGCGCGCCGAGGCGGTGACCGCACTGACCGATGTCAGCGACACCATCGACCGGATCCTGGACTCCTTCGTGCCCGCCATCCCCGACCGCGTCGACGTCGTGTGGCTGGACCACGAGGGCGGACCCGGTTCGGTCAGCGCGATCCTGCGGGTGGCGCCGCTGTCGGTGGCCGGCCTGCTGTGCGCCCGGCTGTTCGAGCACGCGACCACGGTGCTGACGTCGGCGACGCTCACCGTGGGCGGCAACTTCGAGGCGATGGCCCGGGCGTGGGGGCTGGCCGACACCAAGTGGCACGGGCTCGACGTCGGCTCACCGTTCGAACACGCCAAGGCCGGGATCCTCTACGTCGCCGCCCATCTGCCGCCGCCCGGCCGGGACGGGGCGGGTTCGGCCGAACAGCTCACGGAGGTCGAGGCGCTGATCACCGCCGCGGGCGGCCGCACGCTGGGCCTGTTCTCCTCCATGCGGGCGGCGAAGGCCGCCGCGGAGGTGATGCGTGAACGCCTCGACACCCCGGTGCTGTGCCAGGGCGAGGACACCACCTCGGCGCTGGTGGAGCGGTTCGCCGACGATCCGCAGACCTCTCTGTTCGGCACGCTGTCGCTGTGGCAGGGCGTCGACGTGCCGGGGCCGTCGCTGTCGCTGGTGCTGATCGACCGGATCCCGTTCCCGCGGCCCGACGACCCATTGCTGACGGCCCGGCAGCGTGCGGTCACCGCACACGGCGGCAACGGTTTCATGGCCGTCGCGGCCTCGCACGCCGCGCTGCTGCTCGCCCAGGGAGCGGGGCGGTTGCTGCGCCGCACCGACGACCGCGGTGTGGTCGCGGTCCTGGACTCGCGCATGGCGACCGCCCGCTACAGCGGTTACCTGCGCGCCTCGCTGCCGCCGTTCTGGGCCACCACCGACCCGGCCCGGGTGTGCGCGGCGCTCGAACGCCTCCGCGCCGGGTCCTGACGTCACTATCCTTCGAACGAAGTAACACGGAAAGGCGCCAGCATGAGCCGACGGCGGGTGTTCGTTGTCCGGGTCACCGCAGCGGCGGTGCTGGTGGTCGCCGGCTGCTCGACCACCCTGCAGGGCCGTCCCGTATCGGTGTTCGACGACCCGTTCCGGGTGGCCGGCATGGTGGCCACCGACGGGCCGACGGGTCTGCGCCCCGACGCCGAGCCCCCCGGCCGCGCCGTCGTGGGCTCCGACGACGGTGAGATCGACGCGCTCGCCGCGGCGGCGGTCAGCGACGTCGAGGAGTTCTGGGGGCAGGCGTACCCGGAGACGTTCGCCGGTCACCAGTTCACCCCGATCGAGACGCTGATGTCCTGGAACTCAGGGGAATTCGACGGGATGTTCTGCGGCATCGACACCATCGGCCTGGTCAACGCCGGGTTCTGCCTCGAGGAGAACACGATCGGGTGGGACCGTGGTGAACTGCTGCCCGCATTGCGGGCCGCGAACGGGGACATGGGTGTGGCGATGGTGCTCGCCCACGAGTACGGGCACACGATCGTGCGCCAGGCCGAGCTCAACGATCCCGACACCCCGGTGCTGGTGTCCGAACAGCAGGCGGACTGCTTCGCCGGAGCCTACATGCGCTGGGTGGCCGAGGGGTCGTCGCCGCGCTTCACCCTGAGCACCGCCGACGGTCTCAACGGTGTGTTGTCGGCCGTCATCGCGTTCCGCGACCCGTTGTTCAGCGAGGGCGATCTGTTCGCCGCGCTCGACGAACACGGTTCGGCGTTCGAACGCGTCTCGGCCTTCCAGTTCGGCTTCACCGACGGCCCGGCGTCGTGCGCGGCGATCGACCTGCGCGAGATCGGCCAGCGCCGCGGCGATCTCCCGGTGCTGCTCGCCGAGGACCAGACCGGCGAACTGCCCGTCACCGCCGAGTCCGTACGTTCGGTCGTCGACGCGCTGACCGTCACGTTCGAGCCCGCCCGCCCGCCGCAACTCGACTTCACCGCGGAGGCTGCGCGGACCTGCCCGGACGCGCGCCCGAGCCCGCCGGTGTCCTACTGCCCGGCCACCGGCAGGCTCGTCGTCGACCTCGCCGAACTGCAGATCATGGGCGCCCCGCAGGAGGAGGTCGACACCAACGGGCTGGCGAACGGGGACAACACGGCGTACTCGGTGTTGATGTCGCGATATCTGCAGGCGGTGCAGCACGAGCAGGGTCTGGTGCTCGACACCGCCGAGGCGGCGCTGCGCACGGCGTGCCTGACGGGGGTCTCCACCACGTTGCTGTCGCGCGACGTCACCACCCCCGACGGCGGCACCATCGCGCTGACCGCCGGCGACCTCGACGAGGCGGTGTCGGGCATCCTGACCAACGGGCTGGCCGCCAGCGACGTCAACGGCGATTCGGTGCCGTCGGGGTTCTCCCGGATCGACGCCTTCCGGGCCGGGGTGCTCGGCGACGAACAGCGGTGCCTGGCCCGCTTCCCGTGAGGCTCAGCCGACCGGTCAGACGACCTTGGTGTGGTGCCCCGCGACCCCGGTCAGCGACACGCCGTCTTGGACATGCTCATGTCGATGCCGCAACGGATGTCATATCCGACCTCGAGGACGCCCGTCGGCGGGTCGGCGGCGCCGGGGCCGTCGGCGACCTCGCGGATCAGGCTCACGCCAGCGCGACCAGGCCGAGCTCGTTGTCAGCGGCCAGCAGCCGATGATGCGGTAGCACCCGAACGGTGTAGCCCACCGGTCCGGCCACCGGCAACGGCGTCGTCGTCGCGAAGACCTCGCTACCGCCGTCGGCGGTGCCGGTGTGCTCCATCGGCACCGTCACCGGATCGAGCAACGTGTCACTCGCGTCGACACGGCCCAGCACCGCCTGTACGGACACCTCGTCGGGCCGCAGACCGGCCAGCGCCACCGTCGCGGTCAACGTCAACTCGGAGTTGATCAGCGGGGTGTCGGGCAGTCCGGAGCTGTCCACGTCGGTGATCTCAACCTTCGGCCATGCGGCCTGCACGCGGCGCCGGTAGTCGGCCAGTTCGCTCGCCGCACCGAACGTCACCCCGTCGGCGTCCTCGACGGTGCGCCGCAGCGACTGCGTGGCGGGCGCGTAGTACTTCTCGGTGTAGTCGCGGACCATGCGGGACGCCAGCACCTTCGGGCCGAGCACCTTGAGGGTGTGACGGACCATCTCGACCCAACGGATCGGGATGTCGTGCTCGTCGCGCTCGTAGAACTTGGGGGCCACCGATTGTTCGACGAGGTCGTAGAGCGCGGCAGCCTCCAGATCGTCGCGGCGGGCCTCGTCGGCCAGTCCGTCGGCGGTCGGGATCTCCCACCCGTTCTCACCGTCGAACCACTCGTCCCACCAGCCGTCGCGGATCGACAGGTTCAACCCGCCGTTGAGCGCGCTCTTCATCCCCGACGTACCGCACGCCTCCAGCGGGCGCAGCGGGTTGTTCAGCCACACGTCGCATCCGTAGTACAGCTGCCTCGCCATCGACATGTCGTAGTCCGGCAGGAACGCGATTCGGTGGCGGACGTCCTGACGGTCGGCGAACCGGACCACCTGCTGGATGAGCGCCTTGCCGCCGTCGTCGGCGGGGTGGGACTTACCCGCGACGATCAGCTGCACCGGCCGGTCCTTGTCGAGCAGCAGTTTCTCCAGCCGCGCCGGATCGCGCAGCATCAGCGTCAACCGCTTGTAGGTGGGCACTCGGCGCGCGAACCCGATCGTCAGCACGTCCGGGTCGAATGCGGTTGCGATCCAATTCAATTCAGCCTCGGCGGCGCCGCGCTCCAGCCAGGACCGGCGCAGCCGTGCGCGGACGTCGTCGACCAGCGCCCGGCGCAGCTGCGAACGGATCCGCCACAGGTGACCCGGATCCACCTCCTGCAGGCGTTCCCACGTGTCGGTCTCCCACAGCAATCCGAGATCGTGGCTGCCGAGGAGTCCGCGACCGAGTTCGAGCCACTGCGGCGCGGCCCACGTGGGGGCGTGCACACCGTTGGTGATCGAGCCGATCGGCACCTCGTTCGGGTCGAACCCGGGCCAGAGTTCGTTGAACATCTCCCGGCTGACCTGTCCGTGCAGCAGTGAGACGCCGTTGGCCCGCTGGGCCAGTCGCAGACCCATGTGGGCCATGTTGAACTTCGACGGATCGTCCTCGGCGCCGAACCCGACGATCCGGTCCAGCGGCACCCCCGGCAGGAGGTGCGAGCCGCCGAAGTACCGCTTGATCATCTCCACCGGGAACCGGTCGATACCCGCGGGCACCGGGGTGTGCGTGGTGAACACCGTCGATGACCGTACGACGGTGAGCGCGGTGTCGAAATCCAGTCCGGCGTCGATCAATTCGCGGATGCGCTCCACCCCGAGGAATCCAGCGTGGCCCTCGTTCATGTGGTACACCTCCGGTGAGGGCAACCCCTCCACCTCGGTGTACGCACGGATCGCCCGGACACCACCGATACCGGCGAGAATCTCCTGTTTGATCCGGTGCTCCTGATCGCCGCCGTAGAGGCGATCGGTGACACTGCGCAGTTCGTGTTCGTTCTCCGGGATGTCGGAGTCGAGCAGCAGCAACGGAATCCGCCCGACCTGCGCCACCCAGACCCGTGCGCGCAGGGTGGCGTCCTCGGGCAGCTCGAGTTCGACGATGACCTGGTTGTCGTCGGCGTCGGTCAACAGACGCAGCGGCAGCCCCTGCGGATCCAGCGACGGATAGTTCTCGTGCTGCCAGCCGTCGGCGGTCAATGACTGCCGGAAGTAGCCGGAGCGGTAGTGCAACCCGACAGCGATCAGTGGCAGCCCGAGGTCGGACGCGGACTTGAGGTGATCGCCGGCAAGGATGCCCAGACCTCCGGAATAGTTCGGCAGCACCTCGGCCACGCCGAACTCCATCGAGAAGTACGCGACCCCGTTGGGCAGCACCCCACCCTGTTCGAGCTGCTGCTGATACCACAGCGGCCGGCTCAGGTAGTCGTCGAGATCGGCGGCCAGCCCGTCGAGTCGGCGCACGAACGACTCGTCGCCGGCGAGTTCGTCGAGCCGGCCCGGCTTCACACCACCGAGCAGCGCGACCGGGTCGCAGCCGATCTGCTGCCACAGTTTCGGGTCGATGTCGGCGAACAGATCCTGGGTCGGTTCGTCCCACGACCAGCGGAGGTTGATCGAAAGCCGCTCCAGCGCAGCAAGCCTATCGGGAAGGTGGGCTCGGACAGTGAACCGGCGCAGGGCTTTCACGAGGGTTTACCTTACTGATTTCTCCGAGCGCCGCAGCCCTCGCCGATTCCTTGGCCGGCTTCGGGTTGGGCCGCGCACTACGGTGGGTATAGGGCGCGGAGAAGGACCTACGAGAAACGACCGAGACAGAACCAACCGACACAGTGGCCACATCGACGATGCTGGTGGTCGCGCCGATTCGAAGAGGAGTGGTGGTGGTCGGCCGTATCGTAATCGATGACGTCGCGCCCGTGGTATCCGGCGGCAGGTATCCGGCCAAAGCGGTGGTGGGTGAGGTGGTGCCGGTGAGCGCCACGGTGTGGCGCGAGGGTCACGAAGCCGTCTCCGCGACGCTGGTGGTGCGCTATCACGGCACGTCCTATCCCGAACTCGCCGACGCTCCGGTCGGCCGGGTGAGCACCACCGAGGCCGTGCCGATCGACGAGGTCGTCAATCCCTCGCCGCGGAAGAAGCCGCAGGCGCTGCCGATGCGCCAGGGCGGCACGCCGGATGTCTTCCACAGGCACTTCGTACCGGACGCGGTCGGGTTGTGGACCTATCGCGTCGACGGCTGGGGTGATCCGATCGCCAGCTGGCGCCACAACGTGATCGCCAAACTCGACGCCGGCCAGAGCGAGTCGGAGCTGGACAACGATCTGCTCGTGGGCGCGCGACTGTTGGAGCGCGCCGCCACCGGTGTCCCCCGTCAGGACCGCTACCCGCTGGCGCAGGCGGTCGAACGACTGCGTGAGCCCGGCGATCCGTTCTACCGGGCGGGGCAGGCGCTGTCGGCCGACGTCACCGCACTGCTCGACCAGTATCCGCTGCGCGAATTGGTCACGCGCGGTGAGCAATACGGCGTCTGGGTGGACCGCCCGCTGGCCCGCTTCGGCTCCTGGTACGAGTTCTTCCCCCGCTCCACCGGCGGCTGGGACAACCAGGGCCACCCCGTGCACGGCACGTTCGCCACCGCCACCAAGGCGCTGCCCCGGATCGCCCGGATGGGCTTCGACGTGGTCTACCTCCCACCGATCCACCCGATCGGCAAGGTGAACCGCAAGGGCCCGAACAACAGCGAGACCGCAGGCCCGAACGACGTGGGGTCACCGTGGGCGATCGGCAGCGACGAGGGCGGCCACGACGCCGTGCACCCGGCGTTGGGCACCATCGAGGACTTCGACGACTTCGTCGCCGCGGCCCGTGACGAAGGCCTCGAGGTGGCGCTCGACCTCGCGCTGCAGTGTGCGCCGGACCATCCGTGGGCGCGCGAGCATCCGGAGTGGTTCACCGTGCTGCCCGACGGCACCATCGCCTACGCGGAGAACCCGCCGAAGAAGTACCAGGACATCTATCCGCTGAACTTCGACAACGACCCGACGGGGTTGTACATAGAGGTTCTGCGGGTGGTCCGATTCTGGATCTCTCACGGCGTCAAGGTCTTTCGCGTCGACAACCCCCACACCAAACCACCCAACTTCTGGGCGTGGCTGATCGGGGAGATCAAGAACGAGGATCCGGACGTACTGTTCCTGGCCGAGGCATTCACCCGGCCGGCCCGACTGTACGGGCTGGCGAAACTCGGGTACACGCAATCCTATACGTACTTCACTTGGCGTACGTCGAAGAGCGAGTTGACCGAATTCGGCAGGCAGATCGCCGAACACGCCGATTACGCAAGGCCCAACCTGTTCGTCAACACCCCCGACATCCTGCATGAGAGCCTTCAGCACGGCGGCCCCGGCATGTTCGCGATCCGCGCGGTGCTGGCGTCCACGATGAGTTCGGTGTGGGGAGTCTACTCCGGTTACGAACTGTTCGAACACCGACCGGTGCGGGAAGGCAGCGAGGAGTACCTCAACTCGGAGAAGTATGAACTGCGTCCACGCGACTTCGAGGCCGCCTTGGCCGACGGTGAGTCACTGGAACCGTTCATCACCCAGCTCAACGACATTCGGCGGGTGCATCCGGCGCTGCACGAGCTGCGGACCATCACGTTCCACTACCCCGACAACGACGCCATCCTGGCCTACAGCAAGTTCGACCCGACCACCGGTGACCAGGTCCTCGTCGTGGTCACGCTCAACCCGTTCGGGCCCGAAGAGGCCATATTGTGGTTGGACCTGCCCGCTTTGGGCATGGAGCCTTACGACGGGTTCCGGGTGCGCGACGAGATCACCGGAGAGGAATACCAGTGGGGACAGTCGAACTACGTGCGCATCGAACCCGCCAGGGCGGTCGCGCACGTGCTCAACATGCCCCAGGTGCCCGCCGACCAACGACTCAACCTACTGCGTAGGGAGTGAACACACGCATGGCCAAGACAACAGGACTGCCCAAAGACACCGCGGTGATCCCCAGCCCGCACCTGCGGCCGCACACCGCCGAACTGAACCGGTTGCTCGCCGGTGAACACCACGACCCGCATTCGATCCTCGGAGCGCACGAATTCGACGACCACACCGTGATCCGGGCCTACCGTCCGCACGCGACCGAGGTCGCGGCCGTCGTCGGCGGTGAACGCCATGTGTTCACCCATCTCGAAGCCGGCCTGTTCGCCGTGACGCTGCCGTTCACCGGCCTGATCGACTACCGCCTCGAGGTCGGCTACGACCACGGCGGCGACCACGGCGGCGACCACGGCGGCGACCACGGCGGCGACCAGCCGCACATCCACCGCACCGCCGACGCGTACCGGTTCCTGCCCACGCTCGGCGAGATGGATCTGCACCTGTTCTCCGAGGGCCGCCACGAACGGTTGTGGGAGGTGCTCGGGGCGCATCCGCGCACCTTCGAAACCCCCGACGGCGTCGTCGAAGGCGTCTCCTTCGCGGTATGGGCGCCCAACGCCAAGGGCGTGCAGCTGATCGGCGACTTCAACCACTGGGACGGGAACGAGGCACAACTGCGCGTCCTCGGTTCGACCGGTGTGTGGGAGCTGTTCTGGCCGGACTTCCCGGTCGACGGGCTCTACAAGCTCCGCATCCACGGCGCCGACGGCGTGGTCAGCGAGCGGGCCGACCCCATGGCCTTCGCGACCGAAGTGCCGCCGCAGAACGCATCGCGGGTCACCACCAGCACCTACACGTGGAGCGACGACGCGTGGATGACGCGGCGCGCCGCCCAGAACGCGGTGTTCGAGCCGATGAGCACCCTCGAGGTCCACCTCATGTCGTGGCGGCCCGGCCTGTCGTATATGGAGCTGGCCGACCAGCTGACCGAGTACGTCGTCGAACACGGGTTCACCCATGTCGAGATGCTGCCCGTCGCCGAGCATCCCTTCGGGGGTTCGTGGGGTTATCAGGTCACGTCCTACTACGCGCCTACGTCACGCCTTGGCACCCCCGATGAGTTCCGCTATCTCGTCGACCGACTGCACCAAGCCGGCATCGGGGTGATCGTCGACTGGGTGCCCGCGCATTTCCCGAAAGACGCGTGGGCGCTGGGCCGGTTCGACGGCACCGCACTCTACGAACACGCCGACCCCCGCCGCGGTGAACAGTTGGACTGGGGCACATACGTTTTCGACTTCGGCCGGGCCGAGGTGCGCAACTTCCTGGTTGCCAACGCGCTGTACTGGCTGCAGGAGTTCCACCTCGACGGGCTACGCGTGGACGCCGTCGCCTCGATGCTCTACCTGGACTACTCGCGGCCCGAGGGCAGCTGGACGCCGAACGTCTACGGCGGCCGGGAGAACCTCGAAGCGGTGCAGTTCCTGCAGGAGATGAACGCCACCGTACACAAGGCCAGCCCCGGCATCGTGACCATCGCCGAGGAGTCGACGTCGTGGCCCGGCGTGACCCGTCCGACGAACCTGGGCGGGTTGGGTTTCTCGATGAAATGGAACATGGGCTGGATGAACGACACATTGGCGTTCGTCAGCCGCGACCCCATCCACCGCAGCTACCACCACCACGAGATGACGTTCTCGATGCTCTACGCGTTCAGCGAGAACTACGTGCTGCCGATCAGCCACGACGAGGTGGTGCACGGTAAGGGCACGCTGTGGGGACGGATGCCCGGCGACGACCACCGCAAGGCCGCAGGCGTGCGGCAGCTGCTCGCCTACCAGTGGGCGCATCCCGGTAAGCAGTTGCTGTTCCAGGGCCAGGAGTTCGGCCAGCGCGCGGAGTGGTCGGAGGAGCGCGGCGTCGACTGGTACCAACTCGACGAGAACAGCTACTCGGGCGGCATCCTGCGGATGGTCTCCGATATGAACAGGATCTACACCAGCCACCGGGCGCTGTGGTCACACGACACCAGCCCGGACGGGTACTCGTGGATCGACGCCAACGATTCGACCAACAACGTGCTGAGCTTCCTCCGCTACGGCGACGACGGTTCGGTACTGGCGTGTGTGTTCAACTTCTCCGGCGCCGAGCACACCCACTACCAGTTGGGTCTGCCGCATGCCGGGACGTGGCGTGAGGTGCTCAACACCGACGCCGCCGACTACAACGGCGCGGGGATCGGAAACTACGGGGCCGTGGAGGCCACCGACGAGCCGTGGCACGGCCGGACCGCCTCGGCGGTGATGGTGCTACCGCCGCTGTCGGCACTGTGGTTCGAACCGGTCCACGCCGAAGCGCCCGTCGTCCAGGAACCCCCGACGGCGCCGCCGCTGTCCTCCTGACGCCTTCCGCCGAGGCCTGCTGGGAGATCACGAACATTGCCGAAAGGGAGATCTCCAGCAGTGGCGACGATTAGTACAGGGCGTTGGCGAGTTTGCGCCGGCCCGCGATCACCTCGGGATCGGCCGGGTCGAAGAGTTCGAACAGCTCGATGAGCCGGGTCCGCACCCGTGTACGGTCGTCGCCCGCGGTGCGCTTGACCAAGGCGATCAACCGCTCGAACGCCGCCTCGACCTGCTGCTGGAGAATCTCGACGTCGGCTGCGGCGAAGGCGGCGTCGACGTCGTCGGGTGCGGCGTCGGCGACCGTCACCGCGTCCGGACGCTGCGTCGTCGCACGTTGGAAGAACACGATCTGTCGGACCGCGCCCTTGGCCTCGGCGTGATTCGGCTGGGCGTCGAGTATCGCCTGGTAGGCGCTCAGCGCCGCATCGAAATCGCCGTTGTCGAGGAGGGCGCGCGCCTGAGCGACCTCGGGGTCGACCTGCTCAGGTTGGTCGGGATCACCGGATCCGGCGAGCTTGCCTGCCGTCGCTTCGAGGAGCGAGTCGATCCAGCGCCGCAGCTGATCGGCCGGCTGCGGCCCTTGGAAGCTCGAGATCGGCTGGCCTCCGGCGAGCGCGATGACCGTCGGCACCGCCTGCACGCCGAACATCTGAGCCACCCGCGGGGTGGTGTCGACGTTGACGGTGGCCAGCGACCACCTGCCGGCGTCGGCGTTCGCCAGCTCGGCGAGCGTCTGCCCCAGCGCCACGCTGGAGTCGCTGCGCGGTGACCACAGCAGCACCACCACGGGAACCTGACTGGAGCGGACCAACACCTCGGCTTCGAGATTCGCCTCGGTGATCTCGACTCCGCCCGGGCCGCCAGCCCCGGCGGGCCCGGCCGCCTCGGCGGCGGGGCGTTGTTTGAGCGCGGACAGATCAACCGCACCGGCCAGCGCCGGCCCGATGGAAGGTCGTGGACGTGTCACGCGTACAAGTCTGTCACGTTGTTTCGGGTGCGGGGCGGCCCGCCCGACCCACCGCGGAGACGGTGTCGCCGCCCAGCCGCCCCGTGCGCCCCGCCCATATGAGGAAGATCACAGTTCCCAGCGGGACGATGCTCGCCAGCCCCGCCGGCAACCACGTCCAGACCCGCCACTTGAGGATGAACCCGGTCACGACGGCGGCCACGAGGAATGCGACGAACACGCCGCCGTGGATGGGTCCGAAGATCTTGACCCCGACCTCGGTGCTCGGGCTGCCGAGGTACTTGAAGTACATCCCCAGCAGCAGTCCGACCCAGCTCGCCGCCTCGAGCAGGCCGACGAGCCGGAGCCAGCCGACGGGGTTACGCAGATCACAAGCACCAGACATGGCGGCCATTGTGCCGTAAGCCGGCGCTGATTACTACAAGCCGTCGTAGAGGCCGGGGCGATGCGTCAGGGGCGACGCAGGATCAGCGCATCGCCCTGACCGCCCGCACCGCAGAGCGCGGCCACCGCGTAGCCGGAGCCGCGGCGGGCCAACTCGAGGGCCGCGTGCAGCGTGATGCGGGCACCCGACATCCCGATCGGGTGGCCGATCGCGATGGCGCCGCCGTTGACGTTGACCCGCTCCGGATCCACGCCGAGTTCCTTGGTGGACGCCAGTGCGACCGCCGAGAACGCCTCGTTGATCTCGATCACGTCGAGCTGATCGGTCGACACGCCCTCGCGGGCGATCGCCTTCTTGATCGCGTTGGCCGGCTGGCTCTGCAGGGTGGAGTCGGGGCCGGCGACCACGCCGTGCGCGCCGATCTCCGCGAGCCAGGTCAGGCCCAGTTCCTCGGCCTTGGCCTTGTTCACCACCACCACGGCGCAGGCGCCGTCGGAGATCTGCGACGCCGAACCGGCGGTGATGGTGCCGTCCTTGCGGAACGCCGGCTTGAGCCCGGCCAGCGACTCAGCCGTGGTGTTGGCCCTGATGCCCTCGTCTTCGGAGAACTCGACGGGGTCACCCTTGCGCTGCGGGATCGACACCGGAACCACCTCGTCGGCGTACACACCGTCCTTCCACGCCGCGGCGGCCTTCTGATGCGACGTGGCAGCGAACTCGTCCTGCTGGGCGCGGGTGAACTGGTCGACGTCGTTGCGCTGCTCGGTGAGCGCGCCCATCGGCTGGTCGGTGAACACGTCGTACAGTCCGTCGTAGGCCATGTGGTCGAGCGCGGTCACATCGCCGTACTTGTATCCCGAGCGGCTGTTGACGAGCAGGTGCGGGGCCTGGGTCATCGACTCCTGACCACCGGCGACCACGACGTCGAACTCACCCGCGCGGATGAGCTGATCGGCCAGCGCAATCGCGTCGATGCCCGACAGGCACATCTTGTTGATGGTCAGCGCAGGCACGTCCCACGGGATGCCGGCGGCCACGGCGGCCTGGCGGGCGGGCATCTGCCCGGCGCCGGCGGTGAGCACCTGGCCCATGATCACGTACTCGACGGCCGACGGCACCACACCCGCCTTCTCCAACGCGGCCTTGATCGCGATCCCGCCCAGATCACTGCCCGAGAAGTCCTTCAGCGAACCCATCAACTTGCCAACCGGTGTGCGGGCTCCAGCAACGATCACCGACGTCGTCATCAATACCTCCAAGCGGGTTTCGGGCGGTTCCGATGAGGCTATACAACCGACCTGAAGTGTTCGAAACCGATGCCGTTAGGTTACCTTTGCGATATGACTGCCGAGCACATTGACGCCCGTCCAGTGCTGGCCACCGCCCTGGTGACCGCGATCGATCACGTCGGTATCGCGGTGCCGGATCTGGACGAAGCGATCAGGTGGTATCACGACCACCTCGGCATGGTCGTGCTGCACGAAGAGGTCAACGAGGAGCAGGGCGTCCGCGAGGCCATGCTGTCGGTGTGGGGCGCGCCGGTGGGCAGCACCCAGATCCAACTGATGTCCCCGATCGATGACTCGGCGACCATCGCGAAATTCCTCGACAAGCGCGGTCCCGGCCTGCAGCAGTTCGCCTACCGCGTCAGTGACCTCGACGGCCTCTGCGAGCGGTTGCGCGAGCAGGGCGTGCGGCTCATCTACGACGAGCCCCGCCGCGGCACCTCGAACTCACGCATCAACTTCATCCACCCCAAGGACGGCGGCGGCGTGCTCATCGAGCTCGTCGAACCCGCCGCCGGGCACTGACCCGCTACGACCATCTGCGTGTCGGGCCCCGCGTGGCCCGGTGCGTCCAGCACGGCGTGTGCCAGTGGCGGCGGTCCTCGACCGCCGAGTCCCCCGAATCCGCCGGCCAGACCACGAGATGTGCTGTGCCGGGCCGGAGCTCATGGTCACAACCCGGGCACCGGTAGGTCTTGGTGGCGCGCGACCCGGCCACCGGTCGAACCTCGTACTCGTAACCGTCGGGTCCGGTCTCGATCCGCCGTTGCTCGAACACGGCAGGCAGCGGACGCGACCGCCGCGGCGGAGGACGGCGCCTGGGCATGAGGTCAGTCTAAGTCAAGCGCTCAGAACAGCCGGTACTCGTCGCTGTCCATACCGCGCATCTGGTCGTAATCGAGTATCAGACAACGAATCCCACGATCGGTGGCCAGCGTACGCGCCTGCGGTCTGATCTGTTGGGCGGCGAACACGCCGGACACCGGCGCCAGCAGGGTGTCCCGGTTGAGCAGTTCGAGGTAGCGGGTGAGCTGTTCGACCCCGTCGATCTCACCGCGGCGCTTGATCTCCACGGCCACCGAACGACCGGCCTCGTCACGGCACAGCAGGTCGACCGGCCCGATCGCGGTCATGTACTCACGACGCACCAGCGTGTAACCGGAGCCCAGCAGTTCGACGTGTTCTGCCAGCAGCTTCTGCAGATGTGCCTCTACACCGTCCTTGACCAGCCCCGGATCGACCCCGAGGTCGTGGCTGGAGTCGTGCTCGATCTCCTCGACGGTGATCCGCAGCTGCTCGCCGGTCTTGTTCTCCACCACCCAAACGGGGTGCGGATCACCGGATTCACTCGACAGACGACACGGTGGGCTCATCCAGTTCAGCGGTTTGTACGCCCGGTCGTCGGCGTGCACGCTGACCGAACCGTCGGCTTTGATCAGCAGCAGCCGGCGGGCTGACGGCAGATGGGCGGTCAGCCGGCCGACGTAGTCGACCGTGCACTGGGCGATGACGAGACGCACCCGCACAACATTAGGGTCTGCGGACTCGCAGAAATTAGGCTGGCGGCACAATGGACGCCACGACGACCGCCAAGAAAAACGTTCCACAGCGCCTGGGCCTGCTCCTGGAGAAGGCGACCAGGCAGAGCGGGCGGCTGCAGGACATCCCGCATTACGGCTCATGGCTGCTGGGCAAGCCGGAGGAGAATCAACAGCGCAGGCGCATCCGCATCCAGGTCATCCTGACCTTCCTGATCCTCGTCACCAACATCCTGGGCATCGGGGTGTCGTTGCTGCTCAACGCCATCGCCATCCCGGTGCCGAGCGTCTTCTCCGACGCGCCGGCCTGGCTGACCTGGGGTGTGGTCCCCGCGTACATGCTGGTCGCGCTGCTGTTCGGCACGGCGTGGATCACCTCGCACGTCGTCCGCTCGTTGCGTTGGGCGATCGAAGAGCGCACTCCGACCCGCGCCGACCAGCACAACGTCTTCCGGGCGCCGTGGCAGGTGGCGAGGATGCTGCTGCTTTTCTGGGGTGTCGGTACCGCGCTCCTGACGCTGCTGTACGGCCTGCAGGATTCGGCGTTCATCCCCCGGTTCTTGTTCGCGGTGGGTTTCCCCGGCATCGTGGTGGCCACCGCCTGCTACCTCATTACCGAGTTCGCGCTGCGGCCGATCGCCGCCCAGGCGCTCGAGGCCGGCCGCCCACCACGCCGGTTCGCGCACGGGGTCATGGGCCGGACCATGACGGTCTGGCTGCTCAGCTCCGGTGTGCCCGTGCTCGGCATCCTCCTGCTCGCCGTGTTCTCGCTCTCGATGCAGAATATGAGCGCCGCGCAGGTCGGGGTCGCCGTGATGATCATCGCGGTGGTCGCGCTGCTGTTCGGGCTGATCCTGATGTGGCTGCTGTCCTGGCTCATAGCGACCCCGGTGCGCGTGGTGCGCGCCGCGCTCAAGAACGTCGAACGGGGCGACTTCGACTGTCAGCTGGTCGTTTTCGACGGCACTGAACTCGGTGAGCTGCAACGGGGCTTCAACAAGATGGTGGAAGGGCTGCGCGAACGCGAACGGGTGCGCGACCTGTTCGGCCGCCACGTCGGCCGTGAGGTCGCCCTGGCGGCCGAGAAGGAGCAGATCGAGCTGGGCGGCGAGGAACGCCACGCGGCGGTGGTCTTCGTCGACATCATCGGATCGACGCAGATGGTTACCAGCAGGCCTGCGTCGGAGGTCGTCGAACTGCTCAACCGGTTCTTCGCGGTGATCGTCGACGAGGTGGACCGCCACCATGGCCTGGTCAACAAATTCGAAGGCGATGCGGTGCTGGCCGTGTTCGGCGTCCCGGTCGCGCTCGACAACGCCGCAGACGAGGCCCTGGCCGCCGCCCGCACCATCGCGGAGCGGCTTTCCTCCGAGGTGCCCGACTGCCAGGCGGGGATCGGGGTGGCGGCGGGGCAGGTGGTCGCGGGCAATGTGGGCGCCAAGGAGCGTTTCGAGTACACCGTGATCGGCGAACCGGTCAATCAGGCTGCCCGGCTGTGCGAACTCGCGAAATCGGTCCCGAACCGGTTGGCCGCATCCTCCGACACCGTCGATGCCGCGACGGACGCCGAACGCACGCACTGGATCCTCGGCGACACGGTGACCCTGCGCGGCCTTGACGAGCCGACGACGCTGGCGCTGCTCGCAGACGCCTAGTCCTCGCCTAGTCCTGGTTCACGCGCAGCGTTCCGTCGACGAATTCGGCGCGACAGGCCCGGCGGGCCAGCTTGCCGCTGGTGGTCCGCGGGATGGCACCGGCGGGGACGAAGCGCACGTCGGCGACGTCGATTCCGTGGCGGTGCCGCACCGCGGCGCGGATCGCCGCGACGGCCGGCGCCGGATCGGCGCGGCGGGTCCCAGACGCCCGCTCGGCGATGATCACCAACTGCTCGCCGGACGCGGTGAACGCGGTGGCGTGGCCGCGGCGCACCAGCGGCGAGGCGTCGGCCGTGGTGGCCTCGATGTCCTGTGGATAGTGCCGGCGGCCGTCGATCACGATGAGATCCGCCAGCCGCCCGGTGACATAGAGCTCGTTGTCGAGGTAGGCGCCCAAGTCACCCGTGCGCAGCCAGCGGCCGTCGTCGGGGACGCCGACGGCATGACCTCCCACCCTCGGTTTCAGTGTGGCGCAAAATAGTTCGCGGGTCTCGTCGGGTCGACCCCAGTATCCGCGGCCGATGTTGTCACCGTGCAACCAGATCTCCCCGACATTCCCTTCGGGCATTTCCTCACCGGAGTCGGGGTCGACGATCACCGCCCACTGGCTCCTGGCGACCTGACCACACGAGACCTGGGCCACCGCGTCCTGCGCGTCGGCGGCCACGCGGACCGCCCGCCCGGCGGCCAGTTCCGCGCGATCGAGGTGCGCCACCGACGGTTCCGCGTCCGGGGCGATCGTCGCGACGAACAGCGTCGCCTCGGCGATGCCGTAGGACGGTTTGAACGCCGTCGACGGCAACCCGTACTCGGCGAAGGCCGCAGTGAAGGTGTCGATGGCCGCCATGCTCACCGGTTCTGATCCGATGATGAGGACGACGTTGCCCAGATCGATGTCCTCTCCTTCGTCGGGCAACCCCCGCTGGGCGGTCCACTCGTAGGCGAAGTTCGGCGCGGCGGTGACGACGCGGCCCTGTCGGGACCCCTCCGACAGCGCGCGGATCCAACGCTGGGGCCGGCGCAGGAACGCCGTCGGCGACATCAGCGTGGAGTGCCCGCCGTAGACGGCCGGGAAGCCGATCATCGACAACCCCATGTCGTGGAACAGCGGTAACCAGCTGACGCCGTGGATGTTTCGGTCCAGCAGGTCGATCGACAGGATCATCTGCAGGAGGTTGGTACCGACGGCACGGTGGGTGATCTCGACTCCGGCCGGGGGCCGGGTCGCGCCCGAGGTGTACTGCAGGTGCGAGACGTCGTCGACGTCGATCGGGGTGGTCACGAACGACTCGCCTGCGGAATCGGGAATCTCGTCGATCAACACGACGTGCGGGCGTGCGACACCCACCAGGTCGGCGAGGAAATCTTCGACGGCGCCGGCCGCCGCCGTGGTGGTCAGCACGACGGCTGGGCGGGCGTCCTCCAGCGCGGTGCAGAGGCGTTCGGCGTGGCCCTGCAGTTCGGGCGCGAACAGCGGCACCGCGATGGTGCCCGCCTTGATCGCGGCGAAGAAGCCGGTGACCCAGTCCAGCCCCTGGGGCGCGAGAATTGCGACGCGGTCGCCGCGGGAGGTGAGCTGCTGCACCCGCGCAGCGATTGCGCGTAACCGCGTCCCGAGTTCGGTCCAGGTGAGTTCCGCGACCCGCACCTCGTCGGTGCCGGTGTGGTCGAGGTAGCGGTACGCCACGGCGTCGCCGACGGCGGCGATGTTGCGGTCGATGAGCGAGATCAGCGTGACGCCGGGCGGCAGCACGATGTCACCCGCGGCGTCGAGGCAGTCCTCGATCTTCAGCAGACCCTCGTGAACCACCTGTCCGGTACTGCCGCTCATGCCGTCGAGTTTAAGGATTGCCTCGGTCAGGCGAGCAGCCCGTCGATCTGGTTGATCGCCGACGACGAGGCGCCTTCGCCCCCCAAGTCGAGCACCTGTTGCAGGGCCTCGGCGGATTCGTAGGTCCTCACGGACATGGCGCGCGTCCCGCCGTTGTGCGCGGTGAAGGTGTGAGGTTCGTGGAGACCGCCAGCGCCGCGTCAGAGGTGAAGTCAAGCTCGGCGAAGCCGTCGGACGATCGAGAAGCTCGTCGGCTCGTCGACCGCCGTGATGACGCGGATCCGCATAGATCTGCCAGCTTCGCTCCACCGGAGCTTCGAAGTCGGCGGTGATGATGATGATGATGATGATGATGATGATGATGATGATGATGATGCTCGGCGGAGGTTGCCTCGTATTTCAACGCGAGGGCGGAAACCGAGTGCTCGCCGGGCCACCGCCCTATGACGGTCCCTATGACCGTCGCCTTCATCGTGGGCGCTCTGGTGATGCTGGTGCGGCTGGAACGCAATCCGCGGTACGCGCGGTGGTTCAACGTTCCCGCTGACGTTGGTCGCGGACGCCGTGACATTCTTCGCCATTCGCAGGCACAGCGACCGTCGAAAGGTCGGGTCGCGGAGTGAAACCTTGTATGAAGCGCGCCGAACCCATGGTCTTCATCGCACGTGACAGCTCCTGTTCTGGGAAGCGAAGTGCCCAAACTCATCGACCGCTGATTCGGCGCTCTTGCGCGCCGCAAAGAGATCGATCACGGGTAGTCAACGCGGACCCCGACCGAGCATGTTGCCGAGACGGCGATCTTGCTGTTAATGTCCATTCACATGTCTGAGCTTTTCGATGTGGTGGTCGTCGGTGCGGGGGTCTCCGGTATCAGTGCTGCCTGGCACCTGCAGGAGCGTTGCCCCGACAAGAGCTATGTGGTCCTCGAGCGCAGATCAGACCTCGGTGGTACATGGGACCTGTTCAAATACCCGGGCATCCGGTCAGACTCCGATATGTCCACCTTCGGATTCCGTTTCAAGCCATGGCACTCCCCAAGGTGGACTGTCGACGCGGCGTCGATTAAGAGCTATCTGCGGGAAGTCGCCACCGAGAACAGAATCGATCAGCACATCCGGCTCGACACCGAGGTCCTGTCTGCCGACTGGTCGGACGCCAACAGGCGCTGGACTATCAGGACGCTCCGAAACGGAGAAGAGACAGAAATCGAGGCGCAATTCCTCTTCATTTGCAGCGGCTACTACAACTACGACGAGGGTTATCGTCCGAAGTTTCCCGGCGAGGAGAACTTCGATGGACCAATCGTGCATCCCCAGCACTGGCCCGAAGACCTGGATTATGCGGGTAAGAACATCGTCGTCATCGGCAGCGGCGCTACTGCAATCACTCTCATCCCGTCGTTGATCGACTCGGGTGCCGGCCACGTAACGATGCTGCAACGGTCACCTACGTACATCGGATCGCTGCCGAACGTCGACCCTATCGCCGCCCGACTTATCAGGTGGCTACCGACCAAGAATGCAGACTTCGTCAACCGTTGGAAGAACATCTTTTTCGCGGTGGCCCAATATCAGTTGGCGCGCCGCTTCCCCCAGGCTATGCGCAACGCGATGATCGCTTTGGCTAAGCGCCAGCTACCCGCCGACTATGACGTAGACAAGCACTTCGCGCCGAAGTACAACCCTTGGGACGAGCGGGTGTGTCTGGCCCCTGACGGTGACTTCTTCAGAGCAATCCGGACCGGCAAGGCCGATGTGGTCACCGATACGATCGACCACTTCACCAATACCGGGATCAAGCTTTCGTCGGGTGATGAGTTGACCCCCGATGTGATCGTGACTGCAACCGGTTTGAACATGCGGCTCTTCGGTGGCGCCGAAATCGCACGGAACGGCAAAGCCGTCGACGTCGCCAAGTCGATGACCTATAAGTCGATGATGCTGTCAGACGTGCCGAATATGGCGTTCACCATGGGTTACATCAACGCGTCGTGGACCTTGAAGGCAGATCTGGTGTCCGAATTCGTCTGTCGCTTACTCAATTACATGGACGCACACGGCTACGACACCGTGGTGGCCCCCCACCCTGGGCAAGATGTCGAAGAACGACCCTTCGCCGATTTCGCACCCGGCTACTTCCAACGCGCTATGGATCAGTTGCCGAGGGCGGGATCTCGCGGGCCATGGCAGGTGAAGCACAATTATCTGTTCGATATCTACAAACTGCGCCGCGGAAAAATCGACGACGGGTTGCAATTCACGACCCGAAGGTCGCAGCAGGCAACAGTTTTCGCTGCGCACTGAGCCTTCAGACCCAAACGGCAAGGACGAAAGAGCTCTCACCCTCGCCGACTCGGCCGCAGTGCACTCGTCCCTCCCTGCCCATCGCGCCACCATCCCGGAACACCTCGACACCATCGGCCGGGTCCACCCAAACGCACACCCCGAACCCGGATCTGCTACCTCCCCGGCTGGCACCAACGCCTCGAACCCGCCGGCCCGGTGGCGGCGGATCCAGCGATCCAGTGGTGCCCGCTCCTCCAACGACGCCGCAATGCCCTCCGCACCTCGACGGCCCAGCCGAAACTGGCTCGGCAGGGGTACCGGCTCAGATGTCAAAGTTCCGACGCTGTTCGATTGATTCCGAGAAAAAGCGCGACAACAGGACTCCTGATGCGAGAACAAATACGACCTCGGCCCTCCGTGGTGGGAGGGCCGAGGTGTGAAGGGTGTTCGGCGGTGTCCTACTTTTCCACCCGTGGTGGGTAGTATCATCGGCGCTGGCAGGCTTAGCTTCCGGGTT
>JAXHUG010000022.1:0-52108 GCA_034189785.1 Actinomycetota bacterium
ATCCTGCAGGTGCCGATGTTGCTGGCCCAGACCGCCGACGGCCGGATCGCCGGGGAGGCCACCTTCCGCCGCTTCTACCTCGGCCGCAACGGAGCCGCCCACGGCGGTGCGGTGGCCCTGCTGTTCGACTCGGTGCTCGGCTACACCACGTACAAGATCACCCAGAGCCGGTACCAGCGCACCGCCTTCCTTCATGTGAACTACCGCAACATCGCACCGGTCGAGAAGACGTTGTGCGTCGAGGCCGGCGTCGACCGGATCGAGGGGCGCAAGATCTTCGTCGAAGGCCGGCTTCTCGACGGCGACACCGTGCTCGCCGACGCCGAGGCATTGTTCGTCCGACTCAACCCGGGGCAGCCGTGACCGAGAACGACACCGAACACCTGTCGCGCCGGACCTGGATCAAGGACCGGTGGAAGCGCTGGCGGGACGGGCTGCGTCGCCGGCCGAGGGTCGAGTTCTTCTACCGCATCGCTGTCGGGGTGATCGGCCTGGTGGTGCTCGTCCTGGGCATCCTCGCCATTCCCTATCCCGGACCGGGATGGGCGATCGTGTTCATCGGTCTGGGCATTCTGGCCACCGAGTTCGACTGGGCCAAACTCCTTCTGGCCTATGCCCGCGAACGCTACGACCGCGTGATGGACTGGTTCCACGGCCAGCACGCCGTCGTCCAGATCCTCGGCGGCCTCCTCACGGCGCTCGTCGTGTTCACCACGCTGTGGCTGCTCGGCGCCGTCGACTCGGCCGCGAAGATCTTCGGCATCGAGCACGAGTGGCTGAACAGTCCGTTCGGGCTGGGCCCCTGATCGCAGCACTCTCGGGGAACCTGCCGGTTGCACCGATAGCATGGTCGCGATCGACCATCCCCGACCCACCGGAAAGAGCCATCGATGAGCCCCGCCGCCAGCCCAGCCCCCGTCCGGGTCCCTGCCGGGACGACCGCCGGGGCGGCCGTGCGCGACGCGGGGCTGCCGGGCCGGGGTGCGCCCGACGCAATCGTCGTGGTGCGCGACGCCGACGGCCGGTTGCGCGATCTGTCGTGGAGACCCGACGCCGACGTCGAGGTCGTCCCGGTCCCCGCCGACAGCGAGGACGGGCGCAGCGTGATCCGCCATTCCGCGGCGCACGTGCTCGCCCAGGCGGTGCAGGAGCTGTTCCCCGAGGCCAAACTCGGCATCGGGCCGCCGATCGCCGACGGCTTCTACTACGACTTCGACGTCCCGCAGGCGTTCACGCCGGAAGACCTCGAGGCGCTCGAGAAGAAGATGCGTCAGATCGTCAAGGAAGGCCAGCTGTTCTCCCGGCGGGTCTACGACTCCGAGGATGCCGCACGCGAGGACCTGGCCGGCGAGCCGTACAAACTCGAACTGGTCGACGACAAGTCGGGCGACCCGGAGGTGATGGAAGTCGGTGGCGACGAGCTGACCGCCTACGACAACCTCAACCCCCGTACCCGGGAACGTGTCTGGGGCGACCTGTGCCGTGGGCCGCACATCCCGACGACGAAGTACATCCCGGCGTTCAAGCTGACCCGCAGTTCGGCCGCCTACTGGCGCGGCGATCAGGCCAACACCAGCCTGCAGCGCATCTACGGCACCGCCTGGGAGTCGCAGGAGGCGCTCGACCGCCACCTCGAACTGATGGAGGAGGCGCAGCGCCGCGACCACCGCAAGCTCGGTGTCGAACTCGACCTGTTCAGCTTTCCGGACGAACTCGGTTCCGGTCTGCCGGTGTTCCATCCCAAGGGGGGCATTGTCCGCAAGGAACTCGAGGACTACTCGCGGGCCAAACACCTCGAGGCCGGGTACGAGTTCGTCAACACCCCGCACATCACCAAAGAGCAGCTCTACGTCACCTCCGGGCACCTGGAGTGGTACGCCGACGGGATGTTCCCGGCGATGCACATCGACGCCGAGTACGACGCGGACGGTGCAGTGCGCAAACCCGGGCAGAACTACTACCTCAAACCGATGAACTGCCCGATGCACCACCTGATCTACCGCTCGCGGGGGCGGTCCTACCGCGAACTGCCGTTGCGGCTCTTCGAGTTCGGGTCGGTCTACCGCTACGAGAAATCCGGTGTGGTGCACGGCTTGACCCGGGTGCGCGGGATGACGCAGGACGATGCGCACATCTACGCCACCCGCGGGCAGATGCGCGACGAGTTGGCGTCGCTGCTGCAGTTCGTGCTGGACCTGCTCGCCGACTACGGCCTCGACGAGTACTACCTGGAGCTGTCGACCAAGGATCCGGACAAGTACGTCGGCTCCGACGAGATCTGGGCAGAGGCCACCGAGACGCTGCGCGAGGTGGCCGAGGCCTCCGGGCTGGACCTCGTGCCCGACCCCGGCGGCGCCGCGTTCTACGGCCCGAAGATCTCTGTTCAGGTCAAGGACGCGCTGGGCCGCAACTGGCAGATGTCGACGATCCAGCTGGACTTCAACATGCCGGAGCGCTTCGAGCTGGAATACACCGCCGCCGACGGCAGCCGGCAGCGGCCGGTGCTGATCCACCGCGCATTGTTCGGCTCGATCGAGCGGTTCTTCGGGGTGCTCACCGAGCACTACGCCGGGGCGTTCCCGGCGTGGCTGGCGCCGGTGCAGGTGGTTGGCATCCCAGTCGCCGATGCGCACGTCCCATTCCTGGAAGATGTCGCGGCGCAACTGCGTTTGCGCGGTGTGCGGGTCGAGATCGACGCCAGCGACGACCGGATGGCCAAGAAGATCGTCAACCACACCAACCAGCGGGTGCCGTTCATGCTCCTCGCCGGGGACAAGGACGTGGCCGCCGGCGCGGTGAGCTTCCGCTTCGGTGACCGCACCCAGATCAACGGGGTGCCGCGCGGCGAGGCCGTCGAGGCGATCGTCAGCTGGATCGTCGAGCGCCACAATGCGGTTCCCACCGCCGATCTGGTGAAGGCGGGCGCCGGAACGTGAGCGGGGACGTGACCGAGCCGGATGATCGCACAATCGGCGATGAGCGCTTGCGCGAAGAGCGGACAATCATCGATCACGGGGTCGGTGACCCGGACAACCTGCAGCGGTTGTGGACGCCGCACCGCATGAGCTACATCGCCGAGTCGCCCATGAACAAGGGGTCGAACTCTTCGCAGTCCTCGCAGCCGTTCACCGACATCCCCAACATGGCCGACGAGGACGGACTGGTTGTGGCCCGCGGGGAGCAGGTGTACGCGGTGCTCAACCTGTACCCCTACAACCCCGGTCACCTGCTGGTGGTGCCGTACCGGCGGGTGTCAGAATTCGAGGACCTGACCGACGCCGAGAGTGCCGAGCTGATGTCATACACGCAGAAGGCGATTCGCGTCATCAAGGCGGTGTCGCGTCCGCACGGCTTCAATGTCGGACTCAACCTGGGGCAGTCTGCGGGTGGCTCGCTCGCCGAGCACCTGCACATGCACGTCGTGCCGCGGTGGGGTGGGGACGCCAACTTCATCACGATCATCGGCAGGGCCAAGGTCATCCCGCAGCTGTTGCGCGAGACACGCGAGTTGCTCGCCGCGGAGTGGGCTAAACAAGACGGGGGATCGGATAGGGGCGAGCGAAGCGACGGGGGATCGGCACAGTGAGCAACATCTACCTGATGACCCGGGCCGCGTACACGAAACTGTCGCGGCCGCTGGCGCGCGCTGCGCTGCGGGTTGGGTTCACGCCGGACAGCATCACGATCCTGGGCACCGCGGGCACGGTGCTGGCGGCGTTGACCCTGTTCCCGATCGGGCAGCTGTGGTGGGGCGCCTTGGCGGTGGCCTTGTTCGTGCTGGCCGACATGCTCGACGGCGCCATGGCCCGCGAGCGCGGCGGCGGCACCAGATTCGGTGCCGTACTCGACGCGGCCTGCGACCGGATCGCCGACGGCGCGATCTTCGCGGGTCTGCTGTGGTGGGCGGCCTTCGGACTGGACAGCCCGGCGCTGGTGGTGGCCACCGTCATCTGCCTGATCACCTCACAGGTCATCTCCTACATCAAGGCACGCGCGGAGGCCAGTGGGCTGCGCGGCGACGGCGGTTTCATCGAACGCCCCGAACGCCTGGTGATCGTGTTGACCGGGGCCGGCCTGTCCGGGGTGTCGTTCCTGCACATCCCGTGGCTACTGCCCGTGGCGATGTGGATTCTGGCGGTGGCCAGCGTGGTGACAGTGCTGCAGCGGCTGCACACGGTGCGCACCTCGCCGGGCGCGATGGACCGGATCGAGCCCAGGGGCGAACAGAAGCCGGCGGCGGACGACCAGTGACCGCACTCGGCGGCTGGCTGCCCGGCACCGACCACCTGACGGACTGGGGTTATGCAGCTGGCTGGCGGGTGGTGCGTGCCGTACCGGAAGGGCTGGCACGCAACGCGTGTCACGCTGGGGTGTGGTACTCGGCCCGCAACGGCGGCCCCGAACAACTGCGTAAGAACCTCGCCCGGGTCATCGGTGTCGCGCCGGCCGACGTGCCCGACGAGCTGATGCGCGCGTCGCTTTCGTCCTATGCCCGGTACTGGCGCGAGGCGTTCCGGCTGCCGATGATGGACCACCGCAAGCTGGGACGGGAACTCACCGTCGACGGCGTGGGGTACATCTGGGACGCTCTCGACGCGGGACGCGGCGCCGTGGTGGCGCTCCCGCACAGCGGCAACTGGGATATGGCCGGGGTCTGGCTGGTCCAGAACCACGGCACGTTCACCACGGTGGCCGAACGGCTGCGCCCGGAGTCGCTGTTCAACCGGTTCGTCGCCTACCGCGAGAGCCTGGGCTTCGAGGTGATTCCACTCTCGGGTGGTGAGCGCCCGCCGTATGAGCTGCTGCGGGACCGGTTGCGCGCCAACCGGGTGGTGTGCCTGATGGCCGAACGCGACCTGACCCGCCAAGGCGTGGCGGTCGACTTCTTCGGCGAGCCGACCCGGATGCCCGCCGGGCCGGCGAAGCTGGCCTGCGAGACGGGGGCGGCGCTGCTGCCGGCGCACTGCTGGTTCGACGGCGACGGCTGGGGCACGCGGGTCTTTGCACCGCTTGACACCTCCAGTGGTGACGTCGGCGTCATCACCCAGGCGCTGGCCGACCGGTTCGCGGCCAACATCGCCGAGCACCCCGAGGACTGGCACATGATGCAGCCGCAGTGGATCGCCGACCTGTCCGATGCGCGCCGCGCCAGGCTGGCCGGAGCCGGCTGACGATGCGCATCGGCATGGTGTGCCCATACTCGTTCGACGTGCCGGGCGGGGTGCAGTCCCACGTCCTGCAGTTGGCTGAGGTCATGCGCGAACGCGGGCATGAGGTGAGCGTCCTGGCGCCGTCCTCCCCGCACGTCGACCTGCCGGGCTACGTGGTCTCGGGCGGGCGCGCGGTGCCGATTCCCTACAACGGGTCGGTGGCGCGGCTGAGGTTCGGGCCCGCGACGCACCGTCTGGTCAAGAAGTGGCTGGTGCAGGGAGATTTCGATGTGCTGCACCTGCACGAGCCGAACGCCCCGAGCCTGTCGATGCTGGCGTTGCAGGCCGCCGAGGGCCCGATCGTCGCGACGTTCCACACCTCCACCACGAAATCGCTGACACTGTCGGTGTTCCAGGGCATCCTGCGCCCGTATCACGAGAAGATCGTCGGCCGGATCGCGGTGTCGGACCTGGCGCGGCGTTGGCAGATGGAGGCGCTGGGTTCCGACGCGGTCGAGATCCCCAACGGGGTCGACGTCGCGTCCTTCGCCGACGCGCCCCGCCTTCACGGCTATCCGCGGCCGGGACGCACGGTGCTGTTCCTCGGCCGCTACGACGAGCCGCGCAAGGGGATGAGCGTGCTGCTGGGGGCGCTGCCCGCCGTGGTGGCACGGTATCCGCAGGTGGAGATCCTCGTCGTCGGCCGCGGTGACGAGGACGCGCTGCGTGGACACGCGGGCCCACTGGCGTCGCACCTGTGCCTCCTGGGGCAGGTCGACGACGCGGTCAAGGCGTCGGCGATGCGTAGCGCCGACGTGTACTGCGCGCCCAACACCGGCGGGGAGAGTTTCGGCATCGTACTGGTGGAGGCGATGGCCGCCGGAACCGCCGTCGTGGCGAGTGATCTCGACGCGTTCCGGCGCGTGCTGCGCGACGGCGCAGCGGGCCGGCTGGTCACCGTCGACGACTCCGAGGCGCTGGCCGCCGGACTGATCGAGATGCTCGGCGACGACGACGCGCGGCAGCGCTACATCGGTGCCGCAGCCGAGGCCGTCGGCCGCTACGACTGGTCGGTGGTGGCCGCGCAGATCATCCGGGTCTATGAGACCGTCGCCGGGTCGGGAGTCAAGGTCCAGGTCGCGCCGTGACGTGGATCGTGATCGTCGCGCTGGCGGTCGTGCTGGTGATCGTCCTGCTGGTGGGCGCCTGGGCGTACCAGACCGCGCACCGCCTCGACCGGTTGCACGTGCGCTACGACCTGAGCTGGCAGGCGCTCGACGGCGCGTTGGCCCGCCGTGCGGTAGTGGCCCGTGCCGTCGCCGTCGACGCCTACGCCGGGGGGCCCGAGGGCAAGCGGTTGGCCGCGCTGGCCGACGCCGCCGAACGCGCGCCGCGCAGCGGACGGGAGGCCGCCGAGAACCAACTGTCGGCGGCGCTGGCATTGGTCGATCCGGCCTCCCTACCGGCCGCGCTGGTGGCCGAACTCGCCGACGCCGAGGCCAGGGTCCTGCTCGCCCGCCGGTTCCACAACGACGCGGTGCGTGACACCCTCGCGCTGCGCGAGCGTGCGCCGGTCCGGCTGCTGCGGCTGGGCGGCACCGCGGCTTTGCCGAACTACTTCGAGATCGCCGAGGTCTCCTCGCGCGATACCGAACCGCTGGGCCGGCGCGTCTCGGCTCGCATCGTCTTGCTCGACGAGGCCGGGGAGGTGCTGCTGCTGTGCGGATCGGACCCGGCGGCCGCCGGCGGCGACGCGCCGCGCTGGTGGTTCACCGTCGGCGGCGCGGTGCAGGCGGGGGAGACGCTGGCCGACGCTGCGGCTCGCGAGGTCGCCGAGGAGACCGGTCTGCGCGTGGCGCCCGACGAGTTGATCGGGCCGGTGTGGCGCCGCGACGCGGTCTTCAGGTTCAACGGCTCGGAGCTGCGCAGCCAGGAGATGTTCTTCGTGCACCGCACCCGGCGGTTCGAACCCTCGGCGGCTGGGCACACGGCGCTGGAGCGTCACTACATTCACAGGCACCGCTGGTGTGATGCGACAATGATCGACGAACTGGTCGCCAACGGAGAGACCGTGTACCCGCAGCAGTTGGGGGAGCTCCTGGCCCGGGCCGGCGAACTGGCCGACGGGCCGACGCCGTCGGGGCCGGTGGAAACGATCCGCTGATCTGCGGATTCAATGGATTTGTGGGCGCAACTACACTGGATCAGTAGTGATTCGGAGGAGATGACAGTGGGTTTCGAAGGGCAGCAGAACGGCTCGGCTCATCAGACGGGCACCGCCCGGGTGAAGCGCGGTATGGCCGAGATGCTCAAGGGCGGCGTGATCATGGACGTCGTCACCCCCGAGCAGGCGCGCATCGCCGAAGGCGCCGGCGCCGTCGCGGTGATGGCGCTCGAACGGGTGCCCGCCGACATCCGTGCCCAGGGTGGGGTGTCGCGAATGAGCGACCCCGACATGATCGAGGGCATCATCGACGCCGTCACGATCCCGGTGATGGCCAAGGCGCGCATCGGGCACTTCGTCGAGGCCCAGATCCTGCAGAGCCTCGGCGTGGACTACATTGACGAGTCCGAGGTGCTGACTCCCGCCGACTACGCCCACCACATCGACAAGTGGAAGTTCACTGTCCCGTTCGTGTGCGGCGCGACCAACCTGGGCGAGGCGCTGCGGCGCATCACCGAGGGTGCGGCGATGATCCGCTCCAAGGGCGAGGCCGGCACCGGTGACGTGTCGAACGCCACCACCCACATGCGCAGGATAGGCGGCGAGATCCGCCGGCTGACGTCGCTGTCGGAGGACGAACTGTACGTCGCGGCCAAGGAACTGCAGGCGCCGTATGACCTGGTGGCCGAGGTGGCGCGGGCCGGCAAACTGCCGGTGACGCTGTTCACCGCCGGCGGTATCGCCACCCCGGCCGACGCCGCGATGATGATGCAGCTCGGGGCCGAGGGCGTGTTCGTCGGATCGGGCATCTTCAAGTCCGGTAACCCCGTCGAGCGGGCCGCCGCGATCGTCAAGGCGACGGCGTTCTACGACGATCCCGACGTGCTGGCCAAGGTGTCGCGCGGACTGGGTGAAGCCATGGTCGGCATCAACGTGGAGGACATCGCCCAGCCGCACCGGCTGGCCGAGCGCGGCTGGTAAGACCGACACAATGGCGATCGAGCAGATCCTCGACCTCGAACAACTCGAGGTCAACATCTACCGCGGTGCGGTCTTCAACCCCGAATCCGGTTTCCTGCAGCGCACGTTCGGCGGTCATGTGGCCGGGCAGTCGCTGGTGTCCGCGGTTCGCACGGTCGACCCGAAGTTCCTGGTGCACTCGTTGCACGGTTACTTCCTGCGGCCGGGGGATGCCCGCGCGCCGTCGGTCTACATCGTCGAGCGCATCCGTGACGGCGGCTCGTTCTGCACCCGCCGGGTGAGCGCGATCCAACACGGGGAGACGATCTTCTCGATGTCGGCGTCGTTCCAGACCGATCAGAGCGGTATCGAGCACCAGGACGCGATGCCTGTGGCGCCACCGCCCGACGACCTGCCCGGATTCCGTTCCGGAAAGGCCTTCGATGACGCCGGTTTCGCGCAGTTCGCCGAATGGGACGTCCGCATCGTCCCCCGCGACCAGGTGCAGCGGATTCCCGGCAAGGCCTCCCAGCAGCAGGTGTGGTTCCGCCACCACGATCGGCTGCCCGACGATCCGGTGCTGCACATCTGCGCGCTGGCCTACATCAGCGACCTGACCCTGCTGGGGTCGGCGCAGGTCAACCACCCCGACGAGCGCAGGTACCTCAACATCGCGTCGCTGGACCACGCGATGTGGTTCATGCGGGCGTTCCGCGCCGACGAGTGGCTGCTCTACGACCAGTCGTCGCCGTCGGCGTGCGGTGGGCGGGCGCTGACCCAGGGAAAGCTGTTCAACCAGTACGGCGAGATGGTCGCGGCCGTCATGCAGGAAGGGTTGACCCGCTACCCGCGCGACTTCACGCCGGGTCGGGCGTGAGCGCGCGGGTCGGTGTCCTGGCCCTGCAGGGCGACACCCGCGAACACCTCGCCGCGTTGACCGAGGCGGGCGCCGAGGCAGTCACCGTCCGCCGCTTTCGGGAACTCGAGGCCGTCGACGCGTTGGTGATCCCCGGTGGCGAATCGACTGCGATGAGTCACCTGCTGCGCGAGTTCGAACTGCTCGATCCGTTGCGCGCCCGGCTTGCCGAGGGGATGCCGGCCTACGGTTCGTGCGCCGGGATGATTCTGCTGGCCACCGAGATCCTCGACGCCGGAGCCGCCGGGCGCGAGGCCACCCCGCTGAGGGGGATCGACATGTCGGTGCGGCGCAACGCTTTCGGTCGTCAGGTCGACTCGTTCGAAGGTGATATTCTCTTCGAGGGTCTGGACTCTCCGGTGCACGCGGTGTTCATTCGGGCGCCGTGGGTGGAGCGCACCGGTGACGATGTCGAGGTGCTGGCCCGCGCCGACGGGCACATCGTCGCGGTTCGGCAGGGCCGGATGCTGGCGACGGCGTTCCACCCGGAGGTGACAGGTGACCGGCGGGTGCACAAACTTTTCGTCGACATGCTCTAGATGTAGATCGCTGGCGCCGGAAGCGGACCGTCGCGAATTCGATGTCTGTTCCCCATTGGCCGGATGTGAGGATGAACGAAGGTGACCGAGGTCCGAGATACCCTTGACGCGCGTGGATCTCCCGGACTACTACGTGGCGGTGATGTAATGAGCAGGGGCCCCGGCGGCCGACATGCCGGCGTACCCCGCGCAGTTCGGCCCGCCCCCGTCACCCTGCACTGGGACAACGGAAGCGGTCCTGGGACTGCTCACCCGGGGTGGTTCTGGTGGTGCGGCAGGACTTCCCGAGCGATCCCGAAACGGTGAATGTCCACGGTTATCTCTGACGGCGCTCGAACGCGAAGGCCGTCGGTTCGCGCAGGTGTGCGTACGGCCCTGCCATCCGGTCCACGTAGACTCGGCTACCGGACTCGAACTTGCGCTAGAGAGGTAGTTCGCCGATGAGCGGCCATTCCAAGTGGGCGACCACGAAGCACAAGAAGGCGATCATCGATGCCCGCCGCGGCAAGAACTTCGCCAAGCTGATCAAGAACATCGAGGTGGCGGCCCGTACCGGCGGCGGGGACCCCGGCGGCAACCCGACGCTCTACGACGCCATTCAGAAGGCCAAGAAGAGTTCGGTGCCCAATGACAACATCGAGCGCGCGCGTAAACGCGGCGCAGGTGAGGAGGCCGGTGGCGCTGACTGGCAGACCATCACCTACGAGGGCTACGGGCCCAACGGGGTCGCCGTGCTCATCGAGTGCCTCACCGACAACCGCAACCGCGCCGCCGGTGAGGTGCGAGTCGCCATGACCCGCAATGGCGGCAACATGGCCGATCCAGGGTCGGTGTCCTACCTGTTTTCCCGCAAGGGTGTGATCACCCTGGAGAAGAACAGGCTCTCCGAGGACGACGTGCTGATGGCCGTGCTCGAGGCTGGCGCCGAAGAGGTCAACGACCTCGGCGACAGCTTCGAGATCATCTCCGAACCGACCGACCTGGTCGCCGTGCGGACCGCATTGCAGGACGCCGGTATCGACTACGAGTCCGCCGACGCCAGCTTCCAGCCGTCGGTCACCGTGCCGCTCGACGCCGAGGGCGCCCGCAAGGTGATGAAGCTCGTCGACGCTCTCGAGGACAGCGACGACGTCCAGGACGTGTACACCAACGCCGACATTCCCGACGAGATCCTCGCCCAGCTCGAGGAGTAGGTCGACCTCCTCGACCACCACCGCAGAGCCGTCGCTGCTCGACGACCGGATCGTCGCGCTTTGTCCGCAGGGCCCTACCTGCTGTTGGGTGCCGCCCCGATCGAGGGCCGGTTGTCCGGTGTGGTCGACATCCCGAACTCCTGTGCGACGGTGTACACCCCGACGGCCATCTTCGAACTTCCGGTCGCGCCGTCGGCGGCCGGGCCGGTGAAGATCGACCCCGGGATCGGGGCGGCGCACTCGGCGTTCTGAGGTCTGCTAGTCGTGGCCGCGCCCGTTCGATCGGTCGGAGTGGTCGAAATCGCGGGCGCGGGCCTCGGCCTCCGGGCTGCCGGAGAACACCGCCGAACCCACCCTCGATGTCTCACCGCCGGTGGTGTCGTTGCGCTGGGGCGCCGGCGGGCTGGACTCCAGCCGGAACCTCGGCGCGCTGCCGTGAGTGCGCCGGATCCAGTCGACCAGGCCTTCGCGCACCGCGCATTGCAGATCCCACAGCGAGCTGGCGTCGGGCGCGCTGACCAGGACCCGCACCCGGACGAAGCCACCGACTGCGCCGGTGACCTGCAGCACTCCGGTGCGGCCATCCCACTGGTCGCTTTCGGCCAGCAACCGGTCCAGTTCGGCACGCATAGCGTCGAAGGGCACCGAGAAGTCGACGTCGAACTCGACGGTGCCCATGATCTCGGTGGCGTTGCGCGTCCAGTTCTGGAACGGGGTGTTGGTGAAGTAGGTGCACGGCAGCACGAGGCGGCGTTCGTCCCACACCCGGACCACCACGTAGGTCAGCGTGATCTCCTCGATCCGGCCCCATTCGTCTTCGAGCACGACCACATCGCCGACGCGGATGGCGTCGGAGAAGGCGATCTGCAGGCCGGCGAACACCGACCCCAGTGAGGTCTGCGCCGCCAGGCCGGCGACCACCGACAGCACACCGGCCGAGGCGAACAGCGTGGTGCCGATGTCGGAGAACGACGGGAAGGTCATCAGGATCGCGGCGGAGCCCAGGACGACGACGATCGCGACCGCCAGTCGGCGCAGCACGGTCACCTGGGTGCGGATCCGCCTACGGTGCCGGTCGCCGTCGGTCAATCCGGCGTCGCCGCCGCCGAAGCGGGAAATAGTCTGTCGTTCGGCGACTTTCACCAGACCGATCACGAGCCACGTCAGTGTCGCGATCAGCGCTATCACCAGGGTGTGGTCCACCCAGCCGCGCCACGTCGCGGCCGGGTCGGCGGTGCGCTGCACGGCGACCGTCGCGGCCACCACCATCAGGATGGCCCGGATCGGCAGCCGGGTGCACACCTCGATGTCCTTGACGATGTGGCTCCGGCGCGCTATCCGCGACAACACCCAGGTGAGCACGATGCCCGCCAGATAGGCGGCGACGACGGCCCCGGCCACCCAACTGGCGGTGACGGCGAGGTCCGTGGCGGATTTGAGTTCGGTCTCTTCGGGCATCGGGGGCAGTTGCTCCACGGCTCGGGTTCACGGTCCATGCTGATGCTAGCGGCATGGACGCGGGCCGTCACATCGGCGCACGGTCATATCGCGCCGCGAAATCGCCTCGAGGAGCGCTGATCCGCGATGACGACGCCATGGCCGCACCGGCAGTGGTGGCCCTTTCCCGGTATGGACGACCTCGTCGAACGGGGGCTAGACGGAGTGGGCAGATGAACCGCGAGCGCGTGCGCGGGACGGCAGCGGTCGAGAGGGCGGATCGCCGAGATCGTCGACGGCATCCGGGTGGCCGGTGCGATGCCCGATCCGGGGTTCACCTCCGCAGGACCTGCGGCCGTGCACCTGCGCGGTGTGTCGCGGATGATCCGAGCGCCGATCGCCCGCTAGGGTGTCGAACGGATGTTCTCACGAAGGGGCGAAGGGGCGTTGCCGTGCGGGTGATGGGAGTCGATCCCGGGTTGACGCGCTGCGGGCTTTCGGTCATCGAAAGCGGGCAGGGTCGCAAGGTGATCGCGCTCGACGTTGACGTGGTGCGCACCCCGGCCGGGGAACAGTTGCATCGGCGGTTGCTAACCATCAGCGATACGGTCGAGTACTGGATGGACACCCACCGGCCCGACGTGATCGCGATCGAGCGGGTGTTCTCCAACCAGAACGCCTCCACGGCGATGGGCACGGCGCAGGCCGGCGGGGTGATCGCGCTGGCGGCGGCCAAACGCGATATCGGCGTGCACTTCCACACCCCCAGCGAGGTCAAGGCGGCGGTCACTGGCAACGGCCGCGCCGACAAGGCCCAAGTGACCGAGATGGTGACGAGAATCCTCACGCTGCAGGCCAAGCCGACGCCGGCCGACGCCGCCGACGCGCTGGCGCTGGCGATCTGCCACTGCTGGCGCGCGCCGATGATCGCGCGGATGGCCGCCGCGGAGGCGTTGGCCACCGAACAGCGCCGCAAGTACCAGGCCACGCTCAAGGCGGCGAGGTGATCGCCTCGGTACGCGGTGAGGTGATCGACATCGCGCTGGACCACGCGGTGATCGAAGCCGCCGGGGTCGGCTACAAGGTGATGGCCACACCGTCGACGCTGGCCACTCTGCGCCGCGGCGAGCAGTCACGCCTGGTGACCGCGATGATCGTGCGCGAGGATTCGATGACGCTGTACGGGTTCGCCGACGCCGACGCCCGGGATCTGTTCGGCACGCTGCTCGGCGTGGCCGGGGTGGGCCCGAAGATCGCCCTGGCGACGCTGGCGGTCTACGACGCGCCTACGTTGCGCCGGGCGCTGGCCGACGGCGACGTCACCGCGCTCACCCGCGTGCCCGGCATCGGCAAGCGCGGCGCCGAACGGATGGTGCTCGAACTGCGCGACAAGATCGGCCCGGTCACCATCGGGGCCGCGGCCGACGCGGTCGGCGGCCACGTGGTGCGCGGCCCCGTCGTCGAAGCTCTTGTCGGGTTGGGCTTTCCGGCCAAACAGGCCGAGGAGGCGTGCGACAAGGTCCTCGCCGGTGATCCGGACGCCACCACGTCGAGCGCGCTGCGGGCGGCGTTGTCGATGCTGGGGAAGAAGTAGCGATGAGCCGCTTGCGTGGAGAGCAGAGTTGACATGGGCCGCTTCGACGACGATGACACGCCCGCCGAACCCGACGACCGTGGCGTCTCACCGGCGCTGACCCTCGGCGAGGGTGATATCGACGCCAGCCTGCGGCCTCGTTCGCTGGGGGAGTTCATCGGCCAGCCGCGCGTGCGCGAGCAGCTGCAGCTGGTGCTCGAGGGCGCCAAGAACCGCGGCGGCACCCCCGACCACATCCTGCTGTCCGGTCCGCCGGGGCTGGGCAAGACGTCGCTGGCGATGATCATCGCAGCCGAGCTCTCGTCCTCGCTGCGGGTGACCTCGGGGCCGGCGCTCGAACGCGCCGGGGATCTGGCGGCGATGCTGTCTAACCTCGTCGAGGGCGATGTGTTGTTCATCGACGAGATCCACCGGATCGCGCGGCCGGCCGAGGAGATGCTGTACCTGGCGATGGAGGACTTCCGGGTCGACGTCGTGGTCGGCAAAGGCCCCGGGGCGACGTCGATTCCGCTGGAGGTCGCGCCGTTCACCCTGGTGGGCGCCACCACCCGGTCGGGTGCGCTGACCGGTCCGCTACGCGACCGGTTCGGCTTCACCGCCCATATGGACTTCTACGAGCCGGCCGAACTCGAACGGGTGCTTGCCCGCTCGGCGGGCATCCTGGGCATGCACTTCGGCGCCGAGGCCGGTTCGGAGATCGCCCGCCGCTCCCGTGGTACCCCCCGCATCGCCAACCGGCTGCTGCGCCGGGTCCGCGACTACGCCGAGGTGCGGGCCGACGGGGTCATCACCCGCGACATCGCCAAGGCGGCGCTGGAGGTCTACGACGTCGACGAATTCGGCCTCGACCGCCTCGACCGTGCGGTGCTATCGGCGTTGATCCGCAGTTTCGGCGGCGGGCCGGTGGGCGTCTCGACGCTGGCGGTGGCGGTGGGGGAGGAACCCACGACCGTCGAGGAGGTGTGCGAACCGTTTCTGGTGCGCGCCGGGATGCTCGCCCGCACCCCCCGTGGCCGCGTGGCCACCGCGTCGGCCTGGACGCATCTCGGTCTCACCCCGCCCAGCGGCATCACCGGGCTGGGCCAGACGGGGCTGTTCGACTGAATGCGTGGCCCGGCGTCCGGATGTTCGGCAGGAAGCCGGTTGCGGAATCGTCCGGCTTCGCTGGTGGCTTTCCGGGGCGGGTTCCGATCCTGGCTCCGGTAGGGCCGGGGCTTCCCGCTGGGAAACGCCAGGGGGAAGATGGTGCGGTGCACCGACGACCACTGTTTGCCGACTCGTCCGGAGGCATGTATTAGGTCAGTTCGTACCGCTCGCTCGCAGAGGTCTTTGATTCTCGGCGCAATCTCGCAGTACCGGACGCACCTCGTCCAGATCCCCCGGGGCCGACATGCGGATACGTTCAGATGTCGGTCGCAGGTCCAGCCGCAGATCTTCGTGGCGGAGAGCGCTGTACGCGGTCGAGCAGCTCCCCATAGGTGGTGGTTCGGTGAGTCAAACTAATCGTATTCGAAGCTGTTCGTCGCCTGTCAGATCGCTGGGAGAAGTGGGTCGACCACGGGGGTTACGCCGGCCCGCAGGCGGGTACCCGGTGCGCACGACATCAGGAGGCAACAATGATCGGATCCGAGCGTCCGGATCGCCCCCGCGGCGGCCGCATGAGGATTTCCCGCAGCCGCGGCGCGGCGAGCGGATTCCTGCTCATACTGCTCGGCCTGTGGGGTGCGCTGATTCCGTTCCTCGGGCCGTACTTCGATTTCGCGTTCACCCCCGATCAGCCGTGGACGTGGACGAACGCCAGAGGCTGGCTGGAAGTGCTGCCCGGTGCCGTGACCATGGTGGGCGGTCTGCTGATGCTCATGTCGCGTAACCGCGCGACCGCCTCGCTCGGTGCGTGGCTCACGGTCGCCGCCGGCGCGTGGTTCGTGATCGGCCGTGCCCTGGCCGGCCCGCTCGGTCTCGGCGACGCCGGTACCCCGGTGGCCGGAAGCGACACCAAGCGGGTGTGGCTCGAACTGACCTACTTCTACGGCCTCGGCGCCCTGATCGTGTTCCTCGGGGCGCTCGCGCTCGGCCGGCTGTCCGTCCGCAGTGTGCGCGACGTCGAGTACGCGCAGCGCCCGCTGACCGACCACGACCGCGCCGTGGCGGACCGGGAACACACGGGAGCGACCCACGCCGGTCCCCCGCCGATGTCCGCACCGAGCAATGCGCCCACCGAGGTGGTGCGCCCCGCTTCGGGTCAGCGCAAGCGCGGATTGCTCGATCGGATCCGCGGCGGGCGCAACCGCCCTATGGCACACCACTGACGCACCTCGACAAGAGATCCCGGTCGTCGGGAGACCCGGGGGGGTGACGACCGGGATCTCTGCCGTCTCAGCCGACGAAGGCCGTCTCAGCCGACGAAGGCCATGACGTGCTTGACGCGGGTGTAGTCCTCCAGCCCGTACATCACAGGTCCTTACCGTGGCCGGACGATTTGCAGCGAGCGTGCGGCATCCCCGCGACCAGCGGGATGTGGGTGTTGATCCACACGCAGCCGAAGTCGAGTGCCGCCGACACCCGCAGCGCGCGTGACACGTCCTTCGTCCAGACCGCCGAGGCCAGCCCGTACTCGACGCCATTGGCCCACGCGACCGCCTCGTCCTCGTCGGAGAACTCTGCACGGTGATGACAGGGCCGAAGATCTCCTGGCTTCGCTATGGATTGCGCAGCCAGGCCCCGTGATTTGTGCGATTTCGGTGGGATCCGGCTGCCCTGGAGTGTCCGTAGGCGACGGGGCGCGGGGACTGGTGCCCGGACAATGGCACACTGGTCAACTACGAGGCGCCGGTTCTCCGGGGGATCAAGGGCGCCGTGACCGCGAATACCTCGAAACGAAAGACGCTTGCCGCTATGGATCTGGTCGTATTCCTACCCCTGCTCATCATCATGGGCGCGTTCATGTTCTTCGCCTCGCGCCGTCAGAAGAAGGCAATGCAGGCCACCATCGACCTGCAGAACTCATTGCAGATCGGCGACCGCATCCACACCACCTCCGGTCTGCAGGGCACCATCACCGGCATCACCGACGACGACGTCCACCTGGAGATAGCTCCCGGCGTCGTCACCACCTGGATGAAGCTCGCCGTGCGGGACCGCATCGACCCCGCCGACGAACTCGACACCGACGACTCGGCAGCCACCGAGGTGTTCGACAGCTCGATCACCGATGCCAGGTCCGATCCCGACCGGTCCAAAAGGGACTGACCGCAGGGCGACTGACAGCCAAGCCCTCAGCAGCCGCACATACCCTTTGCGGTGCTGACGAACTGATCTCCGAGGGGACCCAAGCAACGTGGCATCGTCTTCGGCGCCGGTATATCCTGCCCGCCATCTGTCGCTCTTCCTGGTGCTTCTGGTCGGCGCGTTCCTCCTGGTCTTCCTGACCGGCGACAAGAAGGCGGACCCGAAGCTCGGAATCGACCTGCAAGGCGGTACCCGCGTCACCCTGACCGCGCGAACCCCGGACGGCTCCCCACCGAGCCGGGAATCGCTGGCCCAGGCCCAGCAGATCATCAGCGCGCGTGTCGACGGGCTGGGGGTGTCGGGTTCGGAGGTCGTCATCGATGGCGACAACCTGGTCATCACCGTTCCCGGCAACGACGGCAACGAGGCCCGCAACCTCGGTCAGACGGCGCGCCTCTACATCCGGCCGGTCGTGCACGCGATGCAGGCGCAGCCGGCCGCTGCGCGGGACGGTGATCAGCCCGCCGAGCCCGCCGAGCCCGGCCAGCCCGGCCAACCCCAGCAGGCGCCGGGTCTGTCCGGCATACCCGATCTGGTTCCGCAGCCCGGCCAGCCTCAGCAGGCGCCGCCGCCCGCCGAGACGCCACCGGTGCCGCAGCCCCGGCCCTACCCGCAGCAGCCGGCCCCGTCGCCGACCCCGGCTCCGCCGGCCCCCACCGGCCCCGCAACACCCGCGCCGCCGCCTACCCCGGGCCCGGCGAACAAGCGCGCGGACCTCGCACAGCGCATCGCCGACGAGAAGCAGTTGCGCCAGAGCACCGATCCGTCCGTCCAGTTGCTGGCCCTGCAGTTCCAGGCCACCCGCTGCGGTGAGGACGACGTGCTCGCCGGCAACGACGACCCCAACCTGCCGTTGATCACCTGCTCGACCGACGGACAGACGGTGTATCTGCTGAACAAGTCGATCATCAGCGGTGAGCAGATCGCCAACGCATCCTCGGGCCTGGACCCTCAGCGCGGCGAGTACGTCGTCGATCTCGAGTTCAAGGACGACGCCGCGAAGATCTGGGCGGATTTCACCGCCGCGAACGTCGGCACGCAGACCGCGTTCACGTTGGACTCCCAGGTGGTCAGCGCCCCCGAGATCCAGGAGGCCATCCCGGGCGGGCGCACCCAGATCAACGGCCGCTTCACCGCGGACTCGGCGCGTGAACTCGCCAACGTCCTCAAGTACGGCTCGCTGCCGTTGTCGTTCGAATCGTCCGAAGCCGAGACGGTGTCGGCGACGCTCGGGCTGGCCTCGCTGAAGGCCGGGCTGATCGCCGGTGCGGTCGGCCTGGCGGCGGTGCTGCTGTACTCGCTGCTGTACTACCGCCTGCTCGGTGTTCTGATCGCGCTGTCGCTGGTTGCGTCAGGGGCGATGGTGTTCGCGATCCTGGTGCTCCTCGGCCGCTACATCAACTACACCCTCGACCTGGCCGGTATCGCCGGTCTGATCATCGGTATCGGTACCACCGCGGACTCCTTCGTCGTGTTCTTCGAACGCATCAAGGACGAGATCCGCGAAGGCCGGTCGTTCCGGTCCGCGGTACCGCGCGGTTGGGCCAGGGCGCGGAAGACGATCGTGTCCGGCAACGCGGTGACGTTCCTCGCCGCGGCGGTGCTCTACTTCCTGGCGGTCGGCCAGGTCAAGGGCTTCGCGTTCACGCTCGGACTGACTACGATCCTCGACGTCGTCGTGGTGTTCCTGGTGACCTGGCCGCTCGTCTACCTGGCCTCGAAGACGACATGGGCGGCCAAACCGAAGTTCAACGGCCTCGGCGCGGTCCAGCAGATCGCGCGCGAACGACGGGCCGCCGCACACGCGACCGCGGGACGGGGATAGACAATGGCGGCCAGAGACAAGACCGCTGAAGGCAAGACCGCTGAAGGCAAGACCGCTGAAGGCAAGACCGCTGAAGGCAAGACCGCTGAAGGCAAGACCACAGACACCGTGAAGATAGCGGGTCCCGAGACGGCGTTCAAACACGGCTTCTTCGTTCGGCTGTACACGGGCACCGGCGCCTTCGAGGTCGTCGGGCGCCGCAAGATGTGGTACACCATCGGCGGGGTGATCGTCCTCATCGCGCTGGTCAGCATCCTGATCCGTGGCTTCACCTTCGGCATCGACTTCGAAGGCGGCACCAAGGTCTCGATGCCGGTGGCGGGCGTCGACGGCAACGCCGAGGTCACCCAGGTCGAGACGGTATTCAACGAGACGCTCGGCAAGCCGCCGGAGTCGGTGGTCATCGTCGGCAGCGGTAGCTCGGCGACGGTGCAGATCCGGTCGGAGACGCTGTCCAACGACGAGGCCTCCGACCTGCGTACCGCGCTGTCCGACCGCTTCCAGCCGATCGGCGAGGACGGACAGCCCAGCGAGAAGGCCATCAGCGATTCGGCGGTGTCCGAAACGTGGGGCGGCCAGATCACCAAGAAGGCGCTGATCGCGCTCGGGGTGTTCCTGGTGCTGGCCGCGCTCTACATCGGGATCCGCTACGAACGGTGGATGGCGATCGCGGCGATGACCACGTTGTTCTTCGACCTGATCGTCACCGCCGGCGTGTACTCACTGGTCGGCTTCGAGGTCAGCCCGGCGACCGTGATCGGTCTGCTCACCATTCTCGGATTCTCGCTGTACGACACGGTGATCGTGTTCGACAAGGTCGAGGAGAACACGCACGGCTTCGAGCACACCACCCGTCGGACGTTCGCCGAACAGGCCAACCTCGCGGTCAACCAGACGTTCATGCGCTCGATCAACACCAGCCTGATCTCTGTGCTGCCGATCATCGCGCTCATGGTCGTGGCGGTGTGGCTGCTCGGTGTCGGCACCCTGATGGATCTCGCGCTGGTCCAGCTGGTCGGCGTGATCGTGGGCACCTACTCGTCGATCTTCTTCGCCACCCCGCTGCTGGTGTCGCTGCGCGAACGCACCCCGCTGGTGCGCGACCACACCCGCCGCGTGCTCAACCGGCGCAAGCCAGGCGGCCGCTCGGCGGCGGTGACCGCGCCGGTCGACGACGACACCGAAGCCGACGAGCCGGAGAAGGTCACGGCCACCAGCGCCCCGGCCACCAGCGCCCCGGCCAACAAGCCGGCGCCCGGTGCGAAACCGTCGCGGCCGACCAGCAGGCCCGGTCGCGCCACGGGTAAGCGCACCTCGCGGGGCCGGTAGGCCCGATGCCTGCTCGGATCCGGCGGGCCGCCGCTGCGGCGGCGGCAACATTGACGGCCACCGCGTTGTCGTCCTGCGGTGGCGGTGCCGCGGAATCGGTGGACTACGCCGTGGACGGCGCACTGCTCAGTTACAACACCAACACCGTGGCGGGTGCGGCGTCGGGCGGTCCGCAGGCGTTCGCCCGGGTGCTGACCGGGTTCAACTACCACGGTCCGGAAGGCCAGATTGTCGGCGACCACGACTTCGGCACCATCGCGGTGGTCGGCCGTGCACCGCTCGTGCTTGACTACCAGATCAACGACAAGGCGGTCTACTCCGACGGCAAGCCGGTGACGTGCGACGACCTCGTCCTCGCCTGGGCCTCCCAGTCCGGGCGGTTCCCGCAGTTCGACGCCGCGAATCGCGGCGGTTACAGCGACGTCGCGTCGGTGGAGTGCACCCCGGGCCAGAAACGTGCGCGGGTGTCGTTCGCGCCGGATCGCGGATTCGTCGACCACGGGCAGCTGTTCAGCGCGACCGCGCTGATGCCGTCCCACGTCCTCGCCGACCAACTCGGCGTCGACGTCACCACCGCGCTGACGAAGGGCGACCTGCCCACCGTCGAGCGCATCGCCGAGGCCTGGAACACCACCTGGGAGCTGCAGCCCTCGTTGAACGACGAGGACCTGAAGAAGTTTCCGTCGTCGGGCCCGTACAAGCTGGAGTCGGTGACCGACGAGGGTGCCGTCACACTGGTGGCCAACGACAAGTGGTGGGGCACGAAACCCGTGACGAACCGGATCACGGTGTGGCCGCGCGGCGCCGACATCCAGGAGCGCGTCAACGAGGGCGCCTACGACGTTGTCGACATCGCCGCCGGATCCTCGGGCACCCTCAACATGCCCGAGGACTACGTCCGCACCGACAGCCCGTCCTCGGGTGTCGAACAGCTGATCTTTGCTCCAGGCGGCCCGCTGGCCGCCCCGCCGGCCCGGCGTGCGCTGGCCTTCTGCACACCGCGCGACGTCATCGCCGGAAATGCCGAGGTGCCGATCGCCAACTCACGGCTCAACCCGGCCGACGAGGACGCCTTCGCCGCCGCGGAGGTCACCGGCGGCGAGGTGTCCCAGTTCACCGCCGCCAACCCGGACGCCGCCCGCGACGCGCTGGGCAATCGTCCGCTGATCGTGCGCATCGGCTACCAGAGCCCGAACGCCAGACTGGCCGCAACCGTCGGCGCCATCGCCAGGGCCTGCGAACCGGCGGGTATCCGCGTGGTCGACGCCGCCGGCCCGAAGGTCGGCCCACTTACGCTGCGCGCCAACGAGATCGACGTCCTGATCGCCAGCACCGGCGGCGCCACGGGCAGTGGTTCGACCGGTTCGTCGGCGTTGGACGCCTACGCGCTGCACACCGGCAACGGGAACAACCTGAGCGGATACTCCAACGCGCGCGTCGACGGCATCATCGGTGCACTGGCGGTGAGCAACGATCCCAAGGAACTCGCCCGGCTGCTCGGTGAGGGCGCGCCGATCCTGTGGGCCGATATGCCGACCCTGCCGCTGTACCGCCAGCAGCGAACACTGCTCACCTCGTCGAAGATGTACGCGGTGATCGGCAACCCCACCCGCTGGGGCGCCGGCTGGAACATGGACCGCTGGAGGCTGTCACAGTGACCGACATCCCGAAGGTGATCGCGTCATTGATGCGCGAGGTGCCCGACTTCCCCGAACCCGGCGTCCAGTTCAAGGATCTGACGCCGCTGCTCGCCGACGCCGAGGGGCTGGCCGCGGTCACCGATGCGCTAGCCGCCACGGCCGAAGGGGCCGACCTTGTGGCCGGTATCGACGCCCGCGGATTCCTCTTGGGCGCCGCGGTGGCGCTGCGGCTGGGCACCGGTGTCCTCGCGGTGCGCAAGGGGGGCAAGCTGCCGCCCCCGGTGCACTCACAGACCTACAACCTCGAATACGGGTCGGCCACGCTGGAGATCCCCGCCGATGGATTCGACATCGCCGGGCGCACCGTCGTGATCATCGACGACGTGCTGGCGACCGGCGGTACCGTGGCCGCCACGCACCGGCTCCTCACCAGTGGCGGCGCCACCGTGCTCAACGCCGCAGTCGTGCTGGAACTGACCGCCCTGGGTGGGCGTGAGGTGGTGCAACCGCTGTCTGTCAGCAGCCTCTATCCGGTGTGAGGGATATCCTCGAGGTCAGCGCGGCGACCCTGAGCGAGGACGAGGAGGTGTACTGATGGCGGACGATACGACCACGAGTGCACCGATCACCGCCCCGCTGCCGATTGCCGACATCCCCGAACCCGGGCCACCCAAGGGCGACGCTCCGAAGGCCGACGCCACGAAAACGTCGTCGAGCGCCTCGCGGCGGGTCCGTGCCCGCCTCGCCCGCCGTATGACCGCACAGCGCAGCACGGTCAACCCCGTGCTCGAACCGCTGGTGGCGGTCCACCGGGAGTTCTACCCCAAGGCCGACCTGACGCTGTTGCAGCGCGCCTACGAGGTCGCCGAAGAGCGGCACGCCGGCCAGATGCGCCGCTCCGGCGACCCCTACATCACCCATCCGCTGGCGGTGGCCAACATCCTCGCCGAGCTGGGGATGGACACCACGACGCTGATCGCTGCGCTGCTGCACGACACCGTCGAGGACACCGGCTACACCCTCGATGGGCTGACCGCCGAATTCGGCGCCGAGGTCGGCCACCTGGTCGACGGCGTCACCAAACTCGACAAGGTGGCACTGGGGACCGCCGCCGAGGGCGAGACGATCCGCAAGATGATCATCGCGATGGCGCGCGATCCGCGCGTGCTGGTGATCAAGGTCGCCGACCGTCTGCACAACATGCGCACCATGCGGTTCCTACCGCCGGAGAAGCAGGCCCGCAAGGCCCGCGAAACACTGGAAGTCATTGCCCCCCTTGCTCATCGGCTGGGCATGGCGACGGTCAAGTGGGAGCTCGAGGATTTGTCGTTCGCGATCCTGCACCCGAAGAAGTACGACGAGATCGTGCGGCTGGTCGCCGACCGCGCGCCGTCGCGTGACACCTATCTGGCCAAGGTCCGCGCGGAGATCGTCAACACCCTGACGAAGTCGAAGATCAACGCCACTGTTGAGGGACGCCCCAAGCACTACTGGTCGATCTATCAGAAGATGATCGTCAAGGGCCGCGACTTCGACGACATCCACGATCTGGTGGGCGTACGGATCCTCTGCGACGAGATCCGCGACTGCTACGCCGCGGTCGGTGTGGTGCACTCGCTGTGGCAGCCGATGGCGGGGCGGTTCAAGGACTACATCGCCCAGCCCCGCTACGGCGTCTACCAGTCGCTGCACACCACGGTCGTCGGGCCCGAAGGCAAGCCGCTCGAGGTGCAGATCCGCACCCGCGACATGCACCGCACCGCCGAGTACGGCATCGCCGCGCACTGGCGCTACAAAGAGTCCAAGGGCCGCAACGGTTCACCGGCCGGCCACCCCGCGGCCGAGATCGACGACATGGCATGGATGCGGCAACTCCTCGACTGGCAGCGGGAGGCCGCCGACCCGGGCGAGTTCCTGGAGTCGCTGCGCTACGACCTCGCCGTCCAGGAGATTTTCGTCTTCACGCCGAAGGGTGACGTGATCACACTGCCCGCCGGGTCGACACCGGTCGACTTCGCGTACGCCGTGCACACCGAGGTCGGCCACCGCTGCATCGGCGCCCGGGTCAACGGCCGGCTGGTCGCCTTGGAGCGCAAACTCGAAAATGGTGAGGTCGTCGAGATCTTCACCTCCAAGGCCCAGGGCGCAGGCCCGTCACGGGACTGGCAGAGCTTCGTGGGCTCCCCGCGTGCGAAGGCCAAGATCCGTCAGTGGTTCGCCAAGGAACGCCGTGAGGAGGCGCTCGAAGCCGGTAAGGACGCGATCGGCCGTGAGGTGCGACGGGGCGGACTTCCGTTGCAGCGCTTGATGAATGCCGCATCGATGGCGGCGCTCGCGCGGGAACTGCGCTACTCCGACGTCTCCGCGCTCTACACCGCGGTCGGTGAGGGACACGTCTCCGCGCGCCACGTCGTGCAGCGGTTGCTCGCGCAGTTCGGTGGTGACGAGGCCGCCGAGGACGAACTCGCCGAACGGTCCACGCCGGCCACCATGCCGATGCGGCAGCGCAGCACCGACGACACGGGCGTCTCGGTGCCCGGCGCGCCGGGGGCGCTGACGAAACTGGGCAAGTGCTGTACCCCGGTACCGGGCGATCAGATCATGGGCTTCGTCACCCGCGGCGGCGGCATCAGCGTGCACCGCACCGACTGCACCAACGCGTCCTCGCTGCAGGAGCAGGCCGAACGCATCATCGACGTGGAGTGGGCCCCGTCGCCTTCGTCGGTGTTCCTGGTGGCCATCCAGGTGGAGGCGCTCGACCGGCACCGGCTACTCTCCGATGTCACCCGGGTGCTCGCCGACGAGAAGGTGAACATCCTTTCGGCGTCGGTGACCACGTCCAACGACCGGGTGGCGATCAGCCGCTTCACCTTCGAGATGGGCGACCCCAAGCACCTCGGCTATCTGCTGCGGGTGGTGCGTAACGTCGAGGGCGTCTACGACGTGTACCGGGTGACCAGCGCGGCCTGACGTCTCCACGGCACGGCGCTGCACTTCGATATCCGTTGCGTGGCAACGGCGCTGGGATCAGTCGAGCCGTGCGGAGGTGATCTTGACCTCGACGGCGGGCTTCCCGTCGTCACCACCGCCGGCCCGGGCCGGTGTTGGCCATCACCAGCGTGCCCCGCGGGTAGACCACCGGACGCCGCAGCCCGGGATCCGACAACCGGTACTGGCTGGTCGGGTATTCGTTCGGGAACCGGTAGCCCGGGCCACCCGAGCCGGTGGCAGGTGGCATCCCCGCAGTGCAGCATCTTCACGGAGCGGGCGGTGGTCAGCCGGTGGCAGGTGGTGTCGTCGAAGAAGCCCTGCTGGGCGAGGCTCGCGAAGTTGTTCACCGTGCAGGGCGACTTGCCGTTGTCGAGTTCCAGGCCGATGTTCCCTTGACTGGTCGACACGCTGGCGCTGATCTTCGCCGGGTTGGTCGGCACCCGCCCGGTGCGCGGCGGGGTGACCGGTGCCCCGGCGGGCACGTCGCCCCTGGGGTACTGGCAGTTGGCGCCGAGATTGCCGGGCGCGACGAACGCGGGCAGCCGGTCACCGGAGGGCGGCGCGGCGCTCCGGGTGAACCATCGTCGACGCGCAGTTCGCCGACGTGCTGGGCCACCGCTGCCAGGAACAGCACGCTGAAGACGACGCCCAGCGGCGCGAACAGGAACGCGCACACCAGCGCGGCGACGGCCCACGAATTGGTGGTGCGCGAATACACCGGCGGCGGGGGGTAGGGCGGCCACGACGGGTGACTCATCAGTCGAGCAGGATCGTCTTGATCTGCACCTCCTCGGCCGGTGCACCGTCGGGCCCGCCGCCTTCCACCCCGACCGCCGCGATCTTGTCCAGCGTTGCCAGGCCGGTGTCGTCGATCCGGCCGAACACGGTGTAGCCCGGCGGCAGCTGCGAATCCTTGTAGACCAGGAAGAACTGGCTGCCGTTGGTGTCGGGGCCGGCATTGGCCATCGCGATCGTGCCGCGCGGGTAGAGCACCGCTTCGCCCAGGGCGGGGTCGTCCGGCTGGTACTGGTTCGTCGGGTACTCGTTGGCGAACCTGTACCCGGGCCCGCCGGTGCCCTCGCCGGTCGGGTCGCCGCACTGCAGCACCGACAGGGACGGGGTGGTGGTCAGCCGGTGGCACGGCGTGTCGTTGAAGTAGCCCTGTTGCGCCAGGCTGACGAAGCTGTTGACCGTGCACGGCGCCTTGGCGTTGTCGAGCAGCAAACCCAGGTTGCCCTGGTTGGTCGACATGCTGACGCTGACCTCGGCCGGTTCGGTGGGCACCTGCCCGGTGCGCGGCGGGTTGGCCGGCTTGCTCGCCTCACCGGAAGGGGGGTACTGGCAGTCGGCGCCGAGCCCGGCGGGCGGCGCGAACGGCGGTAGCCCGCCGTCGGCGACCGGCTGCGCGGGCGACCCCGAGGTGGCAGTGGGCATCTGCGCCGAGGCGGCGGTGTCCGACGAGTCACCCTGGGTGAGCACGATGGTCGCGACGATGGCGCCGATCACGACGACCGCCGCCACCGAACCGCCGATCGTGGCGATCCGCCGCTTACGCGCCTTCTCGGCCCGGCGCTCGAGCTGCCGTTCGAGTTTGCGTTTGGCCGCCTCGCGTCGCTGTTCGTTAGTCGGCACTGCCGCTGTCCTCCTCGTCTGCGCGGTCACAGCCGCGTCCGGTCGGCACCGAGTGTGCCAAAAGTTGCTGAGGGTCAGGTGAACGACCCGCTGGAAAACCGCACCCGGCGGGGCATGGGAAACTGGCATACGTGTTGATCACTGGATTCCCGGCAGGCATGTTGGCGTGCAACTGCTACGTGCTCGCCCAGCGGCCGGGGTCGGACGCCATCGTCGTCGACCCGGGACAGCGCGCCATGGCGCCGCTGCGCCGCGTCCTCGACAAGCACCGTCTCACGCCGGCGGCGGTGCTGTTGACGCACGGCCACATCGACCACATCTGGTCGGCCCAGAAGGTTGCCGACACCTACGGCTGCCAGGCCTATATCCATCCTGAGGACCGGTTCATGCTGACCGACCCGATCAGGGGTTTCGGCCCCAAGGTGGGGCAGCTGCTGCTGGGTGCGTTGTTCCGCGAACCGCGGCAGGTGGTCGAACTGGACCGCGACGGCGGTCAGACGCTGAATTTCGGCGCTCTGGCGGTGACCGTCGACCACACACCTGGGCACACGCGCGGGTCGGTGGTGTTCCGGCTGGCCGCCGACGGTTCGCAGGTGGCGTTGACCGGGGACACCCTGTTCCACGGGTCCGTCGGCCGCACCGATCTGCCCGGCGGCAGCGGAGGCGACCTGCTCGGTTCGATCCTGACCAAACTGCTGGTGCTCGACGACGACACCGTGGTGCTGCCCGGACACGGGCCGCGATCCACGATCGGCGCGGAACGCCGCACCAACCCGTTCCTCGAAGGGCTCAGACTGTGACCGGGACCGCGTTCCAGGCGCCCAAGGGCGTCCCGGACTACCTGCCGCCCGAGTCGGCGCAGTTCGTCGCCGTGCGGGACGCGCTGCTGTCCGCCGCGCGCCGTGCCGGCTACGGCGACGTGGAGCTCCCGATCTTCGAGGACACCGCGCTGTTCGCACGCGGCGTGGGGGAGTCCACCGATGTGGTGAGCAAGGAGATGTACACCTTCGCCGACCGCGGCGACCGGTCGGTGACGCTGCGTCCCGAAGGGACCGCCGGGGTGATCCGCGCGGTGATCCAGCACCGGCTCGACCACGGTGCGCTGCCGGTCAAGCTCTGCTACTCCGGACCGTTCTTCCGCTACGAACGGCCGCAGGCCGGCCGGTACCGCCAACTCCAGCAGGTCGGCATCGAGGCGATCGGGGTGGACGATCCGGCGCTCGATGCGGAGGTGATCGCCGTCGCCGATGCCGGGTTCCGGTCGCTGGGGCTCGACGGCTTCCGTCTCGCGCTGACCTCACTCGGTGACGACACGTGCCGGCCGCGTTATCGGGAACTGTTGCAGGAATTCCTGTTCAGGCTCGATCTCGACGAGGAGACCCGACGCCGCGCCGAGATCAACCCGCTGCGCGTCCTCGACGACAAGCGCCCCCACGTGCGCGAGATGACCGCCGATGCGCCCGTGATGCTCGACCACCTGTCCGACAGTGCGAAGGCGCATTTCGAGGCGGTGCAGACGCACCTGCAGGCGCTGGGCGTGCCCTACGTGATCAACCCGCGGATGGTGCGCGGTCTCGACTACTACACCAAGACCACGTTCGAATTCGTCCACGACGGTCTGGGCGCCCAGTCCGGCATCGGCGGTGGCGGACGCTACGACGGTCTGATGCGCCAGCTGGGCGGTCAGGACGTGTCGGGGATCGGGTTCGGGCTGGGGGTCGACCGCACTATGCTCGCGCTGCGCGCGGAGGGCAAGACGGTGGGGGAGACGTCCAGATGCGACGTCTACTGCATCCCGTCCGGCCCCGACGCGAAGGTTGACATCGCCGTCCTGGCCGCGGATCTGCGCCGCGCCGGCGTCCGCGCCGAGGTGGTCTACGGTGATCGCAGCCTCAAGGCCGCCCTCAAGGCGGCGGACCGGACGGGTGCGTCCATCGCGCTGATCGCCGACCCCGGCGTCGCCGCGGTGAAGGTGAAGGATCTCGGCACCGGTGACCAGATCGAGATGGCACGGGAAGCCGTTGTCGAGGAGGTGGTTTCGCGGTTCGTTTAAGGCCGCGGTGATCGCAACCCCGCTGACCGTCCGCTCGTACGGTGAGTCGACGAACCATGTGCGCCCCGCAAACGATTACGATCGCGGTGTCGAGTCTGCGGATTTTCGGTTTCATGCCGCCGGACAGTAGCTCAGATGGCCATCGCGGCCCGCACATCGGCTTCCGAAGCAGACCCTCCGGTGCCGCTGGAGGTGATCCGGCCGGCTTCGAGGATGTAGTACCGCTGTGACGATTCCAGCGCGAACCCGATGTGCTGTTCGACCAGGAGGACACCGAGGTCTCCGCGGCCGGTCAACGTCGTGATCGCGCCCTCGATCTCGGCGACGACGGACGGCTGGATGCCTTCGGTGGGCTCGTCGAGGATCAGGCACTTCGGGCTGGTGATCAACGCGCGGGCAATCGCGAGTTGCTGCCGCTGTCCGCCGGAGAGCAGGCCGGCGCGGCGGCTCAACAGCTCTTTGAGCGCGGGGAACAGGTCGAGTTGTTCGTCTATCAGCTGCTTGCCGTTCTTGCGGCCGTCGGCAACAACCTGCAGGTTCTCCGCGGTGGTCAGCTGGCCGAACGACTGCTGGCCCTGCGGGACGTACGCCAGCCCGCGGGCGACCCGCGCACTGGGCCGGAGTTTGGTGATGTCCTCACCTGCAAACAGCACCCGTCCGCCCGTGCACTTCAGCAGCCCGACCGCCGCGCGCAGCAGCGTCGTCTTGCCCGCACCGTTGTGGCCCATCACCGCGGTTACCCCGTCGGCGGGCACCTCGACACTCGCGCCGTGGATGACCTGTGACCGCCCGTACCCGGTGCGGATGTCGACGAGTTGCAGCATGTCAGTCACCTTCCACGGCGAGGTCGTCGGCGATGCTGTCCGCACCCGCGGCGGTGCCCAGGTACACCTCCTGCACCTTCGGGTTGGACTGCACCTCGGCGACCGACCCTTCGGCGATCACCTGGCCGCGGGCCAGCACCGTCACCGACGTCGCGAAGGAACGCATGAAATCCATGTCGTGTTCGACGACGACGACGGTGCGCTCACCGCCGATGCGGCGCAACAGGTTCCCGGTTTCTTGCCGTTCCTCGGCGCTCATTCCCGCCACCGGCTCGTCGAGCAGCAGCACGTCGGCGTTCTGGACCAGCAGCATGCCGATCTCGAGCCACTGCTTCTGACCGTGCGCCAGCACGCCTGCCGGTTTGTCGGCCATCTCGGTCAGGCCGACGGTCTCCAGGGCCTCCTCGATGGCCGGCGTCACCCCGTGCCTGCGGCGCAGTAGCGTCCAGACCGACCGGCGCGCACCGGCGGCGATGTCGAGGTTCTGCAACACGGTGAGCTGTTCGAAGACGCTCGCGGCCTGGAAGGTCCGTCCGACGCCGAGCTTGGCGATCTGGTGCACCTTCTTGCCGAGTAGTTCGACGCCGGATTTATTGACCGAACCGGAGGCGTTGACCAGGCCGGTGATCGCGTCGATGACGGTGGTCTTACCGGCTCCGTTCGGCCCGATGAGGAAGCGCAGATCACCCTGGAAGAGGGTCAGGTTCACGTCGCTGACCGCCTTGAACCCGTCGAAATCGACCGTCAGCCCGCGGACCTCGAGGTACTGCGCGCCCATGCCGGCGTTGCCGCCGCCGACCGGTTCGCGATCGGTGGTGGCGGTCATGTGATCGCGCCCACCTTCTCGGGTTGCGGATCAGGTTGTGCCGGTGAGGATTGCGACTTCATCCTGCGTCGTCGTCTGAGCAGCACACCGAGCCCGGCCAGACCCGCGGGGAAGAACCCGACGACGACGATGAACAGCAGGCCCTGGGCGTAGATCCACTCCGACGGGAAGCGTTCGGAGAACAGGGTCTGCGCCCACGCGACGCCGATCGCGCCGAGCACCGGCCCGAGCAGGGTGGTGCGGCCGCCGATCGCGACGCCGATGAGGAAGGCGATGGACGGCAGGATGCCCACCTGGGACGGCGCCATGAATCCGACGATCGGCGCGAACAGCGCCCCGGCGATGCTGGCGCACAACGCGGCCACGGTGTAGGCGACGACCTTGATGTTGGCCGGGTCGTAGCCGAGGAAGCGCACCCGCTCCTCACCGTCGCGCACCGCCACGAGCAGTTCGCCGTAGCGGCTCTGCATCAGCTGCCGCACCACGGCGACGACGATCAGCAGCACCGCCGCGGCGATGAAGTAGAGCATCTGCTTGTTGACTGGGTCGTTGAGCGCGAACCCGAAGAACGTCCGGAAGTTCGTCAACCCGTTGCTTCCCCCCAGCCCGGTCTGGCCGACCAGCATGATGGCCAGCGCCGCGGCCAGCGCCTGGGACAGGATCGCGAAGTAGGCGCCCTTGACCCGGCGCTTGAACACCCCGAAACCCAGCACAGCGGCGATGCCGGTCGGGATCACGACGATCGCCAGCAGCGTGAAGGCGGGGGAGGCGAACGGCGCCCAGTAGCCGGGCAATTCGCGCACACCGGCGATCTGCATGAAGTCCGGCACGTCGTCTCCGCGCAGCTGCGCATCGGAGATCTTGAGGTGCATACCCATCATGTAGCCGCCGAGGCCGAAGAACACCCCCTGACCCAGGACCAGCATGCCGCCCCGGCCCCAGGCCAAGCCGATGCCGGCGGCGACGATCGCGAAACAGAGGAATTTGCCGAGCAGGCCGAGCCGGAAGTCGGACAGGACCGCGGGCGCCACCGCGAAGAGCAGCAGTGCGGCCACGCCGAATCCCGCCCACGTCTGCCAGCGTCCCACGAAGGTTCTCACACGAGACTCCTTGTCCGAACGGTGAACAGGCCCTGCGGGCGCACCTGCAGGAAGACCACGATGATCACGAAGACGATCACCTTGGCCAGCGACGCGGTGGTGTTGTACTCGATGAACGAGTTCAAGAAACCCAGTGCCAGCGCCGCGATGACGGTGCCCTTGATCTGGCCGAGACCGCCGACGACGACAACGAGGAACGCGTCGATCAGGAAGCTCTGCCCGGTGGTCGGGCTCGTCGACCCGATCAGGGTCAGCGCCACACCGGCGACGGCGGCCAGACCCGATCCGATGAAGAACGTGGTGATGTCGGTCTTGCGCGACGAGATTCCGCTGGTCTCCGCGAGATCGCGGTTCTGCACCACCGCGCGTATGCGCCGGCCCATCGGGCTGGTCTTGAGCACGGTGGCCAGGACCGCCACGCACACCACCGCCAGCACCAGGATGAAGATGCGGGTCTTGGGAACCACCGCGCCGAGGATCTCCACCCCACCGGAAAGCCACGGCGGCGCAACGACGTTGACCGCCGGAGCACCGAAGATGTCCCTGGCGATCTGCTGCAGGATCAGCCCGACCCCGAACGTGACGAGCAGCGTGTCCAGCGGGCGGTGGTACATCCGCTGGATCAGCGTCACCTCGAGGAGTGCGCCCATGGCGCCGCCGACGAAGAACCCGACCACCAGCGAGATCAGCAGCGAGGCACCGGCGCTCGAGATCACCTGCTGCACCACGTAGGCGGTGTAGCAGCCGGCCATGATGAATTCGCCGTGGGCCATGTTGATGACCCCCATCTGACCGAAGGTCAGCGAGAGTCCGAGCGCGGCCAGCAACAGGATCGAGCCGAGGCTCAATCCCGTTGCCAGCTGACCGATGAGGACGTCCACGTGCTACCTAGCCGGAGAGACCGGCGGCCCAGGGGTAGGTCTTCAGGTACGGGTCCGGCTCGATCGGCCCGGGGGACTCCCAGATCGTGTAGATCAGACCGTCCGGGCGGATCTCACCAATGCGGGCGGTCTTGGTGATGTGGTGGTTCTCCCCGTCGATCGTGACCTTGCCCTCGGGTGCCTCGAACGACACACCGCCCGCGTTGTCCTGGATCGCCTTGACGTCGAACGACTGTGCCTTCTCGACGGTGTTCTTCCACAGGTACACCGACACGTAGGCGGCTTCCATCGGATCGGAGGTGGGCTTGTTCGCGCCGTAGGCATTCTTGTAGGCCTCCACGAACGCCTTGTTCACCGGGGTGTCGATGGTCTGGTAGTAGTTCCAGGCCGTCAGCTGACCGGTGATGTTCTGCACGCCGATGCCGCCGACCTCTTCCTCGGCGATCGACACCGACACGACCGGCATCGCCTGCGGCGTCAGGCCGACGTTCTTGTACTCGCGGAAGAACGCGACATTCGAATCGCCGTTGAGCGTGTTGAACACCGCGTCGGCGTCGGCGGTACGGACCTTGTTGACGATGGTCGAGAAGTCGGTCGAACCCAGCGGGGTGTAGTCCTCACCCTTGATCGCGATGCCGTTCGCCTCGGCGTAGGCCTTGATGATGCGGTTGGCCGTCTGCGGGAAGACATAGTCGCTGCCCACCAGGTACAGCGATGTGACGCCCTTCTCCTTGAGGTAGTCCAGCGCGGGGACGATCTGCTGGTTGGTGGTGGCGCCGGTGTAGAAGATGTTCTTCGACGACTCGAGGCCCTCGTACTGCACCGGGTAGTACAGCAGCGAGTTGGCGCTCTCGAACACCGGTAGCATGGCCTTACGGCTCGACGACGTCCAGCCGCCGAACACCGCGGCGACACAGTCGCTGCTGATCAGCTTCTCGGCCTTCTCCGCGAACACCGTCGGCTCGGAGGCGCCGTCCTCGCCGATCAGCTGGATCTGCTTGCCCATCACCCCGCCGGCGCCGTTGATCTCGTCGACGGCCAGTTTGATGGCGTCGCGGACGGTGACCTCCGAGATCGCCATCGTGCCGGACAGCGAGTTCAGCGACCCCACCTTGATGTTCGGGCCGGAGGTGTCGACGCACGACTCGGCGCTGGCGGCGTCGGTGTCGCTGGCCTTGCTGCCGCAGCCCCCCAGCAACATACTGGTCACAGCGACCAGACTTCCCGCAGCGAGAACCGATCTGTGGAACGGGGAGCGTCCTGGTCGTCGCATGTAGAGCCTTTCCCTGAAGTCAGCACCGCGGGCACCGTCGCAGTGCCGCATCGGCACGCTAAGTGGCCGGTGTTTCTGGGTAAATGACTGTGTGTGACGAACAAATTAACCTGCTGGGGAGCTGCCCGGTCGGCGTGCGCGGCGGTGTAACGGTGCTTGACCAGTGGTACCGCACCATCGCCGACCGATCTCGATCAACGCGGTGGCATTCGACGCCGCGGCCGACCGCCTGACCGGAATGATTCACCGGTGCCCGTCCGGTATCGCCCGGGGAAGAAGTGTACAGTGGGTGGGGAGCCGCTCATGTCAGCGGTGTTTTCGGCCGATGAGACGGCCGCTCCAAAGAAATTCTTGAAGGGTTTTCACGTATGAAACACGGCGATCTTTTTTCGCATCCCGTTGTCAACGAACCGAGTCCTGCGCAGGAATCCTCTGCGCCGGTGCAGAATCCGGAATTCTCGGACGCACCGGAACAGAAGAGTCGGTGACGTCCAACCCCTGAAACGACTGTGGGCCGCCGGAAAAGATCCGGCGGCCCACAATTCGTTGAAAGTCTGCTAGATCGCGGTCACCGCGGTAGCCTGCGGACCCTTTGCACCTTGTCCGATTTCGAATTCGACCCGCTGATTCTCCTCAAGCGAGCGGAAACCGCCGCCTTGGATCTCAGAGTAGTGGACGAAGACGTCATCAGAGCCGCCGTCGGGAGCGATGAAGCCGAAGCCTTTTTCGCTGTTGAACCATTTCACGGTTCCCTGTGTCATATCTTGATTTCTTTCGACTTACGTACGAATGCAGAAAGCATTCTCCGTTGAGGCTAGCACGGAACATCCGGTCCGGGAGAATCCGCGGCGGATCCGCCCCTCGGCAGGCGATGGAACCTACCTACTGCGTATCTGCTCAAGTGGACCTCCGTACTCGAATGCCGACCCCCGGATCGCGACCGGATGGCCGCGCACCCGGGCCCAGTCCTTGGTATCCGGTTCGGTCGGGTCGTCCGCGCGTGTCATGCGAGGTCGCCGACCAGCGCCGAGCAGAGCACGTCGAGCGGGAGCCCGCCGAGATCCAGTGCGCGGCTGTGGAACTCCTTGAGCGGCATGCCGCGCGTCAGCATGGTTCCTCGAAGTTTCTCCCAGATGCGTTGTCCGACAGCGTATGCTGGCGCCTGGCCCGGCCAGCCGAGATACCGGTCGAGTTCGAAGCGCCGCGTCTTCTCCGACTGTGCGCAGTGCCCGGCCAGGAGATCCCATGCCCGATCGGCGTCCCACGTTCCGCCGTCGGGCGCGGTGAGCTCACAGTGCACGCCGATGTCGATCGCCACCCGGGCGGCGCGGAACCCCTGGGCGTCGAGCATGCCCATGCGTGCGCCGTCGTCGTCGAGCCACCCCAGCTCGGCCATCAACCGCTCGGCATAGAGCGCCCAGCCTTCACCGTGGCCGGACACCCAGCAGCCCAACCGGCGCCACCGGTTGAGCCGGTCGGCGAGTACGACGGCGCGCCCGATCTGCAGGTGGTGTCCGGGCACCCCCTCGTGGAACACCGTCGTCGTCTCCTGCCAGGTGTGGAAGGTCTCTTTACCGGGGGGCACCGACCACCACATCCGGCCGGGACGGGTGAGGTCTTCCGAAGGGCCCGTGTAGTAGATGCCGCCGGTCTGGGTGGGGGCGATCCGGCACTCGAGGTTGCGCAAAGCCGGGTCGATGTCGAAATGTGTGTCGGCCAGGGCGTCCACCACACGGTCGGACAGATCCTGCATCCACGCCTGCAACGCATCCGTGCCGTGCACCTGATACCGCGGCTCCTCGTCGAGGCGCCGGATCGTCTCGGCAACGCCCGCAAGGGGATACAGCCGCTCGGCGACGGTCTCCTGTTCGGCCACGATCGCGTTGAGGTGTTCGAGACCCCATGCGTAGGTCTCGTCGAGGTCGACCTCCGTGCCGAGGAACGACCGCGACATCAGCCGGTAGGCATCGCGGCCGAAGGCGTCACGCTCGCGGGCGTGCGGGGCGATGTCCTCGCGCAGGACCCGGCCCAGGTCCCGGTAGGCGGCGGCGGCGGCGGCGGCGTGCCGGTCGAGGTCGGCCCGCAGCGCCGGTGCGACCGCGGCGCCGGACACCATGTCGACGAACAACTGCTCGATCTGGGCGGCCTGCTCGATGCCCCGCTGCACCTGTCTGATCGCCGGCGGATGACCTTCGGCCACGGCGGTGCGCAGCGCCCCTGCGTAGCCGGGCACCCGCTCCGGCAGCTTGGCCAGTCGCCGGTCGACCACCGTCCAGTCGTCGGCGGTGTCAGTGGGCATCAGGTCGAATACGTCACGCATGGTCTGCAGCGGTGAGGCGATCACGTTGAGCTCGCCGACGTCGAGCCCGGCCTCGTGGATGTCGATGAGCACACCGAGGCGTTCTCGCATGGCGGCGGCGGTCACCGCGTCGGTCTCGTCCACCGCGACGACGGCGCGCAGTTCCTTGAGCGCCGAGCGGGCGGCCTCGGCCCGCCCGGCGACGGCGTCGGGGGAGTAGTCGGTGATGTCCTCGTCATAGTTGCGGTCGCCGCCGGCGATGCCGAGTTCGGTTGCGGTACAGGGATCGAGGGCGGCGAGGGTGTCGAGGTAGCGTTCGGCGACGGCGTCGACCGCCGTGGGTGGCCTAACCAAGATCGTTCGTGGCGAACGTGTCGCACTTCGTCGGGTCGCCGGTCTGGTAACCGACGGTAAACCACTTCTGCCGCTGCTCGGACGATCCGTGGGTCCACGATTCGGGATTGACCAGCCCGGACGCGGCCTCCTGGATCCGGTCCTCACCGACCCCCGATGCGGCCGAGAGCGCATCGGCGATGTCCTTGTCGGTCAACGGTTCCAGGAACGGGACGCCGGTGCTCCCCTGCGTGGTGCCCGCCGCATGATGTGCCCACACACCCGCGTAGCAGTCGGCCTGCAACCCGGTGCGCACCCCGCCGCCGGTGGGTCCCTCCGGATCCTCCTGCGCGAACGCTCCACCGCTGGAACCGAACTGATCCCTCAGGACGTCGAAGAAGTCGGTGTCGGAATAGGCGGTCTGTTCGGCGGGGCAGTAGAACGGGCCGACCGCGCTGGTGGCTGCACCGCAGCGGGTGTCCACGCTCCCGGAAAAGATCTCCACCTGCGGCCTGCTCGCGGTGGTGCTGGTGTCGATCTGCATGCCCTCGTTTAAGGTCATCGCACACTCCGTCCGCACTCGGGGAGGCGCTCCGACCCAGCGCCGGTGTTCACCCTCCCACACTACGATTCGGGTGTGTCCGCCGTCGCCGAAGTTCACACCGTCGCGCACACCGCGCTCGGACGGTTGCGCGGCACCACCGAAGGCGGCGTTCACGTCTGGCGGGGCGTCCCGTACGCCCGCCAGCCGCTGGGTGAACTGCGATTCGCCGCACCTGTTGCGCCCGAACCGTGGAGTGGTGTGCGCGATGCGCTCGAACACGGGCCGATCCCGCCGCAGGGCCGCTCGTTCGTCGGGGGCGGCCGCGACGACCCCAAGGACCGCGACGAGGCATGCCTGACGCTGACCGTCTGGTCCCCGGACACCACGGCGGCGCTGCCGGTGATGGTGTGGCTCCCGGGCGGGGCGTTCGTCTACGGGGCCGGCCAACTGCAGCTCTACAACGGCTCGCGGCTGGCGGCCAACGGCCGCGTCGTGGTCGTCAACGTCACCTACCGGCTCGGGGTGTTCGGCGGGCTCGACCTCAGCGCGTTGGGTGATGGTTTCGACGACAACCTCGCGCTGCACGATCAGATCGCCGCGCTGCGCTGGGTGCGCGAGAACATCGCCGCGTTCGGGGGAGACCCCGACCGGGTGACCGTGTTCGGCGAGTCGGCCGGCGCGACGTCGGTGCTCGCGCTGCTCGCCAGCCCCGCCGCCGACGGCCTGTTCGCGCGGGCGATCGCGCAGAGCCCGGCGCTGCCGCTGATCGCCGACCGCGAGATCCGAGCGGACCGGGCGACACGGTTCCTCGAGCTGTTGAAGCTCGACCCGGAGCAGGTCAAGGCGGCGCCGCAGCGGTCACTGCGCCGGGCAGCAGGCCTGCTGCAACTCGACAGCATCGCCGAGACGCCCACACTCGCCTACGGGCTCACCCACGGGGTCGACCTGCTGCCCGCCCACCCGATTGCGGCGGCGCGCGCCGGCGCGGTCCGGCCGGTGCCGCTGATCATCGGCACCAACAGTCACGAGGCGTCCATGTTCGCGTGGGGTAGGCCACCGATGCTGCCGACGACCCCCGCCGGGGTGGACTCGTGGTTCACCAGATGCGCACCTGATGCCCGGGAGCGGATCCTGTCGGCCTACCCGGACTACCCGCGGCGCCGGGCCCTCGTCGCGATCGGCTCCGACGTGATGTTCGGCGGGCCGACATGGGCGTTCACCGACGCCTACAGCGCCGCGGTGGCCACCTACGTCTACCGGTTCGACCACACGACCTGGACGCTGCGGGCGCTGCGCCTGGGCGCCACCCACGGCAGCGAGATCGTGCACGTCCAGCACAGCTATGCGTCGTACCTCGGGCGCAAGCTGCATCCGCTGGGCCGACGGGTGTTGCCGTCGGTGGGTCGACGAATGCAGCGCACCTGGCTCGATTTCGCGACCCGCGGATCCGAATCCGGCGAGCAGTGGCGTGCGGACTGGCCGCGCTACGACGCCGTCCGCCGCCGGATCCGGGTGATCCGCTCGCTGCGCGACGAGTGCGTCGACGACCCGGACGTGGTGCGGCGCAGTGCGTGGAGCGGGGTCTACTAGCGTCGACGAAGGACAGGTTGCGCGCTCGCAGGCGTGCATGTCGATCCACGCCAACCGATGGCGTCTAGCCGTCCCCGGCCGCGGCCAGCAGTGGCACCACGATGTCGCTGATCGGCGTCGCGATTCCGTACGCGGCACCCTTGCGGGCGATCACCCCGTTGCGGATGTCCCATTCCAGCGCGCGGCCGGCCTCCCGGTCGGTGAGCATCGACGTGGTGAGGTCGGGCGGCCCGGTGGCCAGCATCCCGATCGCCTCGTCGGGCACCTCGTCGCCGAGCGCAGCCCCGTCGGCCCGGGCGACCGCCAGGCATTCGACCAGGTAGCGGCGACCCAGCGCGGCGATGTCGTCGCGGCGGAACATCCCCGCTCTGCGACCGGTCAGCACCATCAGGCCGACCACGGCGTTGACCAGCAGCTTGCGCCACGCTTCGGTCGCGAAGTCGGGATCGCACGCGATGCTCAGATGCGGGGTCGTGAGTGTGTCGGCCAGCATCGCCGCGGCCTCGGTGGCAGGCAGCACCACCCGGGCGCCGGTGCGTAACCGCACCTGCCCCGGCCCGGACGTCTCGGCGGATATCCACACCGCGGCGGGCACGACCGTCGCATCCGGGCAGAAGCGGCCCACCCGCTCGACCTGCTCGACACCGTTCTGCAGTGCGCACACCACCGTTCGCGAGTCGCACAGCCGGCTCAGCCAGGGTGCGGCCGCCTCGTTCTGGGTGTCCTTGACCGCCAGCAGGACCACGTCGACGGGGCCGCCGACATCCGCGGGATCGGTGTGCACCGGACCCGGTATCAGGATCGGCTCCCGGTCGTCGGGCCTGACCTCCAGCGAGCTGTGGGCGGTGCGACCGCACAGCAGGACCGGCCGGCCTGCCTCGTGGAGCAGGGCCGCCATGGTGGCGCCGATGGCGCCGGGCCCGACGACTGCGATGCGGGTGGACATGATCGCCACGCTACCGCCGGGGACCCGCCACGGCCCCCACTAGACTGTGCCGTTGTCCCGCCCGACCCATTTTCAGGAGTTTTTGTGCTGCGCAGTCATGCCGCCGGATCGCTGCGACCCGCCGACGCCGGTCAGAACGTGACGCTCGCCGGTTGGGTGGCTCGTCGGCGCGATCACGGTGGTGTCATCTTCATCGACCTGCGCGACGCGTCCGGGGTGTCCCAGGTGGTCTTCCGCGAGGGTGCGGTGCTCGAGGCGGCCCACCGGTTGCGTGCCGAGTTCTGCGTGGCCGTCGAAGGTGTCGTCGAGGCGCGTCCGGAGGGCAACGAGAACCCCGAGATCCCGACCGGCGGCATCGAGGTCAACGCCACTTCGCTGACCGTGCTCGGCGAGAGCGCCCCGCTGCCCTTCCAGCTCGACGACGAGGCCGGTGAGGAGGCGCGGCTGAAATACCGCTACCTCGACCTGCGCCGCGAAGGCCCCGGTAATGCCCTCCGGCTGCGGTCGAAGGTCAACGCCGCCGCGCGCGAGGTGCTGGCGCGCCACGACTTCGTCGAGATCGAGACGCCGACGATGACGCGGTCCACCCCCGAGGGCGCCCGGGACTTCCTGGTGCCCGCGCGTCTGCAGCCCGGTTCGTTCTACGCGCTGCCACAGAGCCCGCAGCTGTTCAAGCAGCTGCTCATGGTCGCGGGCATGGAGCGGTACTACCAGATCGCGCGGTGCTACCGCGACGAGGATTTCCGGGCCGACCGCCAACCCGAGTTCACCCAGCTCGACATGGAGATGAGCTTCGTCGACGCCGACGACGTCATCGCGGTGTCGGAAGAGGTGCTGCGGGCCGTATGGTCCACGATCGGTTACGACCTGCCCACCCCGCTGCCGCGCATCACCTACGCCGAGGCGATGCGCCGGTTCGGTACCGACAAACCTGATCTGCGTTTCGGCCGCGAACTCGTCGAGTGCAAGGAGTTCTTCGCCCACACCACCTTCCGCGTCTTCCAGGCGCCCTACGTCGGCGCCGTGGTGATGCCCGGCGGGGCGTCGCAGCCGCGCCGCACCCTCGACGGCTGGCAGGAGTGGGCCAAACAGCGCGGCGCCAAGGGGCTGGCCTACGTCCTGGTCGGTGACGACGGCACGCTGGGCGGACCCGTCGCCAAGAACCTCACCGACGCCGAACGCGACGGCCTGGCCGCCCACGTCGGCGCCGACCCCGGCGACTGCATCTTCTTCGCGGCCGGCCCGCCCAAGTCGTCGCGGGCGCTGCTGGGTGCCGCGCGCATCGAGATCGCCAAACGCCTCGACATGATCGATCCCGACGCGTGGGCCTTCACCTGGGTGGTCGACTGGCCGCTGTTCGAGATGGCCGAGGACGCCACGGCCGCCGGTGACGTCGCGGTCGGCTCCGGGGCGTGGACCGCGGTGCACCACGCGTTCACCGCGCCGCAGCCCCGGTCCGGGGCCGACTTCGACACCGATCCGGCCGGTGCCCTCGCCGATGCGTACGACATCGTCTGCAACGGCAACGAGATCGGCGGCGGCTCGATCCGCATCCATCGCCGCGACGTGCAGGAGCGGGTGTTCGCGATGATGGGCATCGAACACGACGAAGCGCAGGAGAAATTCGGATTCCTGCTGGACGCCTTCACCTTCGGCGCCCCGCCGCACGGCGGTATCGCCTTCGGCTGGGACCGCATCACCGCGTTGCTGGCGCGGATGGACTCGATCCGCGAGGTGATCGCATTCCCCAAGTCCGGTGGCGGCGCCGATCCGCTGACCGGTGCGCCCGCGCCGATCACCCCGCAGCAGCGCAGGGAGTCGGGGATCGACGTCAAGCCGAAGAAGGATGGCGAATAATCAGTCGCCGTGGCGGATTTCGTCCGTGATGTCGCGGTAGAGAGACTTCGCGGCGACCCGCTGCGGTGACGTCGCGGAACGCCGAGCGCACGGTCCGCGCGGCGGTGCTCCAGTCATCATCGGGCGGCCGAATGACTTTCTGCTGCGGTTCGCCCCACCGGCCGGCGGTTCTCGCCGAGCCCCAGTAGTCGTCGTGCTGCCCAATGTACTCCGGCGGTTCGGTGGGTCCGGACGACGATCCCGACTGCTGTGGCGGCGAGCCGTGACAGCCCTGCTCATCGGGTTCCCGACAGCGGCTGGCCGTCACCGCGCTCGGGGTACCGGCCGGGCCGCCAGGGATGCTCTCACTGGTATCGGTGAAGTCCGCCGCACACGTCGGCGTCTTCATCTCCGTCGCCACCGTGCCCGCTGCCACGCTCGGGTGGTGGCCACCGCCACCGGCCGGCCTGAACGCGACGGGCGTGCGCACCCCCACACCGTGTGATGGGATCAGCGGATGGGAATCAAGGTGGCGCTGGAGCATCGCACCAGCTACACGTTCGACCGGCTGGTGGAAGTGCACCCGCACGTCATCCGGTTGCGTCCGGCGCCGCACTCCCGAACGCCCATCGAGGCGTACTCGCTGACCATCGAGCCGGACGACCACTTCGTCAACTGGCAGCAGGACGCCTTCGGAAATTTCCTCGCCCGTGTGGTGTTTCCGACGCGCACCCGGCAGCTCACGATCACCGTCGGCCTGATCGCCGACCTGAAGGTGATCAACCCGTTCGACTTCTTCATCGAGGAGTACGCGGAGCGGATCGGCTTCGCGTACCCCAGGGCGCTGGCCGAGGATCTCAAACCGTATCTGAAACCGGTCGACGAGTTCGGCGACGGATCGGGACCCGGAGACCTCGTGCAGGCGTGGGTGAAGAACTTCAGCGTCACGCCCGGCACCAGCACCATCGACTTCCTGGTCGCCCTCAACCGCGCGATCAACGCCGACGTCGGCTACAGCGTCCGACTCGAACCCGGAGTACATTCCCCCGATCACACGCTGCGCGTGGGCATCGGGTCGTGCCGCGACTCGGCCTGGCTGTTGGTGTCGATCCTGCGCCAACTCGGCCTGGCGGCCCGCTTCGTGTCCGGCTACCTCGTCCAGCTCACCTCCGATGTGCAAGCGCTCGACGGACCGTCCGGACCGGCCGCCGATTTCACCGATCTGCACGCGTGGACCGAGGTCTACATCCCCGGCGCCGGGTGGATCGGCCTGGACCCCACCTCGGGGCTCTTCGCCGGTGAGGGACACATCCCGCTCTCGGCCACCCCGCATCCCGACTCGGCCGCACCGATCACCGGTGCCACCGAACCGTGTGAGAGCACGCTGGACTTCGCCAACCTCGTCACCCGTGTCCACGAGGATCCGCGCGTCACGCTGCCCTACACCGAGACCGCGTGGGACGCCGTCTGCGCGCTGGGCGCCCGGGTCGACGACCGGCTGACCAAGGGTGATGTCCGTCTCACCGTCGGCGGGGAGCCGACATTCGTGTCGGTCGACAACCGCACCGACCCCGAATGGACCACGGCGGCCGACGGTCCACACAAGCGGGAGCGGGCCTCGGCGTTGGCCGCCCGGCTCAAGACGGTGTGGGCGCCGCAGGGGCTTGTGCAACGCGGGCAGGGCAAGTGGTATCCCGGAGAACCGTTGCCACGCTGGCAGATCGGCCTGTACTGGCGCGCCGACGGGGCGCCGTTGTGGATCGACGAGTCGCTGCTGGCCGACCCGTGGGGCGCCGAGACGCGCAGCGTGGACGACGACGCCGCGCAGCGATTACTCGCCGTCGTCGCGACCGGCCTAGGGCTCCCCAGCACACAGGTCCGGCCGGCGTTCGAGGATCCGCTGAGCCGGTTGGCCGCCGCGGCTCGCCGCCCCGCCGGGGAGCCCGTCGCCCCCGACGAGGATCTCGCCGAGGATACCGCCGAGGCCCGCGCGGACCTGCTGGCCCGGCTCGACCGCAGCGTCACCGAACCGGCCGCGTTCGTGCTGCCGCTGCACCGCCGCGACGACGACTCGGCGTGGGCCAGCGCCGACTGGCGGTTGCGCCGGGGCCGCATCGTGCTGCGCGACGGCGATTCCGCCGCCGGTCTGCGGCTGCCGCTCGACGCGATCAGCTGGCAACCACCGCGACCCACCTATCCCGCCGACCCGCTGGCGCGGCGCGGCGCGCTCACCGCCGACGAGCAGGCCGACGCCGAGGTGGAGGACGCCGAGGTGGAGGACGCCGAGTCGCTGCCGACGACGGCGATGGTCGCCGAGGTGCGAGACCAGGTGCTCTACGTCTTCCTGCCGCCCACCGAGGAACTCGAGCACTTCGTCGACCTCGTCGGCCGGATCGAGGCCGCCGCCTCGGCGATTGGCTGCCCGGTGGTCGTCGAGGGCTACCCGCCGCCCGCCGACCCGCGCCTGACGTCGGTGACGATCACACCCGACCCCGGGGTCATCGAGGTCAACGTGGCCCCGACCGCCAGCTTCGCCGAACAGCGGACCCAGCTCGAGACGCTGTACGCCCAGGCCCGGCTGGCCCGCCTGACCACCGAACAATTCGACGTCGACGGCACCCACGGCGGCACCGGGGGAGGCAACCACATCACGCTCGGCGGCCCGACGCCTGCGGACTCACCGTTGTTGCGTCGCCCGGACCTGTTGGTGTCCATGCTCACCTACTGGCAGCGCCACCCCGCACTGTCCTACCTGTTCGCCGGCCGGTTCATCGGCACCACGTCGCAGGCGCCGCGGGTCGACGAAGGCCGGTCCGAGGCGCTCTACGAGCTCGAGATCGCCTTCGCCGAGATCGCCCGGCTCTGTGGTCGCTCCGGCGGCGCGGCGCAAGCGTGGGTCACCGACAGGGCTCTGCGTCACCTGCTCACCGACATCACCGGCAACACCCACCGCGCCGAGTTCTGCATCGACAAGCTCTACAGCCCCGACAGCGCCAGGGGGCGGCTCGGTCTGTTGGAGCTGCGGGGCTTCGAGATGCCGCCGCACTTCCAGATGGCGATGGTGCAGTCGCTGCTGGTGCGCGCGCTGGTGGCGTGGTTCTGGGACGAGCCGCTGCGTGCGCCGCTGATCCGCCACGGGGCCAACCTGCACGGCCGATACCTGTTGCCGCACTTCCTCATCCACGACATCGCCGATGTCGCGGCCGACCTGCGTGCCCACGGCATCCACTTCGACACCAGCTGGCTGGACCCGTTCACCGAGTTCCGCTTCCCTCGCATTGGTGCTGCCGTGTTCGACGGTGTGGAGATCGAACTGCGCGGCGCCATCGAACCGTGGAACGTCCTCGGTGAACAGGCCACCGCGGGCGGGACGGCCCGGTACGTCGACTCGTCGGTCGAACGGTTGCAGGTGCGGTTGATCGGCGCCGACCGGCACCGCTACCTCGTCACCTGCAACGGCCACCCCATCCCGATGCTGGCCACCGACAACCCCGACATCCAGGTCGGCGGGGTGCGCTACCGCGCCTGGCAGCCGCCCAGCGCACTTCACCCGACCATCACCGTCGACGGGCCGTTGCGCTTCGAACTCGTCGACACCGCCAGTGGCCTGTCCCGCGGTGGATGCACCTACCACGTCGCCCATCCCGGCGGCCGGTCCTACGACACCCCACCCGTGAACGCCGTCGAAGCCGAATCCCGGCGCAGTCGCCGCTTCGAGGCCACCGGATTCACCCCCGGGCGCATCGACCTGTCCGACCTCCGGGAGAAGCAGGCACGGCAGTCCACCGACGTCGGCGCGCCGGGCATCCTCGATCTGCGTCGGGTGCGTACCGTTCTGCGGTGATGATCCTGTCTGCCGAGGGTTCCGCCGGACCCGCCGATGTCGACGGCGTGCTCGCCGAGTACCGCGCCGCCCGCGCCCAGCAGGCGCTGTTCGACGTGCGAGGCGGTGCGGGCTCGGGGTACGACGAGTTCGTCGACGCGGCGGGGGAGATCCGACCCGCGTGGCGTGAGCTGGCGCAGTGTGTGGTCGAACGCGGCCGCGACGGGCTCGACCAGTTGCGGGCGGTCGTGCGCAGCCTGGTCGACAACGACGGCATCACCTACATCCACGTCGACCAGCACGGTGGGGCGGTCACCACCGACGACGACGCCGCACCCGGGCCGTGGCGGCTCGACGGTCTGCCGTTGGTGATCTCCGCCGACGACTGGGACCGGCTGGAATCCGGCCTGGTGCAACGGTCCCGGCTGCTCGACGCGGTGCTGACCGACCTGTACGGCCCGCAGCGGTCGATCACCAGCGGGGTGTTGCCACCGCAACTCCTCTTCGCCCACCCCGGCTACCTGCGCGCCGCCCGCGGCATCGAGATCCCGGGCCGCCGCCAGCTGTTCCTGCACGGCTGCGATGTGAGCCGTACCGCGGACGGCTCGTTCAACGTCAACGCCGACTGGACCCAGGCGCCGTCCGGCGCGGGTTACGCGCTCGCCGACCGCCGCGTGGTCGCCAACGCCATTCCGGAACTGTACGAACAGCTGGGGCCGCGACCGGCGTCACCGTGGGCCCAGGCCCTGCGCTTGGCGCTGATCGACGTCGCACCGGAATCGGCCGAGGATCCCGTCGTCGTGGTGCTCAGCCCCGGCATCCACTCCGAGACCGCGTTCGACCAGGCCTATCTCGCCAGCGTGCTGGGCTTCCCGCTGGTGGAGAGCGCGGACCTGGTAGTGCGCGACGGCAAGTTGTGGATGCGCTCACTCGGCACTCTCAAGCGGGTGGACGTGGTGCTGCGGCGGGTGGACGCCGACTACGCCGACCCGCTCGACCTGCGCGCCGACTCCCGCCTCGGTGTCGTGGGTCTGGTCGAAACGCTGCGCCGCGGCGCGGTCACGGTGGTCAACACCCTCGGCAGCGGCATCCTCGAGAGCCCCGGGGTGCTGCGGTTCCTGCCCGAGCTCGCCAGGGAACTGCTGGGGGAGACACCACTGCTGGCGACGGCGCCGGCCTACTGGGGCGGAATCGACCTGGAACGCTCACATCTGTTGAGCCGCATCGCATCGCTGTTGATCACGCCGGTGACGGGCGGCGACACCATCGTCGGGCCGGCACTGTCGCGAAACCAGCGCGACGAACTGGTCGCCCGGATCGACGCGGCCCCCTGGCAGTGGGTCGGCCGGGAGCTGCCGCAGTTCTCCTCGGCGCCGACCGTGCACCGCACGGGCGAGCTGTCGGCGGCCAGCGTCGGCATGCGGCTGTTCACCGTGGCGCAGCGCGGCGGATACGCGCCGATGATCGGCGGCCTCGGCTATCTCCTGGCGCCCGGAAACCCCGCTTACGTGTTGACCAGCGTTGCAGCTAAAGACATCTGGATCCGGACGCCGGCCCGTGTCACCGCCGAGCGCACGGTGCCCGTCGAGCCCGGGGTCGTCGCGCGGCCGGCGCCGGTGACCCCGAGCCGTACCCAAGGGTTCAGCTCCCCGCGCGTGCTGTCGGACCTGTTCTGGCTGGGCCGCTACGCCGAGCGCGCTGAGTACACCTCCCGGCTCCTCAACGTCACCCGCGAGCGCTACCACGAATACCGGTACCGGCAGGAGATGGACGGCAGCGCATGTGTCCCGGTGCTGCTCACTGCGATCGGCAAGCTCACCGGTACCGACACCGGTGCCGGCGGTGACTACGCCGAGATGATCGCGATCGCGCCGACCACGCTGTGGGCGGTCACGGCCGACCGACACCGCGCCGGATCTCTGGCCCAGTCCGTCGAGCGGCTCGGTCTGGCGGCGCGGTCGGTGCGCGACCAGATGTCGAACGACACCTGGATGGTGCTCGCGGCCGTCGAACGCGCCGTGCTGCGGTCCTCGTCCGCGCCACCGGAGTCGAAAACCGAAGGCGATGCCTACCTCGCGTCGGCGCACAGGGCGACGCTGGCCGGGATGCTCGCACTGTCCGGGGTGGCCGCCGAATCGATGATCCGCGACGCCGGCTGGACGATGATGGACATCGGCAAGCGCATCGAGCGCGGCCTCGGGTTGACCGGGCTCCTGCGCGCCACCCTCGTCGAGGCGCGCAGCCCTGATGCCGAGCAGACCATCACCGAATCGACGTTGGTGGCGTGTGAGTCCTCCGTCACATACCGGCGCCGGATGCTGGGCACGGTTCGAGTGGCCGCCGTGGCCGACCTGCTGCTGTTGGACGCGGACAATCCCCGCTCGCTGGTCTACCAATTCGACCGGCTGCGCGACGGGTTGCGGGCACTGCCGGGGTCGTCGGGCTCGTCGCGTCCGGAGCGGCTCGTCGACGACCTCGTGACGCGGTTGCGCCGCGTCAATCCGACCGATCTCGAGGACGTCACCGCCGGCGGCCGGCGGGCCGACCTGGCCGATCTACTCGACGGTGTGCATCGCGACCTGCGCGCGCTGTCGGGGGTCATCACCGCGGCTCACCTGTCACTGCCCGGCGGTATGCAGCCGCTGTGGGGCCCGGCCGAGCGCCGGATGGTCCCGTGACCGCGACCGACAGACCAACCCGGACCTACCGGATCACCCACCGCACGGTGTACCGCTACTCCGATGTGGTCACCAGCTCCTACGGGCGTGGTTTCCTCACCCCGAGGGATTCGCTGCGCCAGCGCTGCCTGGCCCACGAACTGCTGATCGACCCGGAGGCCGCCGACCGCTCGACCAGCCGCGACGCGTACGGCAACCTCAGCTCGTATTTCCATGTCACCGAACCCCATCAGAGGCTGGCCATCACCAGCAGATCGGTGGTCGAGGTGGACCCGCCGCCGGACACCGTCCACGGGGGAGGGTCGGCCAGGGCGCCGTGGGAGATCGCCCGGCCGGTCGGCGCCGACGGCGCACTGGCCACCGAGTTCACGCTCGACCTGCAGCCGCCGGAGATCACCGCGGCCGTGCGTGACTATGCCGGACCGAGTTTCACCCCCGGGCGACCGTTGATCGAGGTGCTGCGCGACCTCACCTCGCGGATCTACCGCGACTTCACCTACCGCTCCGGGTCCACGACCGTGTCCACCAAGGTCAGCGAAGTTTTGGCGGCGCGCGAAGGGGTATGCCAGGACTTCGCCCGGCTGGCGATCGCCTGCCTGCGCGCCAACGGCCTGGCCGCCAGCTACGTCTCGGGATACCTGGCGACCGACCCCCCTCCCGGAAAGGAACGCATGGTCGGCATCGATGCGACGCACGCCTGGGCCTCGGTGTGGACACCGCAGGACCAGTGGCTCGGACTGGACCCCACCAATGACCAGATGGAGGACGAGCGGTACATCCTGGTCGGCATCGGCCGCGACTACGCAGACGTCCCGCCGTTGCGAGGCATCATCTACACCGACTCTGAGAGCAGCAAGATCGAGGTGTCCGTCGATGTGGCACCGGTGGAATCGGCGGCCAGGGGAGTGCGCTGATGCGGGACTTCAACTGCCCGATCTGCGGTCAGCGGCTGGCATTCGAGAACTCGATGTGCCTCAATTGCGCCAGCGCGCTGGGGTTCTCACTCGACGATATGGCACTGCTGGTGATCGCCCCGCCGAAGGAGAGCGACCACGCGGGTGCGGTGTCGGCACGGCAATTTCAGCTGTGCGCGAACATGCATCTCGCAGAGTGCAACTGGCTCGTGGAGACAGGGCCGGTCCCGCTGTTGTGCAAGGCCTGCGCCCTGACCCGCACCCGGCCCAACGACGCCGACGCGAAGGCACTGGCGGCCTTTGCCGTCGCCGAACGGGCGAAACGCCGGCTGATCGCCGAACTGCACGAACTCAAACTGCCGATCGTCGGTCGCGACGAGGACCCCGACTACGGACTGGCTTTCGACCTGCTCTCCAGCGAGAACGAGAAGGTGTTCACCGGCCACGCCAACGGGGTGATCACCCTGGATCTCGCCGAGGGCGACGATGTGCACCGCGAACAGTTGCGCATCTCGATGGACGAACCGTACCGGACCTTGCTCGGCCACTTCCGTCACGAGATCGGGCACTACTACTTCTACCGCCTGATCGGTCCGTCGCCCACCCACCTCGAGGGTTTCAACGACCTGTTCGGCGATCCCGACCTGGACTATCAGGAGGCGCTGGACCGCCACTACAGCGAGGGCGCCCCTGGGGGGTGGGAGGAAAACTACGTCTCCTCCTACTCCACCATGCACCCCGCCGAAGACTGGGCCGAGACGTTCGCCCACTATCTGCACATCCGCGACACACTCGACACGGCCGCGGCGTTCGGGTTCGCGCCGGCCGGCGCCACGTTCGAGCGGCGGGTGCTGGGCCCCAGCGGATTCGACACGATCGTCGAGATGTGGCTGCCACTGTCGTGGGCGCTGAACATGGTGAACCGGTCCATGGGCAAGGACGATCTCTACCCCTTCGTGCTGCCGCCGCCGGTACTCGACAAGATGCGCTTCATCCACCACGTCATCGACGAGGTGACCGCGGACCCCACCAAACTCGCCAGCTCCACCGCATCCCGGCAGCAGCAGGGTTAGCGGGCAACACGCGGGGTGGGCGTTCGGCCGCGAACGCCGTCACCGTCCCTACGATCACCCGGTGACCGATCGCTACGGCCGCGACGTGCTGGCCCGCAACCCCCATATGCCCAACCGCGTGCGCTCCACCGAACACCCCGTGGAGCCGGGGATGGTGGTCGAGGACGCGCGATCCGGCTACGTGGGCGCCGTGGTCCGCGTGGAGACCGGGCGGGTCGAGCTGGAGGACCGCCACGGCAAGATGCGCACCTTCCCGCTGGGTCCCGGATTCCTGCTCGACGGGCGTCCGGTCATCCTGACGGCGCCACGCCGTGCCCCCGCGGCGCCGGCCCGCACCGCATCGGGTTCGGTGGCGGTGGCCGGCGCCCGCGCGAAGGTGGCGCTGGCCAGCCGGATCTACGTCGAAGGACGCCACGACGCCGAACTCGTCGAACAGGTCTGGGGTGACGATCTGCGGATCGAGGGTGTGGTCGTCGAGTACCTCGGTGGTGTCGACGATCTGACCGCGACCGTCGAGGAGTTCCGACCCGGTCCCGGCCGCCGGCTCGGCGTGCTCGTCGACCACCTCGTCACCGGCTCGAAGGAGTCCCGTATCGCCGAAGCCGTCGGCCGCGGTCCGTACGGTGCGCATACGCTCGTGGTCGGGCACCCCTACATCGACATCTGGGAGGCGGTGAAGCCCGCCCGGCTCGACATTCCGGCGTGGCCGCGGGTGCCGCGCGGCACCGACTGGAAGCACGGAGTGTGTACCGCGCTGGGCTGGCCGAACGACACCCAGGCCGATATCGCGCGGGCCTGGCAGCGCATCCGGGGCCGCGTCCGGAACTGGACTGATCTCGAACCCGGACTGATCGGCCGCGTCGAGGAGCTGATCGATTTCGTGACGGCGCCCGCATCGCCGTGACGTGGTAAGCACGAAAAGTGTCCGACTCGCTGTTCGATCTGCCGGCTGACGGCCCCGTCGCGCGGACGGGCGCGTCGGCCGGTGCACCGGTGTCGGCGCCCCTGGCGGTGCGGATGCGTCCAACGAGCCTCGACGAGGTGGTCGGTCAGCAGCACCTGCTGAAACCGAATTCGCCGCTGCGCCGCCTCGTCGAGGGATCCGGCGCCGCATCGGTGATCCTCTACGGTCCGCCCGGCACCGGCAAGACCACGCTGGCATCCCTGATCTCGCATGCGACCGGCCGCCGGTTCGAGGCGCTGTCGGCGCTGTCGGCGGGCGTCAAAGAGGTGCGCGCCGTCATCGAGACCGCTCGCCAGGGCATCCTGCGAGGGCAGCAGACGGTCCTGTTCATCGACGAGGTGCACCGGTTCTCCAAGACCCAGCAGGACGCGCTGCTGGCCGCGGTGGAGAATCGGATCGTGCTGCTGGTCGCGGCGACCACCGAGAACCCGTCGTTCTCGGTGGTGGCGCCGTTGCTGTCGCGGTCGCTGATTCTGCAGCTGCAGCCACTGACTCCCGACAGCATCGCCGAGGTGATCCGTCGCGCGGTCGCCGATCCGCGCGGGCTGGCCGGCAGCGTGGAGGTCGGCGACGACGCCGTCGACCTGATCGTCGGGTTGTCGGCCGGTGATGCGCGTCGGGCGCTGACGGCGCTCGAGGTCGCGGCCGAATCGGCCGCCGCGGCCGACGGCCGCGTGTCGGTCGACATCGTCGAACAGTCACTGGACAAGGCCGCGGTGCGTTACGACCGCGACGGCGACCAGCACTACGACGTCGTCAGCGCCTTCATCAAGTCGGTCCGCGGTTCCGACGTGGACGCCGCGCTGCACTATCTGGCCCGGATGCTGGTGGCGGGGGAGGACCCACGGTTCATCGCGCGCAGATTGATGATCCTCGCCAGCGAGGACATCGGGATGGCCGATCCGACGGCGCTGCCCCTCGCGGTCGCGGCGGCGCAAACGGTCCAGCTGATCGGGATGCCCGAGGCGCAGCTGGCTCTGGCCCATGCGACCGTGCATCTGGCCACCGCCGCGAAGTCCAACGCCGTCACGACCGCACTCGGGGACGCGATGAACGATGTCCGCAACGGCAAGGCCGGCCAGGTTCCCGCGCACCTGCGCGACGGCCACTACTCCGGTGCAGCCAAGTTCGGCAACGCCGTCGGATACGTCTACGCCCACGATCACCCGGACGGTGTCGTGCCGCAACAGTATCCGCCCGATGAACTGGTCGGTGTGGATTACTACCAGCCGACCGCCCGCGGTGCCGAACGGGAGATCGGCGGTCGCCTCGACCGGTTGCGCGCCATCATCCGCAAGCGGCGCTGACCGAACCCTTGACACCGAGACCGGCTCGACGCCGGCTACCGCTACCTCCACCCGGATGAGAAAGGCACCCAGGCGCTCAACGGCGTCTTCCACACGCGCCGGGCTCGTCGGGGTGAAGGGTCAGCGCATCATCGGGCGCGGCCATGAGGAAGCGTGGTTGCTGCGGAAATAGCCGGGCAGCACAAC
>JAXHUG010000022.1:52208-94886 GCA_034189785.1 Actinomycetota bacterium
CCGGGCAGCACAACGAATAAGCGCGCGCGTCAAATCGGTTGCCGTCAGGCCATTTCGGGGACGCGCAGGTTCGCGATCACCAACTCGAACTCGCCGACGTCGAGTTGGTCGGCGCCGAGATCGCGCAACCGGGCGGTACGCAGCGAGCGGGCCTGGTCGCGGGTGCGATCCATCGCTCCCATCGAGTCGAACGACACCGAGGAGACCGCCCGCGCCGAGGTGCGGTCGATCATCAGGCTGGCGCTGCAGACCCCCTCGAGCTCCTCGATCGACGGCAGCACCTCCGCGCGGTAGAACGCAACCGCCTGATCGAACTGTTCGGGGCGGGCCCTCAGCCAGGTCGCCCGAACCCCGGCACCGGTACCGGCACGGTGTTCGCGGTGCATCACCGCGATCTCCCACTCATCGACGACCGGAGTGCCGCCGAACACCTTGGCAGCGCGCTCGCGGCCCGCCCGCCCCTCGGCGGCACGCATCGCCCCGGCCGACTCCCAGGCGGTGGTCGCGATGCAGCGCGACGATTCCCGATCCGCCAGAAGGGACAAGCCGACATAGCCGTCGACGTCGCGCAGGACCGGCATGACCTCGTTGCGGATATGAGCGACGCCAGCGTCCACCGCGTCCGAGCGTGCCTCGATTATGGTTGTGCGTGCGAACACAGCCTTACCCCCTAGGGTGACGGGGCAGCGCCCCAGTGGCGCCACCGGTTCCCCTTTCACTGTCCTCCGTCGGATCGGGCCGGGCAATGGTCTGCGCGGCTCGTACGCTGAGGTCATGGACACCGATCTCCTCGACGTGGACACCTCCCGGCGCCGCATCGTCGATCTGACCGACGCCGTCCGGTCGTTCTGCGGGCAGCGCCGGGACGGCCTGTGCAACGTGTTCGTGCCACACGCCACCGCCGGTGTGGCGCTCATCGAGACCGGTTCCGGCTCCGACGACGACCTGCTCGACACACTCGAACGGCTGCTCCCGCGCGACGACCGCTACCGCCACGCGCACGGCTCACCGGGGCACGGCGCCGACCACCTGCTGCCCGCGTTGATCTCACCGTCGGTGACGGTGCCGGTGCGGGACGGCCAACCCCTTCTCGGGACGTGGCAGAGTGTCGTGCTCGTCGATCTCAACAGGGACAATCCCCGTCGCTCCGTGCGGTTGAGCTTCCTCGGACAGTGAGCGCGGTCGTCGACCGGACAGCGCGGCAACGGCGGCGGGTACTGTAGATCGGTCGATTTACCCAACCCTTGAAGGATGCCTCAGACGTGCAGACACACGAGATCAGGAAGCGCTTCCTCGATCACTTCGTGAAAGCGGGGCACACCGAGGTGCCGAGCGCCTCGGTCATCCTCGACGACCCCAACCTGCTGTTCGTCAACGCCGGCATGGTGCAGTTCGTCCCCTTCTTCCTGGGCCAGCGAACCCCGCCGTACCAGCGGGCCACCAGCATCCAGAAGTGCATCCGCACACCGGACATCGACGAGGTCGGCATCACCACGCGGCACAACACCTTCTTTCAGATGGCCGGCAACTTCTCGTTCGGCGACTACTTCAAGAAGGGCGCCATCGAGTTCGCCTGGACGCTACTGACCAACCCCGTCGACCAGGGTGGCTACGGGTTCGACCCCGAGAAGCTCTGGGCCACCGTCTACCTCGACGATGACGAGGCGATCCAGCTCTGGCAGGAGGTGGCCGGGCTGCCGCTGGAACGCATCCAGCGCCGCGGGATGGCCGACAACTACTGGTCCATGGGCATCCCCGGACCGTGCGGTCCGTCCTCGGAGATCTACGTCGACCGCGGTCCGGAGTACGGCGTCGAGGGCGGCCCGGAAGCCAACGAGGACCGCTACATCGAGATCTGGAACCTCGTGTTCATGCAGAACGAGCGTGGCGAGGGCACCGGCAAATCCGATTTCGAGATCCTCGGCCCGCTGCCGCGGAAGAACATCGACACCGGTATGGGCATCGAGCGGGTGGCCTGCCTGCTGCAGGGTGTGGACAACGTATACGAAACCGATCTGCTGCGGCCGGTCATCGACGCCGTCGCCGCACGCGCCCCCCGCGGTTACGGTCAGGGCAGCCACTCCGACGACGTCCGCTACCGCATCATCGCCGACCACAGCCGCACCGCGGCCATCCTGATCGGCGACGGGGTGAGCCCCGGCAACGACGGCCGCGGCTACGTCCTGCGCCGGTTGCTGCGCCGGATGATCCGTTCGGCGAAACTGCTCGGCATCGACGACGACGTCGTCGGCGACCTGATGGCCACCGTGCGCGACGCGATGGGCCCCTCGTATCCCGAACTGGTCACCGACTTCGACCGGATCCAACGCATCGCGGTGGCCGAGGAGACCGCGTTCAATCGCACGCTGAGCTCTGGTTCGCGGCTGTTCGAGGAGGCCGCCCGGTCGACGAAGGCCGCCGGTGCCGACCGGCTCTCGGGCCGCGACGCGTTCACGCTGCACGACACCTACGGCTTCCCGATCGAACTGACCCTCGAGATGGCGGCCGAGGCGGACCTGGCCGTCGACGAAGAGGGCTTCCGCAGCCTGATGGCCGAGCAGCGGCAGCGCGCCAAGGCCGACGCCGCCGCCCGCAAACAGGCGCACACCGACCTCACCGCCTACCGCGAACTGGTCGACGCCCATCCGACCCAGTTCACCGGATTCGACGAGCTGACCACCGAGGCGCGCATCCTCGGAATCTTCGTCGACGGCCGTCGGGTCCCCGTCGTCGGGCACGACACCGCCACCGCCCAGCACCACATAGAACTGGTCCTCGACCGCAGCCCCTTCTACGCCGAATCCGGCGGCCAGATCGCCGACGAGGGGACCATCACCGGCACCGGCGCATCCCGGACGGCCAAGGCCGCGGTGTCGGATGTGCAGAAGATCGCCAAGACGCTGTGGGTGCACCGCGTCACCGTGGAGTCCGGCGAGTTCGTCGAAGGCGACACCGTGACGGCGGCTGTCGATCCGCGCTGGCGGCACGGCGCCACCCAGGGACACTCCGGGACCCACATGGTGCACGCCGCGCTGCGGCAGGTCCTCGGGCCTAACGCCGTCCAGGCCGGTTCGCTCAACCGGCCCGGCTACCTGCGCTTCGACTTCAACTGGCAGGGTCCGCTCACCGACGAACAGCGCACGCAGATCGAAGAGGTGACCAACGAGGCCGTCGAGGCCGACTTCGAGGTGCACAGCTTCACCACCGAACTCGAGAAGGCCAAGTCGATGGGCGCGATGGCGCTGTTCGGCGAGGCCTACCCCGAGCAGGTGCGGGTGGTCGAGATCGGCGGACCGTTCTCGCTCGAACTGTGCGGCGGGACGCACGTGCGCAGCTCGGCCCAGATCGGTCCGGTCACCATCCTCGGTGAATCCTCGGTCGGATCCGGTGTCCGGCGAGTCGAGGCCTACGTCGGCTTGGACTCGTTCCGCCACCTCGCCAAGGAGCGCGCACTGATGGCCGGGCTGGCGTCGTCGCTGAAGGTGCCGTCCGAGGAGGTCCCCGCGCGGGTGGCCGGTCTCGTCGAGCGGCTCAAGGCCGCGGAGAAGGAACTCGACCGGATGCGGCTGGCGAATGCGCGCGCCGCGGCGGTCAACGCTGTCGCGGGTGCCGAGCGGGTCGGTAAGGTCCGACTCGTGGCGCAGCGGATGGCCGGCGGTATGTCGGCGGGCGATCTGCGCACACTCGTCGGTGACATCCGCGGCAAGCTGGGCAGCGACCCGGCTGTGGTTGCGCTGATCGCCGAGGGCGACAACGACACCGTGCCCTTCGTGGTGGCCGTCAACCCGGCCGCCCAGGATCTGGGGCTGCGCGCCAACGAACTGGTCAAACAGTTCGGCGCGGCGGTGAACGGCCGTGGGGGCGGTAAGGCCGATGTGGCGCAGGGGTCCGGTAAGGGGGCGGCGGGCATCGACGCGGCATTGGTTGCGTTGCGTGCCGAGATCGACAGGACCTGAGCTCGTGACCGACAGCGACCACCGCCTCCCCGACCGCCCCGGAGAGGGCGACCCGGGCCGTGGCCGGCGGATCGGTATCGATGTCGGCAGCGTGCGGATCGGTGTGGCCACCAGCGATCCGGACGGCGTTCTGGCCACCCCGGTGGAAACCGTGCGCCGCGAGAAGACTTCGGACCGTCACGTGCGGCGGTTGGCGCAGTTGGTGGCCGAGCTCGAAGCCGTCGAGGTGGTCGTGGGGTTGCCGCGGACGCTGGCCGACCGCACCGGACCGGCGGCCCACGACGCCATCGACGTCGCCGAGGCGTTGGCCCGGCGGATCGCACCGGTTCCGGTGCGGATGGCTGACGAACGGCTCACCACCGTGTCCGCGCAGCGTTCACTGCGTGAGGCAGGCGTGCGCGCCAAGGGGCAGCGGTCCATGATCGACCAGGTCGCGGCAGTGGGAATCTTGCAGAGCTGGCTGGACCAGCGGCGCGCGGCTCTGGCCGCGCGCGGAGAGGGCGGGCATGGCTGAGGATTGGCGTCACGACCGTGCCGAACCCGTTGCGGTGGGACCGCCGCGGCGTGCCATGAGCCGTTCGGACCGGATTCGTCTGGAGCGGGGCCGCAGGAAGCGCCGGATGGCCGGCGCCCTGTCGCTCGCGCTGCTGATCGTCGTCGTGATCGGGGCGGTTTTCCTCGGCTCGAAGCTGTGGCACAACATGTTCGGCGGCAACGGCAACGACTTCGCCGGCGAGGGCATCAACGACGTGGTGATCCAGGTCCACGACGGCGACTCCACAACGGCCATCGGTCAGACGTTGCACGACAACAACGTCGTGGCGACGGTCAAGGCGTTCGTCGACGCGGCGGAGGGCAACTCCGGGATCACTGCCATCCAGCCCGGGTTCTACAAGGTCCGCACCGAGATCCCGGCCGCCAACGCGGTCGAACGGCTCACCGACCCGCAGAGCCGGGTCGGCAGGCTGGTGATCCCCGAGGGCCGCCAACTCGACGACGTGTCCGACATCAAGACCGACGCCGTCACCGAGGGCATCTTCACACTCATCTCCCAGGCCACCTGCGTCGACTTCGACGGCGAGCAGCAGTGCGTCCGCGTCGACGAACTAGAGCGGGTCGCCGAGACGGCGGCGCCCTCCGCACTGGGCGTCCCCGAATGGGCAGTGCATCCGGTCACCGCCATGGGCGAGGACCACCGCCGCCTCGAAGGGCTCATCGCACCAGGCAGCTGGAACATCGACCCGTCCGCGACGCCGCAGGACATCCTCGCCACGCTGATCCGGTCGAGTGCGAACCAGTACGCGCGGAGCGGTCTGCTCGAGACCACCACGGCGATGAACCTGTCGCCGTATCAGGTGCTCACGGTGGCGTCGTTGGTGCAGCGCGAGTCGACACCGGAGGACTTTGCGAAGGTCGCCCGGGTGATCTACAACCGGCTGGCCGAGAACCGCACCCTCGAGTTCGACTCGACGGTGAACTATCCGCTGGACCGCATCGAGGTCGCCACCACCGACGGCGACCGTGGCCAGATGACCCCGTGGAACACCTACGTGCGGCCGGGCCTGCCCGCCACTCCGATCTGTTCGCCCAGCCAGCCGGCGCTGGTGGCGGCCGAGAAACCCGCGGAGGGGGACTGGCTGTACTTCGTCACCATCGACCTGCAGGGCACCACGGTGTTCACCCGGAATTACAACGAGCACCTGGTCAACATCGAACTGGCGCAGCGCAACGGTGTCCTCGACAGTGCCAGATAGGCGGCCCGCCGCCGTGCCAGACAGGCGGCCCGCCGCCGTGCCAGACAGGCGGCCCGCCGCCGTGCCAGACAGGCGGCCCGCCAGGGCGCGCAAGGCGGCCGTCCTCGGCTCACCGATCGCCCACTCGCGGTCACCGCAACTGCACCTGGCGGCCTACCGCGCGCTGGGCCTGACCGACTGGTCTTATGAGCGCATCGAGTGCACCGCCCGACAACTGGCCGGGCTGGTCGGCGGATTGGGCCCGGAGTGGGTCGGGCTCTCGGTGACGATGCCGGGAAAGTTCGCCGCGCTGCGCTTCGCCGACGAGCGTACCGAGCGCGCGGAGTTGGTCGGGTCGGCCAACACCCTGGTCCGCACACCGAACGGGTGGCGGGCCGACAACACCGACGTCGACGGTGTGGTCGGGGCGCTGGGAACCGTTGACGGACCGGCGATCGTCGTCGGCTCCGGGGGCACCGCCGCGGCGGCCGTAGTGGCGCTCGCCGGTCTCGGCGCCGCCCACCTCACGATCGCCGCCCGCAATCGGGACAAGGCGGCGCCGCTGGTCGACCTTTCCAACCGGCTCGGCGTGTCCGCGCGATGGTGCGACCTCGACGATGTGGAACTTGCCGGGCTCGCGGCGGCCGCCGGCGCGGTCGTCAGCACGGTACCCGCCGACGTCGCCGAGCGGTACGCGACGGCGCTGCGCGGAACGGCGGTCCTGCTCGACGCGATCTACGATCCGTGGCCCACCCCGCTGGCGGCGGCCGTGCAGGCCGCGGGCGGCCGGGCGGTCAGCGGTCTGCAGATGCTGCTCAATCAGGCCTACGCCCAGGTCGAACAGTTCACCGGCAGGCCGGCGCCCAAGGAGGCGATGAGGGCGGCACTGTAGACCGCTTAGCCTCGGTTTGTGGTGGCGGGCATCGTGTTGGTGTGGCTTGCGGCGCTGACCGTCTACGACCTGCGGTGGCGCAGGCTGCCCAACTGGCTGACCCTGCCCGGCGCCGCGGTGATTCTGGTCGGCGCGGTACTGGCCGGCCGGGGGGCGCCCGCCGCACTCGGTGCCGCGGCGCTGTTCGCGCTCTACGCCGCGACACACCTGCTCGCCCCTGCGGCGATGGGCGCCGGTGACGTGAAGCTCGCGCTCGGGGTGGGCGGGCTGACCGGTGCGTTCGGTGCCGACGTGTGGTTGCTGGCCGCACTGGCGGCGCCGCTGCTGACCGCCGTCTGGGCGCTGGTGGCGCTGACATGGCGGGTGCGCACGGTGCCGCACGGCCCGTCGATGTGTCTGGCGAGCGCGGCGGCCGTCGCGTTGGTGCTGGTCTAGCGGCGGCGGGCGGGTCAGTCGCTCACCCGCACCAGCACCTTGCCGGTGAAGTAGTGCACCGGCAGTCCGTTGTCCTCGCCGACACCCATTGCGCCGTCGGGGACCGGTGCGGCCACGTCGGCGCGTCCGTGGGCCAGCGCGTCGTCGCCGACGGTGTAGAGAGGATGAGGAACTGGTAGCGGGCGTTGACCCACATGCTCGGGGGTGATGTCGAGTTCGACGCTGCTCCCGAGTCGTGGGCGTCGATCGGATCGTCGCCCGGTTCGCCGCCGCACCTCCCGGCGCCGGGTTCGGGAACAGGACGGTCCTGCAGCTGCAGTGCGGAACTGTCTCCCGTACGGGAGTAGGTGATCGCGGCGGGCATGGGAAGATGGGACGCGTGTTGCGTTGGACGACTGCCGGTGAATCCCATGGCCGCGCGCTCATGGCTGTGCTCGAGGGGATGGTCGCGGGCGTCTCGGTGACGACCGGGGACATCGACGCTCAGCTGAAGCGCAGGCGGCTCGGCTACGGCCGCGGCAGCCGCATGAAATTCGAACAGGACGAGATCACGATGCTCGGCGGCGTCCGCCACGGCGTCACGCTCGGTGGTCCGATCGCAATCCAGATCGGCAACACGGAGTGGCCCAAGTGGGAGGCGGTGATGGCCGCCGACCCCGTCGACCCCGCCGAGCTCGCCGAGATCGCGCGCAACGCGCCGCTGACCCGCCCGCGGCCCGGCCACGCCGACTACGCCGGCATGCTCAAGTACGGGTTCGACGACGCCCGCCCGGTGCTCGAGCGGGCGAGCGCCCGCGAGACCGCCGCGCGCGTCGCCGCGGGCACCGTCGCACGGGCGTTCCTGCGTCAGACACTCGGCGTCGAGGTGGTCTCGCACGTCATCTCCATCGGCGCGTCCACCCCCTACGGGGGTCCGCCGCCGCAGCCGGCCGATCTGGCAGCGATCGACGACAGCCCGGTTCGGGCCTTCGACGAAGCGGCCGAGAAGTCGATGATCGCCGAGATCGAAGCGGCAAAACGTGACGGTGACACGCTCGGCGGCGTCGTCGAGGTCGTGGTGTCCGGGCTGCCGGTCGGACTCGGCTCGTTCACCAGCGGTGACAACCGCCTCGACAGCCAAATCGCCGCCGCGGTGATGGGCATCCAGGCCATCAAGGGCGTGGAGATCGGCGACGGGTTCGAAACCGCACGTCGGCGCGGCAGCGTCGCCCACGACGAGATCTATCCCGGGCCCGACGGCGTCGTGCGGTCGACCAACCGGGCCGGCGGCCTCGAGGGCGGGATGACCAACGGTCAACCGCTCCGGGTCCGCGCCGCCATGAAACCCATCTCCACGGTCCCGCGCGCCCTGGCCACCGTCGACATGACCACCGGCGACGAAGCCGTCGCGATCCATCAGCGCTCCGACGTCTGCGCGGTACCCGCCGCCGGCGTCGTCGTCGAAACGATGGTCGCGCTGGTGCTGGCGCGGGCGGCCCTGCAGAAGTTCGGAGGCGACTCCCTGACCGAGACCAGGACCAACGTGGAGTCCTACCTGCGGGCCGTCGCCGCACGCGAACCTGCCACCGCGCAGCGGGCGCAGGTGTCGGGCTGATGGCGCCGCGGGCGGTACTGGTCGGTCTGCCCGGGTCGGGCAAGTCGACCATCGGCCGTCGCCTCGCCAAGGCGCTGGGGCTGACGCTGCTCGACACCGACGCCGCGATCGAGGAGACCACCGGGCGCACGATCGCCGACATCTTCGCCACCGACGGTGAGCAGGAGTTCCGGCGCATCGAGGAGGCGGTCATCCGCTCGGCGCTGCACACCCACGACGGTGTGCTCTCGCTCGGCGGCGGGGCCGTCACCACCCCGGGTGTGCGCGATGCGCTGGCCGGGCACACCGTGATCTACCTGGAGATCAGCGCCGCCGAAGGGATACGCCGCTCTGGCGGCAGCACCGTGCGTCCGCTGCTCGCCGGACCCGACCGCGCCGAGAAGTACAAGGCCCTGACGGCCGCCCGCGTCCCGCTGTACCGGCGGGTGGCCACCATGCGGGTGAACACCAACCGCCGCAACCCCGGCGCCGTGGTCCGCCACATCGTCGCCCGGCTCGAGAAGTCCGCTCCGCGATCTGAGGAAGCCACCCCCGCGCCGCCCGCGCCGAACCGGCCGCGGCGGCGTCGTAGCCCACCGTGGCGGCGTGACGCCGCCACGGACCAGCAGGAGTCCGACGGCCCGCCGACGCCCGCGATCATGGCCGCCCGCGCTGCGGCGGAGCGGTCATCGGATCCCGACAGTGAAACGACCCTGGAGAAGAACACGTGAGCGAACCGGTCACCGTCGACGTACTGGTCGACCCGCCCTACCAGGTGATCATCGGCACCGGCCTGCTCGGCGAACTCGGCCGGCTGCTCGAGGGCAGGCACAAGGTGGCCATCCTGCATCAGCCGACACTCTCGTTGACCGCCGAAGCGGTGCGAAGCCACCTGGCCGACAGGGGAATCGACGCCCACCGTATCGAGATCCCGGACGCCGAGGCCGGGAAAGACCTGCCCGTGGTCGGGTTCATCTGGGAGGTGCTCGGCCGGATCGGGGTGGGGCGCATGGACGCGATCGTCAGCCTCGGCGGGGGAGCGGCCACCGACGTCGCCGGATTCGTGGCGGCGACCTGGCTGCGCGGTATCGACATCGTGCACGTCCCGACCACGCTGCTCGGGATGGTCGACGCCGCGGTCGGCGGTAAGACCGGCATCAACACCGATGCGGGTAAGAACCTCGTCGGCGCCTTCCACCAGCCCGCCGCCGTGCTGATCGACCTCGCGACCCTGGAGACGTTGCCGCGCAACGAGATCGTCGCCGGTACGGCCGAGGTGGTCAAAGCCGGGTTCATCGCCGACCCACACATCCTCGACCTCATCGAGGCTGATCCGGAAGCCGCCCTTGACCCGTCGAAAGATGTTCTGCCGGAACTGGTCCGACGTGCGGTCGCGGTCAAGGCGGAGGTCGTCGCGGCCGACGAGAAGGAATCCGCGCTGCGCGAGATCCTCAACTACGGGCACACCCTGGCCCACGCGATCGAACGCCGCGAGCGCTACCAGTGGCGCCACGGCGCGGCGGTGTCGGTCGGCCTGGTGTTCGCCGCCGAACTCGGCCGCCTCGCGGGCCGACTCGACGACCAGACCGCCGACCGGCACCGTTCGGTGCTGGACGCGCTGGGACTGCCGGTCGGCTACGACCCGGATGCGCTGCCACAACTGCTGGAGTACATGGCCGGCGACAAGAAGACCCGGTCGGGTGTGCTGCGGTTCGTGGTGCTCGACGGGCTGGCCAAACCCGGCCGGCTCGAAGGCCCCGACCCGTCGCTGCTCGCCGCGGCCTACTCGGTGGTGGGAGGGAAGCGATGAGCGCCACGTCGACGGTCAACGTGATCAACGGCCCGAACCTGGGCCGGCTTGGTCGTCGCGAACCCGCCGTCTACGGCAGCACCACCCACGCCGATCTGGTGGCGATGATCGAGCGGGAGGCGGCCGACCTGGGGCTGAAGGTCTCGGTGCGGCAGAGTGACAGTGAAGCCGAACTGATCGGCTGGATCCACGCCGCCGCCGACGCAGGCGAACCGGTTGTACTCAACGCCGGGGCGTTGACCCACACCTCGATCGCGTTGCGCGAAGCATGTGCGGAGCTGAACGCACCGCTGATCGAGCTGCACATCTCCAACGTGCATCGCCGCGAGGAGTTCCGGCACCACTCCTACCTGAGTGGGGTCGCAACCGGCGTGATCGTCGGCCTGGGCGTGCAGGGCTACCTGCTGGCCCTGCGCTACCTCGCGGCCGGTTAGGCCCGCTGCTCGGGTGGGGCCTCGGTCGCCGCCGGCGACGTCTGCTGCTCGGTGGTCGAATCGGCGTGCCCGCCCTGACGCACCGCGGCGAACACGTCGGTGTCGGCGCGGTCGTCGTCCGCACCGTGGCGCTTGCGCGGCAGATCGGGCGTCTTGCGGTCGACCAGCCAGCGGCCCAGTGCCACCCCGATGATCGCGAGGACGAACGTCAGCAGCGCGGTGAACGCCGCGACCGTGGTGAGTTCGTTGAGCAGTGCCTCGACGTAGAGGTTCTTGTAGAACACCTCGATCAGCCACGCGACGAACCCGCTGACGATCCCAGCGAACAGACCGGATAGCAGCCACGTCATCGCCAGATCCGAGCGGCGGTCCGGGTCGGGATTGCGCCGTGCGTCCCGTCGGCCGTCGATGAAGCCCCACGCGAAGGCCACGAGGGCGTACAGCGGCACGAGAACGATGCTGATCGTCGCCGCCCTGGTTTCCCACGCGTTGATCATCGCTCCCTGCAGCAATCGGACGATCACCATCAGGGCTGCGAACACCAGTCCGCGCAGTAACCACTTGCTCATGGCGCAACAGCGTAGCGAGTACCGTCAGCGGCTGTGACTCTTTCCCAGCGTAGAGACCGACTGCGCGAGCGGCTGGCCGCCGCCGAGCTGGATGCAATGCTGGTCACAAACCTGGTGAACGTCCGATACCTGTCCGGATTCACCGGTTCGAACGCCGCGCTGCTCATCCGCGTGTCCCACACCACCCCGATCCTCGCCACCGACGGCCGGTACCGCACACAGGCCGCCAGGCAGTCACCCGACGCCGAGGTTGTCATCGAGCGGGCATGCGCCCCGTACCTCGCGGGCCGCGCCGCGGGTGAGGGTCTGCGCCGCCTCGGCTTCGAGAGCCATGTGGTCACCGTCGACGGCCACCGCGGCCTGCTCAAGGCCGTCGGTGACACCGAACTCGTCCGCGCCCCCGGCATGGTGGAGGCGTTGCGCGAAGTGAAGGATGCCGGTGAGATCGCGATGCTGCGGCTCGCCTGCGAGGCGGCGGACGCGGCGCTCAAAGACCTCATCGCCGGCGGCGGCCTGCGCCCGGGCCGGACCGAGAAGCAGGTGCGGCGGGACCTGGAGGCGCTGATGCTCGACCACGGTGCCGACGGCCCGTCGTTCGAGACCATCGTCGCGACCGGACCCAACTCGGCGATCCCCCACCACCGGCCGACCGACGCGGTGCTGGCCACCGGCGACTTCGTCAAGATCGACTTCGGCGCGCTGGTGAGCGGCTATCACTCGGACATGACGCGGACGTTCGTCCTGGGCCGGGCCGGCAAGATCGAAGCCTGGCAGCGCGATCTCTACGACCTGGTCGCCACCGCCCAGCGGGCCGGCACCGATGCACTGACCGCGGGCGTCACGCTGTCCGATGTGGACGCCGCATCGCGGCAGGTCATCGCGGACGCCGGGTATGCCGAACGCTTCGGCCACGGACTCGGGCACGGCGTGGGACTGCAGATCCACGAAGCGCCGGGAATCAACGCGGCCGCCACCGGTACACTGCTTGCTGGCTCCGTGGTGACCGTGGAGCCCGGTGTCTATCTGCCCGACCGCGGCGGTGTCCGCATCGAGGACACGCTCGTCGTCGGCTTCGAAACGGGCACAGCATCAGACGCCCCCGACTTGCTGACCCGGTTCCCCAAGGAATTGGCCATCCTCTGACAAAGAGAGCTAGACAAAGAGAGCTAGGAGATTCACCCAACGTGGCATCGACCGCCGACTTCAAGAACGGGCTCGTCCTGCAGATCGACGGCCAACTGTGGCAGATCGTCGAGTTCCAGCACGTCAAGCCTGGGAAGGGCCCGGCCTTCGTGCGTACGAAGCTCAAGAACGTGGTCTCGGGCAAGGTCGTCGACAAGACCTACAACGCCGGCGTGAAGGTGGAGACCGCCACCGTCGACCGGCGCGACGCGACCTACCTGTACCGCGACGGTTCCGACTTCGTGTTCATGGACTCCGAGGACTACGAGCAGCACCCGCTGCCCGAATCGCTGGTCGGCCGCGCCGCGGGATTCCTGCTCGAGAGCATGCCCGTGCAGATCGCCTTCCACGACGGCGTCCCGCTGTACCTGGAACTGCCGGTGACCGTCGAACTGGTCGTCAGCCACACCGAGCCCGGTCTGCAGGGTGACCGGTCCAGTGCGGGCACCAAGCCGGCGACGGTGGAGACCGGCGCGGAGATCCAGGTGCCCCTGTTCATCAACGCCGGCGACAAGCTCAAGGTCGATTCGCGCGACGGCAGTTACCTCGGCCGCGTCAATGCCTGACCATGTCTGACCGCAGGCCCGACCGGGGCCGCCACCAGGCGCGTAAACGCGCGGTCGACCTCCTGTTCGAGGCGGAGGCGCGCGGGTTGACCGCCGCCGAGGTGGCCACGTCCCGCAACAAGCTGGCGGGAACCCAGCCCGATGTGACCGCGCTGAACCCGTACACCGTCACCGTCGCGCGCGGGGTCACCGACCACCGCGCCCACATCGACGACCTGATCTCGGCGCATCTGCAGGGCTGGACACTCGATCGGCTGCCCGCCGTCGACCGCGCGATCCTGCGGGTGGCGGTGTGGGAACTGCTGCATGCCGAGGACGTCCCCGAACCGGTCGCGGTCGACGAGGCGGTCGAGCTGGCCAAGCAGCTGTCCACCGACGACTCACCCGGTTTCGTCAACGGCGTGCTCGGACAGGTGATGCTCGTGACGCCTCAGATCCGGGCGGCGTCGCAGGCGGTGCGCCCTCATATGCCGAGCGCGGAGTAGGTGCGTCGCACGAACTTCGGTTGCACCGACTGCAGTTTCATCAACGAGGTGTTGCCCGCGACCGCCGCGGCGGCGTCGGCGCCGAAGTTGGGCAGGTTCTGGATCAGGTAGACGAGGATCAGATCGTTGGTCGGATCGGCCTGCCACCAGGTGCCGTAGGCGCCCGGCCAGCTGAACGTGCCCATGCCGCCCGGCCCGAACAGCTGACGCGATTTGGCGGGGTCGGTGACCACGGACAGGTTCAGCCCGAAACCCCGCCCGAGCCAGAACGGCATCCCGAGGAACGGGTGCCGCTTCTGGTCGGCGGTCAACCGGTCGGTGCGCATCGATCGCACGGACTGTTCGGAGAGCACCCGCACTCCGTCCACCTCGCCTCCGGCGAGCAACATCCGGGCGAACCGCAGATAGTCGTGGGCGGTGGAGAACAGATTCGCCCCACCCATGCAGAACGGTGGCGGCGTGGTGGCCGGCGGGCCCATCGCATCGTGGCTGAGTGTGTCGTCGCTGGTGAGCTTGTACATCGTCGCGACCCGGCCGCGGTTGCGCGGCGCCACGAAGAACGCCGTGTCGGCCATCCCCAACGGGCTGAGGATACGTTCGGCGAGGACCTCCTGCAGCGACCTGCCCTCGATGCGCTCGAGCAGGACGCCCAGCACGTCGGTGGAGTTGCTGTAGGTCACGCGGTCACCCGGCTGGTGCTCGAGCGGCAGTGCGCCGATCTCGGCGAGCCACGCATCCGGACTCTGCTTGGCGGAGATCCGGCCGTAGGCGCGCGCCAACGGCCCGGTGACCGAGAAGAAGTAGGCCAGCCCGCTGCGGTGGGTCATCAGATCCTCGACGGTGATCGCCCTGTGCGCGGGATGGGTGCGGTCCAGCGGGCCGCCCGGGGTGTCGAGCACCTGCATGTCGGCCAGTTCCGGCAGCCACGTGGTGACCGGATCGCTGAGCGCGAACCGGCCCTCGTCGACAAGGCTCATGGCCGCCGCCACGGTGAGCGGCTTGGTCATCGACGCGATGCGGAAGATCGTGTCGCGTTGCATCGGCAGTCGTGCGCCGATGTCGCGGTGGCCGAGTTCGTTCACCTGCACCACCCGCCCCGCCTGCCATACGAGCGTGACGGCGCCGGACAACAGCCCGGCGTCGACAGCCTCACGGATGGACGCCTGGTTGCCGTCGAGATTCACGCTGCCCAGGCTAGCCTGCCGGGTGGCCCCGCCTCGAGCGCGACGTTGCGGACCGGGATGTGTCCTGCAGTGGGCGTTCAGCCGGCTCAGCGGCAGCAGTGCCTAATCCTAACCAGCCTGACCTGGCTGGCCGGCCGGGTCGTGCGCCGGCGACAATCCACTCTGTGCCGGCGCCGGCGCCGGCGGCCATCGAACTGCCGCTCTACGCCAACGAGCAGATCAACACCTACCGCAGAGCGGCGCCAGCGGCGATCGGCCTGCGGGGGTTCCTGCAGGCCAACGCGGTGTACCAGCAGCGGCGGGAGGCGGCCGGCGCCTGGTTGGACACCCACCTCACCGGCGCGGGGAAGGTTCTCGACATCGCGCAGGTGCAGCTGTACCTGACCGAACTCGTGCAGGACAGCCCGACCCGCAATCACAGCCTGGCGCGGCTGCGGCGGGCCCGGGCCGGTTTCCGGGCCCGCAGCTTCGACCTGAAGCACCTCAGGCCGCGGCAACGCTGCCGACAAACCGCGGGTCAGGCCGGTCGCGTGGCCAGCATGCGAGGAATCACATTCCCGGCGTGCCCGACCACATCGTCGCCGCGGACCTCAACTCGAAGACTCTTGGACCAATCCGTAGCAGCCTGCATCTGACAGGTGCACTCCTCGATCGATTCTCGAACGCTGCCAGACGTCGATCATCGTTGAAGCAGTGCACCTTTCACGTTCACGACACACCTCAGCCCGAAGTCCGTGAACTATCGAGGCTTACCCAAGTCCGAAGTTGCGCCCTGTGAGGTAGGCGAACCGCGAACAGCGCCGCGCCTGGCCGCCGAGGCCGCCGCACTTCGACTTCTGCTCGCCCTACCGGCGGCCGCCGAGCCTCGAGCCGAGGATCGTCCGCTGAAGCGCGGCAGCGAGCCGATGGCGCGCAGGAAGGCCGATAAGGCAAGGCGCGTTGTGGCGTCATCGTCGCAACAGAACTCATTCAAGCCAAGTCCCGCCGCGATACGAACAGACGTCCGGCAACAAGCGGTGTGCGACTGTCGTCGGGCACCAAGAGGTTTAGAGCGTGCTCGTGGAGTTGATCATCGTCGATCCGTTCGCCGAGGATAATCGCCGCGTTCGGGTCGTTGCTCTGAAGCACCGCCTCCCGCATAGCGACTTCCAGCCGGTTTCGCCAGTCCACGACACCGGGGGCTTCGGAGTGGGGCAGTAGCGGTCCGCGATACTGTTCTGCCGCGGCAACAACGTCGCCGGACGATAGTTGCCGCAGCACCTCGACCGCGTCGCACCGCACGGGCGCGGTAAGCAGGTAGCGGTGGGCCGCGATCCCGCCGCTCAACATTCGGCGCAGGCGCGACACTTCGGCTTTGAGCGTCGACATCGAAACTGGGCGGTCACCGTAGAGCTCGAGGCTTAGCTCCGCGGGAGTGTAGCCGTCGGGACGAAGTGTCAGCAGGGCGAGGATTTCCGCCTGCCGTGGGCTCACCTGGACGGAAACGCCGTCGATTGTGACGTCGGCACGGCACAGGCAGCGAAGCGCGAGGTTCGCCACCGTGCTCGGTTCCGGGCCATGTGGGTAGAGTTCGCGCACTCGCGTTTCGATCAACGACGCGATCGCGCGCGCCGTCGATATGGCGAGAGGGTTGGCCCGACTGTATGTCGTGGAGAGATCCAGCACCCCCAGGTGTCGGCCTCCAACGTCCCGAATGGGGGCGCTGTAGCACACCCAATCGTGCGGCCGTTCCACCCGGTGTTCGGCAGAGAAGACGGTACTGGCTCGCCGGGTGTGAAGCGCCGGCGCCAGAGCATTTGTGCAAATGGCTGATTCACTCCAGGACGCGCCTGGTGCGAAGTTCACGCGCTCCGCGCGTCGACGCATCACCCGGCCGCCACAGGTCCACAGCAGAGCGCCCGACTCATCGGTGATCTCGACAACGAATCCTGCGTCGGCAATTTGCTGTAGATCGTCGGCCAGCTCGTTGACCGGCCGCCGCAGCGGTGAGTTCTTCCAGCGATCCGCGGCGCGGTCTTCTTGCATTGGCGCGCTGCCACGCGAAGGGTCGACCGATCGAGGTGAGCGAACCCATGATGCCGCGATCTCCGGACGGACGGCCTTCCCGTCGGGGTCTAATTCGGTCACCCGCCCGCTATTTGGAGCAGCCACCGCTTCCCAGACACGCTCCACGTCGCACCGGCGTCGGTGTTGGGGGTCTTCTGGCATTGGTTGCGCTCATCTCGGAAAGTCGCCGCAGCGGCACGCTGGATCGTGGTCACCTCATCAGATCAATTGACTTGCCGGTCCCCGGTCCAGAACGGTGCGCGCAGCTTGAACTTCTGCTTCTTCCCGGTGGCGGTGTACGGGACCTCCGAACCGATGATCACCTTCTTCGGCGCCTTGTAGTGCGCCAGCTTGCTCTTTGCAAAGTCGATGACCTCACCCTCTGTGAGGGTCTGTCCGTCCCGGGGCACGACGATTGCCGTCACCAGTTCACCCCACTTGTCGTCGGGAATTGCGATGACGGCCGCGTCGGCGACGGCGGGATGGCTGACAAGTACGTCTTCGACCTCGATCGAGCTGACGTTCTCACCGCCGGAGATGATCACGTCCTTCTTCCGGTCCGTGATCGTCAGATACCCGTCGGACCCGAGAACTCCGCCGTCACCGGTGTGGAACCAGCCGGACTCGATCGCGGCGTCGGTCTCGTCCTTCTTGTTCCAGTACCCCGCCATGACGGTGTTCGATGCGGCGAGGACTTCGCCATGCTCGTCGACCCGAAGCGACGTGCCCAGCGAGGGCACGCCAGCACGGCTGAGCATCTTGCCTCGCTCCGCCTGCCCCAGGCCGTCGTACTCGCGGCGCGGCCGGTTCACTGTCAGGAGAGGTGCCGTTTCGGTGAGCCCGTAGATCTGGTTGAACTCCCACCCAAGTTCGCGTTCTATCCGTGCGATGGTCAGCGACGGAGGCGGTGCGCCGGCGCACACGATGCGGACCCTGCCACGTCCCGGGATGTCGCCTTGCCAGCCATGTGCCGCGTCGAGCACCATGTTCCACACCGTCGGCGCACCACACATCAACGTGATTCCGTGAGCATCGACTCTTCGCAGGATCTCCGCCCCGTCAACCTTGCGGAGCACCACCTGTTCGATACCCAATCCCGTTGCGATGTAAGGCATACCCCAACCGTTGCAATGGAACATCGGCAGCACATGCATCAGCACATCATGATCGGAGACCTGCATGTGCAACCCGAACGTGAGGGCGTTGATCCAGATGTTGCGGTGCGTCAGGCACACACCCTTGGGCCTGCCTGTCGTCCCGCTGGTGTAGTTCAACGTCGCGATGGCGTCCTCGTCGGGCGGCGACCACGGTTGTGGTTCGGTGTCGAACTCGAGGAGGGCTTCGTCGGACTCTTCGCCGAGAACCAAGCGGCGCGGGGCAGACACTTCCGCGAGCGGGCCGTCCAGTTCCGGGTCGACCAGGAGCACGTCGGCTTCGCAGTCATCGACGATGTAGGACACCTCATTCGGCTGCAGCCGGAAGTTGATCGGCACCAGGATGCGACCGGAAGAGGGGACGGCGAGAAGTAGCTCGAGCAGGCGCGCGGAGTTGTGGCTCACGACCGCGACGCGGGCGCCCTCGGGCACATCGCAGCGGTCCAAGCCGGCCTGCACGGCCCTGCTGCGCGCCGCCAGTTGACGGTATGTCAACTCACCCAGATTGCCCGGCGCCAACGGGTCGTCGATCAGCCCGGTGCGGTCGCCATAGATGTCTTTCGCCCGGTCAAGGAAATCATTGGTGGTTAGGGGGATACGCATCGAAGCTCAGCCTCCCACTGGACAACCGATGGATCGAAAGCCCCCGGCGTTCGCGTCGTTCATACGGCCAGAGGCCACCTGAACCCGGTGGCCGTCGATCAGCAAGCTCTTGGTGCCAGCCAAGAACTCAAGGACCGCGGGAACCACCAGCGGCTGCGAAGCTGCGGTCATCACACCCTCCACGTACCGTTGCTCGATCTCGTTACCTGGGTCACATCAGAAGATGGATGTGACCGCTATCATCATCATCCCGCGGGTGCGCCCGTAACTGTCCGAGAATCGAACACCCCTGCTAGAGGCCTCTGAACACGGAGCGTGGCAGGGCGGGAAGAACGCCGGCAAGGGCGTTTCTTCGGCAGTAGGTCAGACCTGATTGGTCGACAACGTGGTCGCTCTTCCCGCCAGTACCAGCTTGGGTTTAGGCAAGGGCGGGTCCCGGCTTGTCAATGTGCCCTCCGCCACATGGCTGTGCGATTGTTGGACAGTTGCGGTGCGCTTGGCGAAGCCATGATGGTCACTACCCAACGTGACGACGCACACAGACAGTGGACCGAGATGACCATTTTCACAGTGGCCAACCGCTTGCATACCGGACAGGCGGTCCGCGTGCCGGCGGACCGGATCGCCGGCGATCGTCACCGTCGGCACCGTCAACGAGAAGGTGGTCACAGACGCCTTCAACACCATCGGCAAGGGGACCATCGGCAAGGGGCACGGTGGTGATCACCGGGCTGGCGAACCCAGAGAAGTTGACCATGCATGTCTCCGGCGGTGTGATAACGCTGTTCGCGAAGACGATCAAGGGCACGCTGTTCGGGTCGGCCAACCCGCATTACGACATCGTCAAACTGCTGCGGCTCTATGGCGCCGGTCAACCAAAACTCGACGAATTCGTCACCAACAGGTACACCCTCGATCAAGTGAACGAAGGCTACCAGGACGTGTGGGACGGCAAGACCATCCGGGGCGTCATCGACCATGCGCGGTGAACTGAGCTACGCGTCGGGCGTTTCGCATGTCCCTTTGCTCGGCGACACCATCGGCGACAATCTGGACCGCACGGCACGTTCATTCGGTGACAGCGATGCAGTCGTCGAGCGAAGTACTGGCCGGCGCTGGACCTACCGGGAGTTCGTTTCGGAAGTCGACACACTGGCATTAGGCCTCCTGGCCAGGGGAATCACCAAGGGGCACAGGGTGGGTATCTGGGCGCCCAACTGCGCGGAGTGGACCTTCGTCCAGTACGCGACCGCGAAGATCGGCGCGATCCTGGTCACCATCAACCCCGCATATCGCGCTCACGAGTTGGAGTATGTGCTCAACCAGGCCGGCGTCAGCGTGCTTATCGCCGCAGAGAAGTTCAAGTCCTCGGACTATGCCTCGGTGATCAGCGAAGTGCGGCCCCGATGTGATGCCCTGGAGCAGGTCGTGCTGCTAGGGGGCGACGACTGGCGTGCACTGATCGATGACGGCCAGCGAGCCGATCCTGGCGAGCTGTCGCGTGTGGGGGAGACCCTGACCGCCGACGATCCGATCAACATCCAGTACACATCGGGTACTACCGGTTTTCCCAAGGGCGCGACGCTGAGCCACCACAACATTCTCAACAACGGGTTCTTCGTCGGCGAGCTGTGCGGCTATACGGAGGCCGACCGGATTTGCATCCCTGTGCCGTTCTACCACTGCTTCGGCATGGTCCTGGGCAACCTCGCCGCGACTACGCACGGTGCATGCATGGTGATCCCGGTGCCGTCGTTCGACCCGCGGTCAACGCTCGAAGCCGTGGAGGTCGAACGCTGCACGTCCCTATACGGTGTGCCGACGATGTTCATCGCCGAACTGGCCGAGCCGGCTGTCGACGACGTTGACCTGACCAGCTTACGGACTGGCATCATGGCGGGCTCGCCGTGCCCGGTCGAAGTGATGAAGCAAGTCATCGAGCGGATGGGTATTCGTGAGGTGACGATCTGCTACGGCATGACCGAGACGTCGCCGGTGTCGTCGCAGACCACGGCCAACGATTCGATCGAGCGGCGGGTGTCGACCGTGGGTCGGGTCCACCCGCACCTGGAAGTCAAGATCATCGACCCGGAAACGGGGTTGACGGTGCCCCGTGGCATCCCGGGCGAGTTCTGCACCCGCGGGTACTCGGTCATGCTGGGCTACTGGGAGCGGCCCGACTGGACCGCCGAGGCGATCGATGCCGCACGCTGGATGCACACCGGCGACCTGGCGACCATGGACGACGAGGGCTACGTCAGCATCATCGGCCGTACCAAGGACATGGTGATTCGGGGCGGCGAGAATATCTATCCACGCGAGATCGAAGAGTTCCTCTATACCCATCCCGACATCTTGGACGCGCAGGTGATCGGCGTTCCAGACCCTAAATACGGCGAGCAACTCATGGCGTGGGTCCGCATGCGAGAAGGGTCTGAACCCCTCTCGGCCGAGGCGCTGCGCCTGTTCGCGAGCGGCAAGCTCGCACATTACAAGATCCCGCGCTACGTCCACGTGGTGGACGAATTCCCGATGACCGTCACCGGCAAGGTACGCAAGGTCGAGATGCGCGAGATTGCGATCGAGCTGTTGAACATCCGGTAGCCATTTCGCGGGAAGGAATTATTCTCTGAAAGGACCACGATCGTGACGATTACAGAAACCTCAGCGCGGATCGCGACGCCACAGCAGTCGATTGATGTCGCACCCATCGCGGGATACATCGGTGCTGAAGTATCCGGCATCGACCTCACCCAGAAGCAGGGGTTGCCAGCTGTTGCGGGTTGAGTGGTCGTTGGTTAAACGTCGTCCATGACGCGCGGCGCGCCACCGCGGCGTTATGCCCCGTAGACGTTGGGTGAATTCGTCCAGTGATCGAGGCCACTCGTTGGCCGCCTCCCAGGCCGCCGCATACGCTGGCGACGTGGAGGTCGAGCCCTTCGGTCAACGATCCGGCGGTACCGAAGACGGGGAGCGTGCGCCGGTGCGCGGATCGACAGGACCGCTCAGCTGGCTCTACAGCGCCAACCACAGTCCCGGCGTGGTCGAGTTCCTCCGCCGCGCCCGCCGGGCGCTGCCGGGTGACCCGGACTTCGGGGATCCCCTGTCGGCGGACGGGGTGGGCGGACCACGTGCCGCCGCACGCGTCGCGGACCGGCTGCTCGACCGTGAGGCGGTCTCGCGCGAGGTCAGCCTCGGTGCGCTGCAGCTCTGGCAGGCGGTCACCGAGAAGGTGTCGGGCAAGCCGGCCAACCCGGAGGTCACGCTCGTGTTCAGCGACCTGGTCGGGTTCTCGTCGTGGGCGTTGACCGCCGGTGACGACGCGACCCTGCGGTTGCTGCGCCGCGTCGCCCAGGCGTATGAACCGCCTCTGCTCGAGGCCGGCGGCCGCATCGTCAAACGGATGGGCGACGGGTCCATGGCGGTGTTCACCGACCCCGGTACGGCGGTCCGGTCTGTGCTCAAGGCGATGGCCGCGGTCAGGTCGGTCGAGGTCGACGGACACGCCCCCCGGATGCGGGTCGGTGTGCACACCGGCAGGCCGCAGCGGATCGGGTCGGATTGGCTCGGGGTGGACGTCAACACCGCCGCGCGGGTGATGGAGCGGGCGACCCGCGGCGGGCTGATCGTCTCGCAGGGCACGCTCGACCGCATCCCCGCCGAGGAACTGGCGGCGCTGAACGTCACCGTCAAGCGTCAGCGCAGGCAGGTGTTCAGCCTCAAACCCGCCGGTGTGCCACCCGATTTGGCGATGTACCGGGTGCGCCGGAACTCGTCGTCGGGGGAGGACTCCACCGACGACGAGTCCCAGCGGGGAAAAGGTCGCGAGGGCGGATAGGGCGATCACCTATGATCGCCGGGTGGCTGAGCAGCCCGGAATGGCCGGAAACCTGTCTGATGAGGCGTTGACCGAGGCGGTCGACGCGGCTCGCCGCGCGTTCGATTCGGCCGCCGATCTCGCCGCGCTCGCCCGGGCGAAGACCGAACATCTCGGGGACCGGTCGCCGATCGCCGTGGCGCGTCAGTTGCTGGGCAGCCTGCCCAAAACGGAGCGCGCCGATGCGGGTAAACGCGTCAACGTCGCGCGGGCGGACGCCCAGCGCAGCTACGACGCGCGCCTTGCGGAGCTGCGTGCCGAACGCGACGCGGCGGTCCTGGTCGCCGAACGCATCGACGTCACGCTCCCCTCGACGCGGCAACCGGTCGGTGCGCGCCATCCGATCACGATCCTGGCCGAGAACATCGCGGACACCTTCGTCGCGATGGGATGGGAACTCGCCGAGGGGCCCGAGGTCGAGACCGAGCAGTTCAACTTCGACGCGCTGAACTTCCCGCCGGACCATCCCGCCCGCAGTGAACAGGACACGTTCTACGTCGCGCCTGACGGTTCGCGTCAGGTGCTGCGCACGCACACCTCGCCGGTGCAGATCCGCGCCCTGCTGGAACGCGACCTGCCGGTCTACATCATCTCGATCGGACGCACGTTCCGTACCGACGAACTCGACGCCACCCACACACCGGTGTTCCACCAGGTCGAAGGGCTCGCCGTCGACAAGGGCCTGACCATGGCGCACCTGCGCGGCACCCTGGATGCGTTCGCCCGCGCCCAGTTCGGCCCGCAGGGCGGCACGCGGTTCCGGCCGCACTTCTTCCCGTTCACCGAACCGTCGGCGGAGGTCGACGTGTGGTTCCCGGGCAAGAAGGGCGGAGCCGGCTGGGTGGAGTGGGGCGGATGCGGCATGGTCAACCCGAACGTGCTGCGCGCCTGCGGGATCGACCCCGACGAGTACTCCGGTTTCGCATTCGGCATGGGTTTGGAGCGAACATTGCAGTTCCGCAACGGGATTCCCGATATGCGCGACATGGTCGAAGGCGACATCCGGTTCTCGCTGCCCTTCGGGGTGGGCGCCTGATGCGGCTACCGTACAGCTGGCTGCGCGAGGTCGTGGCTGCCGGCTCGCCGGGATGGGACGTGCCCGCCGAAGAGCTCGAGCAGACGTTGATCCGCATCGGCCATGAGGTCGAGGACGTGCTGCCGGTCGGCCCGGTGACCGGACCCCTGACCGTCGGCCGCGTCGCCGGGATCGAGGAGCTTACCGAGTTCAAGAAGCCGATCCGCGCCGTCAAGGTCGACGTCGGCGAGCCGGAGAACCACGACATCGTCTGTGGGGCAAGAAATTTCGCCGTCGGGGATCTGGTGGTGGTGGCGCTGCCGGGCACCACGCTGCCCGGCGACTTCAAGATCGCCACGCGCAAGACCTACGGCCGCACCTCCGACGGCATGATCTGCTCGGTCTCAGAACTCAACCTGGGGTCGGACCACTCCGGCATCCTCGTGCTGCCGCCCGGCACCGCCGCGCCCGGTACACCGGCCGCCGAGGTGCTCGGCCTCGACGACACCGTGTTCGACCTGGCGATCACGCCGGACCGCGGCTACTGCCTGTCGGTGCGCGGGATGGCCCGCGAGATCGCCTGCGCTTACGACCTCGACTACGTCGACCCGGCTATCGACCCGGCGCGGGTGCCCGCCCTGCCCGTCGAGGGTGAGGCGCTGCCGGTGGCGATCGACCCCGGCACCGGGGTGTTGCGGTTCGGATTGCGGCCGGTCACCGGGATCGACCCCACCGCCGCGTCGCCGTGGTGGCTGCAGCGCCGCCTGCTGCTGTCGGGCATCCGGGCGATATCTCCGGCGGTCGACGTGACCAACTACGTGATGCTCGAGTTCGGTCACCCGATGCATGCCCACGACCGCAGCCTGATCACCGGCGGCTTCCGGGTGCGTTTCGCCGAGCCCGGCGAGACGGTGGTCACCCTCGACGACGTCGAACGCCGACTGGATCCGGCCGACGTGCTGATCGTCGATGACGAGGCCACCGCCGCGATCGGCGGCGTGATGGGAGCGGGCACGACCGAGGTTGGCGAGACGACCACCGATGTGCTGCTGGAGGCGGCGGTGTGGGATCCGGCCGCGGTCTCGCGCACCCAGCGCAGGCTACGCCTGGCCAGTGAAGCCGGCCGCCGCTACGAGCGCACCGTCGACCCGGCCATCTCGGTCGCCGCGCTCGACCGGTGCGCCGCCCTGCTCGCCGACATCGCCGGCGGCGCTGTGGAGCCGCGGCTGACCGACTGGCGGGGTGACCCGCCGCGCGAGGACTGGTCGCCGCCACCGGTGTCGATGGCCCTCGACCGCCCCGACCGCACCGCCGGCGTCGACTATGCGCCGGGCACCACCGAGCGACGGCTCACCCAGATCGGTGCCGTCGTGCGCATCGACGGCGACCGGGTGACGGCCGTCCCGCCGAGCTGGCGCCCCGACATCAGGCAGCCGGCCGACCTGGTCGAGGAAGTGCTGCGGCTCGAGGGTCTCGAGCAGATCCCGTCGGTGCTGCCGGCCGCACCAGCGGGCCGCGGCCTGACCGCCGCACAGAAGCGGCACCGGGCCATCGGCAAATCACTGGCGCTCAGCGGCTATGTCGAGATCCTGCCCACCCCGTTCCTGCCCGCCAGTGTCTTCGAGGTCTGGGGTCTGGCCGACGACGACGCCCGCCGTGCGACCACCCAGGTGCTCAACCCGTTGGAGGCCGACCGGCCGCACCTGGCCACGACGCTGCTGCCCGGTCTGCTGGAGGCGTTGGGCCGCAACGTGTCTCGCGGGGCGGCCGATGCGGCGCTGTTCGCCATCGCTCAGGTGGTCGAGCCCACCGAGGACACCCGCGCGGTGGAGCGGATCCCCAATGACCGCCGTCCGACCGATGACGAGATCGCCACCCTCGACGCCTCGCTGCCGCGTCAGCCCCAGCACGTCGGGGCGGTGCTGACCGGTCTGCGTGAACCCGCCGGTCCGTGGGGTCGCGGTCGTCCGGTCGAGGCTGCCGATGCGTTCGAGATGGTGCGGATCGTGGGGCGGGCGGCCGAGGTGGAGTTCACGCTGCGCTCCGCTCAGCGGCTGCCATGGCATCCGGGGCGGTGTGCCGAGGTGCTGGTCGGCGACACCGTCGTCGGCCATGCCGGACAGCTGCATCCGGCGGTGGTGGAACGGGCCGGCCTGCCCAAGGGCACGTGCGCGGTCGAACTCGACCTCGATGCGGTGCCGATCACCGAGCGGCTGCCCGCGCCGCGGGTGTCGCCGTTCCCCGCCGTCTTCCAGGACGTCAGCCTCATCGTGGACGACGACGTCGCCGCGCAGAGCGTCGTCGATGCGGTGCGGTCGGGCGCCGGCGAACTGCTCGAGGACGTGCGGCTGTTCGACGTCTACACCGGTCCGCAGATCGGGGAGGGGCGCAAATCGCTGACGTTCGCGTTGCGGTTCCGCGCCGCCGACCGGACCCTGACCGAGGACGAGGCGAGCACGGCCCGGGAGGCGGCGGTGCAGGCCGCGGCTGAACAGGTGGGCGCGCAGCAGCGCCGCTGATAAATGAGTTTGCGTTTCACTGCATAAACATGCAAGCTCTATGCATGACTTCTGTCGCGGTCGCCGGGGCCAGCGGATACGCCGGCGGGGAGATCCTGCGCCTGCTACTCGGGCATCCCGCCTACTCCGACGGACGGCTCACCATCGGCGCGCTGACCGCCGCGGGCAGTGCGGGGGTGATGCTCGGTGAGCATCACCCCCACCTGCTGCCGCTGGCGGGCCGGGTGATCGAGGCAACCGACGCCGAGACGCTGTCCGGCCACGACGTCGTCTTCCTCGGCCTTCCGCACGGCCACTCCGCCGCGCTGGCCGAACAACTCGGCGACGACACGCTGATCATCGACTGCGGCGCCGACTTCCGGCTCACCGACGCCGCCGCGTGGGAACGGTTCTACGGTTCGGCGCACGCCGGCAGCTGGCCGTACGGCCTCCCCGAACTGCCCGGTGCCCGCGAGCGCCTCACCGGAGCCAAGCGGATCGCCGTGCCCGGTTGCTATCCCACCGCCGCACTGCTGGCGCTGTTGCCCGCCGTGGCCGAAGACCTCGTCGAACCGGCGGTCACCGTCGTGGCGGTCAGCGGCACGTCCGGCGCCGGGCGGGCCGCCAAGACTGATCTCCTCGGGTCGGAGGTCATCGGCTCCGCGCGGGCCTACAACGTCGGCGGCAAGCACCGGCACACCCCGGAGATCGCGCAGGGCCTGCGGGCCGTCACGGACAAGGACGTCAGGGTGTCGTTCACCCCGGTGCTGATCCCCACCTCGCGGGGCATCCTCGCCACCTGCACCGCCCGCACCTCCGCATCGCTGTCGCAGCTTCGGGCGGCCTACGAGAAGGTCTACGACGCAGAACCTTTCATTTTCGTGCTGCCCGAGGGGCAACTGCCCAAAACCGGTTCGGTGATCGGCAGCAACGCCGCGCAGATCGCGGTCGCCCTCGACGAGGATGCGCAGACGTGCGTCGCGATCGCGGCGATCGACAACCTGGTCAAGGGCACCGGAGGGGCCGCCGTGCAGTCGATGAACCTGGCGCTGGGTTGGCCGGAGACCGAGGGCCTGTCGATCGTGGGGGTCGCGCCGTGACGGGATCCGCACCGCTGTTCCGCACCCAGGGCGTGACCGCACCCGCCGGCTTCCGGGCCGCCGGAATCGCGGCAGGCATCAAGGCGTCGGGTGCGCTCGACCTCGCCCTCGTGCTCAACGAAGGCCCCGACCACACCGCGGCGGGCGTGTTCACCCGTAACCAGGTCCAGGCCGCACCGGTGTTGTGGAGCCGGCAGGTACTCACCACCGGGCGGCTGCGTGCCGTCATCCTCAACTCCGGCGGCGCGAACGCCTGCACCGGCCCGCTCGGCTTCCAGGACACCCACGCCACCGCCGAGGCGGTCGCCGCGGCGCTGTCCGACTGGGGGTCGGAGACCGGCGCCATCGAGGTCGCGGTCTGCTCGACCGGTCTGATCGGCGACCGGCTGCCGATGGACAAGGTCCTCGCCGGGGTCACCGAGGTGGTCCACGAGATGGCCGGCGGGCTGTCCGGGGGTGAAGAAGCCGCCCGCGCCATCATGACCACCGACACCGTGCCGAAACAGAATGCGCTGCATCACCCCGGTAACTGGACTGTCGGCGGGATGGCCAAGGGGGCGGGCATGATGGCGCCCTCGCTGGCCACCATGTTGTGCGTGTTGACCACCGACGCCGTGGCCGCCGCGACCGCCCTCGACACCGCGCTGCGCCGGGCGGCGACACGCACGTTCGACCGTCTCGACATCGACGGCAGCTGCTCGACGAACGACACGGTGCTGCTGCTCGCCTCCGGTGCCAGCGCGATCACGCCCAGCCAGGAGGAACTCGACGAGGCGGTCCTGCGGGTGTGTGACGATCTGTGCGCCCAGCTGCAGGCCGACGCCGAAGGCGTCACCAAGCGCATCGCCATCACCGTCACCGGTGCGCCGAGCGAGGACGACGCGCTCGTCGCCGCCCGGTTGCTCGCCCGGGACACCCTGGTCAAGACCGCGCTGTTCGGTTCCGACCCGAACTGGGGCCGGGTGCTGGCCGCGGTTGGCATGGTGCCGTTCACCATCTACCCGAACCGGATCACCGTGGCGTTCAACGGTTCTCCGACGTTCGCGAACGGCGCCGGGGCACCCGGTGCGCGCGAGGTGGATCTCACCGGTGCCGACATCGACGTCGCCGTCGACCTCGGCCTCGGCCCGGGGCAGGCGACGGTGCGTACCACCGATCTGTCGCACGCGTACGTCGAAGAGAACTCGGCGTACAGCTCATGACCGCCGCGACACACACCAAGGCGCGGGTGCTCGCCGCGGCGCTGCCGTGGCTCAAACAACTGCACGGCAAGATCGTCGTCGTGAAATACGGCGGAAACGCCATGACCGACGACGCCCTCAAGGCCGCGTTCGCCGCCGACATGGTGTTCCTCCGCAACTGCGGCGTCCACCCCGTCGTCGTCCACGGCGGTGGGCCCCAGATCAGCGCCATGCTCAAGCGTCTCGGTATCCCGGGCGGCTTCCGGGGCGGCTTCCGGGTGACCACGCCCGAGGTGCTCGACGTCACACGGATGGTGCTGTTCGGTCAGGTCGGCCGCGAACTCGTCGGGCTGATCAACGCGCACGGACCGTATGCCGTCGGTATCACCGGCGAGGACGCCCACCTGTTCACCGCGGTGCGCCGCGACGTCATGGTCGACGGGGTGGCCACCGACATCGGCCTGGTCGGCGACGTCGAACACGTCAACACGGAGGCCGTCAGAGATCTGATCGCCGCCGGCCGCATTCCCGTGGTGTCGACGATCGCGCCCGACGTGAACGGCGTGGTGCACAACATCAACGCCGACACCGCCGCGGCCGCCCTGGCCGCCGCGCTCAACGCCGAGAAACTGGTGATGCTCACCGACATCGAAGGGCTCTATACGGACTGGCCCGATCGTAACTCGCTGGTGAGCCAGATCAACACCGCCGAGCTGACGGAACTCCTGCCCAAGCTGGAGGCCGGTATGGTTCCCAAGATCGAGGCCTGCCTGCGTGCCGTCACCGAGGGCGTGCCCAGCGCCCACGTCATCGACGGCCGCGTCGAACACTGCGTACTGGTCGAACTGTTCACCGATGAGGGGACCGGCACCAAGGTGGTGAACCCGTGACGCTGGAGCAGCGGTGGTCCGCCGTGATGATGAACAACTACGGCAACCCGGCCCTGGCATTGGCGAGCGGTGACGGCGCGGTGGTCATCGACACCGACGGCAGGTCCTATGTCGACCTGCTCGGCGGTATCGCGGTCAACATCCTCGGCCACCGCCACCCCGCGGTCATCGAGGCGGTGACCCGGCAGCTCAACACCCTGGGACACACCTCGAACCTGTACGCCACCGAACCGGGGATCGCACTGGCCGAAGCGCTCGTCGGGCACCTCGGCGCGCCGGCGCGGGTGTTCTTCTGCAACTCCGGCACCGAGGCCAACGAGGTCGCGTTCAAGATCACCCGGCTGACCGGGCGCACGAAAATCATTGCGGCGCAGGGCGCTTTCCATGGCCGCACGATGGGCTCGCTGGCGCTGACCGGTCAGCCGGCCAAACAGGCGCCGTTCGAACCGTTGCCGGGGTACGTGACCCACGTGCCGTTCGGCGACAGCGAGGCGCTGGCCGCCGCGATCGATTCGGAGACGGCGGCGGTGTTCCTCGAACCGATCATGGGGGAGGGCGGTGTCGTCGTACCGCCGGCCGGCTACCTGGCCGCCGCGCGCGAGATCACCACCCGCCACGGTGCACTGCTGATCGTCGACGAGGTGCAGACCGGGGTCGGCCGGACCGGCGTCTTCTACGCCCATCAGCACGACGGCATCACCCCCGACGTCGTGACGCTGGCCAAGGGACTCGGCGGCGGTCTGCCGATCGGGGCCTGCCTGGCCGTCGGCCCCGTCGGTGATCTGCTGACCCCGGGCCTGCACGGCAGCACCTTCGGTGGCAATCCCGTCTGCGCCGCGGCGGCACTGGCGGTGCTGAAGGTGCTGGCCGACGAGGACCTCGTCGCGCGGGCCGGGGTGCTCGGCAAGACGCTGCACCACGGGATCGAGGAGTTGAACCATCCGCTGGTCGACCGTGTCCGCGGCCGTGGCCTGCTGATCGGGATCGCGCTGCGCGCCGCGGCTGCCAAACCCGCGGAGACCGCTGCGCGTGCCGCCGGGTTCCTCGTCAACGCGGCCGCGCCCGACGTCATCCGGTTGGCGCCGCCGTTGATCGTGACCGAAGCCCAGATCGACGGCTTCCTCGGTGCGCTTCCCGGCGTACTCGACACCGCGGCTGCGGAGGTGGCCGACAGATGAGACATTTCCTGCGCGATGACGACCTGACCCCCGCCGAGCAGGCCGAGGTGCTGGCCCTGGCCGCCGAGCTGAAGAAGGATCCGCTGCTGCACCGCCCGCTGGCCGGGCCGCGCGGTGTCGCGGTCATCTTCGACAAGAATTCGACGCGCACCCGGTTCTCCTTCGAGGTGGGCATCGCCCAGCTCGGCGGGCACGCCGTCGTGGTGGATGGGCGCAGCACCCAGCTCGGCCGCGAGGAGACCCTCGAGGACACCGGAAAAGTGTTGTCGCGCTATGTCGATGCGATCGTGTGGCGCACCTTCGGCCAGGAACGGCTGACCGCGATGGCCGCCGGGGCGACCGTGCCGGTGATCAACGCGCTCTCCGACGAGTTCCACCCCTGTCAGGTCCTCGCCGACTTGCAGAGCCTGATCGAACGCCGAGGCGCGCTGCCCGGCCTGCGGATGGCCTACTTCGGTGACGGTGCCAACAACATGGCGCACTCGCTGATGCTCGGCGGCGCCACCGCCGGCATGCACGTGACCGTCGCGGCGCCGCGCGGCTTCGAACCGCATCCGATGTTCGTCGCCGCCGCGCAGGAACGCGCGGTGCAGACCGGCGCGTCGGTCACCGTCACCGCCGATCCGCATCAGGCCGCCGACGGTGCCGACGTCCTCGTCACCGATACGTGGACGTCGATGGGGCAGGAGAACGACGGCCTCGACCGGGTGCGACCGTTCCGGCCGTTCCAGGTCAACACCGGCCTGCTCGAGCGCGCCCACGCCGAAGTCGTCGTGCTGCACTGTCTTCCGGCCCACCGCGGGCACGAGATCACCGACGAGGTCATCGACGGCCCGCACAGTGCAGTGTGGGATGAAGCGGAGAACCGGCTGCACGCGCAGAAGGCGCTGCTGGTGTGGCTGCTGGAGCGGTCGGGGTGACGGGCCCATGACGTCGCGAAGACGAGCGCGGGTCGAGCCATGACTTCCGCGGTGACCAGAGCCGGACGACAGGCCCGGATCGTGGCGATCCTGTCGTCGTATACCGTGCGCAGCCAGGGTGAGTTGGCTGCCAAGCTCGCCGACGAGGGTATCGAGGTCACCCAGGCCACGCTCTCGCGCGACCTCGAGGAACTCGGCGCGGTCAAACTGCGTGGCGCCGATGGCGGCGTCGGCGTCTACGTCGTCCCCGAGGACGGCAGTCCCGTGCGGGGTGTGGCCGGCGGCACCGACCGGCTCGCCCGGCTGCTCGGCGACCTCCTGGTGTCCACGGACGCCAGCGGCAACCTCGCCGTACTGCGCACGCCGCCCGGTGCGGCACACTATCTCGCCAGCGCGCTCGATCGGGCCGTGCTGCCGTACGTCGTGGGCACCATCGCCGGCGACGACACCATCATTGTGGTGGCCCGCGAGCCCATGACGGGCGTCGAGCTGGCCGCCACCATCGAGAAGCTGAAGTAAGAGGAGATTGGTCATGTCCGAACGCGTCATCCTGGCGTACTCCGGCGGTCTGGACACCTCGGTGGCGATCAACTGGATCGGCAAGGAGACCGGGCGCGAGGTGGTGGCGGTTGCCATCGACCTCGGTCAGGGCGGCGAGGACATGGACGTCGTGCGCCGGCGTGCCCTCGACTGCGGTGCGGTCGAAGCCGTCGTCGTCGACGCCCGCGACGAGTTCGCCGCGAACTACTGCCTGCCGGCCATCCAGTCCAACGCGCTGTACATGGACCGCTATCCGCTGGTCTCCGCGCTGAGCCGGCCGCTGATCGTCAAACACCTCGTCGACGCCGCCCGCGAACACGGCGGCGGCATCGTCGCCCACGGCTGCACCGGCAAGGGTAACGACCAGGTCCGCTTCGAGGTCGGGTTCGCCTCGTTGGCACCGGATCTCGAGGTGCTCGCCCCCGTCCGCGACTATGCGTGGACGCGCGAGAAGGCGATCGCATTCGCCGAGGAGAACGCCATCCCGATCAACGTCAGCAAGCGCTCACCGTTTTCGATCGACCAGAACGTGTGGGGCCGCGCGGTGGAGACCGGATTCCTCGAGCACCTGTGGAACGCGCCCACCAAGGACGTCTACGACTACACCGAGGACCCGACGCTCAACTGGAGCACTCCCGACGAGGTGATCGTGGGCTTCGACAAGGGTGTGCCGGTGTCCATCGACGGCCGCGACGTGACCGTGCTGCAGGCGATCGAGGAACTCAACCGCCGCGCGGGCGCGCAGGGCGTCGGGCGACTCGACGTCGTCGAGGACCGGTTGGTCGGCATCAAGAGCCGCGAGATCTACGAGGCGCCCGGGGCGATGGTGCTCATCACCGCGCACACCGAACTCGAACACGTCACGCTGGAACGCGAACTGGGCCGGTTCAAGCGCACCACCGACCGGAAGTGGGGTGAGCTGGTCTACGACGGGCTGTGGTTCTCCCCGCTGAAGACCGCGCTGGAGTCCTTCGTCGCCAAGACGCAGGAACACGTCAGCGGTGAGATCCGGCTGGTGCTGCACGGTGGCCACATCGCGGTGAATGGACGCCGGAGCCAGGAATCTCTGTACGACTTCAACCTGGCCACCTACGACGCGGATGACACCTTCGACCAGTCCTCGGCCAAGGGCTTCGTGCACGTGCACGGCCTGAGCTCGAGTATCTCCGCCCGCCGCGATCTGGGCAGCAGGTGAGCGAGCAGTGAGCACCAACGAGGGCTCGCTGTGGGGCGGCCGGTTCGCCGACGGACCCGCCGACGCACTGGCGGCGCTGAGCAAGTCGACGCACTTCGACTGGGTGCTCGCGCCCTACGACATCGAGGCGTCCAAAGCCCATACCCGTGTGTTGTTCTCGGCCGGACTGCTGACCGAAGAGCAGCGTGACGGTCTGCTCGCCGGTCTCAGCAGCCTGGCCTCCGACGTCGCCGACGGCTCCTTCGCGCCGCTGGTCACCGACGAGGACGTGCACGGTGCGCTCGAACGTGGCCTGATCGACCGGGTCGGGGCCGAGCTCGGCGGCCGGTTGCGGGCTGGGCGCTCGCGCAACGACCAGGTGGCCACCCTGTTCCGGGCGTGGCTGCGCGACGCGATCCGCCGGGTCGCCGACGGCGTCCTCGGCGTGGTGAGCGCCCTGGCGACCCAGGCCGCGGCCCACCCGACGGCGATCATGCCCGGCAAGACGCACCTGCAGTCGGCGCAGCCGGTGCTGCTGGCCCACCATCTGCTCGCCCATGCCCACCCGTTGCTGCGCGACGTCGACCGGCTCGCCGATTTCGACAAACGGGCGGCGGTGTCGCCGTACGGGGCCGGTGCGCTGGCCGGCTCGTCGCTGGGGCTCGACCCCGACGCGATCGCCGCGGAACTGGGCTTTGACTCCGCGGCCGACAACTCCATCGACGCGACCGCCGCCCGCGACTTCGCCGCCGAGGCGGCGTTCGTGCTGGCGATGATCGGGGTGGACCTGTCCCGGCTCGCCGAGGACATCATCCTCTGGAGCACAACGGAATTCGGCTATGTCACGCTGCACGACGCCTGGTCGACGGGCAGTTCGATCATGCCGCAGAAGAAGAACCCCGACATCGCCGAGTTGGCGCGCGGCAAATCCGGTCGGCTGATCGGCAACCTGACCGGGCTGCTGGCCACGCTCAAGGCGCAACCTCTGGCCTACAACCGGGATCTGCAGGAGGACAAGGAGCCGGTCTTCGACTCGGTGGCGCAGCTGGAGCTGCTGCTGCCCGCCCTTGCCGGCCTGGTGTCCACACTGCGTTTCGACGTCGACCGGATGGCCGGGCTCGCGCCCCTCGGATACACGCTTGCCACCGATGTCGCAGAATGGCTGGTGCGACGCGGGGTTCCGTTCCGGGTCGCGCACGAGGCCGCCGGCGCGGCGGTGCGCGCGGCAGAAGCCCGCGGCGTCGGACTCGAGGACCTCGCTGACGCCGAGCTGACCGACATCCACCCGGAAATGACCGGGAACGTCCGCGAAGTGCTGACCATCGAGGGCTCGGTCGACTCCCGCGACGCCCGCGGCGGCACCGCACCGGTGCAGGTGGCCAAACAGCTCAACGTCGTTCGCGACACCGCCGCCCGGTTACGGCTGCGTTTGAGGGCGTGACCGAGCGGGTCGAGTTCCGAATCGTGTTGTGGGGCAGGTCGCTCGGCGGACCGGGCGAACTCGCCGTGATGTCGAGCGCCGAGGCGCACCCAGACGATCGCGGCTCTGTCGAGCAGGAACTTGCGCACCGGGGTGGCTCCGCGCGCACTGTTCGACATGATGCGATTCCGCCCGGCGGAGGCGGCCGGCAGGCAGGTGACCGCCGATCAGCTGGCCTTCCTCCACCCGGTGGTCGGTCCCGGCCCGCAGTAGGACCGCTCAGTCCTCGGCGGCCGCCAACCAGGCCTCTTCCAGCTCGTCCTTACGTGACTCGAGTTCACTCAGCTCGCGGTTGAGTTCACCGGCCTTCACGTGATCGGCCGCGGCCGCGGCCATCTCCTCGTGCAACTTGGTGATCTGACCGTCGAGTTTGGTGAGCTGATTCTCGATGCGGGCCAACTCCTTGGCCATGCGCCGCTCGCGTGCGGCGTCCGACTCACCCCGCGCCGCAGCCGGTTTCGAGGCTGTGACCTGGGCGGCCGACACCCGGGCCCCGAGATACTGCTCGATCCCGCCGGGCAGGAGATCGCACCGCCCGTTACCGGTCAACGCGTAGGTGACGTCGCTCACCCGCTCGAGGAAGTACCGGTCGTGGGTGACGACGATCAAGGTGCCCGGCCACCCGTCCAGGTAGTCCTCCAGCACATTGAGCGTGTCGATGTCGAGGTCGTTGGTCGGCTCGTCGAGGAGCAGCACGTTCGGCTCGTCGAGCAGCATCCGCAGGAACTGCAGCCGGCGGCGTTCACCGCCGGACAGATCCGCCAGCCGGGTGGTCAACGTGTCGCCGCTGAAGCCGAAATCCTCGAGCAGCGTCGCGGCGCTGATCTCGCGGCCACCGGCCAACTCCGTGCTGCGACGGCGGTCCTCGACGGCGTCCAGAACCCTCGCGGTGCCGTCGAGTTCGGCCAACGCCTGGGTGAGGTAACCGATCCGCAGCGTCGCACCCCGTTTGATGGTCCCGGCGGACGGCTCCAACTCCCCGGCCAGCAACCGCAGCACCGACGTCTTCCCGGTGCCGTTGACACCGACCAGCCCGATCCGCGCTCCCGGCCCGATCGACCAGTCGATCCGGTCGAGGATCACCCGGGGCGGGTCGCCCACCTCGAGCCGCAACCGGTGCAGATCGAACACGTCCTTGCCCAGCCGCGTCGTCGCAAAACGCTGCAGTGTCAGCGAATCGCGTGGAGGCGGTTCATCGGCGATCAGCTCGTTGGCGGCCTGGATGCGGAACTTCGGCTTCGACGTCCGCGCCGGCGGACCGCGCCGCAACCACGCCAGTTCCTTACGCATCATGTTCTGCCTGCGCGCCTCGGCGCCGGCCGCGACCCGTGACCGTTCCGCCCGCGCGAGGACATAGGCGGCGTAGCCCCCGTCGTAGGCGTCGACCGCACCGCCGTGCACCTCCCAGGTGCGGGTGCAGACCGCGTCCAGGAACCACCGGTCGTGGCTGACCACCACCAGCGCGCGGGGCCGTTTGGTGGACAGATGGGACGCCAGCCAGCCGATCACCTCGACATCGAGGTGGTTGGTCGGCTCGTCGAGCATCAGCACGTCGTGGCCGGCGATGAGCACCTCGGCCAGCGCCACCCGCCGCCGTTCACCGCCGGAGAGGTCGCCGACCGCGGTGTCCAGGCCGACGCCGGCGAGCAGGTTTTCGACCACCGCGCGGGTGTCGGCTTCGGCCGCCCAGATGTGGTCCGGCCGGCCGCCGACGATGACCTCGCCGACGGTGGCCCCCGCGGCGAAGTCGTCGCCCTGACGCAGATATCCCACCGACAGTCCGGAGGTGTGGGTGACCCGTCCGGAATCGGGCGTGCGGGTGCCGGTGAGGATCTGCAGCAGGGTCGTCTTACCGTCTCCGTTGCGCCCGACCACACCGATCGCATCGCCGTCGTCAAGACCCATGCTGACGGCGTCGAGCAAGGTGCGGGTGCCGTATCCCACGGTGACTTTTTCGACATTGATCAGGTTTGCCATCAGCCGCCGATGATAGGTGCCCGCTGTGCCATGATGACGGGCATCACGCCAGGGCAGCGCCGGCAACCCGGCGCGACGTCGATGGAGGGGAGTATTGGGTGGTGGACCTCTCGGCGATCACCAGGCCGGTCGGACGGTTGGTGGCGACGGCCCAGAACGGTCTGGAGGTCCTGCGCTACGGCGGTCTGGAGACAGGCGCCGTGCCGTCACCGTTCCAGATCGTGCACAGCACGCCGATGTACCGGCTGCGGCGGTACTTTCCGCCGGATGTCCGTCCGGGCGCCAAACCGCCGGGTCCGCCCGTGTTGATGGTCCACCCGATGATGATGTCGGCCGACATGTGGGACCTGACCCGCGACGAAGGCGCCGTCGGCATCCTCCACCGCGCCGGTCTGGATCCATGGGTGATCGACTTCGGCTCCCCGGACAAGGTCGAGGGCGGAATGCAACGCAACCTCGCCGACCACGTGGTGGCGCTCTCCGAGGCGATCGACGCCGTCAAGCAGGTTTGCGGCCACGACGTCCACCTCGCCGGATACTCCCAAGGCGGCATGTTCTGCTATCAGACCGCCGCGTACCGCCGGTCCCGCGACCTGGCCAGCATCATCGCGTTCGGCGCCCCGGTCGACACCCTCGCGGCCCTGCCGCTGAACCTGCCCGCCGGTCTGGCCGCGGGCGCCGCCGACTTCATGGCCGACCACGTGTTCAGCCGCATCGACATCCCGGGATGGTTGGCGCGCATGGGATTCCAGATGCTCGACCCGGTCAAGACCGCGCAGGCCCGCGTCGAATTCCTCCTGCAGTTGCACGACCGCGAGGCGCTGCTGCCGCGCGAGCAGCAGCGGCGGTTCCTGTCCTCCGAAGGTTGGATCGCCTGGTCGGGACCGGCGATCTCCGAACTGCTCAAACAGTTCATCGCGCACAACCGGATGATGACCGGTGGGTTCGCCATCCGAGGTCAGCTCGTCACACTGTCGGACATCACCTGTCCGGTACTCGCCGTCGTCGGTGAGGTCGACGACATCGGCCAGCCGCCGTCGGTGCGCGGCATCAAACGCGCAGCGCCGCAGGCTGACGTTTACGAATACGTCATCCGGGCAGGCCATTTCGGCTTGGTCGTGGGTTCGAAGGCCTCACAGCAGACGTGGCCGACCGTCGCCGGCTGGGTCAAGTGGCTCGAAGGTGACGGCGACATGCCCGACCACGTCGAGCCGATGGCGCTACAGTCCGAAGAGCACATCGAAAGCGGCGTATCGCTGACGTCGCGGGTCGCGCACGGCGTCACCGCGGCCACCGAGATGGCGTTCGGTGTCACCCGCTCGGCGGTCGATGCGCTGGTCTCGGCGAACAAGTCGGCACGCACGCTCGCGGTGGAGACCGCCCGCACGCTGCCGCGGCTGTCCCGGCTCGGACAGATCAATGACCACACCCGGATCTCGCTCGGCCGGATCATGTCCGAGCAGGCCCGCGGCGCGCCGGACGGCGAATTCCTCCTCTACGACGGCCGGGTGCACACGTACGAGGCCGTCGACCGTCGCATCAACAACGTGGTGCGTGGGCTCATCGACGTCGGGGTTCGCCAAGGCACCCGCGTCGGGGTCCTGATGGAGACCCGCCCCAGCGCGTTGGTGGCGATCGCTGCGCTGTCACGACTCGGTGCGGTGGCGGTGCTGATGCCGCCCGACGCCGACCTGGCCGCCGCGGCGCGGCTCGGTGCGGTCTCGGAGATCGTCGCCGACCCCACCCATCTGGAAGCGGCGCGCAGTCTGCCGATGCGCGTACTGGTGCTCGGCGGCGGCGTCCGCGACCTCCACGTATCCGACGACGCCGATGTCGTCGACATGGAACAGATCGACCCCGACGAGGTCGCGTTGCCCGAGTGGTACCTCCCCAATCCGGGCCTGGCCAGAGACCTCGCTTTCGTCGCGTTCAGCTCGGTGAACGGCGACCTCGTCGCCCGGCAGATCACCAATCACCGGTGGGCGCTGTCGGCTTTCGGGACGGCGTCGGCGGCCAACCTCGGCCACAACGACACCGTCTACTGCCTGACACCGCTGCATCACCAGTCCGGTCTCCTGGTCAGCCTGGGCGGCGCGGTCGTCGGCGGCGCCCGCATCGCCCTGTCGCGGGGACTGCGCCCGGACCGCTTCCTGCAGGAGATCCGCCAGTACGGCGTCTCAGTCGTCTCCTACACCTGGGCGATGCTGCGCCAAGTCATCGACGACCCGTCCTTCCAGTTGTCCGGAGGTCACCCGGTGCGCCTGTTCATCGGCTCCGGTATGCCCACGGGGCTGTGGGAGCGGGTCGTCGACATCTTCGCCCCGGCCCACGTCGTCGAATTCTTCGCCACGACCGACGGTCAGGCGGTGCTGGCCAATGTCTCCGGTGCCAAGATCGGCAGCAAGGGCCGTGCGTTGCCCGGCGGTGGTCAGGTCGATCTGGCCGCATACGATGCGGACGACGACCTGATCCTCGAGGACAACCGAGGCTTCGTACGCCGCGCGGCCGTGAACGAGGTGGGTGTGCTGCTGGCGCGTCCGCGCGGACCGGTCGATCCGACGGCGTCGGTGAAGCGGGGCGTGTTCGCGCCCGCAGACACCTGGGTGTCGTCGGAGTACCTCTTCCGCCGCGACGCCGACGGCGACTACTGGCTGGTGGACAACCGCAGCGCGGTGATCCACACGTCCCGCGGGCCGGTCTTCGCGATGCCGATCAGCGATGCCGTCGGTCACATCGGCGCGGTGGACGTCGCGGTCACCTACCCGGTCGAGGTGCACGGCAGGCAGTTGGCGGTCACCGCGTTGGCATTGTGTCCCGGCGGCAGCATCACGACGGCTGAGCTGTCCGAGGCGCTGGCCGACCTGCCGGTCGGCAATCCACCCGACCTGGTGCACGTCGTGCCCGATATCGAACTCAGCGCGTCGTACCGCCCGTTGACCAGCCCGCTGCGCGCGGCCGGCGTCCCTCGCCCCTCGCGTCGCCACTCCTGGTACCTCGATCCCGATACCAATGGGTACAAGCGGCTCACCGTGGCCGTGCGTGCCGAGATCACCGGAGGGCAGGGCCGTGACACTTCGCTGGACGACTCACAGCTGCCGGCCCGTACCGATCAGTGACGCCGCGCCACGGCGCAGTCGCACTGATAGGCTCCCGCTGGCGTCGCTTCGACTGGAGGATTGATGGATTCGCAGAGCCGGAAGAACCGTTCGGGCTGGCGTCGCGCCCTGATCGGCACGCTCGCCAGCGGTGCGCTGGCCGCAGCGATGCTGGTGACCGCACCCGCCTCGCAGGCCGACGTTCTCGACCAGATCGGCGCCAAGTACATGCACGGCGCCGGTGGTGGCCAGATCTCGGTGCTCGCCGAACAGTCGATCAGTCTGCGCGCCCGGGGCTTCCGGCCCTCGCAGGAGAACCTCGCAGCGCTGCAGGAGGGTTGGGATTTCCTTCCCAACCAGAGCCGGCTGCTCGACGCGCTGGAGTCGACCGTGGCCTACCAGCGCAAGGTGCAGATGCAGTCGCAGCTGTCCGGCGGCGGCGGCCCGGCGGTCAAGGCCCCGGCATGGGTGCCGCCAGACGACGAGAACCCCTGGACCGGGCCCGAATACGACATCAACCCCTATGACTAGCCGGACAGCCGTGCTGGACGAGAAATTGCGGGCGATCCTCGTCTGCCCACAGGATCGTGGCCCGCTGCTGCTGATCGGCGACGAAATGTTGTACAATCCGCGGTTGCGGCAGGGTTACCGCATCGACGAGGGGATCCCGGTCCTGCTCGTCGACGAAGCCGTCGCCGTCACCGACGACGCCGAACATCAGCGACTGCTCGACCGCGCGGAATCCTAGGCTGGGCCCGGCACCTCACCGGTGAGATGGCGCTGCAGGTTCGGGCCGATGGTCTCGGCGATCTGCTCGACCGGCAGGGATGCGGTCGGCGGGGTCAAGAGCGCGGGGGAGAATCGCTGCGGTGAGTGTGGAGTTGCTGCGGGTCGCCCCTCTCACGGCGGCCCGCCGGTTGCTCGGGGCGGTGCTGACCTGCCGCGGCGTCACCGCAACGGTCGTCGAGGTCGAGGCGTACGGCGGCCCACCCGACGGGCCTTGGCCGGACGCCGCCGCCCATTCGTATCGCGGCCCCGGCTTGCGGAATCAGGTGATGTTCGGCCCCGCCGGTAGGCTCTACACGTACCGCAGCCACGGTGTTCACGTCTGTGCGAACGTGACCTGCGCCGACGACGGTGTGGCGGCCGCCGTGCTGCTGCGTGCGGCTGTCATCGAATCGGGTCATGACGTCGTGCAGCGTCGTCGCGGCGAGACGGTGCGTCGGTCGGCATTTGCCAGGGGCCCGGGAAACCTCTGCTCGGCGCTGGGAATCATGATGGTGGACAACGGAATCGATCTGTTCGCCGACGACAGCCCCGTCCACCTCCGACTGGGTGAGGAACCGCCGCGCACCGCCGGACCCCGGGTCGGGGTGAGCAGGGCGGCGGACCGGCCGTGGAGGCTGTGGGTCGCCGGCCGGTCGGAGGTGTCGGCCTACCGGCGCAGCCCGCGGGCTCCGGCACCGGGTGGCAGCGACTGATCCCGACGCGTACGGAAAGATCGGGGAATGAGCAGCATTCTCGACGAGTTGGACAGGCGCGGGCTGATCGCGCAATCGACCGACCGGGACGCCCTGGCGGCCGAACTGGCCGACGGTCCGATGACGCTGTACTCCGGATTCGACCCGACCGCGCCCAGCCTGCATGCCGGACATCTCGTGCCGCTGTTGACGCTGCGCCGTTTTCAGCAGGCAGGTCACCGGCCGATCGTGCTGGCCGGCGGGGCCACCGGAATGATCGGCGACCCCCGGGACACGGGGGAGCGCACACTGCGGACCGCCGACACGGTCGCCGACTGGGCGGACCGGATCCGGGGTCAGCTCGAGCGTTTCGTGGAGTTCGACGAGTCGCCCACGGGCGCGATCGTAGAGAACAACCTCTCCTGGACCGGCGAGCTGTCGACGATCGAGTTCCTCCGTGACGTGGGCAAGTACTTCTCGGTGAATATGATGCTCGACCGCGATACCGTGCGGCGGCGCCTGGAGGGAGAAGGGATCTCCTACACCGAGTTCAGCTACATGCTGTTGCAGGCCAACGACTATGTGGAGTTGCGGAAACGCCACGGTTGCGCGCTGCAGATCGGCGGTTCCGACCAGTGGGGTAACATTGTGGCCGGGGTCCGGTTGGTGCGCCAGAAACTCGGCGACATCGTTCATGCGATGACGACCCCGCTGGTCACCGACTCGGAGGGTAAGAAGTTCGGGAAGTCGACCGGGGGTGGGAACCTGTGGCTCGACCCGGAGATGACCACGCCGTACGCCTGGTACCAGTACTTCATCAACACCGCCGACGCCGACGTCGTCAACTACCTGCAGTGGTTCACCTTCCTTGAAGCCGGTGAGTTGGCGGAGCTCGAGGAGGTGACCCGTGATCGACCCCACCAGCGCACTGCGCAGCGACGCCTCGCGCGCGAATTGACCACATTGGTCCACGGCGAGGACGCCACCCGATCGGTGGAGCACGCCAGCCAGGCGCTGTTCGGCCGTGGTGAGCTCACCGCGCTCGACGAGCCGACCCTGGCCGCCGCGCTGCGTGAGGCGTCGGTGGCCGAACTCGCTCCGGGTGGGCCGGATCTCATCACCGATCTGCTGGTCGCCACGGGCCTGTCGGCGAGTAAGGGCGCTGCGCGTAGGACCATCGCCGAGGGCGGGGTCTCGGTGAACAACGTGAAGATCGACAGCGACGAGTGGATCCCGCAGGCCTCGGACTTCCTGCACGGCAGGTGGTTGGTCCTGCGTCGGGGCAAGCGGAACATCGCCGGCATCCAGCGCGTTGGATGATCTGGCATGCCCGTAGGGCGGCGCGCCCGCCGAAATGAGCCGAACCCCCGTTCCAGCTGGGGATTTGACTCCGAGTTTCCACTGACGTAACTTATTCAACGTCGCCGCGACACGGCCTCCGGGCCGGGGAGCGCGGCAGACTCCCAGAGGGATACTCACTTCGGTGGGTTCCTGACCGTCCGCACTGTGATTACGCGGCTTTCCGCCGCGGGATCGCTGCGCGGGTCGGTCGGGTGTGTTGTTTGAGAACTCAATAGTGTGTTTGGTGGTTTTTGTTTGTTGTTTTTTGTTTTGGCCGTGCCTCTTTTTCCCGTTTAGGGGTGTGGTTGTTTTTTGCCAGAAGTTGTTTCT
>JAXHUG010000023.1:0-57780 GCA_034189785.1 Actinomycetota bacterium
AATACATCGACGGCCAAGCCCGACCACTCTGAACGCCGGGCTCCGCCCGCCGACACACCGGATGGGCTCACCCCGCCATAAATGGCGAGGCTTGCGCCCAAGATTTCGGTCATGTCACCGCCGCAACGCGCTGCGTGCCCGCCGGTCAGGTGGACATCACCGCGCCCGTGACCATCGAGGGCCTGAGTTACATCACGCCCGACGACCCCGCAATGCCGGCGCGACGGGGTGGCCCGGTGCCAGCTGTACCGGGCCGCCGCGTTGAAGCTACGACGCGACGAGGCCATCACAATCCAGTCCGAAGTGGTCTACGACGCCTCGGACACCCGGTTCAGATACCGGTCCAGGATTCGTCGATCATCTCAGCGATGTTGATGACCTGAGCCTGTTTGCTTTCCGGGCTGTCGATCTCGCCGGCAACGTGGGTGGCGATGAAGCGTTTGATCTCGGAGTCGATGCCACCGATGATGCGGACCACCTCGGCGCGCAACGATTTCGACGTCACGTGGATCGAGATGTCCGACGGCCGTGGCTTCTTGACGTCGAGGATGAGAAGCAGCGGGTGCGCGGCCAGCGCCGAGGCCCGCAGCGAGATCTCGCCGTAGATCACGAATTTGGGCTTGTCGATGCGCAGGTCAACGACCATGTCGATCTCGAGCGGGATCCGGATCGCGAACGTGATCATCTCGCCGACCTGGCGGGTCACCCGGGGCTGCTGGATCTTCACCCGGGCGGTGACCTTGGCGATACCGCCCGGCCCCTGAACCATCGGGCCCATCTCGAACGCCTCGCCGGCGATGTCGCCGATCGCCGCACCGACACGTTCCGCGGTGACGGCGACTTCGAAGAACCTGCGGCCGAAGTCCTCGTAGGTCATGTGTCGGCGGTCAGACATGGTCGTCATACCGTCTCATGTCCGGGTCCCCGGTGAGCAGCGCGACGCCCAGTGCCCCGCCGACCGGGGCCAGGTCGTAGGCGGAGACGGCGGGATGTGCATCGTCACACCCGCCGACGTCCGCACCCCAGGTCGCCGTCGCGGACGACCGTATAGTCCACCACCACGTCGGCCTGGGTGAAGGTCATGCAGTCACCTATCTCCACCTATCTCGCGCGCCTCGGATCCAGCTGTGGGTACCGTGAGTGTTGCGGTACTTGAGGAGGACGGCAATGAGCAACAACGGACCATTCGGCTTCGACCCCGACGACTTCGACCGGGTCGCCCGCGAGGCACTGGAAGGCGTCGGCCGCTTCTTCACCACCTCGGGTGAGCGCGCCGGGTGGAGTGCCCTGATCGACGAGTTGGGGCGGTTCGGCCGGCCCAGGACCGAACCGGAGACCACCGGTGAGACCGGCGACGGCGTATGGGCGATCTACACCGTCGACGCCGACGGCGATGCCCACATCGATCAGGTGTTTTCCACCGAGCTCGACGCGCTGCGGGCCAACAAGAACAACACCGACCCGACCCGCAAGGTGCGGTTCCTGCCATACGGGATCGCGGTCAGCGTGCTCGACGCAAACACTCCCGGCGACTCCGCGGAGTAGACCGAAAGCGGTCGCGCCCGTCGGCCACCGGTTACGCTTTGCCGCGAGGCCATCGAGTCAGCGTGAGGATGGGACATGTTTCGTGAGGTTTTCGTCGCCGTGACGATCGCGGGAGCCGCTGTCGGGCTGGCGCCGGGCGCGCTTGCGGACCCGTCCAACGACTTCCACGACGACCCTGGCCGGTATCCCACCGACGTCCCCGGGATGAGCTACGAAGCCAAGCTCGGGGCGCCCTGTTACGGCTGGGAGCGCAATGTGTTCGGGCGTGGCCGTGGCGGCGAACCGCTACAGTGCAAGTGGATCCCGAATCAGTGGCCGCCGGTGTACACCGGCTTCTGGACCTCCACTTATGCACTGTACGGCGTCCAGGACGTCGGCGCACCCTGCCCCGGCCCGCAGTCCACCGCCCAGGCTCCCGACGGCAGGCCACTGCTGTGCGTCGGCGCCCGAGGATGGCAGCCGACGGTGCTGACCGGCAGCGGTCTGCATCCCGCCTGACACTTACGACCATACGGAAATATCTTGGTCGTATCGTCATGCCCACGACCTGCTTGGCCTTGCCCTTCACCCCTTCGACCGCGCCCTTGACGGCTTCCTCAGTCCGGTGTTGCCCCTGTTGGCGTCTGCCATGTGCTGGTCCCTCCTGTCCCGGCTCCGCGTCGAAGCGTTCGGGACCGGTGTTCCCCAGAAGTGATCACCCGCCAAACCCGATGTGACCCGAACACGGGTGCCGGTCTGGTGCGGGGGCATCGTGGGGACCCGGCACGGCACCGGGGAGCCCCACACAGCGCGCAGCGACTCTCGGGATCGGTCCTGATCGATCCGTCGTTACGACCAGCGGATCGCCGCGGAGACCACCGTGGCGGCAATTCGGCAGCGCTCGGGAGCTGACCCACAGGTCAGCTCATCCCGTCGCGCAGATGTTGAAGTGCCCTCGCCAGGATGCGCGACACCTGCATCTGCGAGACACCGATGCGCTCGGCGATCTGCGTCTGCGTCATCGATGCGAAGAATCTGAGGCTGATCACGGTGCGTTCCCGTTCCGTCAGCGCCGCCAGCAGCGGGCGCAGCGACTCACGGTCGGTGATGTGCTCCAGCTCGCCGTCGACCTCGCCGAGAGAGTCGGCGAGCGAACGTGTCGTGTCGTCCGACGACGAGATGGGGCTGTCGATCGAGCGCAGGCTGTAGGCGTCACCGGCGACCAGGCACTCCACCACTTCCTGCCGGTCGGCCCCGAGTTCGGCGGCCAGATCGGTGGGGGTGGGGGCACGGCCGAGCGACTGCGTCAGTCGCGGGGTCGCCCGGGTGATCTGCACGTGCAGATCCTTGAGTCGGCGCGGAACGTGCATCGCCCATCCGTTGTCCCGGAAATGGCGCCGGATCTCGCCGAGCATCGTGGGCACGGCGAACGACAGGAAACTGGCGCCGTTCCCAGGATCGAAGCGGTTGACCGCGTGCATCAGCCCGACCCGGGCGATCTGCACGAGATCGTCGAGGTTCTCGCCCCTGCGGTGATAGCGGAACGCGATGTGGTCGGCCAACGGAAGGCATCGCGTCACGATGCGTTCACGCTGCCGTTCGTGATCCGGGGTGCCGGGGGTCAACACCGACAGCAGGCGGAACATGTCCGGGACATCTGTGTAGTCGTCTTGAGCGCGAGTGGACGGCCGTTTGGCCGTCACCTGGAGTGTGTCGTCAATGATCGTCATCGCGGGTCCTTCCGGACTCGGTGCGGACGCGAAGGCGACGCCGACTGTTCGACGCATGCCTTGCTTATCCGGGAGGCGGGTGCTGTGGCCACCGGGAGCCACGACAGCTGGCGGTGACATCGGCGGAAATAGGACCGTTGGCTTGATCTGAGCTACCGCCTACAGCGGGCCGCTTTGCACTAAACGGTGACGCCTCCCGAACGGGATGTATGTCACTCTACCCTCTCGAACCGGCTTCGCCGCCGTTGCGCACAGGGCAGTTTGAAGAACTACGTGATCCGTCGTCACCCTCCGCAGTTCGCCTCTCGTGTGCCGCAACCAAGGGAAATTGCGAGCAACTCGCAGTTGGAGACGTACCTGAGAACCTCCTTAAGCTTGTAGTAATACGACGCATTCCGTAGTAATCTGCGTCACAGGTTGGGAAGCGCAGCCGGCGGCCCGGGCATCCGGTCAAAGGCTCGCCGACCACCCCCGGCGGCGTGCGAGTTCCGTATCGCGGTGACCGCAGTGCCTGCCGGGGCACCACAATCGAGGGAGTCCCACCTATGATTGACGTCGGAACCGTCCGGGTTTTCCGTCCCGACCCCTCGGCGGCTGAAACGCCGCAACAGCGTGGGCGCGCCGTGTTCTCCATCCGGTCGCTGCCGCCGACCCTCTCAGTGATCACCGCGGTCGGTGAGATCGATGCCACCAACGGGCGCGACCTCGGTCGCTACGTCGAGTGCCACACCGCCTCGGCGACCCAGCTGATCGTCGACCTGACCGGGGTCACCTTCTTCGGGTCGCAGGGTTTCAGTGCGCTGCACTACATGAGCGTGAGTTGCATGCGGATCGACGTCGACTGGGTGATCGTGCCGGGCGGGGAGGTGCGCCGGCTGTTGCGAATCTGCGATCCGCAGGGGGAATTACCGCTCGCCGACAGCGTCGAGGCGGCTTGCGCGCGACTCGACCGGGTCACGCGACGGCGCCAACCCTTCTCGTGGGCCGGCTGACCGGCATTCAGGTCGCGAGTTCGACCTCGTAGCAGACCGCGTACCGCCGGAAGTTCGGCGTCGGGCGGAACAGATGACCAGCGTCGGGTGACCACGTCACGACGCGCAGCAGACGCTTGTACGACGGCAGCTGCTTGGCCACCAGTTCGGCCAGCGCGGCGCGGGGTGAATACCCGCAGCGATCGTCAACGTCCTTCGGAAGCAGCACATCCCACATGGTTTCCTCGACCCGCATGCGAAGAGTGTCACGCGCGAACGGCCGTCGGCCGCGGACCTCGTGCGGCCGTGTCGGAGATCGAGACCAATTAGTGACCTTGGTCATAAACTGCTACACAGCGTCGAAGCGCACCCGGTACATCGTCGACCAATTCTTGCCCGTGATCAGATACCGACCGTCGCCGGCGTACGCAATCCCGTTGAGCACGTTGACATCTGGTTCTCCTCGACGCAGCGCCGCGGCATCGGCTGAAGCGGTCACCGTTCCCGTGCCCGGGTCGATCCGGATGATCTCGTCGGTGGGCCACACATTCGCCCACACCTGGCCGTCGACACATTCCAGTTCGTTGAGACCGGCGACCGCCTCTCCGCCCGGTCTGGTGACGGCGACGCTGCCGGTTTCGGTGAAATCGGCGGGTGCGACGAATCGCAACCGGTCGGTGCCGTCGCTACGGACGATCCGGCTCCCGTCGAAGCACACGCCCCACCCCTCACCCTCGATAGGAAGCTCCCGCAGCGGAATGAAAGCTGTTGTGTCCCATTCGATTGCGACACCGTCGCGATACGTGACCTGCCAAATGCGGTTGCCGACGGCAGTCATGCCCTCACCGAAGTACCCGCCGGGAAGCGGCGTCGAACGCCGCACCGCGCCCGTGGCGGGGTCGAGTTCACGCAACTGTGACTGCCCGGCGAGTCCGGTGGTCTCGAACAGCGCCGCACCGTCGAACTCCAGACCCTGGGTGAACGCCGACGTGTCGTGCGGTACCTCGTCGAGCACGCTGATACGGAGTTTCGACGGGACATTCGGTGCCGCACCGGCGTCGCGGGCGTCAGCACATCCGGCCGCCAGCAGCACGGCGGTGACGCCCAACCCGGTCAGTACACGTAACAGGCTCACCACCGACATCGTGCCCCATCCCCCGCACGGGGCTCAGCCGCGGTAGAACATCGCCGATGACGAACTTGAACCGGTCGCCGCTAAGGTGCGATCACGATCGACCATAACGATTCGCCGGATCGGCGCGGAATCCCCGTGCCGCACCGCTTCCGACTCTAGAGTGCTGCGCATGGGGAGCACGATCTCAGCGAACGGGATGGGCCGCTGGGTGGCGCTCGCCACCTCGCTGGCCGTCTCCGCGGCGATGGTCTACGCCCAGGACACCGAAGACGCGCCTCAGGTCACCAAGGCTCCCCTCGCTGCTGCCCCCACATCCGTGCCCGCGGCCCCGACATCCGTAGCCCACCCCGCCGAGGCCGAACTCCTGGCGGCGAGCGCGCCCGTCGCTGCGCGGGATTTCACGTTCGAACTGCCCGCAGGTGTCGCGCCCGAGGGCGGTCTGCAGGTGAAGACGATCTGGGCGGCCCGCACCATCAGCGTGATGTTCCCCGAGATCAAGACCATCGGCGGGTATCGGCAGGACCCGCTCAAGTGGCACCCCAACGGCCTGGCGATCGACGTGATGATCCCGAACCACGGCTCCGATGAGGGCATCGAGCTCGGCAACCAGATCGCCGGACTGGCGTTGGCCAACGCCCGCCGGTGGGGAGTGTTGCACGTCATCTGGCGGCAGGGCTTCTATCCCGGCATCGGTGCGCCGGGTTGGACGGCGGATTACGGCAACGAGACGGCCAATCACTACGACCACGTCCACATCGCCACCAATGGCGGCGGCTTCCCCACCGGGCGCGAAACGTACTACCTCGAGTCGATGCGCCCGGAGCCGCGGCCCTGATGCGCCGGGGATCCTCCGGCCACGACGCCGGCAGGCACGATGGGGTTCATGGAACTGTCGACTGGATCAACGGCTCGTACCCACGGCTACCGCGCACTGGTGATCGACGACGAGACCGCGCTGGCCGAGGTGGTGGCGAGCTATCTGGAGCGCGAGCAGTTCGAAGCCTCCGTCGTCGGCAGCGGTGCGGAGGCCATCGCCGTCGCCCGGAGCCTCGATCCGGACGTCGTCATCCTCGACATCGGTCTGCCGGGTATCGACGGCCTCGAGGTGTGCCGGCAGCTGCGTACGTTCTCGGACGCCTATGTGGTCATGCTCACCGCCCGCAACACGGAATTGGACACGGTTCTCGGACTGACCGTCGGCGCCGACGACTACATCACCAAACCGTTCAGCCCGCGGGAACTCGTCGCGCGCATCAGGGCCATGCTTCGGCGTCCCCGCACGCTTCCCGTCGCCGGCGCCGAAACCGAGGACCTACCGCCGCCGCGAGTGCTCGGTCCACTCAGCATCGATGTGGCGGCCCGTGTTGTGGGCCTCGACGGTGTATCGATCTTGTTGACCCGCACGGAATTCGATATTCTCGATGCGTTGTCCGCACGACCAGGTGTCGTGTTGAGTCGTCGCCAACTGCTCGACCTCGTACGCGAGGGGCCGTGGGTGGGCAACGAGCATCTCGTCGACGTTCACATCGGCCATCTGCGGCGCAAGCTCGGAGATGACGCCGCGAACCCCCGGTTCATCATGACCGTGCGGGGTGTGGGATACCGGATGGGAACCTCCCAATGACTGCCGTCCCGCGCGTCGGTGGAGTCAGCACCCGTGTGCTGCGAGGACCAGGCATCGGCGCACGACTGTTCGCAGCGCAGGCGATTGTGCTCACCGTCGGTGCGGCCACCACGTCGATGGCGGCCGCGATCGTCGGACCACCTCTTTTCCGCGACCATTTACATCAGGCGGGGGTACCGCCGAACTCGCTCGAGGAGATGCACGCCGAGGAAGCGTACGGGTACGCCACGGCCATCTCCATCAGCGGCGCACTCGCGGTCTCGGCCCTCGCCGCACTGGCGGTCAGCTGGTACCTCAGCCGCCGGCTGCAGCGCTCGATCACCGAAGTCGCCTCGGCGGCAACCGCGGTCGCCGACGGCCGGTACGACATCCGGGTCTCGCCTCCCCGTCTCGGTGAGGACTTCGACGCGCTCGCCCACGCGTTCAACCAGATGGCGTCGCAACTGCAGTCGGTCGAGGTGACGCGTCGCCGCCTGTTCAGCGATCTCGCCCACGAGATCCGCACACCGGTCGCGGTGCTGGAGGCGTACTTCGAGGCAATAGAGGACGGGATCCGCAGCCTCACCCCGGAAACCGCCGCCATGCTGCGCGACCAGACCGAACGGCTGGTCCGGTTCGCCGGCGATCTCGGCGCGCTCGCCCGGGCCGAGGAGAGCTCCGCATCGATGGAGCACCAGCCCATCGACATCAACTCGCTGATGCAGCGTTGCGCCGCCGCGGCGCAGACGGGCTACTCCCGTAAGGACGTGGAGTTGAGCACGGCAGTGGACGTGGACCTGCCACCACTGTGGGGAGACGAGTTGCGCATCAGCCAGGTGTTGGCGAATCTGCTCGACAATGCCTTGCGCCACACGCCATCCGGCGGACGGGTCGAGATCAGCGCCAGGCGTGACGGGCACCGGGTCGTGATTCGCGTATCCGACAACGGTGAAGGGATCGCCGCCGGGCACCTGCCGCACGTGTTCGAGCGGTTCTACCGGGCAGACACCGCCCGGGCGCGCCACAACGGCGGCGCCGGAATCGGATTGGCGATCGCCAAAGCGGTGGTCGAGGCCCACGACGGCACCATAACCGCCGACAGCTCCGGTCCTGGCAGTGGAACCGTCTTCACCGTCACGGTGCCCGTTCGATCAGCCGCGCCTCACCTGGCGCGGCGGCCCCCGCCGACACCGGTTGCGTGATCTGGTCCCGGCGGGTAACCGTGCGCCGACGACGAAGGGGCGGTGACGTATGGGGATGGGTTGGTCCTCGCGCCCCGACCGCGACGTACAGCCGGGATCACGGACTTTCCCCGGCGGCCTGACCTACGTCGCGTCGATCGCGGCGATCACTCAGCGTCTTCGCCCCGGCTCAGCGAGCCAGTGCCGAAGCGACCGCGCGTGCCTGGCTCGTCAGCGCAGCGCACATTCTGTTGAGGTTGACGATACCCAGCACAAGCCCGGACATGACCCGGCATGCGCTGCCAGTCCCGGGAGGAGCCGAAGACCTCGGGGAGAGAGCGTACGCACCGCACACCGGCCACGCGCCGATCCCTTGGGTGCGCAGAACGCGCTCGGCGATCGCTATCTGGTATTCGCGCGGGGCCTTGTCCGGAGAGCCGACGCCGCCGTGCTCCCGCCAGGTGGCCGGCAGGAACTGAAGGCCACCGTAGAACCCGTTGCCGGTGTTGATCGCCCAGTTGCCGCTGGATTCGCACTGTGCGATCGCATCCCAATTGACCGTGCTGGCATGGCCCTTCGGCGTAGCCACCGCGATCGATGTCGCCGACAGGGCAACCGCGATCAGCGCTACACCCACTCCCTTGACCATCTGCACGGGGAACCCTTTCAGCCGCCGAACGCGTCCTGACGTGGTTGTCGGTGTCGAACGATTCCCCATTGTTACCGCTGTTGTCTCAGTGGACTATGAGGAGACAGTGATAGTTGTTCACAACTTTGAGGTCGGCCCGACACCGCACCCCGGAGCCGCGCCGAATGAGAGAAGGCGGCTTGAGTAGCACCCTCTCCGGCAACGGCATTACCGACATGGTGCCTCATCGACTCTGCGACAGCTCTAAGGTGAGCGGCATGAGCGAGCGCCCGCACCTCCATCTGGTACCGGAACCGGTGTCGCGCCCCGATCTGCGTCGCGCGCGACGGAGTGATGTCGCCGTCTACCGGGTCCGGGCCCACCTCGACGACAGCAATCCGACGATCTGGCGACGACTGGACCTGCGCTCGAACCTGACGCTGGGCCTGCTGCACCAAGTCCTGCAGGTGGCGTTCGACTGGACCGACTCGCACCTGCATCGATTCTCACTCGGCGGCCGCGCCTTCGACCACCACAGCCAGCTGTTCCTGTGCCCCTACGACGTGGACAACAAGGAGTGGCCCGAAGACGATGACGGCCTGCCCGCCGCTGAGACTCGGCTCGACGAAACCCTCAGTGAGCCGGGCGATGTCCTGCACTACCTCTACGATTACGGCGACAACTGGGAGCTGACGCTACGCCTCGAAGAAGTTCTACCCGCCGAAGGTGACTGTCCCGCAGCGGTCGTCGTAGACGGTGAGCGCGCTGCCCCGCCAGAAGACTGCGGGCACCTGGTCGACGCCGACAGCCTCGCCGAGGTACTTGCCGACCCCACGCTGTTCGAGCCGGAACGGGTCAACAGGGGGTTCGACAACGCGTACTTCGTGCTGCGCGAGGCAGGCATCGACGTGCGCCTGGTCGACCTGGTTCATCGGCTCACCTACACCCCGTATGGCGACGACCTGACGAAGGCGGCACTCACGCTGGCCAGTGCGCAACCGCTGGACACGGTCGCTGTTGCCGACAGTCTGCGGGCATATCAATGGTTTCTGGACCGCGCCAAGGACGGCGGCATTCCGTTGACGACCGCCGGATACCTCAAACCGTCCGACGTCGAGGAAGCCTCGAAAGTCGTTCCCGTAATGAATGATTGGATCGGCAAGCACAACCGGGAGGCCCAATGCTACCCACTGCTGCGGTTCCGCGAGGGCATGCAGTCGTTGGGACTGCTACGCAAGCACAAGGGCACGCTGTTGCTGACCAAGGCCGGCGTCGCGGCCCAGCGTGACCCCGACCGCCTGTGGGAGCATCTGGCCGGTCGGCTGATTCCCAAGTCCGACGAGAACTTCGACGCAGAGGCGACCATGCTGATGCTCGCCTTTGCGGCGGCTTCGGCCGGTTCCGAACAACCGCTCGACAAGATGACGGCGTTGCTGGCCGAACTCGGCTGGCGCTACTCCGACGGTCGGTCCATCTCGGAATCGTCCATGCGTCAACTCCCCGTCTACGAAGTCCTGACCAACGTGACCGACCAGCCCGTCACCCGGGTGCGGCGGAATATCGTGAGCCCTGCGGCAGCAGCATTGGCGCGTAAGGCGCTCGGCGGAAAATGAAAGCTTCAGCCATGCTGAGGAAGACCTGGAAGTCGTTCGCCACCGGCTTCACCAAGCGCGCCGGGCCAAGGCCGCCGACCGGTCAGGGCTGTCAGTAGGTGGAGATGTCATCTTCGGCGGGCAGTGTGCCTGTGGCGATGAAGATGACTCGGCGGCCGACCTCGACGGCGTGGTCGGCGAAGCGTTCGTAGAAGCGGCCAAGCAGCGCGGTGTCGACCGCAGCAGTTATGCCGTGCTGCCACGTGGGACTCATCAGCAGGCTGAACAGTCGGCGGTAGAGGTCGTCCATCGCCGTGTCCTGCTCGCGCAGATGGGCACCCTCTGCCGGATCGCCGGTCAGCAGAACCTGTTGAGCGCTCTCGCCGAGAGCGACTGCGAGCGTGCCCATTTCGACGAAGCAGTCTCTGACCTCGCCGTGCACCGCATGATCGGGGTGGCGCAGTCGGGCGATCTTGGCCACATGCACAGCCAGGGCATCCATGCGTTCGGTGTCGGCGATGATCTGGATCGCACTGAAGACCGCCCGCAGGTCACCGGCGACCGGCTGTTGCAGCGCCAGTAACGCGAAGGCGGCCTGCTCGGCGCTCACCCGCATGGCCACCACCTGGTCGTGATCGGTGACTACTTCCGCGGCAGCAGACAGGTCGGCATCCAGCAGTGCGCGAGTTGCCTTCTTCATCGCCAGGCCGGCCTGGCCGCACATCTGACCGAGTTGGGCGGTCAGCTCGTCGAGCTTCTCGTGAAAGACGGTCCGCATCGAATTGATCTCCTGTCGCGCGTGCTCCCGCCGTGAGGCGCCAGCGTCATCATCGCTCCCCCGCCACCGATTCACGTCGGTGTTTCGGCGATATTCGCCAGACGTTCACTGGCTGTGTTGGCCTCGACTTCAGAGTACACAGCGGCCCGCAGAAACTTGACGTCCACTTCGTTTGACTTCGATCGGTGTCATTGGCCTTTGGCGGCCTTTGGCGGCCTTTGGCGCCTGGATATCGCGATGGGCCGTCGGGTCGTGCTCAGTCAGGAATGGGAGCGCGCCATCGCACGGTGCAGCCGGCAGGGTCCGTGCGGCCATCGAGCAACCGGAGAACCAGCTTGCGAATCTCGCTCGCCCACAGCACCTCATCCATCGCAGTCGCCAACGGGTTGGCCGGTTGTTCATCTGCAGTCAACCTGGGTTGCGTATTCGGAACCGACCTGCTCGCCGCTCCCTGAGTATGGTTGACGCCGTGGTCAAAACGCCTGCTCTGCCCGGTTTTGGGTTGCTGGGTATACCGGTGCGCGCCACGGTGGCGGGCACCCGGATCGCGGCGACGGCAACGGCTGCCGTCGTGGGGACTGCGGGCAGCACGGCCCTGACAGGCCCGCGCGCGGCGAGCCGCGCGGCGAGCAGTGTGGGCCGGTCGTTGGCCGGTGCCGCGCCGGATGTAGGCGCGTTGACCCGCGCGACCGCGGGGATGGCGATCGAGGCGATGGGGGGGCCGCCGGGGCGGCGCAGAAGCGCCAACGGCGAACGGCGCTGGATCGAGGTGCGCGGGCTGGCCGGCCGGGACGGCCCGGCGATCGCGGCCGACGTGCTCGCGTCGGTGCGCTCGACCCCTGGTGTGCGGGCGGCCTTCCTGAACCGTTCGGTTGCCCGCCTGGTGGTGACCGTGGACACCGACGGCCCGTCGTCGACCGAGCTGTGCCGGGTCGTCGCCGACGCCGAACGGCGCACCACGGCCACCGCTACGCACCAACAGCCGGCAAGCCTGCCCGGCGACGATGCGGTCCTGGTGGCCCGCACCGCGGCGGCGGTGGCCGCCACCGCCGGGTTGGGGCTCGCGCTGGCCGGCAGTGCACTGCGGCTCCCCGGATTGCCGGACCTGCTGTCGGTGCCGTCGACAGTGGCCGACCACATGCCAAGCCTGCGGCGCCACGTGGAGCAACGCATCGGGCCCGAGGGCACCGATCTGCTGTTCGGGGTGGTCAACGCGGCGACGGCAGCGTTGACGGCTGCTCCGACGACCGCGGCCGCCGACGCCGCGACCCAGGCGATGCTCGCCGTCGAGGCGTGGAACGGACGGCTGGCCTGGCGCCGCCACGAGGCCGACCTGGCCTCCCGCTCCTCGCCCGACGACTCCGCCCCAACCGCGGACGCGGCAACCCCGACCCTGGCCGATGGGCCTGGGGAACGCTATGCCAATCGAGTGGGCCTTGCCGGACTTGGCGCCGCCGCGGCGCTCGGCGCGCTGTCCGGCAACCTCACCACCGCGGGAGCTGCCGCACTGGTGGCGGTGCCAAAACCGTTGCGTGCCAGCCGGGAGGCGTTCGGGTGTGCGTTGAGCCGCGGCCTGACCACCCGGCATGACGCGTTGGTGCTGCATCCGCGGGCGCTGCGCATCCTCGATCGCATCGACGCGATCGTGATCGACCCGCGCGCGCTCTACACCGACGAGTTGATGGTCAGCCGCATCCAGGGTGTGACGAATACCCACCGGGAACGCGCCTGGGAAGCCGCCCGCGCCGTGCTCGGCGACGGCGGCCTGGCCCCTGGATGGCACAAGCTGTCCACCATCCCGAGAGCCGGCAGGTCCGGCGAGGCGTTGATCAGCCCGGTCCGAGATCCGTACGCGGCGGCGGTGGTTACCGAGGCCAGAAAGTCCCGGCCCCGTGTCGTATCGATCGACGATGACGGGTTGCGGTCCCTGGCGCAGGGTTTCGATCACCTCTACGCCGTCGACGGCTCGCTCGACGACGCACTGACCGCGGCAGTGTCGGACCTGAAGGCCGACGGTTTGACGGTGGCCCTGCTGACCACGCCGCAGATGCGGGCAGCGCACAGCGCCGACATGTCGATCGGCGTGGTGCGCGCGCAACGTCCGCCCCCGTGGGGTGCCGACGTGTTCGTTCCCGATCTCGTGGCGGCGTGGCGTGTGCTGCACGCCCTACCCGCCGCGCAGGCTGCCACCAGCAGAGGCATCCGGCTGTCGTTGGAGAGCTCCGCGATCGGCGCGTTGATGCTGATCCCCGGCGTAGTGGGAAGTCCCCCGGTCTCGGTCAGCGCCGGGGTCTTCACCGGTCTGTGGACCGGATTCAATGCGGGCGGAAAGGTGTTCCGCGACCCGGTGCCCACCCCGGAACCGGGCCACGACTGGCACGCATTGCCAGTCGGGGAGGTGTGCCGGCTGCTGCCCCGGCCGCTCGACGAGCTGCGTGGTGAGCCGTTGGGGCGATGGGGGTTTCACCGCCTCGGATCGGTACCCCCGGTTCGCGTGTTGCGCACCGTGACCGTCGGATCGTGGAAACTGGCCGCCGATTTCGGGGGCGAGGTTCGCGCCAACCTGGCCGATCCGATCACGCCGATTCTGGCCACCGGCGCGGCGGCCAGCGCGCTGCTCGGCTCGCCGTTGGATGCGGCTTTGGTAGGGGGCGTGCTGTTGACCAACGCCGCACTGTCCGCCGAGCAGCAGTTGCACGCCGAACGCATCCTGGCTCGCCTGCTTGCGGTGCAGGATCCGCTGGCGCGACGGCGGGTGGGCCCGCTCGACGAGGGGCGCCACGAAAAGGTCGCGGCCACGCGGCTGCGTCCCGGCGACATCATCGAAGTCCACGCCGGTGAAGTGATCCCCGCCGACGGCCGGTTACTCGAGGCCTCGAACATCGAAGTCGACGAATCGAGCTTGACCGGGGAATCGCTGCCGGTGCCCAAGCAGACCCAACCCACGCCGGGTGCACCGCTGGCCGAACGCAGCTGCATGCTCTACGCGGGCAGCACAATGGTCGCCGGGTCGGCGCTGGCCGTGGTCACAGCGGTCGGCTCGAGTTCGCAGATGCGTCGGGCGCTGGCGATGGCGCCGGCCAAGTCACGCGAGATCGGCCTGCAACGGCAACTGAGCCGGATCACGGGGCGGGCGTTGCCCTGGAGCCTGACCGGCGGCGGCATGGTCGGGCTGCTCAGCATGCTGCGTGGCACCCCGCTGCGCGAGGCGGTCGGCAGTGCGGTCGCCTTGACTGTCGCCGCAGTTCCCGAAGGACTGCCCTTGGTGGCCACCTTGGCCCAGCTGGCCGCCGCGCGCAGGCTCACCGGCGAATCCGTGCTGATCCGCAACGCTCACTCGATCGAGGCGCTCGCCCGCGTGCAGGTCGTCTGCTTCGACAAGACCGGCACGCTGAGCGAGAACCGGCTGCAGGTGAAATCGGTGTTCCCGGCACCGGGATACACGCCAGGACAGGTGCTGGATGCGGCGGCCGGCACGGTCTTCGCACGCCGAGGCCATCGCGCCGATCATGCCACCGACGCCGCGATTCGCAGTGCTGCTGACAGCTCCTCGTGGCGGGAGAACGCCGACGAACCGGCGAGAGAGGTCGAGCCCGACGCGTTCCTTCCGTTCCAGTCCGGTCGCCCATTTGCAGCAGCCCTAGTCGGAACGCGGCTGACCCTCAAGGGCGCACCGGAGGTGCTCACGTTGGCCGGGGCCGACGAGGATGACACACTCGCACCGATGATCGGCGAGATGGCCACGCAGGGCCTGCGCGTGCTTGCGGTCGCCGAACGTGAGCTCAGCCCCGTACAGGCCGCCGCCGCGGCGGCCGATTCCAGCGCACTGGAAGATCTCTGCCGCGCAGAGCTCACACCGGTAGGCCTGCTCGGATTGGCCGACACCCCCCGCCCCAGCGCCCGGGCACTGTTGAAGGAGCTGGGCAACCGCGACATCGGCGTTCGGCTGATCACCGGCGACCACCCCGTCACCGCCGCCGCCGTCGCCAACGAACTGGGTCTCGACGTCACCAGCGAGCGGGTGATCACCGGCAGCCAATGGGAAGCGTTGTCGGCCGACGAACGGGCCGAGACGGTCACCTCACGGTTCGTCTTCGCCCGGATGTCACCCGAACACAAGATCGACGTCGTGCAGACCCTCGAGGGGATCGGCCTCGTCACGGCAATGGTCGGCGACGGCGCCAACGACGCCGCTGCGATCCGGGCCGCCAGCGTCGGCATCGGGGTGGCCGCGCGCGGCAGCGACCCCGCGCGTACCGCAGCAGATGTGATCCTGCTCGACGGACGCATCGAGGCGTTACTTTTCGCCCTCGACGAGGGCGAGCAGCTGTGGCGGCGGGTGCAGTCCGCGGTGTCGCTGCTTCTGGGCGGCAACACCGGCGAAGTGTGCTTCGCGTTGATCACCAGCCTGTTGACAGGACGCTCGGTGCTCAATGCCCGCCAAATGCTGCTGGTGAACATGCTCACCGATGCACTGCCGGCCGCGGCACTGGCGGTGAGCCCGCAGACGGGCACCGCCGGCGTCGATCGCGACGAGGCGGCGATGTGGCGCGGGATCGGCATCCGCGGCGCAGCGACCACGATCGCGGCCACACTGGCATGGCTGATGGCTGGTGCTTCCATCACCCCGCGCCGCTCCGCCACTACCGCATTGATCGGCCTGGTCTCCGCGCAACTGGCGCAGACACTCATCGACTCCCACGGCCCACTGGTCGTGGCCACATCGGTCGGGTCATTCGCGGTGCTGAGCGCGGTGATCAGCACCCCCGGTCTGAGTCAACTGTTCGGGTGCACACCCGTGGGGCCGCTCGCTTGGGGCCAAGCCCTGCTGGCGACCGCGATTGCCGCCGGACTGTCGGCTGTCGCCCCTAATCTGCTCAACCGCGCGACGGACGCGGTTCGAAGCGTTCTCCCCGGCGCGTACGCCGATAGTGAAGTGTCTCCGACCGCCGACGACAGAGCCGACTCGGTCGTCGATGACGATGACGACCCGCAGGAGCATCGTGTGGATCGCGCTGAGCGGTCGCGTAGCCGCCCGACCTGAGTCATCGGTTCGACGATCGAAGGCTCGACGGTCGACGGACTCGGCCAAACCGACCTATTCGTCGGGTGCTTCCGCTCCGTGCTCGCGGGCGAATGCGTTGTCGGCCACCGCGATGCACTCCGCCTCGGCGTCGGGATGGTCGTAGGCAATGGCTTCGATCGCTGCGACCGTGTCCGGTCCCAGGCCGTAGCCGCGTGGCGCGGCGCGGGCGCGGCCGTGAGTGAGCGCTCGGTTCAATAGAGCCTGGAAGCTGATCCGCAACTCGTCGTCTGAGGGCGGTTTGGCGAACACCACCGTCACGCTGAACGCAGATGTTCCCGCGTGGTGCATACGGGCAATTCGCATGAGATCGGCGTGGTGCCAACAGTTCGATTGAGTGCCGGCGTCCATTCGTCGCCCTTGATCAGGACTCGGTCGAACCGCACCTGTCTGCGCTTGTTGTTCTTGCTGTCCATCAGCATCAGGTCAATGGAGGTGTCTTCGGTGAATCCGTCGTCTTTCGGGCGCAGTGCCGGTCACGCGTCTGTATAGGGGGTCGGGAGCGTGAATGTGCTCGGCGTTGCGCAAGTTGAAATCTCCGAGGAGCATGACGTCTTCGGCGGTCTTGACCGCGCGGAACACCCGATCCAGCTGGCGCGCGCGTAGCTTCGATGCGGTCTTGCCGCTTTCCGGATGCAGTGAGCAGATAGCTAGTGTGCGTCCGTTGATCGTAAGCTTCGCCTGAAGGAGACCGCGCCCAACACTGGGCGGTAGGTGTACATACACGACGTGGGACAGCGGCAACCGCGAAAGTACGAGCAGACCGGCGGTCCTGCTGACATCGTCGCCCGTGACTGCTGCTCGGTGGTATTGCTGTCGTATCCAGGCACAGCCGACGCCCCGCGGCGACCCCGGCGCCTTCAGCCCGACCGGCCCGACCGTCCACTCGAAGACCTTGATCGACCGACCCGGGCGCTGTGTGCGATCAACTGTCCCATGCGGCCAGCGGATCATCGGAAGTAAGCGACGAGATCGTTACCGTGCCGTGCCCAGGCACCCGACCTCCAACTCGTCGACCGCGGTGTCAATCCCCGGATGCGCATCACGGATCGACGAGCGCGCTGAGCCGGCTGGGATGACGATGTCCCGACCAGCCCAGCACAAGGTTCGCTATGCGACTCGGCGCAGGTTCTGGGTCTTCTCCAGCGTCTGGGCCTCGTCGCTCTGCTTGCGGGCGTATGCCTCGAAGAACGCAAGTAGCGGCTGCCAGAAGTAAGCCGAGCCCGCCACAACAAGGCCGGTGAACACCAGCCCAAGTGCGTGGTTGCGGATGGTGAGTCCCCACGCTGCGAACAGATCGAAGTCAGTGATCCAGGCCGTGAGGATACCGAGCACCACCGCCGCCGCGGCAGTCAACTCCCGTGCCATCCCCAGATATCGGGCCGCGATCCCGCACACCACCAGAACCGCCAGCCCGAGCAACATGATCATTCCAAAAGCTTCCATGTCTCCTGCTCCCTTCCATTTCGGTGTTGAGACACGCCAAGAATCAACCCGTCCACACCCCGACAGGTAGGGACCAAAGACCCGACTGCGAGAGGACTATCGCCTCACGTCAGATTCCAACCCGCTGTCGTGATCCGCCCCCGGCGTGTTCGGAGGCTCATTCGTGGGGGTGGGCATCGTTCACTTCAGGAAAACCGGCACGTCCAATTCGGAGTCACCGCGATCTAGCGACAGTCGTTACCGGCGGGCTGAGTACGTCCGGCCAGCACCCACAAGCCTTCAGCGCAGATCCCCGGCAGCCCCGCTGTCACTGTCGATCTCCAAGACTTCGGTCCATCGACTGCACGGCGCAGACGTGCTTCATGACGTCGCTTCGCGACGATAGGCTTGATACCTGGGATTCGCTATACTTCTCACTTTCCCGCAACTCGAAAAAATTGTGTGGGTGTGGAGAATCGCAACGATTTCCGGCGTTCGGTTAGCTGATACCCGGCGTCGCCATGCCGTCGAACTGCTTCGTCCCCGAGCGTGCGCGATGGGGCGACGCGCCGAAGGGCCCTATGGCCACTTCCGTCGGGACCAAGGCCTCCTGACCACTGATCGGCGACCCTCTAGCGTCGGCGACGTCGCGCCCTGACGACCCGGCGTGCAAACACGAAGGACGGTGAAATGTCTGATCGCAACACACATCCGGGAGTCGTGGCCGGTGTCGACGGGTCATTGTCGTCCACGCTAACCGCGCGCGAGGCAACCATGCGCAACGTTGCACTGGCCGTCGTGCACGTCTCAAGCCCGCTGGCCGTCTGGCCCGCCGTCTCGATCCCTGCTGAGATTCATCGGCAACACGGCCGGGCGCCGGCGAGCTCATCGCCGATGCGATCAAGGTGGCCGAAGACAGCGTGCAGTGCGGCAACCGGCCCGGCATCGACAGGGAGCTGTTGTGCGCGGCGCCCGTGCCGTGCCTCATCGAGCTGTCCGAAAGGGCGCACATCATGGTGGTCGGCTGCCGCGGGCAGGACGCGGTGCAGCGGGCCCTGCTCGGCTCGGTCAGCGGCGGGCTGGTCCAGCATGCCCACTGCCCTGTCGCTGTGATCCACGACAAGGCCCCGATCCTGCTGGGACCCTCGCAGTTGCCGGTGGGACTCCCCGGCATGCTGCTGGGCTCGGTCAGCACCGCCTGGTGTACACGGCCCGCGTTCCGGGGATCGTCGCCCGCCAACACTAACGCATTGTCCAGCAGTGTCTTTGGAGGTTATTCACCATGGGCAGCATCCCGATGGGACGGATCGCCGGGTTTCCGGTCAGCGTCAACTGGAGCGTGCTGGTCATCCTTTGGTTGTTCACCTGGAGCCTGGCCTCCACGTTGCCCGGCGCTGTACCGGGCTACTCGAACGGGGCCTACTGGCTGGCTGGGGCGTGCGGTGCGCTGATACTACTGGGGTCGCTGCTGGCCCACGAGCTGACGCACGCGATCCTCGCGCGCCGCGCCGGCGTCAAGGTGTTCGACGTGACGCTGTGGCTGTTCGGGGGCGTGACCCGCCTCGGGGGCGAAGCGAACACACCCAGGGAGGCGTTTCGGATCGCGGTGTCGGGTCCGCTGATGAGCCTGACGCTCGCGGCGGTCTTCGGGGGCGCGGCTTGGGGACTGGGCGTGCTCGGGGTCGCGCACATCGTGCTCGGCGTCGCATGGTGGCTGGCGGGCATCAACCTGCTATTGGGCCTGTTCAATCTGTTACCGGGCGCCCCGTTGGACGGCGGGCGGGTCCTGAAGGCGTATCTGTGGCGCCGCTACGGCGATCCCGTGCGCGCCGGCGTCGGCGCGGCGCGCGCCGGGCGCGTGCTCGCGTTCATTCTGATCGCGCTCGGGCTGGTGGAGTTTCTGGCGGGGTCCCTGGTCGGTGGCGTGTGGTTGGCGTTCATCGGGTGGTTCATCTTCGCTGCGTCAGGTGAGGAGGAGGCACAGGTGATCACCCGACAAGCCATCGCGGGTGTCCGCGTCGCCGACGTCATGACCGCCCACCCCCACACGGCTCCCGCCGACATCACCATCGAGGATTTCATTCAGCGTTACCTGCTGGGCGACCGGCACTCGACGTATCCGGTCGCCGACCGCGACGGATCGATCATTGGGCTGATCACCCTGGCGCAACTGCGCGGCATAGCACCCAGCCAGCGCGCCGCCACCTTGGTGCGTGAGGCCGCGATACCCCTACCGCGGGTGCCCACCGCGGCACCGCACGAGCCGCTCACCGCACTGCTGGAGCGTCTGGGATCACACGCCGGTAACCGCGCTCTTGTCATCGACGCCGGCCGTCTAGCCGGCATTGTCACCGCGAGCGATCTCAGCCGATTGATCGATGTGTACCGGCTGGCGTCTCCACAGGTGGATCGCCGGCACTGATTGCCGATTTTGCCCACGCTGCTAACCGGCATCCCCGTCTGCGGCAGTTCCGGGCGCGGGCTGGCCGAGGAGAAGCCCGAAGCGGACAAGGACATCGACGCCGTCATCGAGACCAGTCACCGCGCCGGCCTAGCGCGTAAGGTCGCGCACCTTATCCCGTTGGGAGTCGTGAAAAGGTGACAACAATTCCGGTGTGTGTAGGCCGACGTTCACCCAACCTGGTGTGTCGAAGGCGATTATGCGTCTGACTGCACTAGATGGTAAGGACACAAACCTTGCCCACAACGAGAAGGATCAAGCACATGCGAACCGTCTATCACGAACAGTTATTGGAGTTGGCCGATCAGCTGGGCACGTTGTGCGGTCTGGCCGGGGCCGCGATGGAGCGCGCGACCCGGGCGTTGCTGCACCCCGACCTCGCTTCGGCGGAGCAGGTGATCAGCGACCACGACCGGACCGTTGAGTTGCGTGCCCATGCCGAAGAGAGTGCCATCATGTTGCTGGCACTGCAGCAGCCGGTAGCCGGCGAGCTGCGCAGTATCGTCAGCTGGATTCAGGTCGTCGCCGATGTGGATCGGATGGGCGCACTGGCCGTACATGTGGCCAAGATCGCCAGAAGGCGACATCCAGATCACGTGCTACCCACCGAAGTTCAAGATTGCTTCACCGAAATGGGCAGGGTTGCGGTCGAATTGGCGAACAGTGCGCAGGAGGTGCTGTCGACCCGCGATCCGGAAAAGGCCGCTCAGATTCGCGAACAAGACGACGAGATGGACGAGCTGCATCGGCAGCTGTTCACCGTGCTGATGGACCACGACGGCTGGAAGCACGGGGTCACCGCCGCCGTCGATGTCGCGTTGCTCGGCCGGTTCTACGAGCGCTTCGCCGACCACGCCGTCGAGATCGGCAGGCGGGTGGTTTTCCAGGCGACCGGCACGCTTCCGCCGGAGCAAGAAGTGGGAACTTACTGAGCCTGCCGGGGTGATCAAGCCGCGGTGGTGCAGCACGCTGGCGCGGCCCTGGGGTGGCATCGATGAAGAAGATGAGGAACAGGAACGGCAGCCGAGCAGACCGAACTGCTTGGTAGCTTGCTCGGCGGTAGACATGGAACCGGCTGGGGACTGATTGGTCACTGGCGGCTCCACGAAGCCCGACACGTTCCTGTTGAGTGAGCGGGAGTGAGTTTGTGGCTTCGTCTCCGGGTGCTCTGCCGTCCGGACGGTGTTGACGACGCTGGCGTGTGTTGTACCGGTCCGGCGGGCCTGCGGCGTCGTGCGCCCTCGGCGTTGCGGTGACACGCGAGCGAGAAGACTGCGGTCGCCGTGTGGCTGGCCTGGTCGGCTGGCCGTCGCGCGTCCTCTGTCGCGTGACGGGTCCGACAGGCTTGCGCCGGGCACGGTGGCCGAGGCTTCGCCTTGCCGATCACAACCGCGGCGGCGCGGTGGCCGTCGATGGTCGGGTCGGAAGTCTGGAGTGCGGGCAGCCAGCGCTGGCGGCCCCAGCGGGAGGCGTGGGCAGGGTCGACAGCAATCACCGACAGTCCGGCGGTGGCCGCCATTCCGGCTAGCCGGTTGCAGAACGTGGCGGTGGGGATCCCCGCGACGGTGCGGCGGAACCGTTTGCCTCGGCGGCCGGGCCCATGGTTTCGCGGCCGGTGTTCCGGGCCTCATCGAAGCCGAGGTTCTCGATACTGATCGACGCGCAGCCATGTTCGGTGGCGAGGTGGATGAGGCGGGTGATGACATTGCGGACTTGGGCGTCGCGGCGGGCGGTGGAACCGGTGGTGGTGGAGTCGAGCCGGTCCGGAATGCCGATGACGTTGCCGTGCGGATCGTTGCCGTGTGGATCAACGGCAGCGGCGTCGACGTGGCCGTCGTTGAGGTCCACTCCGAGTGTGCGCTGGGTGCGCAGTGAGGCCAGCGGTGCGGCGGGTGCCTGTTCGCAGCCCCGGGACGCGTCGAGGTACCAGCGTCCCCGCGGGTCGCGGTGCAGGTCGTAACGTACGGCCCGGCGCGAATGCTGACGGCAGGCTTGCCGTTCGCGCCGAACGCAGGCCAGTATTTGGCGACCGGCACGTCATAGGCAAGTAACCCCGGTCGATAAGTCGTGGATGACCGTCGAGGCCAAGCCCTTGGTCACCGAAAACACCATCGCACCGGTCGGCCGCCCACGGCACGCTGCCATGACGGTCGGCCCACCCGGTCCACACATCAACAACCGGTCTGCCGTCGAGGTATACCGACAGTGCGCCGCCGCCGAGTCGGGAACAAGCTGGCGAAGCATCATATTCGGGCGGTTGCCGAAGCTGGCCAGCCACGTCGGTCTGGCGCTGGTCGGTTCTGCAGCTGATACCAACCACAACTGCTAAGGGGCAAGCGATCGGCTCGGCGCCCCTTCGTTGGGAACCACCCCAGCGGCGGCGTATCGAAGCAGGGCCCCGATGCCATCAGTCGGTGCAATGCCGTCGCCAGCCCGAATCAACGACGCGCCGACGGTGATTGCGACGAAGGGCAGCGCCTCATCGGCCCTGACCACCCGGACCGGCGCTTCCCCCAGTTCGGAGAGCGTGTCGGCGTCGGGTGCGACAGTGGTGAGCTCTTCGCCCGTGAGAACCGCGGCGTCGCCGAGCTCACCGACGATCAACGTGTCGACGTCGCCGGCCCGCAACGCGGCACAGACCGGTGCAAACCCTTCTGTTGCCAGCCCGGACCGGCGTGCGATCTCAGTTTGGAACCGCTCGGCGATATCCGCGATTTCGGCGCGTCGCCGTCGCTCGAACTCCGCGTCGATCAGGTCACTGACCTCGTCCCCGCCGATGCGCCTGCCCAGTGCCCCAGCGTGCAGTTGACACACTCGCGCCGCCACACGCTCCGGCAGCGCCGACACCACATCGGTGCGCCCGCGGACCTCGCCGGACACGAAAACCACCTCGGCGCCCGTTTCGTCCACCAGCTCAGTGAGACGATCGACAACCGCGCGCTCGTTCATGCGGATGGCTTCTTCGGTCGAGTGCTGCAAGTCGCCGTAGCCGCTCCACCCGGCGGTGGCCGGCTTGTTTACGGGATAGCCGCCACCATCGACGCTCTCCGACCGGACCATGTGGCCCGGGTGCAGGGTGATATCGGCGCCGACATGGTCCACAGCGGCAAACACATACGTCGGGCGGCGCAACATGCCGAGCTCCACCAGGGGCACGATGTACGGGTAATCCGACACGCGAACGACCGTGGCCGACGGTGGGCCCATGAGATGCTCGTTAATCAACACTTGATCGCCGGCGGCGATCACCCCGCGCCCCCGTCGACCAACGCCCGGTTCGCTGTGCAGGACGGCGCGCTCGAGCGTGACGATGACATCCTCATCCACGCCTCGGTCCGCGAGATGCCTGCGAACATCGCGCCAGTTCGCGTCCAGCTGGGCATCGGCGTCCGCGGTATCACGCGAGTCGTCGATGTAGACCGACACGAATGGACCACGCGCGCTCACCAACGATCGGAACGGTTCCAGCTGCACATCTACCTCCTAATTGTTCGTCGACCTCATTGTCGACCCGCGTCGCCGCGCCCGAACGAGAGACGCTCCAACAGTACAAAGCGTCGACTTCCATCGGCAGAGTCGTAAGCCCCCAAGCCGATAGCCAGGGTCAGGTCAGCCGCCAGGGCCGATGCCCTCGGGCGCGTCGGCGGCATCGGCCAGCAGGCGCTCGGCGAACTCGCGCTCAACGGCGGTCTGCTCCTCAAGCCGGAACACCTGTTGCCCCCGCTGCCGGACCTCGGCCCGGCTGGGCGCGATCAGGTCGCACTCGTCGTAGGACCACACCGTGATCGGCGTGAACGGGTCGAGGATGCCGGGCCGCTCGCCTTCCTTGCGTGGACCGTCGAGCGCGGGCGGTGTGCACCAGTCGGCATCCCAGAGGCCCGATGCGCTCTCACCGCCGTAGTTGTCGCCGCGCACTTCCACGCCGGAATCGAGCCAGCGGGTCGGGCCGATCTCCCCGGTCCACATCGTGGCGAGGTAGAGACCCTGCGGGCTGGTCAGCGGCGCGGTGAACCGCACCGGGGCGAGAACGGCGGTCGGTGTAGTCATTCGGTCGGTCTACTAGACGTTGATGCCGAGCGCGGCCAGTTCGGCGCGCGGGTCGGTGGTGGTGGTCGGGGCGGTCAGCGGCTGCGCTTCGTCGCGGTCCAGACGGCGCACCAGCGCCAGCGCGGGACGGTCGAGGGTTTCGTACAGAAGGCGTTCGGAGCGGCTGATCTGTCCGCGCAGCGCATTGGCGTTCGGCGGGTGCGCCCTCGCCAACAGCGCGGCCAGCCCGGCATCGACGGTCTCAGCCATCGCCACCAACGGCTCGGCCCAAGTGCCGTCGAGGATCATCGCGTCGGTGATCTCGGGCAGCGCCGGTCGAGGCGCGGGGTCGCACAGCTTCGTCACGGCGTACTGACGCTTGCCGGGCTCGTTGGCCAGGTGCGCCGTCTTCACGTAGGCATCGCTCACAACCAGCCAGCGGGTCACGGTGCTGACGAACTCATGGGCGGCGTCGGTGTCACTCCCCCCGCTCCGATGCTGGTCAGAGCGGCTTTTTCGCGTCAGGCTGACAGGATTTGAACCTGCGACCACTTGACCCCGAACGTCACACACCACGCTCTGGCGCCCCCAGTGCTGGCCACAACCCTTACCACCACTGTACGCACATTCACCGTACAATAAATGATCGTCGGCTACGAGCAGATGATGGCTGAGGGAAGATGGAGGTGTCGCTGTGGCAGTCAAAACGAAGCGCATCGAGCTTCGCGCGGAGCAAGCGACCTTGGACCGCATCCAGCGCGCCGCCAACCTTGTCCATGAGCAGACGTCGGAGTTCGTGCGGAAAGCTGCGATGCAACGGGCCGAAGACATCCTGCGTCAGGAGCTGGTAACCGCAATGGAACCCGAACAGTTCGACAAACTGATGTCCTCGCTCGATGCTGCTGACGACGCGCCGCGACTGGCGGCAGCCGCACGCAAACCAGCCATCTTCACAAGGCATTGAACAGTGTTCGAGTCCGCGCGACTCACTGACGCCCACACGCTGGAAGGATTCGACTGCGGTAAGGAGTCGCTGACTACCTGGCTGATCGCCCATGCCCGTCGCGCGGACACCAGCGGGGTCGCGCACGTCTACGTGTGGACCCCGCTGGGCGAACAAAAAGTCAGCGCCTATTTCGCCATCTGCCCCACCGAAGTAGTACGCAACGACGATGGCGTCTCGGGAGCCATCGCTGGCGGCTATTCCCGCATTCCCGGATACTTGATAGCCCGCCTGGCGATCGACACGTCGCTGCGGGGTCAGGGTTACGGCGAGCAGCTGCTCCTCGACGCACTAGGCAAAGCCGTCGCCGCATCGGAAATCGGCGGCGGCCGGCTCATTGTCGTTGATGCCATAGACGGCGAGGGGCAGTCCTTCTACGAGCACTACCACTTCGTTCCCGTCCGCAACCGCGAGCGTCGTCTGGTCATGAAGGTGTCCACAGCGGCGAAAGCACTCGGGGAGCGCTGGCGGGAGTAAACCCTTCCACCCGAAGAATCTGCTGCACAAAGGAGTTGACCGTTAGCGGTGTCGAGAGTTTCCCTGGCGAGTTGGACACGCTGCGTGCCGACAATGTGCGTTTGCGTCGTCTTCTTCAGTTGAGTGAGGAACAGGCACGCGCAGCCGCTGGTGACCAGGCGACACTGACGGGAGCGCCGGCCTCACCTGTGACCATGGGCTCCAGCTCCGCCGATAAGGTGCGGTTCTTCTTCGAGCTGTTCCGTTGTCGCACCGATGTTTACGCGCTGCGCTGGGAGAACCGGCGAGACGGTCGCTCGGGGTGGATGCCGGCGATCAAGGGCTATTGGCGCAAGGGCATGAATCGGGCCGACGTACCTTACCTCCCGCTGACCCCAGAGGTCGTTGACGCCCACCTGCGGGGCGAGGCACATATCGGACTGTATCCGCTCAGCGATGACGACACCTGCTGGTGGGTGGCGGCGGATTTCGACAAGGAAGCCGCGATGCTCGACGCGCTCGCGTACATGAAAGCGGCCCGCTCCTATGGAATTCCAGCTGCGCTGGAGGTTTCACAATCGGGGCGCGGAGCTCACGTTTGGATCTTCTTCGCTCATGCGGTCTCGGCTTCGGCCGCCCGCAACGTCGCTACAAGTATGCTGAGTGAGGCATTTCGCCTGCGTGGCAGCATGCATCTGAGTAGCTATGATCGCTTGTTCCCATCCCAGGATGTGCACACCGGGCGTGGGGTGGGCAATCTGATCGCCGCACCGATGAACGGTAAGCGCCGTCAGCACGGCACCACCGTCTTCCTCGATCCCGCCACCCTCGAGCCATACGAGGATCAGTGGGCATACCTGTCAAGCATCGCCCGATTGTCCACCAAAGACGTGACCGCGTTGGCGCGCCAACTTCCCGCCCCACAGATCGGCCACAATGTCCGGCGTCTGCAGCCACCGACGTCGTCGCGCATCATCCCACGGCCGGCGGCGATCGTGCGCGCAGAGTTCGCATCGCGACTCACCTTGACCGCCAACGATCTTGGTCCAGCGATGATCTCGGCCGTCAAGCATGCCGCATCGATACGCAACCCGGAATTCGATGTCCGCCAACGTGCGCGGCGCAGCACCTGGGACACACCGCGGTTCCTCTACAGCTACGACGAAACCGCCGACTGTGATCTCGTCCTACCCCGCGGTCTTCATCCTCTGCTGACAGAACTCGTCGAATCTGCCGACAGCACGCTACATGTCGATGACAAGCGCATCCTCGGTCAACCCCACAAGTTCACCTGCAGCACGCCGTTGCGCACCATCCAGACCACCGCGCTGTACCGAATCCTGGAGCAGGACACCGGTGTCCTCATTGCCCCTCCGGGGGCGGGAAAGACTGTTATCGCCTGTGCGGCGATCGAATCACGAGCTACCGCGGCCCTGGTCCTGGTCGATCGCAAGGCTCTGGCCGATCAATGGCGCGACCGGATCAGCAGCCATCTGAGTTTCGCATGCGGTCAGATCGGTGGCGGGCGTTCGAAAACCACGGGCATCCTCGACATCGCGCTGCTGCCGACACTTGCCCGCCGCGACAACGTGGAGGACATCACCGCGGACTACGGATTCGTCATTGTGGACGAATGCCACCACGTCGCAGCCAGCGCATTCTTCGGCGTCCTGAGCCGCATAGCCGCGCGGTACTGGCTCGGTCTGACCGCGACCCCGGAACGGCGCGACGGGCTCGAAGACCTGATCTATCACCAACTCGGATCACATCACGTAACCATCGAGTCGCCCAGTACCGGGCAACTCCCGGTTGACGGTTCGGATCTACTGACGCCCCACCCCGTTCTGCACCTGCATCTGACCGAATTCCAATACCGCGGCGACGCCGACCCCGCCGCACCCGGTGGAATGGCCGCAATCTATCGAGCTCTCGTCGCCGACCGCACTCGACTCGAGCAGATCGTCGACGACGTGCTGACCGCCTCCGAAACCGGAGCCAACATCTTGGTGCTCACCACCTGGGTCGAACACCTCAATGCCATCACCGATCGACTTGAGGCCGCTGGAAAGACTGTCACCGTCCTCAGCGGCGGCATGAAGGCTCGTGAACGTCACCAGATCGCCGACGAACTTGCCAACCACACGGCCGATTCGGATCCGCTCCTTATCGCCGGCACCGGTTCGTTCATTGGGGAAGGCTTCGACTGCCCCGCTCTCGACACACTGTTCCTGGCCGCGCCGATCACCTTCAAGAACCGACTCGTCCAGTACATCGGTCGCGTCACCCGTCCTTACCCCTCGAAGACCACCGCAACCGTGCACGACTACCACGACGAGCTCACCCCCGTCATCGCTTCATCGCTGAAGAAACGAGCATCCGGCTACCTGAAGATGGGCTTCCCTGACCCGCGCAGGATGCTCCGATGGACTCCGGGCCATCCCACTTGACGATCGGACAAGTGCGCTATCGTGAGCCCGAAAGCCGAGATTTGTGGTCCCAGCCAGCTCAAAGCCTAAACCACGGTAGAGGTACTCGTCGATCATTACCACAGGTCAAAGCCTACTTCTCTTGGTCGGGCTGACAGGATTTGAACCTGCGACCACTTGACCCCCAGGAAGTAGCGGTACAGCGTTTTCCCAGTTCGTTGACGGTTCTCGTGATTTCTGCGCGGTGCATTACGTTCACCAACCCGCAGGTCGTTCAGCATCGCGCATGACGTGTGGTCCCTCGGTGGTCCCAGAATCGAGACGCGGGGAACATTTCCCTCTAGTGCCTCGCCTTGGTGATTGCGGAGCGGGGCGCTGTCCGCTGCATCAACTCCAAGCCCCAGCTGAAGGGCGGCTAAAACCGTTTAGCTGACGCCACGGTTCGGCTACTTCCTGGAACCAAACCAACGCCTGACGACTAAGCCGCCGCCGAGAACTGCGGCGATTGATCCGAGTGTGCTGGACATGATCAAGGCGATTCAGCCCCTGGAGCTTCTGCGCGACCTGCCACGGAATGGTCATGCACGGCACGGATACCGCTGCGGGAACCCCGACAAGGCCCAGGGCATCCGAAGTGAGAGTGTCGAACTGGTCAGCATTGCCGGCTTCGACGGTGGAGACCTCGATCGGAACAGACGCGAAAGGCTTGCCTCGGTAGTTCAGCTTGGCGGTGAATCGGCACGGCTTCACGGGCATGCCCGGAACGTCGATTTCCTCGGGGACGGTGAAGATCGCCGTGAACCCTTCCCATCCCGTCTCACCCGCCTCGGCGAGCTGCTCATGGACTTCTTCGATGTCGCGACGTGCGACGGTGTCGAAGTCTTTGGAGGTCCGGGAATCGGGGATGCCCCGGCGAAGTTCCAGCGACGATCCACCTTTGACCAATAGCAGCGGAGCGCCGTTGTCGTCGGTGAGCATGGCCGCGAACTGCGCCACGACGATCATCGCGACGTGCCGCTGCAATCGGCCGAACACCACACCTTGCCGTTGCGCTGCTTGCGTCAGCCGGTCTCGCAACGAGCGCAGGTTCGCCGGTGGTGACGAATAGGGCTGGTTCACGCCGACGCCCCCTTGGTGCGCGCGCGTAGGCCGGTGGCGTGTTCATCGAGTGCGGCGCGGAGCTCAGCCGCCTGCGAACGACGAAGCGTGCCCTCAGCTTCGGCCCGTTCGATCGCTGTCCGAAGCTGATAGGGATCAGTCCCCGTGTCCAGACAGTCTTTGATGGTGCGCGCAACCGTCGTGACAGGTATCGCGTCGACCGACGTGATGTCTGTTGCCCGGAGGTCGCGACGGTGAAGGCGGTACAGCCCACCCCCCGCTGCGCGTGGATGGTTGTCGCGCGGGACCGTGAGGTGAATGCGCGAAGGGTTCACGTCAGCGAGGCCGTGAAGCGCCAGGGCCGATTCATGCGAGATCACGCCGCGACCTAACGTCCACGCCACGGCAGCCGCAAGATCATCGTGTTCCCCACGCGGCAGAACTGGCACTCGGTACACGCCACGACCAGCACGCTCAAGACGTCCGCGTGCCGTCAGAAGACGAAGCTGCACGGGGTCCACACCGATATCCCGAGCGTCGCGAGTCGTCACGTAGCCATGCTGGTCGGCCGCAAGTTCAACAAGCTGATCCCAGATAGCCATGTGCACAATCGTATCAAATAGATACGTTTCTGCACACAGAATCGCAGACGGACTGCAAACTCGCCCCAACATGACTGGCGAAGATTCGATGTTCGCACAATTGGCCGACCGACAGCGCGACAATCCCCCGCACTGTCGGCCCCCCAAAGTAAGGTCAGCTTCGTTTGGTGCTTGACGTCGAGGAAGGGGGCGCCGTATGGACGCGTTCGGTGTCCTGAACGAGGTCTTGGGCGACTACGAGAACTTCGTCAAGGGCTTCCTGGAGATCAAGGACGACCAGATCCGCGGCAAGGTCGAAAAGGAGATCGCCGACGGTCTGCTGTGGCCGGAGCCGTGGCTCGGGCTGAATCCCGCGTTCGAGTCCGGCGGCACCGTCGGCGAACTCGTCGAACGCGACGTCCTGGCTCCCGAGGCGACCCAGATCTTCCGAGACCCGACCGGCAAAGAGATCACCTTCCACCGCCATCAGACTGACGCCTTCGAAATCGCCAACCGCCGTGAGTCCTACGTACTCACCACCGGTACCGGCTCGGGCAAGTCGATGGCCTACATCGTGCCGATCGTCGACCGGGTGCTGCGCGAGGGCTCGGGCAAGGGCGTGCGGGCCATCATCGTCTATCCGATGAATGCGTTGGCCAACAGCCAGCTCAACGAGTTGGAGAAGTTCCTCGGGAAGACGAATCCCAAGGTCAGCTTCGCGCGGTACACGGGCCAGGAGAACAGGGATGAGCGCGAGAAGACCCTCGCCTCTCCCCCGGACATCCTGCTGACCAACTACGTCATGTTGGAACTGATGCTCACCCGCCCGAAGGAGCGCACGAAACTCATCAGCAGCGCAGCGAACCTGTCATTTCTGGTTCTCGACGAGCTGCACACCTACCGTGGCCGACAGGGCGCCGATGTGGCGATGCTGGTCCGCCGGCTGCGCGGCGCCGTCACCTCGAATGACGTCCAGTGCGTCGGTACCAGTGCGACGCTCGCCGGTCCCGGCACCAAGGCCGAGCAGCGCGAACAGGTCGCCGAACTGGCGACGAGGATCTTCGGCGTCGCGATCCCCGCAGCCAACATCGTCGGGGAAACGCTTCGACGGGCCACCACGGGCGAGGCAGACCCGGCCACGCTGGCGGCACGGCTGGCAGCGCCGACGCCGGCAGAGTGGGACGAACTCAAAGCCGACCCGCTGGCCGTCTGGACCGAGCAGCACTTCGGCCTGCACACCGACGACGAGGGCAAGCTGGACCGACGCCCGCCCTCCAAGCTCAGCGATGCCGCCACGAAACTGCACGACGAGACCGGCGTGGACGAGGCGGTCTGCCGAGAGAAGCTGCAAGAGCTACTGCTTGCCGGCTCACGAACCCGCGACCTGCAAGGCCGTTCGCTGTTCGCCTTCAAGCTGCATCAGTTCATCGGCAAGGGCGACACTGTCTACACCACCCTGGAACCCCCGGCGAAGCGCTTCCTCACCACCCAGTACCAGCCGCAGCGCCCGCGCCCTGCTGAACCTGCAGCATGGCGTCGCCGCCGCCCTGCAGGAGCTGGGGACCGGGTTCGTCGCGCACCCAGCGAACATCGCCCTGCGCGAGACGCTGGCGGCCGCCACCGACGCCGACCGCGACCTGCAGCGCGCTCTGCTGCGCATCGCCTACCGGCTCATCGTGTTGTTCGTGGTCGAGGACCGGGATCTGCTGCACCGCTCCGATGTCCCCGAAAGTGCCCGCACCCTGTATGCGGACTATTCCACTGGCTTTCCCGGCAGAACCGGCTAACGGCGCGTTGCTGCACGGCCTGTGGTCCAGTCTGGCATTCGACTTCGTAGTTCGTCAGAAACTGGCTGGAACGAACATGACCTATACGACGCTGAACCAGGTCGCCAGCCCAACACCGGGATCGTTCCAACAACCCACCCCGTGGCGGCACAGTGAAAACGTCGAAACATGGTTCAAGCCCCACGTTCTCGAACTGTCCTACACGTCATGTCGCCTTGCGCCTTACTCCCAAGACCTTGGTGATGTTGGGCAACCATTCCGCTGGGACCCCGGCCGTCGAGCGCTGCTCCGCGCCGACCTCGACGCCGGCTTCCTCCACATCTACGGCCTCGACCGCGATGAAGTCGAGCACGTTCTCGACTCCTTCCCCGTCGTCCGCAAGTACGAGGAACGCGACTTCGGCGAGTACCGCACCAAGCGCCTCGTACTGGAAGCCTATGACCGCATGACCAAGGCAATCGCCAGCGGCGGCAAGGGCTGGAAGCCGCTCGCCGACCCACCCGCCGGGCATGGCCCCCGTCACCCCGAATAATCAAGCAACGGAAGGCCACCGGACAAATTCATGCCAACACTCGCCATCGACAAGGGATTCCTCAAAGACCTGGGCAAGCTGGAGAAGCCCGTCTACAACCGCGTCACCGAGGTCTTCGACGAGTTCGACACCGCCACCCACACCGGGCTGCATCTGGAGAAGATCCCCACCGCCCGCAACCCACGATTCCGCTCCATCCGCATCGACCAGTCCTGGCGCGGCATCGTGCTCGCCCCCGTCACCGGCGACGTCTACACCCTGCTGAAGGTGCTGCCCCACGACGACGCCTACGCCTGGGCGCAACGCAGCACCGTCTCGGTCAACTCCGCCACCGGCGGTATCGAAATCCGCGACGAAGCCGAACTCGACCGTCAGATCCCCGAAAGGGCAGAAGCCGCCAAGAACGCCGGCACCCCGATCTTCGCCAACGTCAAGGACGGTGAGCTGACCAAACTCGGCATCGACGAGAAGGTGCTCGCGTTCGCGCGGACCGTCACCGACGCCGCACAACTCGACGCCGCGAAATCCTTTCTGCCCGAAACACAGTGGGATGTGTTGTTCGGTCTCGCCGCAGGCTTCACCCCCGAGGAAGTCTGGGCGGACCTCGGCGCGCAGATCCTGAACGAACCCGTCGACACCGAAGACATCGACACCGAAGACATCGACGCGGCCATCCTGCGCAGCAGCGACCGCGTCGTCCTTGTCAGCGGCCCCGACGAACTGATGGACGTGTTCGCTTACCCGTTCGCCACCTGGCGGGTGTACCTGCACCCGACCCAGCGGGCCGTCGCCGACGCCACCTATAGAGGCCCGGCCCGCGTTACCGGCGGCCCCGGCACCGGCAAGACTGTCGTCGCCCTGCACCGCGCGCACATGCTCGCCCAACGCGGTGACGGCAAGGTACTCGTCACCACCTTCACCTCCACGCTGTCCGAGACGCTGAAATCTGGGCTCGACATGCTCGTCGACGACGAGAAGGCGGAGAGCCGCATCGAAGTGTCGCACGTCGACCGGATCGCCCACCGCGTCTTCCGTAAGAGCCACGGCGCACCGCACCTGCTCGGCGCCGAGGACGAGAAAGCGTTGTGGGCGGGGCTGATCGACGAACTCGGGCTCACCTTCACCCCGGTGTTTTTGTCCGAGGAATGGCGGCAGGTGGTGCTCGCCCGCCGCATCAGCACCGCCGACGCCTACCTGGCCGCCAAACGGACCGGCCGCGGCCGTGCCCTCGGAGCCGCCCAGCGCGCCCAGGCGTGGCAGGCCATCTGGGAGTTCGAACAAGCCCTCACCCAGCAAGGCGTGTGGACGCACGAAACCATACGGCGCGAAGCAACCCGCCTGCTGGAGGCGTCAGCGGAAAAGCCGTTCCGCCACATCATCATCGACGAGGCCCAAGACCTCAGCCCCGACCAGTGGCGGCTGCTGCGAGCCGCGGTCGCCGAGGCACCCGACGACATCTTCATCGCCGGGGACACCCACCAGCGCATCTACGACAACCGGGTCAGCCTGCGCGAAGTCGGCATCAACATCGCCGGCCGGTCCTCGCGGCTGAACATCAACTACCGCACCACCGCCGAGATTCTCGGCTGGAGCCTCGGCCTGCTGCGCGGCGAACCGATCGACGACATGGAAGACGGCCTGGACTCCATCGCCGGCTGCAAGTCCTACGTACACGGGCAGGCGCCGGCACTGAGTGGGCACCCAACCGCCGAGGCGGAGGCGAAGGTCATCGCCACATCCGTCAAGGGCTGGATCGACAGCGGAATCGCGCCGACGGAGATAGCCATCGCCGTCCGCGCCAAGTGGCTGACGGCGAAGATTGAAAGCGCCCTGCGGGCCGCTGGGATCGACAGCGTCGACCTGGCGAAGGCATCCGACGATGACGACGCGGTTCGGGTGGGAACGATGCACCGCGTGAAGGGCCTGGAATTTCGCTGCATGTGTGTCGCCGGGGTCAGCGCCAAGCAGGTGCCCGCCGCCAACGCCGTTACCCCCGTCGAAGTTGACAGGCAATCGCATCAGCAGGATCTGGAGCGGGAACGCTGCCTTCTCTTCGTGGCCTGTACCCGCGCCCGCGAGGAACTGCTCGTCACCTGGCACGGCGAACCCAGCCCCTTCCTGACCGCACTTGAGAAGAATCGAACAGGAGATGTCGAGTGACCCGCTTGTCCACGCTGCTCGACGAGATCGATTCCGCCGCGACCGCTGGCCCCGCACCGGACGGGCATGACAGAATCGGCCATCGCGGCTCCTTCGTAGAAACGGATCGTGGCGATCTCGCTTCTACCAGGAGCCGCACCCATTACCCCGGAAAGCTCAACCAGTCCCGCGTGTCACACTTGACCCAATAATCACACGCTTAACTACCCGGCATTGAAACTAGGCTTCGCCGCGCATCACGAACTTGACGTGCTCCACCGCGCGATGCACCGCCAGACCCTTGTCATAGGTGTAGTCGGAGGTCCATAGGATCGTTCCCTGAAGGCGGCTCAGGATCACCTGGGGGTCAACGAGTTCAGCCTTGACCAGTTCGGCAACGAACACGCGGTCGTGTCCCCGTCCTGCAAGGGTTTTGGCCACACAGAGGTCGTGCGGGTCCAGGCAGAACCCTTTGACACCGTAGGACTGGTCGGAAAGGTCGGCGGTGAAATGCACCAGGCGGTTGTCCCAGCCTTCTGGCAGTAGCACCATGTCGCGGGAAATCGCCTCGATGTAGAACCCGTGTTGGTAATCGAACTCAGATTCCTCACCGAGCTGGTAGTTGACGGTGTTGATGGCGTCGGCAATCTCCTCGCGGCTGGCGCTACCGACCAACTCCCGCCAAGGCGACACATCCATCTCACGCGAACGCGTCACCTCAGCAGGGAGTTCAGACTCGGAGTAACTGCCCAAGATCGACTGCGAACCGAATACCACAACGTACGGCTCACGCAGTACCCGACATGCTTCGGCGATACCTAACGCAAGCTGGTCAGTCCTCACGCCACGACGAGCGTGTCACCGTACACAACAGCACGACGCTGCTCCGGGGTGACGAGCACACCTAGCGGAGAAACCGTGCGCATGTAGCCGCCGAACTCCGTGTCCTGGAGAACCACACGGGACACCTCATCGACGTCTCCGTCGCGCAACAGGGTTTCCCATAGGGTGATGCAGCGACCGTAGGGCTGACCGAACGTCTGACCCGCGATGGTGTCCAGACGGTCAAGAAGCCGTGTGTCCGACAGCAGAGAGGGATCACGACGCAGCACGTCAACCGCCGTCTGCTGCATCCGCATCTGGCGTTGGTACTTATTCATCGCTGTCACCTCCCTCATCAATCGTCTACCAGACTAAACGAAATCTAGAGGAATCCCATACCCGCGCTGTACGGATACTAGAGTGCGTGGCGGTAAACAGTGGCGGTAGAAAGGCGAAGAGAGCGTCTCCGATTGCTCGAAAACACCCTCTGACCTGCGTCGGGCTGACAGGATTTGAACCTGCGACCACTTGACCCCCAGTCAAGTGCGCTACCAAGCTGCGCCACAGCCCGTTGCCGCGGGATTGCTCATGCGGCAGCACGTGAGCCTACCGCACCCCCCACTGCGAATCCCAACCGCTTCACCATTGTGCGGTTTTGTCCGCGACACGCTGAGGACGGCGTATGGCGTCGCACACTCGAGCCCACCCGGCGCCACCCATAGCCTCGAAGAGGTGATCGTAAGCGTAGACGACACCTCGCTGTGGCTTTCGCGGATCAGCTGGGCCCGGCCCGTCCACGACGGCCAGCACGCGCACCGCGAAGCGCTGCTCATAGAGGCCGGGCACGCTAGACGGTCACCAACCGCCACAGCCCGATCAGGCCGACAACGACGATCACCGCCCGCAACGCGTTCTGCGACAGCCTTCGGCCGTAGTGCGCGCCGAGGAATCCGCCGATCAGGGAACCGCCCGCGATCAGACCGGCGGCAGCCCAGCTGATCCGGTCGAACGCCACCAAGGTGTAGGCGACGGCCGCGACGATGTTGACGATCAGCGAGAGCAGGTTCTTGGCACCGTTCATCCGTTGCATCGACTCCGGCAACAGCGCCCCCATCGCCGCGATCAGCAGAATGCCCTGCGCAGCGGTGAAGTAGCCGCCGTAGACGCCCACCGCGAACGTCGCGGCCACCAGCGCCACCATCCGCCCAGGGCTCACGTGGTCGGCCGAGCGTCCGCTGTCCTCGGCCCGGCGCCGTGCCCACGCCTGGATCCGCGGACCGACCACGACCAGTACCAGCGCGCCGATCAGCAGCACCGGCACCACTTGGGCGAAGACCTTCTCGGGCAGATGCAGCAGCAGCCACGCCCCACCCATCGCACCGACCAGCGAGGCCGGGATCTGCCAGCGCAGCCGGTGCCACTGCCCGCGCAGTTCGCGGCGGTAACCGCAGGTGCCGGACACTCCCCCGGCCACCAGGCCGACCGCGTTCGACATGGTCGACGTCACCGGCGGATAACCGAGCGCGACCAGCGTCGGGAAGGTGATCAGGGTGCCCGACCCGACGATCGCGTTGATGGCGCCCGCCCCGACCCCCGCGAGGGCGATGAGGACCATGTCGACGACGGGCACCCGGGGAACCCTAGTGCCAGCCCCTCGAACCGGCCTCAGCGCACCTCGTCGGCGGTTTCCGGGGGCTGCTCGGCAACCGTCACTTGCGATTCGAGCTCGCAGGGAACGTATGCCGGGGCGCGCATGATCCGCCACGCCAGCACCAGGAAGACCGCCCAGGCCACGCCGATGACCGAGTAGATCAGCGTCGACCACGGCCACCCGATACCGAAGTAGTGGACCAGTTTCTGGGAGTTGGTGAACACGATGATGCCGCCGACCGCGGTGCCCAGCAGTGCGGGGCTGATCCGGCTGACGAGCCACGCGGCGATGGGTGCGGCGATCACACCGCCGACGGCCAGCGCCGCCACCACACCGAGGTTGTCGAAGAACTCGTCACGCAAACCGACGAGGAAGCCCAGCGAGGCGGACAGCGCCACGAGGAATTCCGACGCGCTGACCGAACCGATGACCGTGCGTGGCGCGGTCTTACCGCTCGAGAGCAGGGTGCTGGTGGTGATCGGGCCCCATCCGCCGCCGCCGGAGGCGTCGATGAATCCGCCGAAGAGCCCCAGCGGGGTGAGGAACTTGGCGCCGTGTTTGGTGCCGTCGCCGCCGATCACCGGCGGGGTGCGCAGCGAGAAGCGCAGCAGGACGTAGGCGCCGATGCACAGCAGGATCGCGGCCATCAGCGGTGTGGCGTCCTCGGTGGACAGCGCCGACAGCACCGTGGCGCCGAGGAATGCGCCGACCGCTCCCGGAACGCCGAGCTTGGCGACGATCGACCAGTCGAGGTTCTTGAAGCGCCAGTGCGAGATGCCCGAAGCCAGCGTGGTGCCCACCTCGGCCAGGTGGACCGCGGCGCTGGCCTGCGCGGCGGCCACACCGGACAGCACCAGCAGGGTGGAGGCGGTGACACCGAACGCCATCCCGAGTGCACCGTCGACGAGCTGGGCACCTACGCCGACGAGGGCGATGATCAGTAGCGAACGCATGGGTCCGGCTTTCGACTCCGCGGCGCCTGGTCAAGGCAGCCTGAACGATCAGTGGGCGCGTGCTTCTACGGACGCGGACAACACCACTCGTCGAAAGCCATCAACCGGCGCGACGGCCAGAAGGGCTGAAGGGCGCAGGCGTGCGAGGGTGCGGCACGGAAGGCTCGTTCAGCCACCGTCGTCCCCTCTCGTGGTCTGCTGATCTCCACACTGTACTAGCCGCGCACACTGTACTAGCGCGAACGCGAACCGCGCTTCTCGCGTACCCGAACGTTGATCCTGATCGGGCTGCCCTCGAATCCGAAGGTCTCACGGAGCCGCCGCTCGAGGAAACGCCGATAGCCCGCCTCGAGGAAACCGCTGGTGAACAACACGAACGTCGGCGGCCGTGCGGTGGCCTGGGTGGCGAACAGGATTCTGGGCTGCTTGCCGCCCCGAACCGGAGGCGGCGTGGCGGCCACGATCTCCTTGAAGAACGTGTTGAGCCGGCCCGTCGGGATGCGGGCATCCCACGATTGCAGCGAGGTTTCCAGGGCGGGCACCAGTTTCTGCACGGCCCGACCGGTCATCGCCGAGATGTTGACCCGCGGCGCCCACTGCACCTGCGCCAGCTCCCGGTCGATCTCGCGGTCCAACAGATAGCGGCGGTCCTCGTCGACGAGGTCCCACTTGTTGAAGGCGAGCACCAGCGCCCGGCCGGCCTCGATGACCATCGACAGTACCCGCTGATCCTGCTCGGTCAGCGGTTGGGAGGCGTCGATCAGCACGAGCACGACTTCGGCCGCGTCGATGGCGCCGTGGGTGCGCACCGAGGCGTAGAACTCGTGGCCGCTGGCCTGGCCGACCTTGCGGCGCAGCCCTGCCGTGTCGACGAACCGCCACGTCTTGCCGCCGAGTTCGATCAGCGAGTCGACCGGATCGACCGTCGTCCCGGCGACGTCGTGCACCACCGACCGTTCGTCCCCGGCGAGCCGGTTGAGCAGCGAACTCTTGCCGACGTTCGGTTTGCCGACGAGCGCGACACGGCGCGGACCCCCGGAGCCCCCGCCGACCTCGGACACCTCGGGCAGCTTCTCGAGGACCTGGTCGAGCAGATCGGCGACGCCGCGGCCATGGATGGCGCTCACCGAATGTGGCTGACCGATCCCCAACGACCACAGCGCGGCCGCATCGGCCTCTCCGCGTTCGGTGTCGACCTTGTTGGCCGCCAGGAACACCGGTTTGCCCGATTTGCGCAGCATCCGCGCGGCGGCTTCGTCGGCTGCCGTGGCGCCGACGACGGCGTCGACCACGAGAATGATCGCGTCGGCGGTCCGCATCGCGACGGTGGCCTGGTCGGCGACCAGTTGTTGCAGGCCCTTCGCGTCGGGCTCCCAGCCGCCGGTGTCCTGTACGACGAAACGGCGTCCGGCCCACGTCGCGTCGTAGGAGACGCGGTCCCGTGTGACGCCCGGAATGTCCTGCACCACCGCCTCACGCCGGCCCAGGATGCGGTTCACCAGCGTCGACTTACCGACGTTGGGACGGCCCACGACGGCCACCACGGGGGGTGGGGCGGATGCCTCCTCGATGGCCGCCTGGATGTCTTCGGCGGCCTCAGGCCACTGCTCCTCCCAGTCGCGTTCGTCGACCCAGGTACCGTCCTCCGGTGAGGTCATCGTGGCGTTCCCGCCCTCTGATGCACCAGATCCTGCAGGTGCGCGACCACGTCGGTCTCGGTCATATCGCTGGTGTCGACGACCACGGCGTCGGCGGCGGCGCGCAGGGGCGAGACCGGCCGGGTCGAGTCGAGATGGTCGCGACGCCGGACGTCGGCCAGGACGGAGGCGTAGTCGTCGGGCAGTCCGTTGGTGACGTTCTGCACGTTGCGCCTGCGCGCCCGCTCCTCGGCCGAGGCGGTGAGGAAGATCTTGACGTCGGCATCGGGCAGCACCACGGTGCCGATGTCGCGACCCTCGACGACCACGCTGCCCGCTCCGTCGACCAACCGGCGCTGCAGGTCCACCAGCCGCGCGCGCACCGCGGGCACCGCGGACACCGCCGACACCGCCCGCGTGACGGCGGCTCCGCGGATCTCGGCCGAAACATCTTCTCCGGCAAGCAGACAGTGGTCCTCATCGGGGTCGTAGCCGACCGCGAGATCGACGTCGTCGACCGCCGCGGCCACCGCGTCGCCGTCGGAGGGATCGATGCCCGCACGTAACACGGCCAGGGTCACGATGCGATACATCGCCCCGGTGTCGAGATACCGGGCGCCCAGCGCGCGGGCCAAAGCCCTTGACACCGAGGACTTTCCGGTGCCGGCGGGGCCGTCGACGGCGATCACCGTTGCGTCAGTCACATCCCCACCGCCTTGTACAGTTCACCGATCTCCTTGCGGGTCAACACCCGGATGCTGCCGGGGCGCTGATCGCCGAGCGAGACCGACCCGATGTCGGTGCGCACCAGCTCCTGCACCGGGAATCCGACCGCCGTCAGCAAGCGACGAACGATACGCTTCCGCCCCTCGTGCAGGGTCACCAGGACCATCGACCGGCCGGGCATCGCGTCCACGACTGCGAAGTCGTCGACCCGGGCGGGTCCGTCGTCCAGTTCCACTCCGGCGCGCAACATCTTGCCCAGCCCGCGCGGGACGGTTCCCAGCACGGTGGCCACGTAGGTCTTGGGCACCTCGTAGGACGGATGCATCAACCGGTGCGCGAGTTCGCCGTCGTTGGTCAGCAGCATCAGACCCTCGGTGTCGGCGTCGAGGCGGCCGACGTGGAACAACCCCTTGTTGCCGCGCACCCGGTGCTCGACCAGGTCGCCGATACAGGGCCGCCCACGGTCGTCGGACATCGTGGAGTGCATCCCGCGCGGTTTGTTGATCGCGAGGTGCACGAGCGTGTCGTCGAGCAGGACCCGGGTGCCGTCGACCCGGATGTCGGCCGCGGCGGGATCGACCCTGGTGCCGAGTTCGGTGACGACGCGGCCGTCGACTTCGACGCGGCCGTCGAGGATCATCTTCTCGGCGACGCGGCGGGACGCGACTCCGGCCTGCGACAACACTTTCTGCAGTCGGACACCGTCGGGTTCGGTCATCGGTCATCCTTGTCCACGTCGTAGGACATCGGCTGTCCGGTGGGTGCGGGCACGCCGCCCAGTTTCATGAACCTCGGTTCGTCCGCGAGCGATTCGCTCAGATCGTCGATCACGTCGACGTCGGGCAGCAGCGGGGCGATGTCGGGCAGGTCGGCCAGCGAGGACAGCCCGAGCCGCTCGAGGAACAGCTCGGTGGTGGCGAACGTGACCGCGCCCGAGTCGGGATCGGTGCCCGCCTCGGTGACCAGTCCGCGGGCCAGCAGTGTGCGCATGACCGCGTCGACGTTGACCCCACGGACCGCGCTGACCCGTGCACGGGTCACCGGCTGACGGTAGGCGACCACGGCCAGGGTCTCCAGCGCCGCGCGGGTGAGTTTGGAGCGGGCGCCGTCGAGCAGCAGCCGCTCCACGTACGGGGCGTAGCGGGACCGGGTGTACATCCGCCAGCCACCGCCGGCCTCGCGCAGGTCGATACCGCTGTCACGGGCGGCCAGCTCGGCGGCCAGCTCGGTGAGGGCGGTGACGATCCGGTAGCGGGGCTGCTCGGTCACCGCGGCCAGCTGGTCCACCGTCGCAGGGGTGTCCACGACCAGGAGCAGGGCCTCGAGCACGTTGCGCAGTTCGGAGTCGTCGAGCCCGGGGGCGGTCGCGACGTCGGTGCCGAGGTTGCCGTCGGTGCTCTCGTCGGTCATTGCTCTCGTTGTTCTCCCGCGTCGACGGTTACCAGTTGGTCGTTGGTCGGCCGATCCCCGGTCCACGAAACCTGGAGCACACCAAGCGGTTCTGCCTGCTCAAATGCTACCGCCCGCACCCGGTACAGCTCGAGCAGCGCCAGGAAACGGCCGACGATCTCGATGCCGCCCCGGCAGTCGGCGACCAGATCGGTGAACGTCGCCCACTGGCCGACGCCTCGCTGCTCGAGCAGCGCCAGCAATCGCTCGGCCTGTTCGGGCACCGACACCGCGGGCGCATGCAGGTGGTCGGTGCCGACGCTCGGCACCGGCCGAGGGGTGAACGCCGACGCCGCGATCTCGGCGAACCGCTCGGCGTCGACCCCGAGCATGACCTCCGGTAGCAGTTCGCCGTAGCGGGGCTCCAGGGACACCGCGCGCGGGTAGCTGCGCAGCGCGGCGGCCTCGAGTTCGGCGAACATGACCGCGACGTGTTTGAACGCCCGGTACTGCAGCAGGCGGGCGAACAGCAGGTCACGTACCTCGAGCAGGGCGAGGTCCTCTTCGTCGTGGACCTCGCCGGCGGGCAAAAGGCGGGCGGCCTTGAGGTCGAGCAGCGTCGCGGCGATCACCAGGAACGCCGTCGTCTCGTCCAGTTCGAGTTGCCGGCCGATAGCCTTGGTGTAGGCGATGAAGTCGTCGGTGACCTGGTGCAGCGCGACCTCGGTGACGTCGAGCCGGTGGGCGAAGATCAGCTGCAGCAGCAGATCGAACGGTCCCTCGAAATTGTTCAGCCGAACCTGGAACCCACTCTTGTCTGGCTGCTCGGCGTCCTCGCCACTCACGCGCCGAACCGGTCGATGACTTCCCGCGCCAGCGCGCGGTAGGCCTCGGCACCGGCCGACTTCGGCGCCCACGTCGTGATCGGTTCGCCCGCGACGCTGGTCTCCGGGAAGCGCACCGTGCGGGTGATGACGGTGTCGAAGACCAGGTCGCCGAACCGCTCGACCACCCGTGCCATGACCTCCCGGGCGTTGACGGTGCGCGGGTCGTAGCGGGTCACGAGGATGCCGCTGATGTCGAGCTTCGGGTTGAGCCGGTCACGGACCTTGTCGACGGTGTCGGTGAGCAGCGCCAGGCCGCGAAGCGAGAAGTACTCGCACTCGGTGGGGATGATCACACCGTCGCTGCAGGCCAGCCCGTTGACCGTGAGGAGTCCGAGCGACGGCTGACAGTCGATCAGCACGTAGTCGTAGCGGTCCAGCACCGGATGCAGCGCACGGCCCAGTGTCTGCTCGCGGCCGACCTCGTTGACCAGCTGGATCTCCGCGGCGGACAGGTCGATGTTGCTCGGTACCAGGTCGAGGTTCCTGACCCGGGTGCTGATCAGGACGTCGTCGATCGACACCCGCGGTTCGACCAGCAGGTTGTGCACGGTGTGGTCGAGTTCGTAGTGCGGCACGCCGAGGCCGGCGGACAGCGCCCCCTGCGGGTCGAGGTCGACCAGCAGCACCCGCCGGCCGTATTCGGCGAGGCTGGCGCCGAGGTTGATCGTCGAGGTGGTCTTGCCGACCCCACCCTTCTGGTTGCACATCGCGATGACCTTGGCCGGTCCGTGCGTGCTGCGGGGTGCGGGTTCGGGGCTCGAGCGGTACGGCCGTCCGGTCAGGCCCGTCGCCACGGGCGCGTCGGCACCTGCGGCGTCATCGGTCATGCCGGACCGCCGCAGGCCGGGCACTCCACACGCAGGGCGAACATCCGGTTGAGTTTAACGCGCGGGACTGCCGATACCGGTAGACCCGCAGACGACTTGCGGTTACGGCTGTGCGGCGCGGGCACTAGGTGGCGACAGATCGGCTTTCGGGCGCAACGCGTGCGGCGTCCCGGCCGGCGTGCGCCAGCCCCAGCGCGACGGTTTCGTCCATCGACAGACCGAAGGGGATGCAGAACAAACAACGGCACCGGCATCGTGACCGCCAGTGTCCCGGTCGGCGTCGTGCCGAAGCTCGGCGCTGCGCCGGGCGAGTTGGCTCGGCGCTGTGCCGGGCGAGTTGCTCGGTGGGACCACGCCGACGTCGGGCATGACGGCCGTCACCGCGGCTCCGGCGTCGTAACCGAAATCGGTGCGCAGCTGGTCGTCGACTGGTGCGCGATCGCCGGACGGGGGCACCACTCTCTCGTCGGGGAGACCCCGTGTGGCACCGAGGAACGGCGACACAAGCAGCAGCACTACCACCGTCCGTTCCCAGCGGTAGAGCGCGGGAAAGCACCGCCTTGGTGCTGCGGTACCAGAAAAGGCGCTCGAGCGGTTGCATCGAGGAATCGATGCAACCTTTCTGCGCGGCCCTCAGCTGGCAGCGGTTTCGGGGACTGCCGGTCGAGGCCGCGCCTGGTTGCCGCTGGCAGACTGACGGTGGCGACCGTCAGGCGAAGCGCCGTGACGCCGGGCGGACCGGGGTTCATCAGTGTCCAACCACAAGGGACGATGTCAGCGCAATTGGCGTGGTTGACACCATTTCCGTCCCCCGAGCAACGTATCCAGGAGCCGCACGTGCACTACGCTTTCGACCCAGACCAAGAGGCCTTCCGGCGTGAACTCGCTACATTCGCCCAGCGGGTGCTCGCTCCGCACTACCAGGCCGATGACCGGGCCGCGCGGATGCGCCCGGAGTTACCGCGCCAGATGGCGGCGATGGGCCTGACCGGCCTGCGCATTCCGGAGCGTTTCGGCGGCCAGGGGGCCGACGCCGTGACGACCGGCATAGCAGCCGAGGAGATCTCGCGGGCCGACATCAACGCCTGTTACATCCTGCTGATCGCCGGTCTCAACGCCGACATCTTGGTCGGCAATGCCAGCGAGGAGCAGCTGGCGCGGTGGCTACCTCCGATCGCCGATGGCACCGCACTGTCGGCGCTGGTGCTCACCGAGCCAGAACACGGGTCCGACGCGGCCAACTTGTCGCTGCGTGCGCAGCGCGACGGGGCAGGCTGGCGGCTGCTGGGTGAGAAGACTTCGATCTCGATGGGGATGTCGGCCGACACCGGTGTGGTGTTCGCGCGCACGGGAGGGCCCGGGGCCCGTGGAGTCAGCGCGTTCTACGTCGACCTGAACGACGAGCGGATCGCGCGAACCGCGCTCGATGACCACGGTGGCCGAGCCATCGGGCGAGCGTCGCTGCATTTCGATGGGGTGCCGGTGGGTCGCGACGAGTTGATCGGGCAGGAGGGCGCCGGATTCGTGTCGGTGATGCAAGGCTTCGACTACTCGCGGGCGGTGATCGGCCTGATGTGCGTCGGCATCGCCCAGGCGGCGCTCGACGACGCACTGGAATACGCGCGAACGCGGCAGGCTTTCGGTGGACCGATAGGTCGCAACCAGGGCGTGGCGTTCCCGCTGATCGAGCACGCCACCAGGCTGGCCGGAGCGCGTCACCTCTGCTACGAGGCGCTGTGGCGAAAGGACCAGGGCTTGGATCACACGGTGGCCGCGAACATGGCCAAGTGGTTCGCACCCAAGACCGCAGGTGAGGTCGTGCACCAGGCGCTGCTGACCTTCGGCCACGCTGGATGGGGAACCGACAGTCTGCAGGGGCAGCGGCTGCGCGACGTGTTGGCCTTCGAGATCGCCGACGGAACCGCGCAGGTCGCCAAGCTGGTCGTTGCCCGCCACCTGCTGGGCCGAAAATTCGCTCCGTAGGCACCTGCGAGTCGGTCTGGCGACGCGATCGGCTCGTCAGACGGACGTCGCAAACCTCCCGCGAACCGCGGCGAGGCGCTCGTACTGTTCCAGCACGTTCGCGGCGGTCGGCATCATCACGAACGACTCGGCGCCGGCGTCACGGTACTCCGCGAGCGCGTCGGCCACCCGCGCCTCGCTTCCGATCACACACCATTTCTCAATTGCTTCGACGGGCATGCCGTACTGGCCCGCGACGAATCGTTGGAGTTCGGCGCGACCCGTTTCCGCGTCTTCGGTGATGTGTGCGAACAACAACATCACCGTCGTGCACACCGGCCTGCGGAACTCCTCGGCGTGCGCCCGCAGATCTTCGACCGCCGCGCGCACTCGACGGGGACTTAGCCACACCGCGAACCAGCCTTGGGCGAGCCGGGCCGCGCGCCGCACCGCGTGGGCGGATCGACCGCCGACCACCAGCGGTGGGCGAGACGATGGCACCGGCTCGAGCTTCGGCGAATGCACCGGAAGCAATGGGCCCGGGTGGTCCACAGCCTCGCCGCGCAGCAGCGCGTCGAGGACGACCATCGCCTCGTCGAGCCTGCGGCCACGCTGTGCAACGGGGTACCCGGCGGCCTCGAACTCCGCCGGGTTCTCCCCGCCCACACCCACTCCCACGATCAGGCGGTCGGGCGCGAGCGCAGCGACCGTCCCGAGCTGCTTGGCGGTCCATACCGGATTGCGCATCGGCAGGAGCAGCACGCCGGTGCCCAACACCAGCCGCTGAGTGACAGCAGCGACGGCCGCGAGCGCCCCGCACGGTTCCAATACTGGCGGATGGAAGCTCAGATGATCACCGACCCACCCTGAGTCAAACCCCAGGTCTTCAGCGAGGCGGGCGGCGGCCAGGAGCGGCGGAGTGCCGAGCCGGAAGGGATCGAAACTGGGGAGCATCACGCCGACTCCGGCTTCCTTCACCGTCACGGGCGAATTCATCGGGCGCCGACCAAACTGAGGGGCTTCTCGCTGGCGGGAATCGGTTGCTGAACCGGGAGCCTGTCCGCGGACGAGGAAGGCAACCGCGGCGGGTTAATGGCCATGTCGGTTCTCCTGCGATCGGCACGGCACTGCCGTGCAGTGAACGTCTGACTGCCCATCTTGGTGGCACCGATATCGCAGGAAAGGACGGTTACCGCGAAATGCGGCGGTACCTCACCGGGCACGCGGATGCGCCCCCGCCCACACCTCGCGCAGCGCATGCACCGTCACCATGGTGTAGATCTGCGTCGTCGTCACCGATGCGTGCCCGAGCAGTTCCTGGACGACGCGCACGTCGGCACCCCCGTCGAGCAGATGGGTAGCGAAGGAGTGCCGCAACGTGTGCGGCGACACCGCGGAGGTGATCCCGGCCCGGTCGGCGGCGTCCTGCAGCACCTGCCACGCGCTCTGGCGCGACAGCCGCCCCCCGCGCGCGTTGAGGAAGGTCGCCGGCGTACCGCGGCCGCGACGAGCCAGATCCGGCCGCCCCCGGACCAGGTAGGTATCCAGCGCGCTCACCGCAGGCCGGCCGATCGGCACCAGCCGTTGCTTCCCGCCCTTACCGCTCAGCAGCACAGAGCGGGCATGGGTGTCGATGTCGTCGAGGTCGAGGCCGACCGCTTCGGAGATCCGCGCGCCGGTTGAGTACAGCAGTTCGAGCAGTGCGCGGTTGCGCAGTGTGAGGGGGCCGTCGGCCTCGCTGTCACCTCCGGCGCCGTCGAGGAGTGCGAGGACTTCGTCGATCGACAGGCTCTTGGGTAACCGGCGCCCGGGGGTGGGCGGTTTGACCGCGCGGGCCACATCGACATCGGTCAGCCCCTCGGCGGTCGCGAATCGGTGCAGACCCCGCACCGCGATCAGCGCCCGCGCAGCCGACACCGCCGACAACGCGTGCGCCCCGGTGTCGGGATCACCGCGGCGCAGGGCGACCAGGAAGTCGCTGACATCGGATTCGGTGACCTTCGCGAGGTCCTCGACCCCGCGGCCGGTGAGGTGCTCGGAATAGCGGCGCAGATCGCGGCGGTACGAGCTCAGCGTGTTCGCGGCGACGCCGCGTTCGATCGTCAGGTGGTCGAGGTAGCCCTGCAGCTGGTCGTCGAGCGCCGACCGTCGAACAGCTGAGGGAGCCATCAGTGACCTTTCCGCAGGGCGAAGGCGCGTGGCCGGTCGGTCCACTCCGCGTCTACCGGACGCAGCGACTCGACACCGTGAGCTGAGACGTCGAGGGCGTGCACCGCGAGGATCCCCGCCACCGCGATCGAATTGACGATCTTCCCGGACAGCACCATACGGACGGCCTCCGACAGCGGCACCCGCTTGACGATCAGGTCCGCCTCTTCGTCGTGCGCGTCGGGCCGGTCGATCTCGCTGATTCCCGTCGCGAGGAAGACCCGCACGCTCTCGTCGCTGGACCCGGGCGCGGAATCGAGGTCGACCAGGACTCGCCACTGCGCCGCCGACAGTCCTGCCTCTTCCTGCAGTTCCCGGGCCGCGGTCGCGTGCGGCGGCTCGCCGCCCATGTCGAGCAGTCCCGCGGGCAGTTCCCACAGCCGACGGCCGAGCGGGTGACGGTACTGGTAGACCAACGCGATATTGGCGTCGTCGTCGAGCGCGGCGATCGCCACCGCACCGTAGTGTTCGACGACCTCGCGGCGGGCGGTGCTGCCACCCGGCATCCGCACCTCGTCGGCGCGTAACGCGAAGATGTTGCCGACGTAGACGGTCTCGCTGTTGACGGTTTCGAAGTCGTGCTCAGCCACGGGACGCGGGTTCTTGCAGCAGCTCCACCCCGTTGGACCGTTGCTCGGGAATCTCGACCGGTAGCCGCTCGGCGGCCTTGTAGTCGAGCGCCGCGCCGACGAACGCGGCGAACAGCGGGTGCGGCCGGGTGGGCCGGCTCTTGAGTTCGGGGTGCGCCTGGGTGCCGACGAGGAACGGATGCTGCTCGGCGTCGTACTCGACAAATTCGACCAGATGGCCGTCGGGCGACGTGCCCGAGAAGCGCAGCCCACTCTCGGCGATGCGGTCGCGGTAACTGTTGTTGACCTCGTAGCGGTGCCGGTGCCGTTCGGAGACCTCGGTCGCCTGGTACGCTCGCGCGACGATCGAATCTTCCTCCAGCACAGCCGGGTAGGCCCCCAACCGCATGGTGCCACCCAGATCGGCCGCACCGGCCACGGCGTCACGCTGGTCGGCCATCGTCGAGATGACCGGGTCGGGGGTGGCCGGATCGAATTCGGCGGAGTTCGCTCCTGTGATGCCCACCGAGCGGGCCGCCTCGATCACGATGCACTGCAACCCGAGGCACAGCCCGAACACCGGCAGGCCGCGTTTGCGGGCGTAGGTGATCGCGCCGATCTTGCCTTCGATACCGCGGATGCCGAACCCGCCGGGGATCAGCACCCCGTCGACGTCGGCCAGCGCCGCGGCCGCACCGCTGTCGAGTTCGCAGTCGTCGGAGGCCACCCACCGCATCTCGACCTTGGCGTGGTGGAAGAACCCGCCCGCACGCAGCGCTTCGGTCACCGACAGGTACGCATCGGAGAGGTCGACGTACTTGCCGACCAGCGCGATCCGGACGGTCTCGTGCGGTTCGTGCACCCGCTTGAGCAGATCGTTCCACTGGGTCCAGTCCACGTCGCGGAACGGCAGGTTCAACCGCCGCACCACGTAGGCGTCGAGTTCCTCACGGTGCAGCACCTTGGGGATGTCGTAGATCGACGGCGCGTCCGGCGTCGAGATGACCCCGTCGATGTCGACGTCGCACATCAGCGCGATCTTGTTCTTCAGCGCCTCGGGCACGTCCCGGTCGCAGCGCAGGATCAGGGCGTCCGGTTGGATGCCGATGCTGCGCAGCGCGGCGACCGAGTGCTGCGTGGGTTTGGTCTTCAGCTCACCTGAGGGCGCCATGTAGGGCACCAGTGAGCAATGCAGGAAGAAGCAGTTCTCGCGGCCGACCTCGTGGCGCACCTGGCGCGCGGCCTCCAGGAAGGGCAGGGATTCTATGTCACCGACCGTGCCGCCGACTTCGGTGATCACCACGTCCGGACGGTTGCCGCGCTCGTCCGGCGCGGCCATCGCCAGGATGCGGCTCTTGATCTCGTCGGTGATGTGCGGGATCACCTGCACGGTGTCACCGAGGTACTCCCCGCGGCGTTCCTTGGCGATCACCGACGAATAGATCTGCCCCGTGGTGACGTTGGCGGACCCCGACAGGTTCCGGTCGAGGAACCGTTCGTAGTGGCCGACGTCGAGGTCGGTCTCGGCGCCGTCCTCGGTGACGAACACCTCACCGTGCTGGAAAGGATTCATGGTGCCGGGGTCGACGTTGAGATAGGGGTCGAGCTTCTGCATCGTCACCTGCAGGCCCCTGGCAGTCAACAACTGTCCGAGGCTCGAGCCCGTCAGTCCCTTGCCCAGGGAGGACACGACGCCGCCCGTGACGAAGAGGTGCTTTGTGGCCGTTTGCGGATGCTTGCGTAGCGCGGGCAAGAACAACCTCCGTGACGACGGGCAGGGCTTACTTGTCTAGGCGTGGTCCTAGCTTTGGGGCCTGCCGACCCACGGAACCCCACCCTAACACCGACTCCGACAGGTGGTCGGTGGCGCGCCGGGCCTCACCGGGCGATCGTGACCGCGCCCGCCCCCTGACCGACTCCGTACTGGCCCGGCCGGGCACCGCCGATCAGATCGGCGAGCGCGAGCACCGAGGTGATCCGTCCCGATTCGGTGTCCACGTCGTCGACGGTGCTGACCGCACCGGCCAATGCCGGATCCGATCTGGTCACGGCAACGGCGCCGGTCCCCGAGGCGGACCCGTCCCGGCCCGCCAGGACGGTGCCCCCGTGTCTTGCGAGTCCGGCCGCGAACCGAGCCACCGTGGGACCGCGGTTGCCCGCATCGTCGCCGAGGGCGCCGCCGGTGACGATCAGCGCTGTGTCGGCGGCACCGACGGCATCGGTGCCGAAGGTGAGAAAGCCGGTGTCACGCAGCGCGGTCAACACGGTGTCGCGTTCGGCGTCGCTCACGACCGGTGCGGCCGGGTCCTTATTGAGCAGCAACGCGATACCGAGCAGATCCCCGGCCTGTGAACCCTGATCCACCGCGGCGGTGCTCAATTGCTTTCCGGCCGGCACGATCGGCGAATTCACCACTGACAGAAGCTTTTCCGAGGAGTTGGCGCTCACGAACTCCTGGGTGAGCGTGATCGACCCGCTGACCGTGCCGCCGGCCTGCCCGACCGAGCGGGTCAGCGCGTCGACGTCGTCGTCGGAGGCATCGGGTGTACGGAACAGGACCACCGACTTGCCGCCGAGCGTGTCCCGTAAGACACGCGGGGCGATCTGCGCATCGAACTCCTCTGCGGCGCTCAGCCGTTGGTTCAGTGCGTTTTTCTCGTCGGTGAGGACGTTGATCTGGTTCTGCAGATCCTGTTTGTCGTCCTGCAATCCGGACAGCACCGTGTTCGACAGCAGTCCCGATCCCAGCGCGACGCCGATCGCCAACGCCAGGAAGACCGCCGCCAGCGAGATCGCATGTGTGCGCAGGGATATCACCGCCACCGCCTAACTGACCAGACCCTGGGCCCACAGCACGAGCTGATTCCAGTACTGCTGGATCCACTCGAGGACCGCGGCGTCGGCGCGCGAAACCCATAGCGCAGCGATCACCGCGACCAGCATCGCCAGGATGAGCAATGCGATGGCGCCACCGGAGACCCGGCTGCGGTACAGCGTGGCAACGGCTTTCGCGTCGACGAGCTTCTCCCCCACCTTGAGGCGGGTCAGGAATGTCGACGGGTTGCTGCGCTGACGATTGCGGTCGAAGAACTCCTCGATGCTCGCGGTGTGACCGACCGTGACGATCAGCGATGCGCCATGGTGATCGCACAGCAGCAGCGCGAGGTCGGCGGCCGAACCGGCAGCCGGGAACGTCATCGCCCCCACTCCGAGGTCCTGGATGCGCTCCAGACCTGCGGCGTGTCCGTCGGCGTCGGCAGGCAGCACCACCTGGGCGCCACTGCGCAACACCTCCGCGCTCATCCGGTCGGGATCGCCGACGATGAGCGCGGGACGGTACCCCGCCTTGCGCAGGATGTCCGCGCCAGTCCCGACGCCGACCAGCACGGGCTGGTACTCCTTGATGAACGGTTTGAGCGCCTTGAGATCGTCGGCGGCGTGCGGTTCCTCCGCGACGATGACCACGTGGCGGCGGTTGAGGTCGACGTCGATGTCCGGGATACCGACGCCGTCGATGAGCAACGGGCTCTCGCTGCGGATGAATTCGATGGTGTTGCCCGCGAATGCCTCGAGGTGCGCGACCAACCCGCTCTTGGCCTCGTGCATCAACTCGTGGATCTCGTGGGCGGTGCGCTCGGAGCCCGCAATCAGGCGCCGGTCACCGGAGTAGACACCGCCGTTGTGCAGCCGCACCCGGTGGCCGTCTTTGACCTTCTTGAAGACCTCCGGGCCGGTTTCGTCGATCAGCGCAATGCCGTTCGCCACCAGCACCTCCGGCCCGAGGTTGGGGTAGCGCCCGGAGATGGACGGGGACGCGTTGACCACACCCGCCACCCGGGCCTCGACCAGGGCGTCGGCGGTGATCCGGTCGAGATCGAGCGCGTCGATGACCACAACGTCACCGGGGCCGATACGCCGCAGCAGGCGATCGATGTCGCGGTCCACGCGAGCGGTGCCGGTGATTCCCGGCCGTGAACTGGCATTACGGGTGAGCAGCGCTGACATCTTCATGTCGGTGATTCTGTCGGCGAACCATCAAGTAGAGGTGGAGGCGCGCCGTAACACCTGCCTCAGAAGTTACATACTGTCACACGGGCAACAGGTCGGTGCGCCGGCCAAGGCTGCCTTTCGCCTCGGCCGCCAGTGGGTCCGGGATCTCGACGCTGCCGGAGGTCGCCATTCCGCTACCCAACCGGCGCCGAGCGCACCCTGACGGCTCGCAGGTGCGGCCGCGACTAGGAAGATGCCGCCCGGTCCTGCTGGGCCGCGTCGAGGAGTTCCCGCGCATGCGCCCGCCCGGTGTCCGATTCGCCCAGGCCCGCCAGCATGCGCGCCAGTTCGGCCACCCGGTCGTCCTCGCTGAGCCGACGCACCCCGCTGGTCCCGTTCCTGCCGGTCGGCGCGACCAGCAGATGGATGTCGGCGTAGGCGGCCACCTGGGGCAGATGGGTGACGACGATGACCTGATGGGTGCGGGCGAGACGGGCCAGGCGCCGACCGATCTGCACGGCGGCACGCCCTCCGACTCCGGCATCGACTTCGTCGAACACCATGGTGGTACCCTCCACCGACGCGGCCAGCACGACCTCGATCGCGAGCATCACCCGTGACAGCTCGCCACCCGATGCGCTCTTCGACAGCGGCAGCATGTCGGTCCCGCGGTGTGCGGCGAAGCCGAAGTCGACGGCGTCGACACCGCCGTGGCCGGCGTGGACGACGACACCGTCCGGCAGTGTCAACGGCGCCGTCTCGTCGGCGCGCACGGCGAGCGGTGCGACGCCGACCGTGAACTCCGCCCCGGCCATCGCCAGACCAGACAGTTCGGCGGTCACCGCCTTGGCCAGACCCTTCGCCGCCTTGAGCCGGGCCTTGGTCAGATCGGCCGCGGCGGCGGCGACCTGTGCTTGCAGCTCGCCGACCCGCTGCTCCAGACCGGCCAGCGCCTCCTCGGACACGTCGAGCTGGTCGAGGCGTTCGCGGGACTCCCGCGCCCAGGCCAGCACCCCGTCGATGTCTGCCGCGTACTTGCGCGTCAAGGTGCGCAGTTCGGCCTGCCGCGCCAGCTTGGTCTCCAGAGTGCTCGCGTCGGTGGGCAGCGAGCCGAGGTAGTCGCCGAGCTCCCCGGCCACATCGCCGATCACGGCGACCGCGTCGGCGAGTTGGGCACCCAGCGACCGCAGGGTGGCCTCGTCGGTTCCGTCGAGGGCCGACTTCGCCTGCGCGGCCAGGTTCGCCGCGGACATCGCGTCCCCGGTGGGGTCGTCGTCGGCGCCGGTCAGCGCCGCCCGCGCGGTCAGCGCGGCCTCACGCAGCGCGTCGAGTTCCGACAGTCTCCGGATGTCGTCGACGAGGGCGTCGTCCTCCCCCGGCGACGGATCGACGCTGTCGATCTCGGTCAGGCCGAACTTCAGCCGGTCGGCCTCCTGGGCGAGTTCCCGCTCGCGTCTGCGGCGGTCGGTCAGATCGCGACGGGCCGCGAGCCATTCGTCCCTCGCGGCGCGGTAGCGGCGCAGCGGTTTGTCGACGGCGGCGAACCGGTCGAGCGCCGCGCGCTGCTCGTCCGGGCGCATCAGGCGCAATTGGTCGTTCTGGCCGTGCAACGTGAGCAGTTCGGTGGTGAAGTTGCTCAGCGACTTGGCCGGTACGCTGCGGCCCCCGAGGTAGGCCCGCGACGGTCCGTCCTTGCTGACCGAGCGGGTGGCGATGATGCTGCCGTCGTCATCGCGCTCGGCGCCGGACGATTCGAGCAGGTCGTCGACGCGACGCGCGACGCCATCGCCGAGGTCGGAGGTCAGGAAGCGACCCTCGACGACGGCGCGCTCGGCGCCCGACCGGACGCGGTTGGGGTCCGCGCGGGCCCCGCCGAGAAGATGCAGCCCGGTGACGACCATGGTCTTGCCTGCCCCGGTCTCGCCGGTGAGCACGGTCAGGCCCCGGTCGAACTCGGCGGTGGCGGCGCTGATCGCGCCGAGCGACTCGATGCGGATTTCGGACAGCACGGTGCGTTACTGCCCCCGCCATCCGGTGACGGGCAGCCGGAACTTGCGCACCAGCCGATCGGTGAATGGTGCGCTGTCGAGCCGCACCCACTTCAGCGGCGTGCCGCAACGGGTCACCTCGAGCCGGCCGCCGGCCGGCACCACCATCTCGCGGCGACCGTCGCAGAACACCAGGGCGTCGTGCCCGCTCGCCTCGATCTCGATCGCGATCGTGGCGTCCGGGCTGGTCACCATCGGCCGCGCGAACAGGGCGTGGGCATTGTTGGGCACCACCAGGATCGCCTCGAGGTCCGGCCACAGCACCGGCCCACCGGCGGAGAACGCGTAGGCGGTGGACCCGGTCGGCGTCGACACCAGTACACCGTCGCATCCGAACGCCGACACCGGGCGGCCGTCGATCTCCACGACCACGCCGAGCACCCCCAGTCGCGGCCCCTTCTCGAGGCTGGCCTCGTTGAGCGCCCAGCCCCGGGCGAGGAGGTTCCCTTCCGCGCGCACCGCCGCGTCGAGGGTCATCCTCTCCTCGACGCGGTAGTCGCGGCGGACGACGTGTTCGAGCACGCGGTCGATGGCTTCCGCCTCGGCCTCGGCGAGGAAACCGATCCGGCCGAGGTTCACCCCCAGCACCGGGATCTCGACGTTGCGGGCGAGTTCGGCGGCACGCAGGAAGGTGCCGTCGCCGCCGAGTACCAGCACAAGCTCGCATCCTTCGGCGGCCCGTTCGTCAGCGTCGACTACGTCGATGTGGACGCCGAGCGCGCGCAAATCGTCGGGCGACAGGTGCACCGGGCCCCGGTCGACCGCCTCAGCGGCGAGCACCCGAAGACCGATGTCGTTGTCGCTCAACATCTTCTGCACCCGTCGGGCGACATCGGTGGCGTCCTCGCGTCCCGTGTGAACCACCAGCAGGATGGTGCGTTCAGACGTCATTGCGGTCCTTCCGTGACGGCGCGCCGCACCGCCTGCTCGAGATCGTCGCCGCGCAGGCCGCGGTCCGTGCGGGCACGTAACCACAAGAAGTACTCGACGTTGCCAGACGGGCCCGGCAGCGGGCTCGCCGTCGCACCGACCGTCTCCCAGCCGAGCCGGGCCGCCTTGGCCGCCACGGACAGCACCGACTCCGCACGCAAGTCGGGTTCCGAGACGACGCCACCGGCGCCCACCCGGTCCTTACCGACCTCGAACTGCGGCTTCACCATGGGAACGATATCGGCGTCGGGCGACGCGCATGCGGTCAGCGCGGGCAGAACCGTCGCCAGGGAGATGAACGACAGGTCGGCCACGACGAGATCGACAGGACCGCCGATCATCTCCGGGGTGACTTCGCGCACGTTGGTGCGCTCGACGACCATCACCCGCTCATCCGAGCGCAGCGACCATGCCAGTTGCCCGTATCCGACATCGACGGCGACGACTTCGCGTGCGCCGCGGTCGAGCAGCACCTCGGTGAAACCGCCGGTCGACGCCCCGGCATCGAGCCCGCGCCGATCCGCGGCGTCGATGCCGAACGCGTCGAGGGCACCGATGAGTTTGTGCGCGCCTCGCGACACCCAGGACCGTTCGTCCGCGGTGTCGACGGTGATGTGGGCGTTGACGGCGACCGCCGACGCCGGTTTGGCCGCCGGCATACCGTCGACGGTCACCCGGCCGGCGCCGATGAGCTCAGCGGCCTGTTGACGCGACCGGGCCAACCCCCGTCGCACCAACTCGGCGTCGACCCGTGCGCGCCGCGTCACGAGCGCTCAGCCCTTCTCGACCGCCGCCAGCGCCTGCACGAGCAAATCGTGCGCTTCCTCCAAGCGCGCGGCGACGGTGTCGATATCGCAGTCGGCGAGGTCACCGGCGTGGGTCGGATCGGGCAGGTCGGCGAGCAGGGCCGCGACCTGGATCCGAAGCTGATCGGGGTCGTTACTCATGTCGACCGCCACGCTAGTCGATCGTGGCGGTGAGCAGCGACCACCGTTGCAGCGCGGCGGCCGCAGCGTCGTCACCCGCGCGGACCGCGAACGGCGTGCCCACCAGGCCCGCTTCCCACACCACGTGCGCCGTCGCGCGCAGCACCGAGAGGTCGTCCCCGCGGTCGGCGCCGTCGGCGTGGACGGTCACGTACGCGCCATCGACCTCGATGCGCCAGCCGGGATGCGGACCGACCCGCAGGTCGTCGGCCGGTGCGACGAGTGAGCGCAGATCCTCGGCGATGTAGTCGGGCCGCTCGTGGGGCACCGCACGCAACACCTCGTCGGCGGTGCTGACACCGCTGAGCACCATCAGGCTCGGCAACGACGCCGCGTTGGCGCCGGCGATGTCGGTGTCCAAACGGTCACCGATCACCAGCGGTGCGTGAAACTCGCCCCGGCTCAACGCATCCCTCATCAGCGTCGGCTGCGGCTTGCCGGCGACCTGCGGTTCGCGGGCGGTCGCGGCCTGCAGGGCGGCGACCATCGAACCGTTACCCGGCAACAGTCCCCGCTCGGACGGCAGGGTCAGATCGACGTTGGCCGCCACCCACAGGGCCCCGGCGCGGAGGGCCAGCGCCGCCTCGGCGAGGTCCGCCCACGCGGTCTCCGGGTTGTGGCCCTGCACGACGGCGGCGGGATCGTCGGCGAACTGCCGGACCGGCTGCAGCCCCACGAGGCCGACCTCGGCCGCCAACGCCTCGGTGCCCACGACCAACACCCGCCGCCCGGCGGGAAGCTGGGCGGCGAGCAGGTGTGCTGCGCTCTGGGCGCTGGTCACCACATCGGCCGCGTCCGCGTCGAATCCCAACTCGGCGAGGCGGTATGCGACGTCGGCCGGGCTGCGTGAGGCGTTGTTGGTGACGTAGAGGACCCGTGCGCTCAGCCCGGCGAGGCTCTCGACGGCTCCGGTGGTCGGCTCGTGGCCGCGGAACACCGTTCCATCGAGATCCAGGAGAAGGCAATCATGTTGCTGCACGAGTCCTGTCACGTCAGGCTGAGTTCCGTGATACGGTCCTCGGCGTCGGTGACGCCCTCCACGTCGGCGGCCGCGGCGTTGAGGAACCACTGCAGGGCGTCCTGGGTGCGGCTGAGCGCGAGGAGTATGTCGGCGTAGACGTAGAACAACCGGGCCGCGGTGGGGCCGCGCCGCGACGGGTCCAGTGGGGGCGTCGACAACACGGCGAGCGCGTGCTCGAGCTGACCGAGGTCCGACCGGGCGCCGGCCACCACGATCTTGAGTTCGTCTGCGTCGTCACCGCTGAGCTGATCGGCTTCGGGACCACGCGCCAACTCCATCGCCCGTTCCGGGCGCCCTACTCCGCGTTCACAGTCGGCGATCAACGGCAGCAACGGCGACTTGCTACCCATACGGCGGGCCGCCCGCAGTTCCGCCAACGCCTGCGCCCAGTCGCCGCAGTGGTAGGCGGCGATACCCACCGCCTCCCGCACGGCCGCGATCCGGCCGGAGCGGGCGCGGGCGGCTCGGGCGTGGGCCAGCGCCGCATCGGGATCCGCGTCGAGCAGTTCGCCAGCGGCGACGAGGTGGCGCGCGACCGCGTCGGCGGTATGGCGGTCCAACGTCGTGAGTTCCCCGCGGATCTCGGGAGCCAGTCGCTTGGCCTCGATCTCCGGCGGGATGAGGGGACCGTCGAACCGCGGTGTGTCCGAACCGCTTCGGGGTTGCGTCGAGCGCGCCCGGTTCGGCCCCGAGTTCCGTGGCGCGGCACGCTGATCGCGGGGCCGACGGGGTGCGCTCGCGTTCGACGTCCGTCGCGGCCGACGCTCGTCGCGTCCACCCGGCTGCCTGTCCTCGCTCACGTACACCTCTCGCTGTCACCCCCGCGAACGCGAGTTTACGGGCCGGCGAGAAATGCCGACAATTCGCGTCTCAGAAGAGATCGCGTCTCAGAGCCAAATACGACCTCGGCCCTCCGTGGTGGGAGGGCCGAGGTGTGAAGGGTGTTCGGCGGTGTCCTACTTTTCCACCCGTGGTGGGTAGTATCATCGGCGCTGGCAGGCTTAGCTTCCGGGTT
>JAXHUG010000024.1:0-3089 GCA_034189785.1 Actinomycetota bacterium
CTTTTAATCCGCAGGTCCTAGGTTCGAGTCCTAGTGGGGGCACCGCACCGTTGCCCGCTCACGCGGGCCGCGCGGTGGCGATCCCGGCGGCCACCAGGGTGAAAGTGGTGCATGGTGATGCCGCGGCCCTGATGGACCGGCCGCATCGGCGCACCGGCGTACGGCTCCGGCCCACCGAGCGCGCCAGCGAAGAACTCGACCTGCCTGCCCTTGAGCTGGGCCGTGTTGGTGCCCGTGAAGGATCCGCCCAGCCGTTCGAAGGCCAGCACACGTCGGTAGAAGTCCTCGACGACGCCCTCGAGTGACCGTTGCGCCGCCGTTCCGGCGGCGCCAACAACGCCTCACACGTCCGGGGCGACTACACCTTCGGACTGTAGTGCATCGGGCTGTCCCGGTACTCGACCGGCGGCAGGTTGCGCGCCGGTGTGTGGGTCAGCGGGGCGTCGGCGGGCAGTCGGCCGGCCGCGCGGTCCCAGCCGGCGCGCGCACGCGGGTGGTAGCGCCTGCGCCGGGGCGCCATCTTGAACGTCAGGTTGACCGCACGGCCGAACAGCCGGTGCAACCGCTCGTCGAGTCGCGACCAGCTGTAGCCCATCAGCTCCCGCACCGGCGGGTCGTACAGGCCCACGGTCACCCAGACCGCGAACGGTCCGAGCACCTTGAGGTTGCGCCTCCACATCCAGTCCGGAATCCATTGCAGCGAGGGATGTTTCGGCATGGTCGACAGGTCGAGCACTTCGCGCGCCGCCCAGTTGTTCTCCAACACATCGCGGCACATGTGGTCCCAGTACGCCTGGAACTCCTCCCACGTCTCGGGCACCGGGCGCATGCTCATCCCGTACATCCGGTACCAGGTGATGTGCTCGTCGAACAGCTGGCGCTTTTCGTCCTCGGTGAGGCCGTCGCCGAAACGCTCGGCGGTCAGGATCGTGCCCATGAAGAACGTGGAGTGCGCCCAGTAGAAGACGTCGGGGTTGAGCGCGCTGTAGCGGCGCCCCCGATCGTCGACACCCTTGATGCCGATGTGATAGTCGCGCACTTCGGCGCCGGTCTGCGGCGCACGGTGCCCGTCGAACACCACCCCGCCGATCGGATACAGCGAGCGCAGCAGCCGCGGCATCCGCTCCATGAAGAAGATCGAGTGCTCCTGCACGGCGGCGCCGAGTTGGGGATGCATGTTCTGCATCGAGCCGGCCCACGGGCCCTGGAGCAGGCCGCGCCAGTCACCGAACAGCTTCCAGGTCAGCGAATCGGGTCCCAGGGGCGGTGGCCCGTCGTAACCACCCGATGTCACCGGACATCCGCTGGCCACAGGGGCTGATTCGGTGGCCGCTTCGGGTACCGCGGAAGTATCTTGACTCACTGGTGCACTTTCCTGTCGGCGTCAGTGACTAACTTTGACTACAGTCGTTGTCGCAACGAGCTTAGGAGCTGGGTGTCTTCCGGTCAACGACGCGGACGCTGGTCCGGGGTTCCCCTGCAGGACCGCCAGGCGCTGCGCCGCGACGAACTCGTCGCCGCGGGCGTCAAGCTGCTCGGCAGCGAGGGCGGCCCGGCGCTGACCGTGCGGGCCGTCTGCCGCGAGGCCGGCCTGACCGAGCGCTACTTCTATGAGAGCTTCGTCGACCGCGACGGATTCGTCCGCGCCGCCTACGACGACGTCTGCTCCCGGGCGATGTCGGCCCTGATGACCGCCGAGACGCCGCGCGACGCCGTCGAACGTTTCGTGAAGTTGATGGTCGATGACCCGACACGCGGACGGGTCCTGCTGCTGGCGCCCGCGTCCGAGCCCGTGCTCACCCGGTCCGGCGCGGCATGGATGCCCGATTTCATCGAACTGGTGCAGCACAAGCTCACCCGCATCACCGACCCGGCCATCCAGGCGATGGTCGCCACCGGGCTGATCGGTGCGCTGACCGCGCTTTTCACCGCCTACCTCGAAGGCCGGCTCAGCGCCACCCGCGAACAGTTCATCGACTACTGCGTCGACATGCTGCTCAGCCGGGTCACCAGCCACTGACGCCGGGGTATGCCCCCGGTCCCGGGGGTACTCCGATCGGTCATCGCCGGAGCCCGAAAGAGCCGGCCCTGACGCTCGAACGCGGTGCTGGTGACCCGCGTGACACTCATCCACCGAAACTTGATGTCACCGACGTACACAGATACTCTGAGCGCACCGAGCGGGCACAGATGACGCCGACGGGCTCCCGCACGCGAGGAGGACAACAGGACATGCACGAAGACCTGACCGACCTGCACCTGCTTCACGAGCTGGAGCCGGTCGTCGAGAAGCTGCTCAACCGGCACCTGACCATGCGCAAGGACTGGAACCCGCACGACTTCATCCCGTGGTCGGACGGCAAGAACTACTATGCGCTCGGCGGCCAGGACTGGGATCCGGAACAGTCGAAGCTGTCCGAGGTCGCCCGGACCGCGATGGTGCAGAACCTGCTCACCGAGGACAACCTGCCCTCGTATCACCGCGAGATCGCGATGAACATGAGCATGGACGGGGCGTGGGGCCAGTGGGTCAACCGCTGGACCGCCGAGGAGAACCGGCACGGCATCGCCCTGCGCGACTACCTCGTCGTCACCCGCGCGGTCGACCCCGTCCAGCTCGAGGAACTGCGCGTCGAGCAGATGACCCGCGGCTTCTCCCCCGGCCAGAACCAGCAGGGCGACCTCTTCGCCGAGAGCCTCTTCGACTCGGTCATCTACGTGACGTTCCAGGAACTCGCCACCCGCGTGTCGCACCGCAACACCGGCAAGGCCTGTCAGGATCCGGTCGCCGACCCGCTCCTGCAGCGGGTGTCGGCCGACGAGAACCTCCACATGATCTTCTACCGCGACGTCTCCGAGGCGGGCTTCGACATCGCGCCCGACCAGGCCATGCACTCGCTGCACCGGGTGCTGCGCAACTTCAAGATGCCCGGCTACACCGTGCCGGAGTTCCGCCGCAAGGCCGTGATCATCGCCGTCGGCGGCGTCTACGATCCGCGGATCCACCTCGACGACGTGGTGATGCCGGTGCTCAAGAAGTGGCGCATCTTCGAGCGGGGGGACTTCACCGGTGAGGCCGCCCGCATGCG
>JAXHUG010000025.1:0-75539 GCA_034189785.1 Actinomycetota bacterium
CCGGGCCTCGTCGGGCAGGTGGCGATGAAGCGCGGAAGGGACGCAGCCGCAAGGCTGCCGAACAACCCCGAGACGGGGTGCGAGTCGCGTGACCACTAAAGATCACTCACTCGCAACGGCTGCCGCGATGGGCATTTAAATTCGCGAAAGGTTCCTGTTTATACTGGCTAAGTTTTTGGCGGAGCCGAGGAGGAACCGACGTGCCACAGCGATGAGCCACAGCGATGAGCCACAGCGATGATGAGGTGCAGTGAGGCGGTTTCGCGTCCGTCGCCTCTTTGCGAGAGGATACCGCCACACCGGGTGGCGCGGCCGTGGTTCGTGCGGCCGGTTGACCGTGACAATGAGCCAGCAACTGTCGGGGAAATAGCAACATGTTGAGTGTCGCCAAAAAGGTGTGGATACCACTGGTCGTCCTGGTCGTGGTGCTGATCGCGGGGACCACCGTGTACCGCATCCGGGGCTTCTTCGGCTCTGAAGGAATCACGGTCACCCCACGGGTGTTCGCCGACGATCCGGAACCGTTCGACCCTAAGGTGGTCCGGTACGAGGTGACAGGTAGCGGCAGCTACGCCAACATCAACTACCTGGACCTCGATGCCAAACCGCAACGGCTCGACGGCGCATCGCTCCCGTGGGAGCTCACCCTACAGACCACCGAGCCCTCGGCGGCCCCGAACATCATGGCGCAGGGTGACGGCGATTCGATCACCTGCCGAATCGTCGTCGACGACGAGTTGAAAGACGAGAGGACCGCAACCGGCGTGAGCGCCCTGACCTACTGCTTTGTGAAGTCCGCATGAGCGCGCCCACTCACGACGCGCCGACCGACGCGTTCCCGCCGCCCAAGCGCACCCGCCGGCCGTTCCTGCCACGGATGATCCGCACCCTCGCGGTGCCGATCATCCTGATCTGGATCGCCATCATCGCGGTCCTCAACGTCATCGTCCCGCAGCTCGAAGAAGTCGGGCAGATGCGCGCGGTGTCGATGAGCCCGCAGGACGCGCCGGCGATGATCTCGATGCAGCGCGTCGGCGAGGTCTTCGAAGAAGGTGACTCCGACAGCAACGTGATGATTGTGCTGGAGGGTCAAGAGCCACTCGGGGACGCCGCGCACGCGTTCTACGACCAGATGATCGAAAAGCTCGAAGCCGACACCGTGCACGTCCAGTCGGTCCAGGACTTCTGGAGCGATCCGATGACCGCCTCCGGATCGCAGAGCAACGACGGCAAGGCCGCCTACGTCCAGGTGAAGCTGGCCGGTAACCAGGGCGAGTCGCTGGCCAACGAGTCGGTGGAAGCCGTCCAGCACATCGCCGCCAGCCTCGAGCCGCCGCAGGGCGTCCAGGTGTTCGTCACCGGTCCGGCTGCCCTGGCCGCCGACCAGCACATCGCTGGCGACCGCAGTATGCGGACGATCGAGATGGTCACTTTCACGGTGATCATCGTGATGCTGCTGCTTGTCTACCGCTCGATCGTCACCGTGCTGCTGATGCTCGGCACCGTTGTGCTGTCGCTGTCCGCGGCGCGCGGTGTGGTGTCGTTCCTCGGCTACTACGAGATCATCGGTCTCTCCACGTTCGCCACCAACCTCCTGGTGACGCTGGCGATCGCGGCGGCGACCGACTACGCGATCTTCTTGATCGGCCGGTACCAGGAAGCCCGAGGTCTCGGCGAGGACAAGGAGACCGCCTTCTACACGATGTTCCACGGCACCGCGCACGTCGTGGTCGGCTCGGGCCTGACCATCGCCGGCGCCACGTTCTGCCTCAGCTTCACCAGGCTGCCGTACTTCCAGACGCTCGGCGTCCCGCTGGCGATCGGCATGGTCGTCGTGGTGTTGACGGCACTGACACTGGGTTCGGCGATGATCACCGTCGCCAGCAAGTTCGGCCTGCTCGAGCCCAAGCGCGCGATGCGGGTCCGCGGCTGGCGCAAGGTCGGCGCCGCGACCGTGCGCTGGCCCGGGCCGATCCTGGTGGCCACCATCGCGCTGTCGCTGGTCGGCCTCCTTACGCTGCCCGGCTACCGGACGAACTACAACGACCGGAACTACCTGCCTGCGGACCTGCCCGCCAACGAGGGGTATGCGGCGGCGGACCGTCACTTCTCCAATGCCCGGATGAACCCCGAGCTGCTGATGATCGAAAGCGATCACGATCTGCGGAATTCGGCGGACTTCCTCGTCATCGACAAGATCGCCAAGGCGGTGTTCCGAGTCGAGGGAATCTCACGGGTGCAGTCCATTACGCGGCCGGACGGTAAGCCCATCGCGCATACGTCGATCCCGTTCATGATCAGCATGCAGGGCACGCAGCAGAAGTTGACCGAGAAGTACAACCAGGACATGACGGCCCAGATGCTGGAGCAGGCCGCCGAAATGCAGACGACCATCGACAACATGGAGACGATGCAGGGCATCACCGCGCAGATGGCCGAGACCACGCACAGCATGGTCACGAAGATGAAGGAGATGACGGTCGACGTCGAGGAATTGCGCGACTACATCGCGAATTTCGACGACTTCTTCCGGCCGATCCGCAACTACTTCTACTGGGAGCCGCACTGCTACAACATCCCGGTCTGCTTCGCGATCCGGTCGGTGTTCGACACCCTCGACGGCATCAACGTGATGACCGACGACTTCAAGGCGATCATCCCGGACATGGAACGCCTCGACACGCTGATGCCGCAGATGGTCGCGCTGATGCCGAAGATGATCCAGACGATGAAGAACATGAAAGTCATGATGCTGAACATGTACTCCACCCAGAAGGGCATTCAGGATCAGATGTCGGCGATGCAGGCGGATTCGGCCGCGATGGGTGAAGCGTTCGACGCGTCGATGAACGACGACTCGTTCTATCTGCCGCCTGAAGTGTTCGACAACGCGGACTTCCAACGCGGTATAGAACAGTTCATCTCGCCGGACGGCAAGTCGGTGCGGTTCATCATCAGCCACGACGGTGATCCACTGACTCCGGAGGGCATCGCCAAGATCGACAAGATCGAGACCGCGGCCAAGGAGGCGGTCAAGGGAACTCCGCTGGAAGGGTCGACGATCTACCTCGGCGGTAGCGCGGCGATGTTCAAGGACATGAACGAAGGCAACACCTACGACCTGCTGATCGCCGCAATCGCCTCGCTGGCGTTGATTTTCATCATCATGCTGTTGATCACCCGAAGCGTGGTCGCGTCGGCGGTGATCGTGGGCACGGTGGTGTTGTCGTTGGGCGCCTCGTTCGGTCTGTCGGTACTCATCTGGCAGCACATCATCGGCATCGAACTGCACTGGATGGTGATGGCGATGTCGGTCATCATCCTGCTGGCGGTCGGCGCGGACTACAACCTGCTGCTGGTCTCCCGTCTCAAAGAGGAGATACACGCAGGCCTGCGGACCGGCATCATCCGCGCCATGGGTGGCAGCGGTTCAGTTGTGACCTCGGCAGGTCTGGTGTTCGCCTTCACGATGATGTCGATGGCGGTTAGTGAGCTGACGGTCATCGCCCAGGTGGGCACCACCATCGGTCTGGGCCTGCTGTTCGACACCCTGGTCATCCGCGCCTTCATGACGCCGTCGATCGCGGCGCTGCTGGGCAAGTGGTTCTGGTGGCCGCAGCGGGTGCGCAACCAGCCGGTGCCGTCGCCGTGGCCCTCGCCTCCGCCGACGGCACCCGAACCGGTCAGCAGCGTCTGACGGGCAGGTGGGTGGCCTCGCCGCCGGCACCCGGCGCGGATCAGGATTGGCGGCGCGCTCAGTCAGCGAAAGCCAGCAAATGTTTCCAGCTGTCGCGCCCCAAATCAGCCGAGTTGGTGACCGAGTATCTGACGCCGTCGGGGCCGACTACCTCACCGCTGGCGGGACTATATGTCGCCGTCATGCCAGGCGCGGGCGTGTACACGCACGGGTTGGGTTGTTGTCCGCTGCATGTGACGCGGCCCTGGCCGGGCCGGCTGAGCGGGTCGCTGACCGGTGAGGGGGGCGCGGGCAGCTGATCCGCCGGTAGCGGGTTGCGGCCGTTGTTGATCGACGGGGCGGGGATGACCCGGCCGGGGTCCACACCGCGGTCGCAGCGGGCGCCCGGCGCCGGGCAGGACACAATCTGATTCGGATCGCCGTACCACGGGTCGGTGCCCAGCGGAACATAGGGTTCACTGCCACGGCATTCCCGGACCGTCGCGGCCCGCTTGCCCGGCACGTCGACGCAGGGGTAGTTGCGCGCGCCGCGAACCGCGGTGCCCTGCGCGTCCTTGGGGATCTTGCAGTAAGTTCCCTTCGGCAGCGGTGCTGTGGTGGTGTCGGCAGGCGAGCGCCATTCTGATGCCGGCACGAACCCGGTCAGGCACGCCGGTGTCTGATTGAGGCCCAGGTTGAAGTCGATCTTGGCGTATGTGTCGAACGGCAGCACAACCGATTGTGCGACTGCGCCGCCCTGGGGCAGGATCACCAGCGTCTGCTCAAGATTGCGGTTGTAGCGCTTGAGCATGTCGGTGACCACCGCGAGGTTCGCCAGGGTCTGCGGCAGTGACCCGCGGACATCGCCGAACACGGCGTTGAGCTGATCGGCGGTGGGGGCGGCTTGCTCAAGGCCGCCGCGCAGCGCCTCGTCCTGGGCGGCTGACTGCGCAGCAAGGGTGTTGAGGTCGGCCGCCCAGCGCTCGATAGCGTCCCCGGAATTCGTTTGGCTCTCGAGGATCGGCGCCGAGTTCACGATGAGGTCGTTGACCGCCGGCAGGTTGTCTTTGAAACCCCGCGCCACGTTCGTCGTCGAGTCGACCAGTCGCTGCAATGCCGGACCCAGTCCGCCGACGGCAGTCGATGTCTCGGTGAGCAGGGAGTCGATCTTGTCCTGGGGCAGCACGGCGAGTGCTCTGTTGGCGGCGTCGAGTGCGGGTCCCACCTCGCTGGGTACTGTGCTGTCGACGATGGTTTGCCCGTCGCGGTAGTACTGGTCGGGGTTGCCGGTCGACACCAGGTCGAGGTATTGCTCGCCGATCGCCGAGACGGAGTGTACGTTCGCCGACGCGTCGATGGGAATCCTATAGCCGCTGTCAATACTCATCTCGGCACGCGCGCCGTCATCGGTGGGTTCCACCGCGGTGACCTTGCCGATCTGTATGCCGCGGTAGGTGACGTTGGCGGTGTCGTACAGGCCGCCGGACCGGGGCAGCTCCGCATACAGCGTGTACTGGCCGATGCCGAGCAGTGTGGGCACCCGCAGGTAGTACCAGCCCAACGCCACGATCGCGACGATCGTCAGAATGGTGAAAAGCACCAGCTGGATCTTGATGAAACGGGTCAGCACTGCTCACTCACCCCTTTCGACCAGCGGCCCGTTCGGGGCGTCCAGGGGGTTCGGGGTGAACCGCACATCCGGGATCATGGTGGCCGGGTCGCGGCCCCAGGCCTGCTCGAGCGCGCGTAAGGCCCCGGAAAACCCGGTGCCGGTAAGCAGTGCGTTGTCCACCGTGGACAGGGTCAGGTCGATCGTCGCCGACACGTTGAGGTAGTCGCCGCGAACGATCTTCGGGACGTTCTCGATGGAGAAGGGCGCGGTCATGAGCAGTTTGAGCGCGCCGATCAGGTACGGCGACGCCTTGCCCAGCTGCTTGAGTGGGCGTTGCAGGCTGACCAGGTTCGTGTGCAGGTCGTCGCTGGCCGGCGCGAGTGCGTTGTCGGCCGCAACGCTGAGCCGGCCCAGCGCCTCGACGGCGTCGGCGAACAGATCGCGGGTGTCGGCGAAATGCCGGATCAGCGGAGGGAATTCAGTGAGCACCCGGTCCAGGGTGTTGTTACGCTGCGCGACGATGGCCAGCAGCCGGTCGGTCGACTCGATCGCGCGGGCGATGTCGTGGCGCTGCTTGTTGAGTTCGTCGGTGAAGGTGTCCAACTGGTGGAGGAACTCGCGGACCTGGTCGGCGCGACCGGTCAGCGCATTGTCGATCTCGGTCTGGATCACCTCGAGGTTCGGAATGCCGCCGCCGGTCAAGACGGTGGCGATGCTGGCCTGTACGTGTTCGGTGGTGGGAAACGCCGAACTGTTTCGCAGCGGAATGGTGTCTCCGGTTTTCAGCAGTTGCGGTGAGGGCTGCGGTGGGAGATCCAGCTGCACGTGCTGGCTGCCCAGCAGGCTGGTCTGCCCGATCCTGGCCAGCGCGTTCTCCGGCAGCGTGACGTCGGGCTGCAGGTCCAGGGTCAGGGTCGCGACCCAGTTCTTCAGCTCGATTGACCGCACCCGGCCGACATAGACGTCGGCGACCCGTACCCGGCTGTTGACATTGAGCGCCAACGTGTTCGGCGTCTGCACGTAGACCGTCATCCGCTCTGCCCCGGTGCCCGGCCCGCCCGGCAGCGCGACATTGCCGATGCCAGCCCAGCTCCCGCACGAGGTGAGCACCGCCGCCACCGCGATGAAGGAGACGGTACGGCGGGCGATTGTGATCGCGCTGCGCCGCTTCATCGCGGTTCCTTTTCTGCGCGTCAGCAGCTCCATCATCCTGCTCCTGCTTCGGCCGGCAGTGGGGCAGGCCGCGGTCCGGCGGGGACCGGTGCGGCCGCCACCGGCGGCGCGGTTGCTGTGAGTGGGTCGCCGGGTATCACCCCAGGGGCCGGGGCAGGTGGCGGCGCGGGTTGTGGGTACCACGGCGGCGGCAGCGGGTTGTTCTCGTCGTAGGCGTTCGGCGGGCCAGGCAGGTTCCCGCCGGGCGGCACCCCGAACGCGGGCGGTGCCGGCGGCGGCACGATGTCCGGGCCGCCCATCAGCTCCGCCAGCGAGTCGGGGGTGAGCATGTTGGCGGTGAACGGCTGCACCTCGACGCCCCGCATGCCGGGCGCGACGACCCATCCCGGTTCGTGGTTGCCGTGGCTGAACAAGGTGTCACGCGACCAGATCCCGGGCACGGTGGTGTCCTTGTATCCCGGCGGCGGTCGCAGCCGTTCCTCGGAGTAGGCGATCTGCTTGGGCAGCGTGCTCGCGGTGCTGATGGCATTGAAGCCGAAAGGGGGGAAGTTGAATTTGATCGCGTCGAGGATCGGCGCCAGATACTGCGCGCACAGCTCGGCCGAGTCCTGGTAACCCAAGCGGCTGCCGGCCTGGATGGCGCTGCAGAGAAACTGCATGGGGTTGGCGAAGTTGGCGATCACCGGCAGACCGGAGAGATTGCTGTGCGTCGGTTCGTACATGTTCAGCACATTGGACCCGTAGGTCGGAACCACATGGAGGATGTTCTCCAGACCATCCTTGGGCTCGGGCTGCAGAATCGCGGTGGTGGCCTGGGCGAGGTTGTTGACGTCGTGGGTGAGCACGTCGCCGTTGTCGTCGAGGAACTGCCGGGTGGTCGACAGCAGTTGGTTCAGGTCGGTTAGGGCGGTGGCCAGTTCCTGGTCAGTGTTGGTGAACGCGTCGGTGAACTGCGCGAGGTCGTTATTGAGTGCGACGAACTGCTGATCACTTCGGTGTAGCGCGTTGACGAACAGTGCCAAACTCTTGATCACGCCGAACAGGTCGCCGCGGCCCTCGTTGAGGGTGTGCACCGCGTCGGACAGCGAACCCAGCGTCGTGTTGAGCTGCTCGCCCTTGCCGGCGAGTCCGTCTGCGGCCGATTCGACGATGTCGCCGAACGGACCCTTGGGCTGCTCGGGTGTCGGACCCAGGTCGGTCAGGATGCGGTTGATGGAGTCCCGCAGCTCGTCGTACTCGACCGGTACCTGGGTGCGGTCGATCGGGATCACCGCGTTGTCCTCCATCACGGGCCCACCGGTGTAGGGCGGGGCCAGCTGGATGGCGCGCGACGCGACAAGGCTGGGGTTGAGGATCGATGCGGTGGCGTTGGCCGGGACCTTGTACGTGCTTTCGTAGTGGAAGGTGACCTTGAGTTTGTCGCCGGCGGGTTCGATGCTGTCGATCGAACCGACCTTGACCCCCATGATCTGCACCCTGTCGCCCGAGTACAACGCCAGCGTGTCGGAGAAGTAGGCGACGACCGTGTTGGTGGTGAGCCTTTGATAAAGGTTCCACCCCATGAAGGCGGACACGACGGCCAGCACCGCGATCAGTGTGCCGGTGATCACCGACGCGCGAGAAGCGTTGGGCAGCCGCAAGTTTCGCAGGTCAAAGATTGTTGACATCAGCTATCGTCCTATCCTTGCTGCGATCCTGGCGGCGCCGGCGGTAACGGAGCGATAGCCGGTGTGAAGTCCCGCGCGGAAGGCTGCGGAACCGTGCGCGCACCGGGCGGGCCGGGGGCCGTTGACGGTGGGGGCGCCCCTGGCACGTCGGGTGGCGGCTGGCCCGGGATCGCCGCGCCGGGTACACCCGGCGACGGCTGCGGACCATGCGCGTTTGGTGGCGAAGTCGCCACGTCCGGCGCCCCATGGCCACCGGGCAGCGGCCCGTACGGACCCTGGGTCAGACCGGCGCAGGGCAAGGGGTCCCCGGGACGCGGCAGGCCGTCGGGCGGCGGGGTGTACGAGCAGGGCGAACCGGGGGGCACAGCAGGGCCGGGATGCTCCGGTGTTCCCTCCAGCGGAGACGGCGCCGGCGGCGGCGCCCCGTTGGAGAACCTGTCGCCGTTGGGATCAGGGAACCGGAATGCCGGCAGGCCGGCGTTGCGCCAGAACTCCTCGGGGTCGATGCCGCGCTTCTTGAAGGCGGCGTCGACGAACGGCTGCAGGATCTGGTAGGGCAGCAGGTTGGCCAACAGCACTTTGAAGTAGGGCCCGGAGCCCAGCGCCTCGGCCAGCGAGGCGATGAAGCTGCTCACCGTGGTGAGCGCGTCTACCAGGTCGGTCTGGCGCGCAACCAGAATGCCGCTGACGGTGCGCAGCTGCTCAAGTACCCGGTTGAGGTTCGGGTTCTCGTCGATGAGGCCCCTCACCTGCTGTGATACCGCCGAAACCCGTTCGAGCAGCAGGTCGATCGCCTGGCCGCGGTCATTGATCGCGCCGAGCAATGCCTGCGCGTTGACCAATAGTGCGTTGATCTGCTCGCTGCGGTCACCCAGGACAGTGGCGATCTTGTTGGCGTTTGCCAACAGGTGTTTGATGTCGCCGTCGCGCTCGCCGATGGTGTCGGAGAACCGGGCCACCCCGTCAAGCGCGGCGCTCAGGTGGGGATAGGTTTGGTCGATCGTTTCCGACAGCACGTTCAGCGACCGCTTGACGGTCTGGGTATCCCAGCCCGAGGCCGCCTTGGTGAGGTCGAAGAACGCGTCGTAGATCTGATACGGCGTGGTGGTCTGCCCCAATGGCAGCATGCCGTTGGCGCGCAGTGGTTGCGAGCCGCGTGGCTCGATCTGGATGTTACGCCGACCCAGGATGGTGTCGGTGCGGATCGCCGCCCGGCTTTCGGTGCCGATCCGGGTTCCACCCAGCGAGTAGCCGATCACGACCTTGTCGCCGTCGATGACCATCGACCGCACCGAGCCGAGGTCCACACCGGCGACGCGCACCTTGTCGCCGGTGTTGACGCCGCCGGTATCGGAGAACTCGGCGTAATACGTCGGCGTCGCGAACAGCACCGGCACGCCGACGAAACTCTGACCCACCCCGACGACGAGGATGAGGATGATGATGCCCTTCAACCCGTTGCGAGCCCGGTTGGACCCCTCCAGCGTCCTCATTGCGGCGTGCACCGACCTGACGGCTGCGAGGTGATCCTGACAGTGCGAACCGGGCCGCCGGGCTGCAAGCCGTTGAGCTGCAACGCGATATCGCAAATGTAGAAGTTGAAGAAGTCACCATAGACGCCACCGGCGCGTCCGATGATCTTCAACGCGGACGGCACCCGGACAAGCAGGTCGTTGAGTTGCACCTGCTGGTCGATCAACGGCTGCTGGACACCCTCCAGATAGCCCACGGTGCTCTGCAGCAGCGGGCGGTTGTCGGCGAGCAGATCGCTCAGCGTGCCGGCGGCGTCGCTGAAGCCGGCGACCGAAGTGGCGATTGGGTCGGCCCGGTTCTTCAGGCCGGTGATCAGCGCCTCGAAATTCTGCAGGGTCTCATCGAACTGCTGCTGGTGTTTGACGGTCGTGTCGAGCACGGTGTTGAGATTGCGGATCACTTCACCGATGGCCTGGTCGCGATCGGCCAACGCAGTGGTGAGTGAGGCGGTCTGGTCGAGGATGTCGTTGAGGGTGCCGCCCTCGCCTTGAAAAATCGTCAGCAGCGACTGCGCGATGTTGTTGACCTTGGCCGGGTCCAGCGCCCGGAACACCGGCCGGAACCCGCCGATCAAGGCGTCGAGATCGAGGGCGGGCTGGGTACGTTCGATCGGGATGGTGCCGCCACCGGACAACGGCTTGCCGCTATCGCCGCGAGTGAGTTCCATATAGCGGTCGCCGATCAGGTTCAGATAGCGGATCGAGGCCGTAGTGCCCTCGAACAGCGGCAACGAGCGGTCCACCCTGAAGTCGACCTTCGCCTGCGTTCCGCCGTTGATCAGTTCGACCTTGGCGACCTTGCCGACCTCGACCCCCGACGCGCGCACGAACTGACCGGCTCGCAGGCCGCTGGCGTTGGAGAAGATGGCCGAGTACCCGGTGGTGCGGTTGAACCGCATCTGGCCGAACACCACGACGATGAGCGCGGTGAACAGCAGCAGCACCAGTGAGGCGGCGCCGAGCCTGAGGGCGGTACCGGTGATTTTCATGGGTTGATCGTGTTCTCCCCGACCTGGCGCCCCCACACGTATTCGATCAGGAGCGGCTGGCCCAACTCGAAGTGGTTGTAGGGCGCGATCGTGGCCCCGTTGTCCATCACCAGGGCAGGAGCGGGCCACAGCTCGCGGGTGATCGGCTGCCAGCAGCCCGGCCGGCCTCCCGGACCACCGCGCGCGTTCACGCGCGGCAGGTTGTCCGGATACACATAGGGGTTCTCCGATCCCGTCAGAGATGCTGCAACGTTGATGGAGTAGCCGTTAAAGCCGCCCTCTGCCACTGCGACCTTGCGTTCGACGTCGTGAAAGTTGCGGACGGTGCAGAACAGCGCGGGACTGTACGTGTCCAGCAACTGCGAGGTAGGCACAAGATCTTCGGCCGCGCGGACCAGATACGGCCCGCCGCGCTCGAAGATGTCGGCGCCGGTGTTGCCGAAGCCGACCGCGGCCATCAATGCTTGGTCGAGATCGCCGCGCTGCCCGTTGAGCGTCTGCGCGGTGGTGGCGGCGTTCTCCAGTCCGTCGAACAGGTCCGGGGCGGCTGTGGCGTACACGTCGCCAAGGTCGGCCAGCAGTTGGTTGTCGCGCCGGATCTGCGGCATCCGTGGGTTGAGGTCGGCGAGGATCGCGTTGCCGTCGACGATCGACTGCCCGAATCGGTCGCCCAGCCCGTCGAGGGCCTCGGCGGTGGCGGTCAGCGTCTGGTTGAGCTTGATCGGGTCGACCTTCTCGGCCACCGACACGATCGTTTCGAACAGCGTGTTGAACTCGGTGGTCACCGCCGTCACGTCGATGACGTCGGAGGGACTGATCCGCTCGGCCACAGGGCTTTTCGGCGACAAGAAGTTGACGTACTTGTTACCGAACACGGTGGTGGCGTCAACGCTGGCATCGACGTTTCTGGGAATCAGCCCGAGGTATTTGGTGTCCACCGCCAGCGTGATCCTGGCTCGGGGTTCCTGCCCGATGGTGACCGCATCCACTGCGGCCACGCGGCCGATCTCCACCCCGTTGTAGGTGACCTTGGCGCCGGGCTCCATCGACAAACCCGCGCGCGCACCCATCAAGGTGAGCTGCGTGCGATCGAGGAACACTCCACGGAACTGCAGATAGACCAGGCCCAGCACGAGGGCGGCGACCAACGACAGCGCCAAGCCGGCCCGCTTGTACGACGGGATTCGGGGATCGTTGAGCGGCGCGGTCATGTCGCCACAGCCGAACCGGCTACGCGCTCAGGGGCGGATTCACCAGTGACCGAGAACGTGAACGACTCTGGGTTGGAAGGCGGCCCGGGAGGCCGCCGTCGCACCTTCACCATCAGACACTGCTTCACGGCATCGAGTGTCCATACAGCTCCAGTGCTTTACCTATGCGTAGAAGTACGCATACCAAGGCGCGGTCAAATTTCAGGGGGTGGTGTATCGAGCCGAGTCGGCTTGTCCGGATCTTGGTCATGACGTCCGTCGAAGGAGCCGCGTCCGTGCCGAAGCGATATCCCGAGGAGTTCCGCCGCAGGCGCGTCTACGACACCCCGGCCGCCCCGTGCAGCACCTACAGTGATCGACACACCATGCCATTCCGCGAGACCGGTTGCGCGGAAATGATATTCACATTCGCCGCCCACAATGGCGGGTCAAGGAATCACACGATGACCTTCGATCACCCGGCTACGACACTGGACCTCATGTGATCTGGCCGAGTTCGTGGTCCACCCCTGCTGGACGCAACCCCGGGGACTGTTTCGCGGTCTGTCGTGGTCGTGTGCAGCATTCCGAGCGACTGTGCCCGTCGTACGGCGAGGAGTCTGTCGTGTGCATCGAGCTTCCGGTAGAGGCTGCCGAGATGCTTGTGCACGGTCCGCTCGGAAACCTCCAGCCGCGCCGCGATCGATCGGGCCAGAAGCCCCTCACTGAGCATCTCCAGCACCTCGTGTTCGCGGGCAGTGAGAGGCACGGTGCAGTCTTGCGGTGCGTCGGAGGGCGCGGCATGCCACGGGAACAGGCGGTCGACGAGTGCCTCGATGAGCAGCAGCGCGGATCGGGAGCGCGCCAGCGCCTCGCTGTCGGAGTCCTCGAATGGCTGCTGCCGCTTCAGCACCATCAGACTCGGCGAGGCCGCGCTGGTGCGCAGCGGCAACTCGGCCAGGTGACCGGCGCCCAGCTTGTCATAAACGCGGCGTCTGGTGACGCTGACGATCCACCATTCCTGCCCCGCCGGCACCGGGTTCTCCTGCTGGTGCTGCAGGACGGTGTGGGCCGACGAGTGTCTGGACCATGCGCACCAGCAGGCCTCGGTGGCGCCTCCCCGCAGATCGATGTAGCTGCCGGCATCAGCTTTCACAAGGTCGGCGCCAAACTGGCACAAGATCCTCAGGCCGTATGTCCGCGCCGACGCACCGGCCTGGATGCCGAGCAGATCTTGTATGCACTCGAGTGCGGGTGCGGAAATCCTGTCCGCCGACCATTGTGGACCAGTCGCCATCCCGAGCCTAAACCGTCGACCCGACTAGGCGTGCTGCCGGTTCGGCTGCCGCATCTCACCCTTGCCCGTCCTCACCGACAACCTCCCCGTCGACGGTCCCGACTTCCCCGGTAAACGCTACAACACCTCCCTCGAGAAGATGTCCGGTCCGCAGGATTGCCTCCATGCGACGAGCAATTCGCATGCAGCCGCACCATCAGGGAAGCCCTACGCCTGACGAAACATGTCAAAGGTGATGTCGCCGGTCGAGCGGCGCAGTCCCCCGGGTCGTCACGGATGTTCGCCTTCGGCGTAGTCACCACCCCGACGCGGGTGTCTACGACTCCGACCACCACACCGCGCCGGTCGTCGGTCTGGACGACGTGCGGCGCGCCCAGCACGTGGTGCGCGGCGTCCACATGGCTCCGGTACTCGCGCAGTACTCGAGCCGCCTCGTCGAGGTGACGCGCCAACCCGACCAGTACCTGCCGAAGCAGATCGGGCGGTTCGTCTCCTGCGGGGCCAGTCCGCGCGCCACCATTGCGCTCTGTCAGGCCGCCCGCGCACGTGCCGTGCTGGCCGCGCGCGGACATGTGCTGCCGGAGGACATCGCCGCGGTGACCCACCGAGTCCTACGGCACCGGCTGATCCTCGGATTCGAGGCGGCCAACGCCGACGTCAGCGCGGACCGCGTCGTCGACGCCGTGCTGCAGGCCGTGCGGGTGCCCTGACCCGTGGGCAAGCACCTCAACCGGGCGCGGGCGCACTTCGGCAAGGACACCCGCGGATTGCTCGACGGCGGACGGTACGCGCGGTTGCACACACGCAGCCCTCGCGGACAGCATCGTGGGCGCGGCCGCGCCGGTGCTCGCCGATCTGGGCGAGGCGCGGTTCGCCGACGAACCCCGCGCCGACGTCGGGCAACTCGGCGCCCGCGCGCAGGAGTTGGTGCGCACATGGACCTGAGGTGGTGGCCGATCGCGGTGATCGGATTGCTCAGCCTGCTGGTGTGTTTCGCGCTGGCGCTGCTGCGCCACTTCGCCCGGCAGGCCGGCACGTTCGAGAACGAGCGCATCGGGCTGACATCGCAGAACACCCGCAGATCAACGTGATCACTTCGGGTGAGGATGCAGCGCTGCGCGCACTGACCGAGCGGACCGACGGGCAATACGCGGTCTCGACAACGGAATCAGCCCTCACCGCAAGCCTGGATCAGATCGAGGGGCGCGAGGAGCGCCACCGCCACGACAGTGAAGATCGCGGCGCCCGCCTGGTGACGTTACGCCAGGCCCTCACCGCAACCGGCGCGCACCGCAGGAGCGCGCTGGCGCGTTGGGGGGGGCAATGACCCTCGCGGCCACCCTTCTACTCCTGGCCACCACCCGCCCGGCCCTCACGGCGAGCGGCCACGACGCCGGCGAGCGCGGGAGCGGCGCCGACACCAACGTATTCGTCGTACTCGACCGGACCGTGGACGCGCGGTCGGATATCGACGCGCTGCTCGACCGGTATCCCCAGGCCCGCTTCGCAGTGATCACGTTCGCGCCGGAGCCCACGCTCACGTGGCCGCTCTCGCGGGATGTGTGGAGCCTGCAGCCCGAGGTGGACGCGCTGACCGCCCTGCCGCCCGGCGACCCTGCTCTCGCCGATGCGGCCGCGCCGGTGCGGGCGCCCCCGGCGCGTCCACCGCCCAGGGTGATATCGACTTTCCGGCCGATTCGGTAAGCGGGGGAGCGGTGCTGGGTCACTCCGCCGACGGCGCGATCGACGAGGCGTCGCTGCGTCGCATCGCCGGCGACCTCGGGGTGGCGTACTTCGACCGGAGAGCCGGCGGTGCTCTCGCGCCGCTCGAGACCCGCCCGGATGCGGCCGAGGCGACCGACCCCGTCCCCGCCGCGGCGGGTACCGAGCTGTACTGGCTGCTCTGCCTGCTGGCCGCGGGCCTGCTGCTCGGCGAGATCTGGCTCAGCGTGCGGGAAGTGCGGTTCCCGGCGCTGGATGCGGCGCTGAACACATTTGCTGAATGACATTCGCACGAATCGGGTACCTAGTACGCATTATGAGTTCGTCGAGTCTCCAGCCAGACGGGGCCACCCTGCGTTTCCACCGCATGGCCGCGGCCGACGCGCATGCCGTGGCCCGCCTGCGGGAAGAGTTCACGCGCTGGCTCGCCGAGGAGTTCGAGCTCGACGACGTCCGCTCGAGCGACATCGTGCTGGTCGTCAACGAAGCACTGTCCAACGCCGCCGAGTTCGCCTACCCCGATCGTGAGGTGGGTGACAACATCACCCTGCAGGGCTCCTACGCGGTTGACACCGGTACGCTGGCCATCACCGTCGCCGATCGCGGCCGGTGGCGCGGGAGTGACACGTCCAACCAGAAGCGCTCCCGCGGACGCGGCATCCCGCTGATGCGGGCGCTGGGCGACCGGGTCGACATCGACAAGACACCGCAGGGCACCCAGGTGCACCTGTACTTCGACCGCTGCCAGCGCCGTGCTCCGGTACAGGTCGAGGCGGCCGCCCCGTTTCCCGCAGTCCGACATCGTCTACGACACGGCACAACGACTACAACACAGCACAACGACTACTACCACAACGACTACGACACAGCACAACCCGCGCCGACCTCCACGGTGCGGGGCTGGGAGAGATTACGGATCGTCCTGAGATGACCGACGCCTTCGCCGACCTGATGGCCGAGGACGTCGAACTCGATGTCAGCGAGGGCGACATGTCGGCGAGGGCGACCGGGCCGGTGGGCATGGACGTCGGTGGCGATTCGGCCGACCTCGGGTGGAGCAACGGGGTGGGGGTGTGCAACGGCAACCTCGTACCGCCCCGTCTCGGCATCCCGACCGCGACGGTGCCGATGGGCGCGATGGCCGACACCGGGATGCCCGTCGGGCTCACCTTCGCCGGCCGCGCCTACAGCGACACCGCGTTGCTGCGGTGGGCGAGCGCTTTGACTGCACAGCGTTCGAGGCGACCGGGGCCCGGCGCACACCGCCGCCCCGCATACCGTCGTTGGCATGATGGTCGCCAGTACTCACAAGGGACGAGGTGGCCGTGAAGCGCGATCTGTTTGGCATCGAGGTGGTCTGGTGACCACGAACCTCGACGCGATGGTGGCCTTCTACGAGGACTTCCTCGGACTGGAACTCCAGGGCGACGTCGAGTTCCCGGGCGGATCGCAGCGGCGCTGCACCCTCGGCGACGGGGCGCTCAAACTCGTCACGTACTCACCGCCGCCGTCGCGGCCCGTCGCACCCGGCGGCGACCGGGTCGAACTGTTCGGCACCCTTGACGGAGTGGACACGGCCCAATGAGCTATCCCCAGTACCCGCAGTCACCCGCACGGGCGCCGACCTGCTACCGGCACCCCGACCGCCAGACCTACGTGCAGTGCACCCGGTGTGGGCGGTTCATCTGTCCGGAGTGCATGCGGTCGGCCGCCGTCGGGCACCAGTGCCCGGACTGCGTCGGCGAGGCGGCCCGGTCGGCGCCGCAGGCCCGCGCCCCGTTCGGCGGTCGGCTGTCGACCTCCAAACCGGTCGTGACCTACACGCTCATCGCGGTCAACGTGCTGGCGTTCCTGCTGCAGACGACGTCAGGACAGCTGGAGCGCGAATTCGTGCTGTGGACACCAGGGGTCGCCGACGGCGAGTGGTACCGCCTGGTCACCTCCGCGTTCCTGCACTACGGGGCGATGCACCTGCTGTTCAACATGTGGGCGCTCTACGTCGTCGGGCCGCCGCTGGAGATGTGGCTGGGCCGGCTGCGCTTCGGCGCGCTCTACGCACTCAGTGCGCTGGGCGGGTCCGTGCTGGTCTACCTGCTCTCACCGATCAACGCCGCGACGGCGGGCGCGTCCGGGGCGGTGTTCGGCCTGTTCGGGGCGATGTTCGTGGTGGCCCGCAAGGTGAACCTGGACGTCCGCGGGATTGCCGCGATCATCATCCTCAACCTGGTGTTCACGTTCGTCTACCCGCTGATCAGCTCACAGGGCATTAGCTGGCAGGGCCACCTGGGCGGGTTGGTCACCGGTGCCGCGACCGCCGTCGTGTACGCCTATGCGCCCGCCGGCCGCCGCAACCTTGTGCAGGGCGGGGTGACGGCCGCGGTGCTGGTGTTGTTCGGGGTCTTGGTCTTGTGGCGTACGGAGGAAATCCTCACGCTGTTCGGCGTGCGCTGACGCGTCAGCTGTGCGGGGTGGGGCTTTGCTCGGAGTCCCACTTGGACTCCAGTGACCGGGTCACCCTGGTCCCCGCGGCGAACTCCCGCTCGAAGGTCTCACCGTCGGCGCCTTCCATCGTGACCAGGTAGGAAGCGTCCCCGTCGTTCTTGTGGACGACCTTGTACGGCTGCGGCCCGGACCCCCGATCCACCGCGATGATGTCGCCCGGGGCGACTACGTCGATCGACTCATCGGCGAACACGTTGCTCATGCGCCCGGCGTACCCCGGGTGCGCGATCGGCCAAACCCTAGTCAGCTGCGTGCGTTCGTGACCGAACGGCGGAGCGGCGGTGGTCAACCGGCTGGTCCACCACGATCCCGAGGTCGGATCCCGGCTCGGCCGGCCGGCGAAGGCCGAACACTGGATCAGGTTCGGTGATGTCGAGATGGCGTTCGTCGAACCACCCGACAAGCCGGCACCGAAGAAGGCCCCGCCGACGAGGAGGCCCAACAAGGAGGCTGCCTCCGAGCGTGGGGCGCGCGAAAGGGCCAGGAGGAATAACCGCTCCTGTCGAGTGGCAAACGTGTTTGCCCAGAGAGTTTGAAAGTGGTACTTATCATGCTTTTTGGGGTGGGGTGTCGTTCCCTACAAGTGATAGCCGAGTCTCCGAGCGCGCGCGTACTGTAGTCTCATGGCGGTCTTCCTTCATCGAATCGGCCGGTTCGCGTTTGGCCGTCCTTGGCCGGTCATCGCCGGCTGGTTCGCGCTGATCGCGGTGGTGGCGGGGATTCTCGCACTCAACCCGCCGAAGATCTCGAATGAGATGCGGATCAATGGCACCCCCGCCCAGGAGGTCATCGACCAGCTGGCCGAGCGGATGCCGCAGTTCTCCGGCGGGCAGGGCAGCATCGCTTTCGCCGCACCGCAGGGCCACCGCATCGATGACGGCGCCAACCGCGACGCCGTGCTGGCCGCGGTCGACGCGATCTCGCGGACAGAGCATGTGATCGATCCGCGGCAGCTGGCTCAGGACGAACTGGCCAAGGGGCCGGCCAGCCCGACGCTAGCCGCTTCGGCGGCAGTGGCCCGCGCCCGGGCGGACGCCCCGCCGTCACCGGACGCGCCGCAGCCGCTGACCGTCGACGGCCGGCCGGTGCCTGGCGTGATGGTCTCCGCTGACGGTGCCGTCGCGCTCTACCAGTTCCAATTCGACAGGCAGACCCCCGAGCTGCCCACGGGCGCGGTCGAGCGCACCGTCGATGCGGCGCGGGAGGCAGTCGCCGACCGCGGCATCGAGGTGCTGCCGTCGGCGAGCATGGCGGAGATGCCCGAGATCGTGGGCGCCGCCGAGGTCATCGGCGTCATGGTGGCCGCGGTCGTGCTGATCGTCACCCTCGGCTCCCTGATCGCCGCCGGCCTGCCGTTGGTCACCGCGCTAATCTCGGTGGCCGTGGGTGTCGGCGGCACCTTCCTGTTCTCGCATCTGTTCGATATGCAGTCGATGACGGCGGTGCTCGCGCTCATGCTCGGCCTCGCGGTCGGCATCGACTATTCGATGTTCATCGTCAACCGGCAGCGGCGGCTGATCCTCGATCGCGGCTTGAGCGCTGGCGACGCCGCCGCCCGCGCGATCGGCACCGCGGGCAGCGCGGTCGTCTTCGCCGGAACGACCGTGGTGATCGCGCTCGTCGCGCTGACGGTCGTAGGCATCTCGCTGCTCACGCCGATGGCGCTCGCGGCCGCAGCCACAGTTGTCGTCGCCGTCGTCGCCGCCATCACCCTGCTGCCCGCACTGCTGGGCCTGGTGGGCGAGCGTATCGCCTCGCCGAATGCCCGGCGCAGCGCCGCGACCCAGGAGAGCAACCACCGCTTGGCTACGGCGTGGGTGGGCGCAATCCTGCGCAACCGCGTCCCGGCCGCGCTGGCCGGCATCGTGGTGACCGGTGTGATCGGCTTGCCCGCGCTGACGATGACGCTCGGCATGCCGGACGGCACGAGCTACAACGAGGGCACCCCGCAGCGCGAGAGTTATGACGTGATCGCCGAGCACTACGGCAAGGGCTACAACGGACCGCTCGTCGTCGCAGCCGAACCGGCGGCGGGCGGGCAGCTGAGTGCAGCGGACATCGCCGGTGCCTACAGCGACCTGCGCCGGATGCCGGGTGTGGCCGATGTGGCCTTCGGCGGCGTCAACGACGCCTCCGACACCGCGGTGTTCTCTGTCGTGCCGGAGAACGGGCCGACCGAGGAGGCCACCGCACAACTCGTACGCGACATCCGCGCGCAGACCGGCGCGCTGGCGGGGCTCGACAACGTGAAACTCGGGGTCACCGGCATCACCGCTATGGGCATCGACATGTCCGATCGGCTGGGCGAAGCGATCCCCGTGTACGTCGTCATCGTGATGGGCCTGTCGATCCTCGTGCTGATGGTGGTGTTCCGTTCGGTCGCCATCCCGCTCAAGGCGACCGCGGGGTTCCTGCTTACCGTGTTCGCGGCGTTCGGCGCCACCACCGCACTGTTCCAGTGGGGCTGGTTACAGCAGCTGATCGGACTGTCGGCGACCGGGCCGATCGTGTCGATGCTGCCCATCATGGTGGTCGGCGTGCTCTATGGCCTGGCGATGGACTACGAGGTGTTCCTGGTCTCCTCGATGAAGGAGGCGCACGTGCACGGTCACCGCGGGGAAACGGCGGTGACGCACGGCTTCACCCAGGCCAGCCGCGTCGTGGTGGCGGCCGCGCTGATCATGACGGCGGTGTTCGCGGGTTTCGTGTTCAACGCCGACCCGATCGTCAAGCAGATGGGCTTCGCGCTGGCCTTCGGTGTGCTCGTCGACGCGTTCGTAGTGCGGATGACCGTCGTGCCGGCGGTGATGTCCATGCTCGGCGACCGCGCGTGGTGGCTGCCGAACCGGCTGGAGCGGGTTCTACCCGATCTCGACATCGAGGGCGATAAGCTCAACCGCCGACTCGAGCAGGAACGGGCCGGGCATTCGGTGTCCATCTGACCCGACTCTGCGACGATGGCCGCCGCGAATGGCTTCGGCGGCCGTTAGCCACATCGTTACTCGGCGCGGCGGAGGCCTCCCAGCCCGGATCCCGCTGACTCACGCAGTGATGTACATCACTACATGATGTGATCTGCGACACAACTCAACTTCACGGGCGGCAACTGCGCCGGTAGTGTTGGGCAAGCACTCACGACGGGGAGCAGGCATATGAGGTACCGACTGATGCCGTACGTCACTCTCGACGTCGACGACCGCCTGCGCAGGCGGGTCCGGTCCCTCGGTGAACACCTGCGGGTGACCGTGCGCGCCTACCTGCTGAGCGCAGCCGACGACGTCGACACGGCCGGAGAACGGGTCCGCGGGATGTGCGACAAGGCGGTCAACCGGGTGGACACCGTGGTCGCGTCGGTGAACGACAAGATCGCTCCATCCTCGACTGCGCCACCGTCCAGCCGCGAGGCCAGCTAGCGTCGACGCGGCGTCCAGCCGTACGCGTTGGACACGTCATGGAACCGGCCCGGGTTGTCCGAGACGGCGTAGACGTTGTCCGAGACGGCGTAGACCACGTCGAATCCCCGTGTTCCTGCGCGCCGGTGACCGCCACGGTGATCATCGGTTCGGGAGTATCCCCGATGGCCCGCCGATAAGGCCGAACGTATGCACTCCCTCTACGGTGGTGGGTGCTGTCTGTCGTCAGCATCGGTCCGGTGTGCAAAGGGGTGTCCGGCTTGGTCGGCCATGGGTTCGCGGTGTTCTTCGCCTCGCTTGCGGCGATCTTCATGGCGATCGGCATCGTCGTCCGTCAGCGCGCCACCATGGACGTACCGCTTGAGAAGGGCGTCAGCACGGTCATGCTGATGACGCTGCTGCGCCGGCCGGTGTGGTGGGCGGGTACCGGCGCCGCGGTGGCGGGCTTCGTCTTCCAGGCGCTTGCCCTCGGCTACGGGTCGCTGCTCCTGGTGCAGCCGGTGCTGATCTCGGCGCTGCTGTTCGCCTTGCCGTTGAGCGCACGCCTCTCCGGTCGCCGCGTGACCCGGGCGGAGTGGCTGTGGGCGCTGTTGCTGACGGTCGCGCTGACCGTGTTCGTCGCGTTGGCCAAGTCCAGCGCCGGTGACTACGACATCCCGGTCGCGCTGACGGTCATCGTGGTCGCAGTCTGCCTGGGCGTCGTGCTGGCCTGCGTGCTGATCGCGATACGCGCCACGAACTGGCGTCGGGCGGTGATGCTCGCGGCGGCGGTCGGGGTGTTGTTCGGCCTGGTCGCGGTGCTGACCAAGATCGTCATGCACATGATCACCGAGGGTCACGTGCGTACCGCGTTGACCACCCCCGCTCTGTACCTGCTGGTGCTGCTCGGCGTCGGGGCGACGCTGCTGCAGCAGTCGGCGTTCCATGCCGGGTCCCTGCAGACGTCGGTGCCGACGATGCTTGTGCTCGAACCCGTGATCGCCGTCGTCCTGGGCGCTGTCGTCCTCAACGAGCACATGCAGATCAGCGGACTGGAACCGATCGCGCTGGCCGCCGCCGCTGCCGCCATGATCGCCGCGACGGTCGCACTCGGCCGCGACGAGGGCGCCTACGAGGAGGAGCTGGAAGCAGAACTGGCCGAACGGGTGGCGTGACGCAAGGGCACCGGCCATCTGAAAGGCGTAGTCCGACGAATCCACGCTGTGCGCCTTCCCGTCGACCAGCGGCTCCGCCCACCCGGAGAGTCCGGTCCGGGTGCTGGTGCTGCACGGCGGTGGCGGGCACGTCGGTGCCCTGTGGCCCCTGGCCGCGATGGCGGCTCGCGAGGGCGTCGACGTCTTCGTGCCCGACCTCCCGATCTACGGCCGCGCCGTCGAACCGCATCCGCGCGACGTGCGGTACGGCGACTGGCGGCGACCCGCGGCCGCTGATGGTGTTCGGCGCGAGTACGGGCGATGGCCGGTTCCGTGACGAGGTGGCCGCCCGCGCACGGGTGAGGTCGCCCATGTGGTCGCGTCGTGTCTGTTCGATCCGGCCGACCCCGCGGCGCGGTGGGCCCGCGGTGCCAGGCGGTGCATCAGCCGACGCAGACCGGGACGTCGCTAACGCCCGACCAAACCACCCTTCTGAGGGCGGTGGCTCAGGCTTTCCACGACGACCAGCGATGCACCCCGACGGTGATGACCGGCCCCTCGAGCGCGAGACGCCGATACTGCGGATACTTCTGCCGCAGGTGCGCGTGCCCGGTGGCCATCTCGTCTCCGCTTTGGTGCACGGCGGCCATCCCGTCGGCGCGCACCCACCACAGCTGACCCCAGTCGTCGGCGTAGTGGTCGACGAGCAGGCAGACGCGTGGATCGGCTTCGATGTTGGCCAGCCGCCGCAACCGCTGGGTCGACTTCCGTTTGGCGTCCACCGCCGTGTACACGGTCTCGTGGTGTACGGCGAACACCACCGGCACGAGATGCGGCGCACCGTCGGGGTTGACCGTCGCCAGCGTCGCCGCGGGGGCGGCGGCGAACATCTCGACCGCGTCGAATTCGGCCATACCGTCACCCTATTGGCGATCGGCCGGCCCGTGGGTCAATCAGGCTCGCGCGGATTGTCCGGTTTACGGATCGCGGGGCTCTTCGTCACGTCGATCCGGGGCCTGTTCGTCTGGCTCGGACGCTGCGTCTGCCGCCACGTCGGCCCGCTGTTGGCCGGTGCCTCCGCCGACGGAGGTGGTGGCGGCGGCGCAGCGGGAGGCGGCGGCGGTGGAACTTCGCTCGTGCGCGACGGGGCCGGCGCCACCGTCGACGACGGCGTGGGTGCGACCGTCGACTCCTCGTCGCTATCCGCGCCGTCGAGGCCACCGAGGAGCAGCAGCACCGCGGACACCACGAGCGCGATCAGGGCCAGCGCGACGATCATCAGCGCCGTGACGGCCTGCCGCGTCCGGTACCACGGTGTAGGCGGGGGACGGAACGTCCAGGTGGTGGAGTTGAACGCATCGAAGCGGTCGTCGGGCAACGGCGCGGTGTACTCGGGTTCAGTGAATTCCGGTTTGGTGTACTCGGGTTCGGTGTACTCCGGTTCGCCGGCGTACTCCGCGACGGTCGGCTGGTAGACCTCGTCGTAATCCGGTTCCACCGTGGCGCCCTGTTCGGAACGCGCGCCGCCGACATGGGGCGGTACATCCCAGCGGTAGTCGAAGTCCCCTGGGGCTTCGCGTTCGGCCACGGTCCGATGCTATCCCCGCGACCAGCACGAATGCGCGCGCACGGGCAGCGTTGTCCTGATCTTGATCAACGTCTCGGATTCGTTCACCACGGTGACCGGGGGCGGTAACCACCGTGTCACCGGGGCGTTTCCTGACCATCGGAAGGTTCGGCAATGACCACTTCACGGCTGCTGGCAGCCTGCACGTCCGCGCTTCTTCTCACCGGTCTGGTGGCCTGCGCGCCCCCGGAGAAGGAGTCGGGCGGCGGCGAGACCGACTCCGGCGTCCAGGTCAGCGAGGCCACCTCGGCGGCCGACTTCGGCGGCATGGACAAGCTTGTCGAGGCGGCCAAGGCCGAAGGCGAACTCAACGTCATCGCGCTGCCCCCGGACTGGGCCAATTACGGCGCGATCATCGACACGTTCTCGAAGAAGTACGGTATCAAGGTGAACTCCGCACAGCCGGACGCCGCCAGCCAGGAGGAGATCAACGCCGCCAACCAGCAACGCGGTAGGTCGACGGCCCCCGACGTATTCGACCTCGGCCAGTCCGTGGCGCTGGCCAACACCGGCATGTTCGCGCCATACCGGGTCGAGACGTTCGACGACATCCCGGCCGAGTTCAAGGCTCCCGACGGCACCTGGGTCAACGACTACGGCGGCTACATGTCCATCGGCTACGACTCCGCAGAGGTGCCGCCCATCACGAACGTCGACGACCTGCTCAAGCCCGAATACCGCGGCAAGGTCGCGCTCAACGGCGACCCGACGCAGGCCGGCGCCGCTTTCTCCGGCGTGATGATGGTGGCGCTGAGCCAGGGCGGTTCCGCCGACGACATCGCCCCGGGCGTCGAGTTCTTCGGCAAGCTCAAGGGCGCCGGCAACTTCCTGCCCGTCGACCCGACCCCGGCCACCATCGAATCCGGCCAGACCCCGGTCGTCATCGACTGGGACTACCTCAACGCCGCGGAGGCCGGGAAGCTGCCGAGCTGGAAGGTCGTCGTGCCGCCCGGACAGGCCGTCGCGGGCTACTACTACCAGGCCATCAACAAGGAGGCCCCGCATCCGGCCGCCGCGCGCCTGTGGCAGGAGTTCCTCTACAGCGACGAGGGGCAGAACCTCTACCTGGCCGGCGGGGCACGCCCCGTACGGGCCGAACCGATGCAGCAGGCCGGAAGGATCGACCAGGTGGCGTGGGATGCCCTGCCACCGGTGATCGGTGAGCCCGTCATCGTCTCGGTGGAGCAGAACAAGAAGGCCACCGATTACCTGGCCGGCAACTGGGCCAGCGCGATCGGCTGACGGGCACCGTGAGCACCCTGGGCCGACGGCTGCGCGACGGGGTGCCGCTGCTGCCGTTCTTCGCCGTCCTGACGATCTTCCTGCTGATCCCGACGGTGACGGTGGTGGTGAACGCCTTCGTCGCCGACGGCACCTTCTCGCTGGACCGCATCGAGGCGTTGTTCTCCGCGACCGCACTGTCGGCGTTGTGGAAGAGCGTGCTGCTCTCCAGCAGCACCGCGCTGATCGGAGCGATCCTCGGCGCGCTGCTGTCCTGGCTGATCGTGAGCAGCCCGCCGGAGTCGATGGTGCGCCGCGCGGTGCTCGCGCTGTGCAGCGTCCTCGCCCAATTCGGCGGTGTCGCACTAGCATTCGCGTTCCTGGCGACCGTCGGCCTCAACGGAGTGCTGACGCTGTGGATCCAGCAGGCGCTGGGCTGGAACCTGGCCGGATCGGGCTGGCTCTACAGCCTGTCCGGGCTGATCCTGGTCTACACCTACTTCCAGATCCCGCTGATGGTCATCGTTTTCATCCCCGCGCTGGAGGGGCTTCGTGAACAGTGGCGCGAGGCGGCAATAAACCTGGGCGCCTCGACCTGGCAGTACTGGCGGGAGGTCGGCTTCCCGCTGCTTACACCGGCGTTTCTCGGATCGCTTCTGCTACTGTTCGCCAACGCCTTCGCCGCGTACGCGACGGCCGCGGCGCTGGTCAGCCAGGGCAGCCCGATCGTGCCATTGCTGATCCGCTCCGCGCTGACCAGTGAGGTGGTGCTCGGCCAGTCCGGCTTCGCCTACGCGCTCGCGTTGGAGATGATTGTCGTGGTGGCCGTGGTGATGGTCGCCCACAACGCGCTGGTGCGCCGCACTGCGCGGTGGCTCTAGTTAAAAGGCTCTAGTGAAAAGGGTTGTGCGCCTGGTGCTGTGGGTGGTGTTCGCGCTGTTCTTCCTGTTCCCGCTCTACGCGATGGCCGACTTCTCGACCCGCGACCTCATCAACGGCGGTCGCACCCTGCAGGCGTGGCAGAACCTCGTCGCCGACCAGGCGCTCTACCAGGCCATCATCATCTCGCTGCTGCTCGCCGTGTTCACGGTGATCGCGATGCTCGCCGTGCTGGTGCCGACGATGATCTGGGTGCGGCTGCGGGCACCGTGGGCGCGGCGGCCCGTCGAATTCCTGTGCCTGCTGCCGCTGACGATCCCCGCACTGGTGATCGTCGTCGGGTTGAAGAACGTCTACCTGTGGGTGACGTACTTCGTCGGGGAGTCCGCTCTCACACTGACATTCGTCTACGTCGTGCTGGTGCTGCCGTTCGCCTACCGCTCGATCGACGCGGCGCTGTCCGCCATCGACCTGCAGACGCTCTCGGAGGCGGCCCGTTCGGTCGGCGCCGGGTGGACCGCGACGGTCCTGCGGGTGGTGGTGCCCAACATCTGGTCGGGCATCTTGTCGGCGGCGTTCATCTCGATCGCCGTCGTCCTCGGCGAGTACACCATCGCGTCACTGAGCGGCTTCCAGACGCTGCAGGTGCAGATCGTCGCGCTCGGCAAGACCGACGGACCGACCTCGGTCGCGGCGTCGCTGGCCGTTCTGCTGTTCGGATTCGCACTGCTGCTGGTGCTTTCGCTCGTCACCCGTGGCCACCGTCGCCCCACCACGCCAGGGGCCGCATGACCGCCGGAGTCGCCGTCGAACTCAACGACCTGACGCGGGTCTACGGAACAGTCCATGCGCTCGACGGGCTGACGCTGCACATGCAACCGGGTGAACTGGTCGCGCTGCTCGGCCCTTCGGGGTGCGGGAAGACCACCGCTCTGCGCATTCTCGCCGGCCTCGACGAGGCCACATCGGGTTCGGTGTCGGTCGACGGCCGCGACGTCAGCCGGGTGCCCGCCAACAAACGCGATATGGGCATGGTGTTCCAGGCCTACAGCCTCTTCCCCCACCTGACCGTGCTCGACAACGTTGCGTTCGGTCTCAAGATGCGCGGAAAAGCCAAGGCGGACCGGCTGTCTCGCGCCGCCGACATACTCGACCTGGTCGGGCTGTCGGCGCACAAGCACAAGTACGCCAACGAATTGTCCGGCGGTCAGCAGCAGCGGGTCGCGCTGGCGCGCGCGCTGGCCGTACAGCCGCGGGTACTGCTGCTCGACGAACCGCTGTCCGCGCTGGACGCGAAGGTCCGCGCACAGTTGCGCGACGAGATCCGGCGCGTTCAGCTCGACGTGGGGACGACGACGCTGTTCGTCACCCACGACCAGGAGGAGGCGCTGGCGGTCGCCGACCGGGTCGGTGTGATGAACCAGGGCCGCCTCGAACAGCTCGCCGTGCCCGCCGACCTGTACGCGCATCCCGCGACGCCGTTCGTCGCGCAGTTCGTCGGGCTCAGCAACGAGGTGCCGGCAACGGTGAGCGCGGGACGCGCGCGGCTGCTCGGCACCGACGTGCCCGTGCTGGACGGATCGGTCACCGGCGGCGACGGGGTGGCGCTGGTGCGACCCGAATCGGTCACCGTCACCACCGACGGCACCCCGAACGCGACGGTCAGTTCGGTGGCGTTCCTCGGGTCGATCTCACAGGTGTACTGCACCCTGTCCGACGGAACCGTGCTGTCCGCCCAGCTGCCCAGCTCGCAGGCGACGAGATTCACCAGCGGTGACGCCGTCACTGTGGGTGTCGAACCCACCGCGGTGCTCGTCAGACCGCTTTGATCGGTTCGATCCCCAGATCGCGGTAGGTCACCAGGGCGGCGAACGGCACGCCCCGTTCGGCGAACAGCGTCGCCGCGACGTCACCGCGGTCGACCATCGGGATCACCCCGGTCACCACCGCGCCGGCCGCGATCACCCGGTCGAACGCCAGCGCCGTCGACCCGCCGGTACTGATCACGTCGTCGACGAGCAGCACCCGCATCCCGGGTTCGATACGCGTGCCCTCGATCCACTGTTCGCGGCCACGCTGCTTCTGCTCCTTGCGCACCGAGAACCAGGCTGCACCGGTGACCATCGCGACGCCGTGGGCGAGCGGGTCGGCGCCCATCGTCAGACCGCCGACGGCGTCGAACTCGATACCGGTGCGCGCGGCGAGATCCGCGACCGCGCGGCTCACGATCTTCAGCCGCTCACCGTTGTCGACGGCGTACTTCCCGTCGATGTAGTCGTGGCTGAGTTGTCCGCTGGCGAGGCGGAACGGCTTTTCACGGTGTTCGTATCCGCGTGTGCGGATCAACTCGAATGCCGCATGCCACGATTCCGGACGGTCGCTCTGCGCAGACATACCGCAGATCGTATGGGACACCGGTCAGCCCTGACGGGCCCGCCGCGCCAACTCCACGGCGGCAGGCCGCAGTTCAGCGGGCGAACCGAGCGGCGCGGCATATCCCATCCGGGTGTAGGCGATCCCCCGTCCGGTCTCGAGCCGGAGGTCCAGGCCGTAGCGATCCGCCCCGGTGCACATCGCGGTGGTGGCGTCCGGATAGCCGCCGAGCACGCGCGCCATCGCCAGCAGCGATTCGGCGTGGTCGGCGTTGAGATGCGCGACCGCGCCGGAGGCATGCGGCGCCACCGGATCAGGTTCGGCGGCCGCATAGTCCGCACCGCTGCACGAATCCATCCGGCCGTAACCGCCGACCCACCGGACCCGGTGCACCCGCAGCACCCACACGGTGAAATCGCTGTAGTCGATGTAGTACTTCGCCGCCGACACCGCGGCCAGGTGCGCATCGCGCGCCGCGCCGGCCTCCGCACCGTCGGGGCGCTCGACCACCCCGGCCAGCGTCACCCGCCCGCTGGCCAGCGGATCGGATCCCGACGCCGGCGCGACGATGGCGAGGCTCGCCCGCGGATCAGCGGCCAGATTGCGGCCGTGCTCGGCGAGGTTCGACACGCACAGCACCGGGGCGCCGTCGAGTAGACCGTAGGTGACAAACGACGCCCACGGATCCCCGTCGGCGGTCAGCGTGGCCAGCGTACCGGTATTCGTGGAGGCCGCGATGGTGCGGGCCTCCTCGGCGGCCGACGGTCGCACAGCCTCGGCGGCAGGACGCAGCGGCGGAGGCACCGACGGCGCGTCGCCGGGGTCGCCGTGATCACGGTTGGCCACTCCGGCACCATACCGCTGCGCTACGGTCGCACGGCGGCCCGTACTGGGCCACGATTCAGGTGTCCCCATGATGGGTAGGACTGGATATCGATGGACCACAGCAGCGGCTCACCCGCCCACCCCGATCACGATCCTGCGGAGGGCAGCCATGTCGAGGACGGAGTGGTAGAACATCCGACCGCCGGGGACTTCGGCCACGCGCGGATGGTCCCCGAGGACCGGACCTGGTTCAAGCGGGCGGTGTTCTACGAGGTGCTCGTGCGGGCATTCCACGACTCGGACGCCGACGGTTCCGGTGACCTGCGCGGATTGACCGAACGCCTGGACTACCTGCAGTGGCTCGGCGTGGACTGTCTGTGGCTGCCGCCGTTCTACGATTCACCGCTGCGCGACGGCGGATACGACATCCGCGACTTCTACAAGGTCCTGCCCGAATTCGGCACCGTCGAGGACTTCGTCACGCTGCTCGACGCCGCCCACCGCCGCGGCATCCGGGTGATCACCGACCTGGTGATGAACCACACCTCGGATTCCCACCCCTGGTTCCAGGAGTCGCGCCGCGACCCCGACGGACCCTACGGCGACTTCTACGTCTGGAGCGAGACCAGCGACAGGTACGCCGACGCGCGGATCATCTTCGTCGACACCGAGGAGTCCAACTGGACGTTTGACGCAGTGCGCAAGCAGTTCTATTGGCACCGCTTCTTCTCCCACCAGCCGGATCTGAACTACGACAACCCGGCCGTGCAGGCGGCGATGCTCGACGTGCTGCGCTTCTGGCTCGACCTCGGAATTGACGGGTTCCGGCTCGACGCCGTGCCGTACCTGTTCGAACGCGAGGGCACCAACTGCGAGAACCTGCCGGAGACCCATGCGTTCCTGCGGCACTGCCGCAAGGTGATCGACGACGAATACCCGGGCCGGGTGCTGCTCGCCGAGGCCAACCAGTGGCCGGCCGACGTGGTCGCGTACTTCGGCGACCTGGACACCGGCGGCGACGAATGCCATATGGCGTTCCACTTCCCGCTGATGCCAAGGATTTTCATGGCCGTCCGACGCGAGTCGCGGTTCCCGGTCTCCGAGATCCTCGCGCAGACACCGGAGATCCCGGACATGGCACAGTGGGGGATCTTCCTGCGTAACCATGACGAGTTGACACTCGAGATGGTCACCGACGAAGAGCGTGACTACATGTACGCCGAATACGCCAAAGACCCCCGGATGAAAGCCAATGTCGGTATCCGGCGGCGCCTGGCCCCGCTGCTGGAGAACGACCGCAACCAGATCGAGTTGTTCACCGCGCTGCTGTTGTCGCTCCCCGGGTCGCCGGTGCTGTACTACGGTGACGAGATCGGCATGGGCGACATCATCTGGCTCGGTGACCGCGACGGTGTCCGCACCCCGATGCAGTGGACACCGGACCGCAACGCCGGTTTCTCGAAGGCCACCCCCGGCCGCCTGTATCTACCGCCCAACCAGGATGCCATCTACGGTTACCAGGCGGTGAATGTCGAAGCGCAGCGGGACAGTTCGAACTCGCTGCTGAACTGGACGAGGACCATGCTCGCCGTGCGTAGACGCCACGACGCGTTCGCGATCGGCACGTTCCGTGAACTCGGCGGGTCCAACCCGTCGGTGCTCGCGTTCGTGCGTGAGGCGGCCACCGACACCGTGCTCTGCGTCAACAACCTGTCCCGCTTCCCGCAGCCCATCGAGCTGAATCTGCAGCAGTGGAACGGTTTCACGCCGGTCGAGATGACCGGCTACGTCGACTTCCCGAGTATCGGGGCGCTGCCCTACCTGCTGACCCTGCCCGGCCACGGGTTCTACTGGTTCCAGCTTCGCGCCCCCCACCCCGAACCCGAAGGAGTGCAGCCATGAACCTACCCTTCGACGACTGGCTCCCGCAGCAGCGGTGGTACGCCGGACGTGGTCGTGAATTCTCCTCCGCCACGCCGGATGTGGTGGTGCCCTTGCGCGACGACATCGACCTGGTGCTGCTCACGGTGGGCTACGCCGACGGCGGGCCGGAGCACTACCAGATCCTTGTGCGCTGGGATGCGGCCCCGATCGACGAGTACAGCGCGGTCGCGCGGATCGGCACCGACACCGAACACGGCGAACGTACCGGCTACGACGCGCTCTACGATCCCGCGGCGGCGCATTTCCTGATGACGCTGATCGACTCCTCGGCGCAGGTCGGCGACGTCCGGTTCGTGAAGGAACCGGAGGTGACCCTGCCGCTGCAGGCGGCGCCTCGGGTGTCCAGTGCCGAGCAGAGCAACACCAGCGTCATCTTCGACCAGGACGCGATCCTCAAGGTGTTCCGGCGCATCACCCCCGGGATCAATCCCGACATCGAACTGAACCGGGTCCTCGCCCGCGCCGGCAACCCGCACGTCGCGCGGCTGCTCGGCTCGTTCGAGACGACGCTCGACGGGGAGCCCTACGCGCTGGGCATGGTCACCGAATTCGCCGCGAACTCCGCGGAGGGCTGGGATATGGCCCTAACCAGCACCCGTGACCTGTTCGCCGAGGGTGACCTGTACGCCGACGAGGTGGGCGGCGACTTCGCGGGGGAGTCGCACCGGCTCGGCGAGGCGGTCGCGTCGGTGCACTTGACGCTCGCGGCCGAACTCGGCACCTCGGAGGTGCCGTTCCCGCTCGAGACCGTGCTGGAGAGACTGCGGTCGGTGGCAGATGCGGTGCCCGAACTGCAGCCGCACGCCCTGTCGATCGAGGAGCGCTACCGCAAACTTGCCGACCAGGAGATCGCCGTCCACCGGGTGCACGGCGACCTGCACCTCGGGCAGGTGCTGCGCACCACGGAGGGGTGGCTGCTGATCGACTTCGAGGGCGAACCGGGGCAACCGCTCGACGAACGCCGCCGACCAGACTCCCCGATGCGCGACGTCGCCGGCATGCTGCGGTCCTACGAATACGCCGCCTACCAGCGGCTCGTCGAACGCGGCGGCGACGCCCAGCACGACAAACAGCTCGCCGCCAGGGCCCGGGAGTGGGTGGACCGCAACGTCAGCTCGTTCTGCGACGGGTACGCCGCCGCCGCCGGCACCGATCCGCGTGACCATGCCGAGCTGCTGGCCGCCTACGAACTCGACAAGGCGGTCTACGAGGTCGGCTACGAGGCGCGGTACCGGCCGAGCTGGCTGCCGATCCCGATGAAGTCCATCCTGCGCATCGTCGGGGCCTGACTAGACGGTGACGACCTCGTAGTCGCCCAGGCCGCCCATGAGTGCGTGCAGCTGATCCTGTGCCGACCCCAGCGTGTTCTCGATCGCGGTGAGCCGTGCGGCGTAGTGGCCGACCGGATACTCCGCGGTCACACCGATACCGCCGTGCAGCTGGATCGCCTCCTGGGCGATATGCCGGCCGGAGCGGCCGATCTGCAGCTTGGCGCGCGCGGCGATCGCCGGGTCGAAGTTGCCGTCGGAGATCGACATCGCCGCGTAGAAGCTCATGCTGCGGGCCAGTTCCAGAGACACGTACATGTCCGCCGCGCGCTGCGTCAGCGTCTGAAACTTGCTCAGCGTGACCCCGAACTGCTTGCGGTTCTTGAGGTAATCGGTGGTCAGCCGCAGCGCCTCCTCCATCGCGCCGAGCGCCTCGGCGCACAGCGCCGACTGCAGCCGGACCAGGGCGCGGGAGATCGCGTCGGTGGCGTCCCCGCCGGCGCCGAGCGGTGTGGCGGCCACCCCGTCGAGGTCGATCTCGGCACCGCGGTGACCGTCGAAGGTGCGGTAGGGCTTACGCGAGACCGCATCGCCCTCGACGAGGAACAGGCCAGCCCCGCCGTCGGGCAGGGCGGCGCTGACGATCAGCGTGTCGGCGCTGTCACCGGCGATCACCGGGTTCTTGCGGCCGGTGAGCGTCCACGAATCCCCTTGCTGGGCGGCAGTTGTCGAGAGCTTCGCGCCGGCCCCGCGCATGCCGGGTTCGGTGTGGGCGAACGCGAGCAGACGCCGGCCGGCAGCCACCTCGTCGAGCACCTGCTTCTGCTCGTCGCTGCCGACCTCGGCGATCAGGGCGCCGGGGCCGAGCGCGGCGGAGAGCACCGGCTCGGGCGCGAGCCGGCGACCGATCTCGGTGGCGACCACCATGATCTCGAGCTGTCCGCCGGCGTCCTCCTCGAAGCCGAGGCCCAGGATGCCGATCTCGGCCAGCTGATTCCACACCTCGCGGCTCCAGCCGAGCTCGGATTCGACGACCTTGAGCCGGGTCTCGATGTCATAGGTGCGTGAGAGCACCTCGCGGCTGGTGTCGCGGAGCAGTTCCTGCTCGTCGGTGAAGTCGAAATCCATGACTACCTCACAATCCGAGAATGGTCGACGCGATGATGGTGCGCTGGACCTCGTTGCTGCCGCCGTAGATCGACGTCTTGCGGTAGTTGAGGTACGTGGGCGCGCTGCGCTGCGCCCACTCGGGCGACGCCAGGTCCGCGCCCGCCCCGAACGGCAGGGCGTCGGGTCCGGCCACCTCGACGAGTAGTTCGGTGGCGAGCTGCTGCAGCTGGCTGCCGCGAAGTTTGAGCACCGACGACGCGGGGTTGGGCTGCCCGTCGGCCGAACCGGACGCCACCCTCATCTGGGTGAGCTCGAGGGCGATGACGTCGTTCTCCGCCTCGGCGAGTCGGGCAGCGAACAGCGGATCGTCGATCAGGCCGGATTCCTGCGCCCGGGCCTTGGCCTCGGCGAGCTTCACCTTGGTGCGGCCCACCTGGGTGATGCCGGTGCGCTCGTTGCCGAGCAGGAACTTGGCGTAACTCCAGCCCTTGTTCTCCTCACCGACCAGCTGATCGGCGGGCACCCGGACGTCCTCGAAGAAGACCTCGTTGACCTCGAAGCTGCCGTCGATGAGCTTGATCGGACGCAGCGTGATCCCGGGCGTGCTCATGTCCATGAGCAGCATCGAGATGCCGGCCTGACGCTTGGGCGCCTGCGGGTCGGTCCGCACCAGGTTGAAGATCCAGTCGGCGTGCTGGCCGAGCGTGGTCCACGTCTTCTGGCCGTTGACGATGTAGGTGTCGCCGTCGCGGGCCGCGGTGGTGCGCAGCGAGGCCAGGTCCGAACCGGCCTCCGGCTCGGAGAAGCCCTGGCACCACCAGATGTCGAGCGCCGCGGTCGGCGGCAGGAACCGTTCCTTCATCTCCTGGGAGCCGAACTCGGCGATCACCGGGCCGATCATCTTGGAGTTGAAGGTCAAGGGTTCCGGGACACAGGCCAGCTGCATCTCGTCGAGCCAGATCTGGTGCTGCACCGGTGTCCAGTCCTTGCCGCCCCACTCGACCGGCCAGTTCGGCACGGCGAGGCCGTGGTCGTGGAGGATCTTGTGCGTGGTGACGATGTCGTCTTTGGAGACCTCGCCGCCTCGCCGGGACCGCTCCCGGATCTCGGCGGGGATCTCGGTGCGGTAGAAGGTACGAAGCTCGTCGCGGAAGGCGGCTTCCTCTTCGGTCAGCGCCAGCTGCATGTTGGACTCCCTGATCGGTGACTGAGGGCCTGAATTCACCCTAACTCACCGGTTGGTCGGGCCGGCTACTGGTCAGGAGTGAATGCCGGTCAGCGACGTTGGGCTCGGTCGTTGTCGACGTCGGCGATGGCGCGCAAGCGCTCGTAGCGGCCGTCGCGTCGGGTTTAACGCCCAGCAGGGCCGGGCAACCGACCCGACATGAGCGACAACATCGACTTCGAGTCCGCCAACGACGCGGACGGTACCGGCGACACCCTGCGGCCGACCGAGGCGCTGGACCCCGACGACATTCGCAACGACGACGGCGACAACGTCGTCGACCCGCCCGAGGACTGGAGCGAGGCGAACCGGTCCGACCAGTTGCCGCGCGGCGAGGTGGGTGGCGGGGAGTCGCTCGACGACAAGCTCGCCGCCGAGGTGCCCGACGGAGCGGCCGGTGCCGAAGTGGACCATCACGGTACCGATGCCGGTCGGGTCAGCGGCACCCCAGACGACAGCGACTCGTTCTTCACCGTCGTGGAGTGATCCGCGTCAGGGCTCGTTGACGGCCTGCAACACCAGCACCGAGCGGTCCGCGACCTTGATCTTGGTGCCCGCAGTCACCGACTCGCGGGCGTCATCGTCGTTTGCGGTGTTGATCACCGGAAGCCAGGCCCGGCCGAATTCCGCTGCGGGCATGGCGAATTCGAGCGGCTCGTGGTGGGCATTGAAGCACAGCAGGAACGAGTCGTCGGTGACGCGCTGCCCGCGGTCGTCCAGATCGGGGATGCCCTGGCCGTTGAGGTAGACCGCGATCGACTTGGCGAAGCCGCTCACCCAGTCCTCGTCGGTCATCTCCGAGCCGTCGGGGGCGAACCAGGCGATGTCGGGGAGACCGGGCGTACCGCGGTGACGGACCGGGCGGCCGGAGAAGAACCGGCGCCGACGGAACACCGGGTGTGCGGCGCGCACTTCCGAGACTTTCTGGGTGAACGCCATCAACTCGGTGTCGGCGGTCGACCAGTCGATCCAGGACAGTTCGTTGTCCTGGCAGTAGGCGTTGTTGTTGCCGCGCTGCGTGCGACCGAGCTCGTCGCCGTGGCAGATCATCGGCACGCCCTGGCTCAGCAGCAGCGTGGTCAGGAAGTTGCGCTGCTGACGGCTGCGCAGCGCGTTGACCTGCGGATCGTCAGTCGGACCCTCCACACCGCAGTTCCACGACCGGTTGTGGTTCTCCCCGTCGTTGTTGTCCTCGCCGTTGTCCTCGTTGTGTTTCTCGTTGTAGGACACGAGGTCCCGCAGGGTGAACCCGTCGTGGGCGGTGACGAAGTTGATGGAGGCGACGGGCCGGCGCGCGGTGGGCTCGTAGAGGTCTGACGACCCGGTCAGCCTCGAGGCGAACTCGTCCAGCGTCGCCGATTCACCACGCCCGTAGTCCCGCACGGTGTCGCGGTACTTACCGTTCCATTCCGTCCACTGCGGCGGGAAGTTGCCGACCTGGTACCCGCCCGGCCCGACGTCCCACGGTTCGGCGATCAGCTTGACCTGGCTGACCGTCGGATCCTGTTGCACGAGTTCGAAGAACGTCGCCAACCGATCGACGTCGTAGAACTCGCGGGCCAGCGTCGAGGCCAGATCGAACCGGAAACCGTCTACGTGCATCTCGGTCACCCAGTACCGCAGCGAGTCCATGATCAGCTGCAGGGCGTGCGGGTGGCCGGCGTTGAGGCTGTTGCCGGTGCCGGTGTAGTCCATGTAGTAGCGCTTGTCGTCGTCGACCAGCTGGTAGTAGGCGGCGTTGTCGATGCCGCGGAAGGACAGCGTCGGCCCGAGGTGATTGCCCTCGGCGGTGTGGTTGTAGACCACGTCGAGGATGACCTCGATCCCCGCCTCGTGCAGGGTGCGCACCATCGCCTTGAACTCCTGCACCTGGCCACCGGGTGTGAGGCTCGAACTGTACTTGGGATCGGGGGCGAAGAACCCGATGGTGTTGTAACCCCAGTAGTTGGACAGCCCCTTGTCGAGCAGCGTCGAGTCGTTGGCGAAATGGTGCACCGGCATCAGTTCGATCGCGTTGACGCCGAGCGACTTGAGGTGGTCGATGATCACTGGGTGGGCAACCGCGGAGTAGGTGCCGCGGATCTGCTCGGGGATGTCGGGGTGGGTCTGCGTCAGACCCTTGACGTGGGCCTCGTAGATCACCGTGTCGGCGTATTCGTGGTTGGGCGTACGATCGGTCCCCCAGTCGAAGTACGGGTTGATCACCACCGACTTCGGCATGCAGGCCGCCGAGTCCTCGTCGTTGCGGCTGTCCGGATCGCCGAAGTTGTAGCCGAACAGCGGCTGGCCCCAGGCGAAGGTGCCGTCGATGGCTTTCGCGTACGGGTCGAGCAGCAGCTTGTTCGGATTGCACCGCTGACCGTTGGGCGGGTCGTGCGGGCCGTGCACGCGGTAGCCGTAGCGCTGGCCCGGTTCGATGTTCGGGATGAACGCGTGCCAGACGAATCCGTCGACCTCGGGCAGGGTGACACGGGCTATCTGATCGCCGTCGGCGTCGAAAAGGCACAGCTCCACACGCTCGGCGGCCTCGCTGAACAACGCGAAGTTGGCGCCAATGCCGTCATACGTCGCTCCGAGGGGGTATGCCTTGCCGGGCCATACTTCGGGGGCGACGTTCGGTTTGGGGGCTGCGGTCAACGTGCACGCTCCTGAGCTTCGGGTATGGACGAGGGAGACGATACGGGCGACTGGGGCGCGGGCAGCACGGCCGGAGCCCGTAGCGGCGTCACGGAGCTATACCCACTTCGCGTTTTCTCAACGGTGCGCCCGGTCACATGGCCGCGGCCGCCTCAGACAACTGCGACGCCGGCGCCGCGCAGCGCCCGGACCGCGTCGGCGGTTGAGTCCTCGGCAACCCCGGCGGTGAGGTCGAGCAGGACCCGGGTGGTGAAACCGGCCGCCGCCGCATCGGCCGCGGTGGCCCGGACGCAGTAGTCGGTGGCGATTCCGACGATGTCGACCTCGTCGACGCCGCGGTCGCGGAGCCAGTCAGCCAGCGGCATACCCGACGCGTCGCTGCCCTCGAACCCGCTGTAGGCCGCGGAGTACTCACCCTTGGTGAACACCGCCTCGACCGGGGACGGGTCCAGGTCGGGGTGGAACTCCGCGCCGTCGGTGCCGACGACGCAGTGGCGGGGCCAGGACACCCGGTAGTCCGGCGTATCGGAGAAGTGTTCGCCGGGGGCGATGTGGAAATCCTTGGTCGCCACGATGTGGTCGTAGCGATCGGTGCCGTTCGCGAGGACGTCGCTGATCCGCCGGGCGACGGCGGCTCCGCCGGTCACGGCCAGCGAGCCGCCTTCGCAGAAGTCGTTCTGGACGTCGACGACGATGAGCGCGCGCATGAGATCACGGTAGCGCCGAGCGGCGCATCACACACCCGGCAAAGGTGCGCAGCTGCACGCCGGAATCGGCGGCGGCCATCTCGTGGGTGGACTCGTCGAGTCGGCTGAAGGTCCGCCGGATGTCGTCGGGCGTCGCCGCGATCCCAGCGGCCGTCCGCGATGTGATGGCGGAACCATCGCGACATGCGGGGCGACCCACGCGGTCGTGTGCGGCCACGACGCCCGCCACCGGACGTCAAGGCGTCCGTCGGCTCCTTGATGATGGGATCCGGCACCCGGGTGTCGGAGTCAGCGTGCCCGCGCTGTGCCGGGTCAAACGCCGTGTTCGCTCCACTGGGTGACCGGCCGCTCGGCCCGCACGCCGTCGACGATGACGTCGACGAGTTCATCGAAGAAGCAGATGTGGTCGCGCACGGGCTCGCCGTCGTGCAGCGGATCGCGGTAGGTCCACGCGATGTCGCGGGGTCCGTCGGGCAGGGCGTAGTACGAGGCGCGGCCCTTGTATGCGCAGTAGGACACCGTGTTGCTCGGCGCCAATTCTGTGACATCATCGGGCGGTAGGTAGCAGCGCATCGGCAGATTCGTTTCGAACAGCAGCAGCGGCCGCGACGACTCCGCCAGCAGCCGGCCCTTGTACTCGACGCGCACGTGGCGCGCGCTGCGGAGCACGTCGATGCGGTGGAACGGGTCGCGGGGATGGCTGACCACCGGATCGGATTCCTCGTGCCAGTGGAATGCCGCGAAGTCCAGCACCACGTAGTCGGCGAGGTCGGCGTCGTCCGGACGGAACGCGGCAGCCGGGCCGGTCTCCTCCCCGGCGACCACGTCGTACTCGGTGCCCTCGCACGAGTGGCTGGTGAACGGCAGGGTCGGGTCGAGTGCGCTCCGGGTGGCCTCCTCGGCACCCGATACGGCGCCGGCCGGAACCAGATGGGCGCTCAGCGCGTCGAGTGGTACGGCGTAGGTCGGCACCATCCGGCGCGGCTCCCACACCAGCCGGGCCCGGTCGGTCTCGGCGACCGGTTCGCCGGCGAGCGTCACGCGGATCCGCTTGGACGTCGGCTCGTAGCGCAGCGTGCCGAATGCGGCGCGCATGATGCCGTTCATCTGCTGGGCCATCCCGCCTCCTCGGTCACTTCCGCGTCGCGGTACCACTCCTCGGACCGGGCCGGACCGGACCGCAACCCCAGAACAGCTCCTCCATGAACATCGGCAGCGAACATCGGCAGAGAGAGCCCGGTCGGATACCCGATCAGGTCGCGGTGGAACAGCGGGCTGTGGAACCCGCATCGGGCCACCGGATGGATGCACTGCTCGGCGAACTCGTGCGTGTGTCGAGCGGGATCGTGCTGCGCCTCGGTGGGCGTGAGGTCGAAGGTCATCGAGCGATCGGATAGCCCGTGGCAGGCGGCGTAAAACCCCCCGGCGATGATGGTGGCGAACCCGAGCCTGTTCGTGTCCGTGCTTCTTTCTGTCCCTCAGGTGTGTGCGGGCCGTGGCCCCTGGTGTGGATTCGTCGCGGTTCGTACCTTCTTTTCGACCGTTCCGGAGGTTCCCCGTTCCGATCTGAATGTGTGAACCCGCTGGTCAGCCGTTTGATTCCGGTGGCGGTAGTTGCTTGACGGTTGGCAGGATCTTGCGGTTGGACCGATAACGCAGCTTCGTCCTGTGGACAGTTCGGGATCGGTTACAACGGGCAGCCCGTACCGCCCGCGTTCCGGCGGGTGGACCTTCCGGTCGCCGTGCTCGTCGATCTCGCGGTGCTGTTTCCGCGCGAACCGCACCGGCACGGCGGCTACACCCCGGCCGGGCTGCAGATGCACGCCGTCGTCGAGGTCCGCCTGACGGGCTGGGGAATTGTGTGAACAGGGCTACTGGTGGGGCCTGGTCACCTACGGCATCGCCTACGGCGCGCGGCGGAAATCGGTCACCCACTGGGTGCCCGCTTGGGTGCTCAAGCGGCGGACCGACCCTCGCTGACCGCCTCGGCGATGCCTCCACGGCGTCCATCGCATCCAGGGGGAGTCCGCTGAAGAAGACAGGTCGTCCCCGGCTGTGATAGTCAGGCACGAGCGGACGCGTTGCGCCCCCCAGCACGTCAAACTATAGTCTGGACACATGTCCAGAAGGTTTGGAGTCTCTGCGTGACGCGATTCGATCAGTTCAGCGCGGCCCGGCCCGCCGTTCTCGGATTCATCTGAGCATGCGTATCGCGTTGCTGTCGTACCGCAGCAAGACGCACTGCGGGGGCCAGGGTGTGTACGTCCGTCATCTCAGTCGGGGGCTCGTCGAACTCGGTCACGACGTCGAGGTGTTCTCCGGTCAGCCGTACCCCGAGGGACTCGATCCGCGGGTGCGCCTGACCAAGGTGCCCAGCCTCGACCTCTACCGCGAGCCCGATCCGTTCCGGGTGCCGCGGCCCAGCGAGATCCGCGACCGGATCGACCTGCAGGAGCTGTTGACGACGTGGACCGCCGGATTCCCCGAACCCAAGACCTTCACCATGCGGGTGGCGCGGATCCTGGCCGGACGCCGGGGTGACTTCGACGTCGTCCACGACAACCAGAGCCTCGGCACCGGTCTGTTGAAGATCGCCGCGACGGGGTTGCCCGTGGTGGCCACGGTCCACCACCCGATTACCCGGGACAAGGTGCTCGACGTGGCGGCCGCCCGCTGGTGGCGTATGCCGCTGGTACGCCGCTGGTACGGCTTCGCCGAGATGCAGAAGCAGGTCGCCCGCCAGATCCCGGAACTGCTCACCGTCTCGGCGTCGTCGGCCACCGACATCGCCGATGACTTCGGCGTCTCGTCCGAACAGTTGCACGTCGTACCGCTCGGGGTGGACACCGCGATGTTCCGCCCCGTCGAGAACCGGGTGAGCGGCCGCGTCATCGCGATCGCGAGCGCTGACGTGCCGCTCAAGGGCATCAGCCACCTGTTGCACGCCGTCGCCCGGCTGCGGATCGAGCGCAACCTCGACGTCCAGTTGGTCTCCAAGCTCGAACCGAACGGGCCGACCGAGAAGCTGATCGCCGAGCTCGGCATCTCCGACATCGTGCACAGCTCCAGCGGGCTGTCCGACGAGGAGCTCGCCGCGCTGCTGGCGTCCACCGAGGTCGCCTGTATCCCGTCGCTCTACGAAGGGTTCTCGCTGCCCGCGGTGGAGGCGATGGCCAGCGGTACGCCGATCGTGGCCAGCCGGGCCGGCGCGTTGCCCGAGGTGGTGGGTGCCGACGGCGAATGCGCCCGCCTGGTGCGGCCCGGCGACGTCGACGAGATCACCCGGGCGCTCGGCGAGCTGCTCGACTCGCCGGCGCAGCGGCAGCGGCTCGGGGCCGCGGGCCGACGCCGTGCGCTCGAGGTGTTCAGCTGGGAATCGGTTGCCGCGCAGACCGTCTCGGTATACGAGCGGGCGATGGCGATATGCTGACCGTCGACTTGGAACGGCTGGGAATCGGGCCGGGCTCCACCGTGATCGACGTCGGCTGCGGCGCAGGCCGACACACCTTCGCGGCGTACCGGCGTGGTGCCGACGTCATCGGCTTCGACCAGAACGCGGAGGACCTCAACAACGTCGACGAGATCCTGCAGGCGATGAAGGCCAAGGGTGAGGTGCCGCCGGCGGCGAAAGCCGAAGTGGTCAAGGGTGATGCGCTCGACCTGCCCTACGCCGACGGCACCTTCGACTGCGTGATCGCCTCGGAGATCCTCGAACACCTACCGCAGGACACGGAGGCCATCGCGGAACTGGTGCGGGTGCTCAAACCCGGCGGCAAGCTCGCGATCACCGTGCCCCGGTGGCTGCCGGAGCGGATCTGCTGGCTGCTGTCCGACGGGTACCACGCCAACGAGGGCGGCCACCTCCGCATCTACAAGGCCGACGAACTGCGTGACAAGGTGCTTGCGCACGGGTTGATGGTCACCCACAGCCACCACGCCCACGCCCTGCACTCGCCGTTCTGGTGGCTCAAATGCGCTGTCGGCACGTCGAACAACGATCATCCCGCCGTCGCGGCGTACCACAAGCTGCTGGTGTGGGATATGACCGCCGCCCCGTGGCTGACCCGTCGTGGTGAGAAGCTGCTCGACCCGTTGATCGGTAAGAGTGTCGCGCTGTACTTCGAGAAGCCGACGGTTGCCGATGCTCGCCGCTGACCTGCCCGGGATACCCGGTGTCCTCACGCCGGATCAGTGCCGGCAGACGGCCGAATCGATTGCCGCCGAGCAGGAGTCGTCGGGCGCGATCCCGTGGTTCACCGGTGGGCACACCGACCCGTGGGACCACGTCGAGTCGGCGATGGCGCTGACCGTCGCCGATCTGCTCGAACCGGCGCGCGCGGCGTACGAGTGGTGCCGGATCACCCAGCGTCCCGACGGGTCCTGGCCGATCCAGTTCCGCACCGGTGTGATCGAGGATGCCAACAGCGACAGCAACTTCTGCGCCTACATCGCCACCGGTGTGTGGCACCACCTGTTGATCACCGGGGACCGCTCCTTCGCGGAGACGATGTGGCCGGTGGTCGCCAAGGCGATCGACTTCGTGCTGGGCATGCAACGGGCCAACGGCGAGATTTACTGGGCGCAAAGCGAAGACGGCCCGATTCCGGAGGCGCTGCTGACCGGGTGCGCCAGCATCCACCACAGCATCCGGTGCGCGCTCGCGCTCGCGGACTACATCGATGAGCCGCAGCCCGAATGGGAGGTGGCCGTCGGGCGGCTGGGGCATGCGATCGTCGCGCATCCCGGATCGTTCGTGCCGAAGGACCGGCACGCGATGGAGTGGTACTACCCGGTGCTGTGCGGTGCGATTCGGGGCCCGGCCGCCCACACCCGCATCCACGAGCGCTGGGACGACTTCGTGGTCCCGGGGCTGGGCATCCGGTGCGTGGACGACCGCCCCTGGGTCACCGGCGCGGAGACCTGCGAGCTGGTGATGGCGCTCGATGCGATCGGCGATTCGGCACATGCGCATCAGCAGTTCGCCGCCATGCACCATCTGCGTGAGTGCGACGGATCCTATTGGACTGGACTGGTTTTCGCCGACGGGAAGCGTTGGCCCGAGGAGCGCACCACGTGGACCGGCGCCGCCGTCATCCTGGCCGCGGACGCCCTGACGGGCACCACGCCGGCCAGCGGGATCTTCCGCGGCGCGGACCTGCCGCGCGGCCTCGAGGATGACTTCGACTGCGCCTGTGCCGTCAGCGAGCGCTAGCCGCGTCTTCGGCGTCAGGACAGGGCGGCGATCAATTCGCCTACGGTGTGCGACGATTCGAGCGCATGCCGGAGCTGGCCCTTCGTGTTGACGGTGTAGCTGTTGCGACGGCCCACCTTCGACTTTTTCAGATAGCCGTCGGCGATCAGGTCGGCCACGATCGTCTGCACCGAGCGCTCGGTGATCCCGATGCGCAGACTGAGTTCCCGGGCCGTCAGCGACTCACCGTGGGCCAGACACAGCAGGACATGCGCGTGGTTGGTCAGGAACGTCCATCCGCGGCCGGTGCCGTCGGCTTGCGGTACCGCCGTGTTCGCCGCCCGCTTGGGAGTCGCCATGAGCAACGATGATAGTAGGCGGTTTCACTAATCGGCGCCAACAGCAGCGTCGCCACCCGCCTGCCGTTGACGTGGATGAACAGCCGCCCGCCGTGGTGGTGGGGATCAGGAAGGCGCCGAACAGGCAGGCCGTCCAGAAGAACGTCTCGAGCATCTCGGCGCCGACGAAGATGGAAGACCAGGCGGAACAGCAGCGCGCCGACGACTCCGAGGAACAGCACCCGGTGCTGGTAGCGGTCGGGAATGGCGACATAGGTGAAGATCAGCGCGAATACGAAGAACGTTGTCCACCGACAGCGCCCCTAGTCCAGCGAACCCGGTTGTCCCGCGGTGCGTTCCAGCGCCCGCATGGATCCGGTCGCACCCACCTCGCGGAACGCGCCGGTGGCCAGTGCCCGCTGGTAGATGTGGAACGGCGCTCGTCCGCCCTCGTCGGGATTCGGGAAGACGTCGTGGATGATCAGCGCACCGCCCGGTTCGACCCACCTGGCCCAGCCGTCGAAGTCACGCTGAGCCGCCTCCTCGGAGTGCCCGCCGTCGATGAACAGGAGCCGCAACGGGGTTCGCCATCCGCGCGCCACCACCTGTGAACGTCCGACCACCGCGACAACATGGGCGTCGAGGTCGGCCGCGTCGAGGGTGTGCCGCATGGTCGGCAGTGTGTCGAACCGACCCGTCACCGGGTCCACCATGGTGGTGTCGTGGTACTCCCAGCCGGGCTGGTGTTCCTCGGAGCCGTGATGGTGGTCGACGGTGTACACCACACCACCGGTCTCCTGGGCGGCCGCACCGAGCATCAGCGTGGACCTGCCGCAGTACGTACCGATTTCGACCCCGATACCGTCACCGAGATAACACACCGCCGTGTCGTAGAGGGTGCGGCCCTCGTCGGCGGGCATGAAGCCGACGGCCTTGTCTGCGAGTGCGAACAGGCGCGCTGCGCGCGGCGGGAGATCGGTGTCGGTGATGCTCATGGCTACCCAACCTAGCCGTTGCTGGTCCAGTGGCGTTGTAGTAGCGTCCGGACATGTGTCCGATCCGACTCCGGAGTCGACTCGGCGCCGTCTGACCGCGAAACAGGCCGACACCGTCGACCGGCTGGGGCGCGCTGCGGTCGACATCCTCAACCGTGACGGCTTCTCCGGTCTGACCGTGCGGCGCGTCGCCGCCGAGGCCGGTGTCGGGGCGGCCACCGCCTACACCTACTTCTCGTCGAAGGAACATCTCGTTGCGGAGGTGTTCTGGCGTCGACTGTCCGCGGCGCCCCCGGCCGCGCACGTGTCCGACGACCCTGCCGCTCGCGTCGTCGAGGTATTGCGCGACATCGCGCTGCTGGTCGCCGACGAACCGGAGTTCGCCGGCGCCGTCACCAGCGCGCTGCTCGGCAAGGACCCCGAGGTCGAGGTGCTGCGGCAGCGCATCGGACGCGACGTGCGCGACCGGTTGGTGGACGCGCTGGGCCCGCCGGTCGACTTCGACGCGATCGAGGCGCTCGAACTGCTGTATGTGGGTGCGCTGGTGTGGGCGGGGATGGGCTACTCGTCCTACGACGACATGACGCAGCGGCTGGAGCGCTCGGCCCGCCTGCTGTTGAGTTAGCCGCCGAGCAGCGCGGTCGACGCCGAAGGCGGCGGCAGGTCGCCCTGCGCCGCCGGCCCTGATCAGCCTTTCGCGTCGGCCCGCTTCGGCAGCTTCCAGTCCGGGCGTGGGAAGTGGCAGGTGTACCCCCACGGCATCCGCTCCAGGTAGTCCTGATGTTCGGGCTCGGCCTCCCAGAACTCTCCGGCCGGAGTCACCTCGGTGACCACCTTGCCCGGCCACAGCCCGGACGCGTCCACGTCGGCGACGGTGTCGAGTGCGATGCGCTTCTGCTCGTCGTCGACGTAGAAGATGGCCGACCGGTAGCTGGTGCCGATGTCGTTGCCCTGACGGTTCTTCGTCGTCGGATCGTGGATCTGGAAGAAGAACTCGAGCAGCGCCCGGTAGTCGGTCTGCGCCGGGTCGTAGGTGATCTCGATCGACTCGGCGTGGCCCGGATGACTCCGGTAGGTGGGGTGGTCGTTCTGCCCGCCGGTGTAGCCGACTCGGGTCGACACCACACCCGGTTGCTTGCGGATCAGATCCTGCATACCCCAGAAGCAGCCGCCCGCCAGGATGGCCTTCTTGTAGTCGCTCATCGGATGTCCTCCTTGGTGGTGTCGAACAGAGTCTTGTACAGCCCATATCCTTCCGCTTCCGCTCTCGAACTTGTCGACCGAGGCGAACAGCGGTTCACCGCGGCGGGACTCCTGTTGTAGCCCTGTGCCACATGACCTCCTCGTGTGCGCCCTCTACAACCGTAGGCCGCATCGGGATCATCCCTGTTCGGCACGTGTACACCCTCGACAAATACGGATACAACGTGTTTCAGTTCTCAGATGACGCATGGGCGCTGCCAACTTCACGCGCCGGGTGGGAACCCGCTGCGTTGGCTCGGCCGGCTCGCCGACCTGATCACCGGCCGTCCCTAAGCCTGGATCCCTCCTGAACGCAACATTCAAGCGGCCGCGCGCACCCGGCGTCTTTGCGCCGGTCGGCGAACGCGCGACCCGGTCTCACTGTCGGTTGAGCCGCGAGCGCACTGCGTAACGGCGCTCCGCGTACGCGAGATCGTCGCGCCACAGCTTCGTCGCCGCATGCCGCATGAACGGCGTGATCAACGGCGCGACCTTCTTCCCGTAGCCGAACCGGCGCCGATCCGAATGTGCGACAACGGCTTCGATCACCGCGGTGCGCGGCCGCCCGTCCGGACCCGGACCGACGGGTGTCGCGTGGGTTTCCACGACACTGCCCGCGCCCTCACCGTCGATGATCCGCATGACGATCGTGCGCGGTCCGGGCGCGATGAACTCGGCGACCACCGGCACGCCCAGGCGGCCGATGCGGAACGTGACCGCCACGAGGAACCGGTCCTCCGGCTCGGACACCTCGCCGGTCGCCGGGGCGCTGAGCACTTCGAGGCGGGTGAACGAGTACGGGTGGAACCAGGCGCCGTGCCACGGGTCGAGCCGGTTGGCGATCACATCGTCCGGTTCGCAGACGCCGACCAGGCTGGTCACCGCGTGCAGCGTGGGTTCCTCCGGGCGCACCGGGATGATCGGGTGCTCCGTCGGCTGTTCCCCGCCGACCCGGTCGAGACGTACCCAGGTCAGCACACCGTCGTCGAAGGCGGGCAACGGTTTCCACCCGAACTCACGGTGCTCCCCGGACAGCCGCAGGCCGTGCCAGGGGCAGATGAGCGCGCCGCGGTCGACGGTGCCGGTGGACAGGTCCGCACCGAGATGCGGACAGCTCGCCGGGCCGACGTGCAGTTCGCCACCGGCGCCCCGCCAAGCGACGAGTTCGACGCCGGCCACCGAGGCGCCCACCGGTTTGCCCCGGATGGTGTCGCTGGCCGCGAACGGGAACCAATTGCCGCTCGGACGGGACTTCGCGCGGGCCAGCGCACCGTTGATCAGCGCCGGCTGCGCATCCTGGTAGGTTGGTTTCTGCTCCGCCCAGTCGATATGCGGAAGCACCTGGAACGGTGACAATTTCGCCCACTTGGCCTTGACGTCCGCGAGCACGTTCATGACCGCAGTTGCCTTCCTCGCTCGGCGAGTCGCCGCAGCGTCGGGGATCGGCCGGTGATCGGCACCGTGGTGACGGCGTGCCCCGCGACACCGAAGTGCGCGAGCAGGCGGTTGGCGGCCGCCCAGCCCGTCGTCGCCGCGCGCTCCATCAACGCCACCGGAAGGTCGATGCGGATGCCGTCGCCCGCCAACGCCAGACCGTCGACCGGGGTGCCCACCGTGGGCCGGACGGCGAAGTCGCCGGGCGCGAACCGTGGGCAGTCGCTGCGCAACAGCAGCCGTTCCCCGACGATGTTCGCCTGCGCCGTCTCGGGGAAGATCGCGTGCAGCCGTGCCAGCAGTCGCCGCGGCACCTCCTCGGAGGTGTCGGTCACCGCATACGAGTGCAGTTCGACGACCGACCCGTTGGTGCGCCGGGCCCAGTCGGCGGCCTGATGTTCGTAGCGTTCGAGCACGCTGACATTGTCCAGCGGCGTCAGCCCCCCGGTGCCCAGGAACGCCGGCCGGTCGGGGGCCACCGGACGGTCCAGCCAGACGCGGTGCACCAGGAACGGCGGTGCGGTGCCCAGCCCGTCGACCGCCGCCCGCCACGGGTCGTCCCCCAGTTCGGCTGAGCCGGCGACGATTCCGCGCAGACCGGCGACATCGGTAGCCAGCACCACCCCGTCGGCGGACAAGGTCTGTCCGGAGTCGCAGTGCACGGCGAAACCGGGCTCGACCGCCGTCACCGACACACCGGTGTGGAAGCGGACACCGCGGCCCTCGAGGTAGCGCCGCAGCGGATTCCACAGCGCCACGTCGAAGTTGTCGTTCGCGACGTCGAACACCAGCCCTTCGCTGGAGCCGAGGAAGTAGATGTGGAACATCGTCGCCAGTTCCGCCGCCGACAGGTCCGGCGGCTGGGCGAAGAAGCTGCGGGAGAACACCTCGAACGCCAGATGCCGGGCGGCCTCGGGGAAGTTGATGTCGCGCAGGAACTGGTCGGCGTCGACGTGGTCGAGCCGGTCGTAGATGTCGGGCACCGATACCGTCGCCAGCGGTGCGGCCGCCCTGGCGTTGAGCCGGGCCAGATCCCGCAGCCGGAACGTGGGGCTGCGCAACGCGAACGCCACGGCGTTGAACGGCGGGGTCTGCGGCAGTCCGCGGAACGTGTCGCGGCGGCCCCGGCCGTCGATCAGCGGATAGTCCGCGACCGGGATGAGCATCGACAGCTGTGGGTCGACGCGGCGCAGCAGGTCGCGCAGGTTGTAGTACTGGCGGAAGAACGCGTGGAAGCCGCGGTTCATCGCCGCCGCACCGACGCCGTCCACCTCGTCCGCCCAGCCGCCGACCCGGCCGCCCAGGTAGGGCTCACGCTCGACGACGTCCACCTCGACGCCGCGTTCGGCCAGTCCGGTCGCGGCGGTCAGCCCGGCGATACCGCCGCCGACCACCACCGCGCGCGGGCGGGCGGTCAGCGAGGTGGCGTCGGGCAGGCCCGGGGACCCCGGATGGACCACGCGTCGGGGGTCCTTCACCGGGTGCCTCTGCTCTTCGCGCAAGCGCTCATGGGCGGTGAGCCCTCCCGGTGAACGTGTGCACCACGTTGCGCTGCCAACCGGGCACGGTCTCGCTGTGGACGTCGGTGAACCCGTTGCGCTGCAACCTGTCCCGAAACGCCGACGCCCCGTCGAAGTCGAGGACGCTGCGCCGCAGATACGTGTACAGCGATGCGTCGCCGGTGCGCAGGCGACCGGCCGGGATGATGATCGCCCAGCACACCGCATTCCACACCGCGGTCGCGACGGCGGAGTCCCGCACCGAGTATTCGTGCACGGTCAGCGGTGCGCCGGGGTTGAGCATGTCGTGGAAGGCGCGCAGCTGGGTGTCGGGGTCGGGGAGATTGCGCAGCAGATAGGCGGCGAAGATCCCGTCGAACGGTCCGGTCACGCCGACGTGGGCGATGTCCTCGATGTGGCTGTGGACGAAGCGCACGGAGCCGGGCCACGCCTTCGACCGCGCCTCGGCGAGCATCCCGGCCGAGGCGTCGACGGCGACGATCTCGGCGTGCGGGGCGGCGGCGAGCAGCGCGGCGGTCGATGCGCCGGTGCCGCAGCCCGCGTCGAGCAGGCGCTTACCGCGTCCGCCCTCGGGCAGGCCCATCCGCTGTGCGGACAGCCGGAGATGTTCGTGATAGCCGGGGTTGGCGCCGACGAGCTTGTCGTAGGCGACCGCGCCGACGTCGAACGCGGCGGGCACCTGGGCGTGGCGCAGCGCGTCACTCATCGTGGACCCGTTCGCCGGCCTTCACGCTCCTGGTCCGCTGACGCTCCCAGAGCATCAGCACTCCGGTCACCAACGCGAACCCGAACAGGAAGTCCTCGACCGGGATGTCCCAGGGGAACCGGATGCCACTGGTGTGCTCCTCGTTGTAGATGACGATGGGGGCGCCCAGCTTCGTCAGCCATCCGTCGACCGGGATCTGGAAGCCGACCACGATGGCCATCGAGATCCAGTACGCGGGCCGCCGGAACAGGCCGGTGCGCAACCACAGGATCTCCCAGGCCACCACCACGATCACCGCGACGATCGCGGGCAGGGTGTAGCCGGGACCGATCATGACGACTGCGCCGATCGCGCGCGCAGCCGCCGTTTGAGGTGGGTGAGGATGGTGTCGACGGCGTTGTAGGTGAACAGCCCGCACAGCGGGATCACGATGAAGAACAGCAGTTCCTCGATCGGCACGCCCGGGAACCCGATGCCGGTGACGAACCGCGGGTTGTAGCCCCAGACGTCGGCGAAGATCGCGATCAGATCCCAGACGACGAAGACCGCGGCTATCGGCAGGATCGCCGCGGCGGCCCGCCTGGCCTGGCGGTACACCCCGGCGCCGAAGACCTCCAGCGGCAGGGTGACCAGCAGGCACGCGCCCAGGACCAGCAGGTAGTGGAAACGATCCATGCCTAGACCTTCGCAGGGTGGGCGATGCGGGCGTGCCAGGCCCGCAGCAGCCCGGCGGCCGCCACCTGGAGCCGGCGTCCGTTCCCGACGGTGGCGCGCTGGTTGAAGATGTCGAAATCGATGGCCTCGATGCGGTCCAGTATCTCAGAGTAGAGCACGGCCGCGACGCCGGCACAGGCCCGCGACCGCGGATGCAGCAGATCGACCCCGTGTCGGGCGTAGTCGTACATGCGCCGGGTGACCGCGTGCTGTTCGGCCAACGCGTTGCGTACCCGCGTGTCGGTGCGCTCAGTGGTGTGACACCACATCAGCAGATCGCGGTCGACCCCGTGCGCGGCCAGTTCGTCGGCGGGCAGGTACACCCGCCCCCGGTCGAGGTCCTCGTCGACGTCGCGCAGGAAGTTGGTCAGCTGGAAGGCTTTACCGAGGGCCGCCGCGTACGGCGCGGCCTCCTCGCGCGGGACCACCGTGCCCAGGACCGGCAGCAACTGCAGCCCGATGACCTCCGCGGAGCCGTACATGTAGCGGTCGATCGACGCCCGGTCCGGATAGTCGGTGACGGTGAGGTCCATCCGCATCGACGCCAGGAAGTCGTCGAACAACTCCCACGGGATCCCGTAGCGGCGGGCGGTGTGCACCACCGCGGCCAGCGCCGGGTCGCCGCCGGTGGCACTGCCCTGCACGAGACCGTCGAACAACCGGGTGGCCAACCGGTGCAGGCGGTCGGCACGTTCGGCGGTGGTGGCCGCGGAGTCCAGATCGTCGAGGATGTCGTCGGCGCGGCGGGCGAACGCGTACAGGGCGTGCACCGCCGGCCGCTGTTCGGGCGCCAGCAGCCGGGTCGCCAGGTAGAAGGTCCGGCCGTGTTCGGCGTTGAGCACCCGGCAGCAGCGGTAGGCGTTGCGCAGCGCGGGGTCGCGTACCCCGGCGGCGTCGAGTTCTGATCCGATCATGACAGCCCGTTCCTCGTTCTGGTCGGGGCCGCCGGGGGGGTGGACGAGGTGACGGTCCCGGTGATTCTATCTGCGGCCAACCGGCCGGACAGCAACGCGGTCGGCACCCCGACGCCGGGGACCGTGGACGATCCGGCCAGCACGACGTTCTCAGCGCCGCGAATCGTGTTCGCGGGCCGGAACGGGCCGGTCTGGCCGAAGGTGTGTGCCAATGCGAACGGGGTGCCCGCCGCCATGTCCTGGCGGGCCCACCCGTCGGGGTCCACGACGTGCAGCAGTTCGAGGTCGTCACCGACCCCGGGCATCCGCCGGCGCACCATGGCCAGCATCCCCTCGACGTAGGCGTCGCTCGTCCGGGACCAGTCGACCTGTCCCACGGCCGTGTTCGGTGCGGGCGCCAGCACGTAGAGCAGATCGCGACCCGGTGGGGCGAGGCCCGGATCACCGGCGGTGGGCCGGGTGACCAGCAGCGACGGATCGCTCATCACCCGACCCTCGTCGATGATGTCGCGGAACGTCTGCTCCCACGCGCCACCGAACAGGATGTTGTGGTGCGCCACAACGGGATCGACGGCGGCGCACCCGACATGCGCGACCACCGCCGACGGCGCCGGCCGTAGCGGTAGCAGGCGCCGGGGTGTGCGGCCGAGCAGGCGATAGGTGGTCGGCAACTCCGTGGTGAGGACGACGGCGTCGGCCGGGATGCGGTCACCCGCGTCGGTGCGCACCGCCGTCACCCGGCCGTCGGCGCTGCGTTCGAGCACAGAAACCGCCGAACCGTAACGGAATTCGACTCCGGCGTCGGCGGCGGCGGCCGCCATCGCGTCCGGTACGGCGCGCATGCCGCCGCGGGGGAAGTACACCCCCGCCACGGTGTCCATGTAGGCGATCACCGCGTAGGCGGCCAGCGCCTTGTGCGGTGGCACGCCGGCGTAGAGGGCCTGGAAGGTGAAGATGCGGCGCAGGCGCTCGTCGGCGATGTAGTTCCGCACCACGCGATCCCACCGCCGGAAACCGCCCATTGCGGCCAGCCGGGCCAGCTGCGGTGTCACCAGAGACAGCGGTGAATCGAAGTTGGAGGCGATGAATCCGTTGAACTCGGCCTGGTACAGCCGGGTCAACCAGGTGCGCAGCCGCAGATAGCCGTCGGCGGCGTCGGAGCCGGCGAAGCGTTCGACCTCGGAGGCCATCGTGGTGGCGTCGGTGTGTACGTGCAGGCCGCTGCCGTCGGCGAACGACGCGTGGTAGGCGGGGTCGACGCGGTCGAGCTCGAGGCGCCCGTTCATCGAATCACCCACGGCGGCGAAGGCGTCCTCGATGATGTCGGGCATCGTCAACACGGTCGGTCCGGTGTCGAGCCGGTAACCGTTGATGTCGAGCCGGCCCATCCGGCCGCCCGGCAGCGTCTCGCGTTCGAGCACCGTGACGGAGCGGCCGCGCCCGGCCAGCTGCAGCGCGGCCGACAGGCCGGACAATCCGGCGCCGACGACCACCACGCGGTCTGTTCGCCCCCCGACGGTACGCATCAGTTCGATTCTCCTGCCTGTTTGCCGGTCACGCAGCCCGCTGAGTGCAGACGGTGGCCGTGTTGACCAGTGCGGTTCGCACGGTGTCGTCGAGTGGGCTGGTGTGGATGCGCTCCAGCGCATGGGAGAGCCGCCGGTCGATCAGCTGCTCGATCCACTGCACGGCGCCGGTTGCCGCGGTCAGGTGTTGCCGGCGGGTGATGTCACTCGCGTCGAGGTCGCGTCGCGACATCAACTCGGTGAGTTGGTTGCGCACCGACGGTTCGGACAGGTCGCCGCCGGCGGGTTTACCGGTCACGGTCGGGGCCCCGAAGATGCCGAGGAGGTCGTCGCGCAGCTGGAACGCCTCACCGACGGCCGCGCCGTAGTGCCCGAGCAATCCCAGCGTCGCCTCCGGGCAGCCCGCCAGTGCACCGCCGATCTCCAGGGGGCGGCGCACGGTGCAGTTACCGGATTTGCGGCGTGCGACGTCGAGCACGTCCTCCAGTGTCGGCCGTCCGCCCGCATCATTGACCAGATCGGCGAACTGGCCCACCGCGAGTTCCGTGCGCATTGCGTCATACCGCGGCCACGCCCGGCCCAGCGCGCGGTCACCCAGACCGCTCTCCCGCATCATCTGTCCTGCCCACACCAGGCAGAGGTCGCCGAGCAGCACCGCCGCCGACGCTCCGAACCGCTCCGCCGATCCGTTGAGTCCGTTGTCCCGGTGCCACTGCGCGAAGCGCACATGCGCCGCCGGCCGGCCCCGGCGCGGCGGTGAATCGTCCATCACGTCGTCCTGCAGCAGCGCGAACACATGCAGCGGGTCGAAACTCGCCGCGGCACGCAGTGCGGCGTCGTCGGGTGCCGCACCGGCCAGCCGGCCGAGGTAGGCGAACGTCGAGCGCAGGCACTTACCGTCGCTGACGAAGTCGGAGAGCACGTCGACGGTGACGTCGACACCCGTGAGCCGCAGGTCGTCGGCGCACCGGTCGGTGACGAACTCCGTCACCGCATCGATGGCCGCGCGGCGCACGTCCTCGCGATCGTCGGCACCGCTCACCCGAAACCTTCCGCCGGACCCTGTCTGTGATCACCGAACTAGGGTTCTGGTTGTCCGTACCCGTGATCGTGGAAACCAATCGGTATCCGATGTAACGATGCGTCATCACTTCGCTCATCCGTCGGGAGGCCGCCGTGCGGGCTGACCAGGCCCTTCGTCGCAGCGTCGGGTTCAGCGGTCCGGTCAGCCCGGCGCTCACCCTCGCGCCGCTGCGGCGTGGTCGCGGTGACCCCTGTTTCCACCGTGCCGCCGACGGGGCGATCTGGCGCACCAGCCTACCGCCGAGCGGCCCGGTGACGGCTCGAATCACCGGCGCGGCGGCGAACGCGGTCGACGTCGATGCCTGGGGTCCCGGCGCGGCCGAATTCCTCGACGACGCGCCGGGGCTGCTCGGCGCCGCCGACGACAACACGGGATTCGCCCCGCAGGAGCCGACGATCGCCCTGGCGCACCGGCGGGTGCCTCACCTGAGGTTGGGACGTACCGGCCGGGTGCTCGAGGCGCTGATCCCAGCCGTGCTCGAACAGCGGGTCACCGGCATGGACGCGTTCCGTGCCTGGCGGCTGCTGGTCACCGAGTACGGCACACCGGCGCCCGGGCCCGCCCCGGGGCACATGCGGGTGCCGCCGAGCGCGCGGATCTGGCGGAGCGTCCCGTCGTGGGAGTTCCACCGGGCCAACGTGGATCCGCGGCGTGCGCGCACGGTGGTGCTGTGCGCGCAGCGGGCCGAGTCGATCGAGCGACTGTCCGCCCGGCCGGCCGAGGAGGCGCGCGCGGCGATGATGTCGCTGCCGGGGCTCGGGGAGTGGACCGCCGCGGAGACCGCGCAGCGGGCGTGGGGTGACCCCGACGCGCTCTCGGTCGGCGACTACCACCTCGCGAAGACAGTCGGGTGGAGTCTGCTCGGCCACCCGATCGACGACCAGGCGATGGTCGGGCTTCTCGAACCGATGCGCCCGCACCGTCATCGGGCGGTGCGCCTCCTGCTGGCCAGCGGGCTGGCCCGCAACCCGCGATTCGGCGCCCGGCTGGTGATCCCCGAGCTTGCCGAACTGTGACGTACATCGGTCTCTGATTACGCCGCGACGGTGAGGGGTAAGTGGCAGATTGGAAGACTTGATCGCGCGCAAGAAGGAGATGTTCCAATGGCGTACACCGTTCCCGGCATGACCGACAAAGAGGGCGCACAGGTCGCGGAGCTGCTGCAGAAGCAGCTCAGCCGGTACAACGATCTGCACCTGACGCTCAAGCACATCCACTGGAACGTGGTCGGCCCGAACTTCATCGGTGTGCACGAGATGATCGATCCGCAGGTCGAGTTGGTGCGCGGCTACGCCGACGAGGTGGCCGAGCGCATCGCGACCCTGGGCGGCTCCCCGAAGGGCACCCCGGGGGCGATCATCAGCGACCGTAGCTGGGATGACTACTCGTTGGAGCGCGACACCGTCCAGGCGCACCTGGCCGCGCTCGACCTGGTCTACGACGGCGTCATCGAGGACACCCGCAAGAACATCGAGGAGACTGAGGAGCCCGACCCGGTCACCAACGACATGCTGATCGGCCAGGCCGCGGAGCTGGAGAAGTTCCAGTGGTTCGTGCGCGCCCATCTTGAGAACGCCGGCGGCGATCTCAAGCACGGCGGCGAGTCCACCGAGAAGGGTGCGGCCAAAGCGGCCAAGCGCTGACCTTCCGAATACCACGAACACGGCCCGCGTCCGAGGATGCGGGCCGTGTTCGTGCCTGGATCAGCCGCCGTTGGTGACCGGGTTCGACGACAGCGTGATGAAACCTCCGTTGATCCACACACCCCAGCGACCACCCCACGCCGACGTCCACACGACGGGCTGTCCTTCCCAGAACTCGGCCGGCTTGGGCGGTGCCCAGACCGGTACCGGTTCGCCCTGAGCGGGCGGCGGCGGAGGGGGAGCCGGCTGGGCGGCTGCGACCGGTACGCCGAGGCCGAGCGCGCCTGCGGTGAGGCCGACGGTGATCGCGACGGCGGACAGAGTCGACTTCATCGTTGGTTGTATCCCCAGTTCCACACCGACGGGTCCACCGGCGGATAGTTCATGCAGACGTCGGTGGCATGTGCGACCACGCCCTTGTTGTTGAAGAACAGCTTCGCCCAGTTACCCCAGCGCGTGGCCATCTGCTCGTAGTAGACGTTGGTCGCCGTGGCCTCGGAGTACTGCCGGCGGGCGGGGTAGTCCAGCGAGAAGAACCAGTAGATCCGGTTGCGGGCGCCGTCCTGCACGTCGACCGGCCGGTTGTTGTAGTCGATCATGTACCGCTCGTAGTAGACGGGCGAGGTGTCGCGCGCCGCGGCCATGTACTGGTCGACCGTGCAGGTGGTCTTGAGGATCCGGTTCGGGATCGGGTAGTCGTCGGTGGCGTCGGCCGAGGCGACCGCGGGGGTGGCCACCACGCCCATGGCGACGGCAGCGCTGAGCGCGCCCGTCCAGAGTGCTTTCAGGCGCTTGGCCATGATGCTCCCTTTGCCTTCGGTGGATCTCGGTTGGGTGAGGGCGCTCACGCGGGCTTCTCCGCAGCCTGCTGCAGCAGCGCCTGATGGACCGGGCAGTAGGTGGGGTACGCCAGGCCCAGGAACTGCCACGCCTGTTCGGTGCTGCTGCCCTTCGGAAGCTGCATGGAGACGAAACTCGCTGACTCGTAGGCGTTCTCGTCGACACCGCGATCGATACGCTCACACGCGATCTTGGCGATCCAGGCGTTGTAATCCTTCTGCCCGTAGATCCCGATCGTGTGCAGCGCGTTCGCGAAATCGGTGTCGGGGTCGGCGTGTGCGACGGCCGGCGTGGCGAGCGCCAGGCCAGTGAAGGCAACCGCCAGGATCGCTCTCTTCATGGCGAGGATGTTAGCCTGCCTAATTCTGCTTGTCACGGCCACCCCTGCCTCCGATCGGGGTGTTGAGCGGGTGTGACATCACGCTCAGCATGCGGGATGGCGACGTGGGCGAGGTGGGATCGACATCGCGGTGGCCGGGATTTGCCGTGGGACTCGGCAATCGACGGTTCAGCGGCTTCATGTCGCGCGTCGCGACGCCCGTTTGGGCGCAGATCGGCGATGTCTAAGAATCTGACGAGGCTTTCTGCAAACGTCACACAGTCAACAACACCAGCCAAATGACCTCGAGATCTGCCTGTAGCAAACTGCTGGAATGTGACAGCAATCTCTCGGCCGGATAGCGTTTCGGGCGCCGACCCGTGGGGCTTCGGTGAATCAGCTTACTTTGCAAGGGTTTTCGCGCAGCGGATGATCGCCGCGCGACGGCCTCGGTAACGTGGGACGTAGGTATAGATTAGGTGGGACTAAGTTGGCATATCAGCCGGTGTTTGACCTATCGTTTTCTTCACTTGTGGCGAGTGGAAAAAAGGCCGCTGTTCAGTGCTGCACAGAGGACCGCCTCCGCCCCGTCAGCTGGCTGCCGTCGCAGACGGCAGCCAACTGAAACTTCGCCGAAGGTTCGAGAGTAAGGGTCAGGTGGGATCCAGTGGGACCAGTGCCCAGCGGGCTGTACAACCCCGCGTACGAGCACGACTCGTGTGGAGTGGCGATGGTGGCCGACATGCGCGGGCGCCGCAGCCGCGACATCGTCGACAAGGCCATTACCGCCCTGCTCAACCTGGAGCACCGCGGTGCCCAGGGCGCCGAACCGAACACCGGCGACGGTGCGGGCATCCTGCTGCAGGTTCCCGACGGTTTCTTCCGCGCGGTCGTGGACTTCGATCTGCCCGAGCCGGGCAGCTACGCCACCGGCATCGCATTCCTGCCGCAGTCCTCCAGGGACGCCGCGACGGCCTGCGAGCAGGTGGAGAAGATCGCCGAGGCCGAGGGGCTGACGGTGCTCGGCTGGCGCGACGTGCCGACCGACGACTCCTCGCTCGGTGCACTGGCCCGCGACGCGATGCCCACGTTCCGCCAGGTCTTCCTGGCGGGGGCACAGGACATGGAGCTCGAGCGCCGCGCCTACGTGGTCCGAAAACGCGCCAAGCACGAGCTGGGCACCAAGGGCCCGGGTCAGGACGGTCCGGGCCGGGAGACGGTCTACTTCCCGAGCCTGAGTGGTCAGACATTCGTCTACAAGGGCATGCTGACCACCCCGCAGCTGCGGGCCTTCTACCTCGACCTGCAGGACGAGCGGCTGACCAGCGCGCTGGGCATCGTGCACTCCCGCTTCTCCACCAACACCTTCCCGTCCTGGCCGCTGGCGCATCCCTTCCGCCGCGTCGCCCACAACGGTGAGATCAACACCGTCACCGGTAACGAGAACTGGATGCGGGCACGCGAGTCGCTCATCAAAACCGACCTGTTCGGCACCCAGGCCGACCTCGACAAGATCATCCCGGTCTGCACGCCCGACGCCTCGGACACCGCCCGCTTCGACGAGGTGCTCGAACTGCTGCACCTCGGGGGCCGCAGCCTGCCGCACGCCGTGCTGATGATGATCCCCGAGGCGTGGGAACGCCACGAATCGATGGACCCGGCGCGACGGGACTTCTACCGCTACCACGCCTCACTCATGGAACCGTGGGACGGCCCGGCAGCGATGTGCTTCACCGACGGCACCGTGATCGGCGCCGTGCTCGACCGCAACGGCCTGCGCCCGTCGCGAATCTGGGTCACCGAGGATGGCCTGGTCGTCATGGCGTCGGAGGCCGGGGTACTCGACCTCGACCCGTCGACCGTCGTGAAGAAGATGCGCCTGCAGCCCGGCCGCATGTTCCTGGTCGACACCGGGCAGGGCCGAATCGTCTCCGACGAGGAGATCAAGGCCGAACTCGCCGCCGAACACCCGTACGGTGAATGGCTCGAGGCCGGCTTGTTCCAGCTCGAGGAACTGCCGCCGGGTGACTACGTCCGGATGCCGCACCACCGGGTGGTGCTGCGCCAGCAGGCGTTCGGATACACCTACGAAGAGCTCAACCTGCTCATCGCCCCGATGGCACGCACCGGCGCCGAGCCGATCGGGTCGATGGGCACCGACACGCCCGTCGCCGTGCTCTCGCAGCGCCCGCGCATGCTGTTCGACTACTTCCAGCAGCTCTTCGCCCAGGTGACCAACCCGCCGCTGGACGCCATCCGTGAAGAGGTGGTGACCAGCCTGCAGGGCGTCATCGGCCCGGAGGGCGATCTGCTCAACCCGAGCGCCGAATCGTGCCGCCAGATCGTGCTGCCCCAGCCGATCCTGCGCAACGCCGAACTCTCCAAGCTGATCTGCGTCGACCCCGACCATGAGATCCGCGGCCACAGGCACGGCATGCGCGCGGCGGTGATCCGCTGCCTGTACCCGGTCAACCGGGGCGGACATGGGCTGCGCGAGGCGCTCGACAAGGTCCGTGCCGAGGTGTCGGCGGCCATCCGCGACGGGGCGCGCATCATCGTGCTCTCCGACCGCGAGTCCGACGAGCAGATGGCGCCGATCCCGTCCCTGCTGAGCGTGTCCGCGGTGCACCACCACCTGGTTCGGGAGCGCACCCGCACCCAGGTCGGGCTCGTCGTCGAAGCCGGCGACGCCCGCGAAGTGCACCACATGGCCGCTCTGTGCGGTTTCGGCGCTACCGCCATCAACCCCTACATGGCGTTCGAGTCGATCGAGGACATGGTCGACAGAGGCATTCTCGGCGGCTCCGCCACCGATGGCGCCAGCGCCCTCACCAGCGACCAGGCCAAGGCCAACTACGTCAGGGCCGCGGATAAGGGCGTGCTGAAGGTGATGTCCAAGATGGGCATCTCGACGCTGGCCTCCTACACCGGCGCGCAGCTGTTCCAGGCCATCGGCATCGACCAGAAGGTGCTCGACGAGTACTTCACTGGGTTGAACTGCCCGGTCGGCGGTATCGACCTCGACGACATCGCCGACGAGGTCGCCGCCCGCCACGCGCTGGCCTACCTCGACCGGCCCAACGAGCGGGCGCACCGCGAACTCGAGGTCGGCGGCGAGTACCAGTGGCGGCGGGAAGGGGAGTATCACCTCTTCAACCCGGACACGGTGTTCAAGCTGCAGCACTCCACCCGGACCGGTCAGTACTCGGTGTTCAAGGAGTACACTCAGCTCGTCGACGACCAGTCCGAGCGGATGGCCTCGCTGCGCGGCCTACTGAAGTTCAGAAATGGCGTGCGTCAACCGATTCCGATCGACGAGGTGGAACCCGCCAGCGAGATCGTCAAGCGGTTCTCCACCGGCGCGATGAGCTACGGCTCGATCTCGGCCGAGGCGCACGAGACGCTCGCGATCGCGATGAACCGCCTCGGCGGCCGGTCCAACTCGGGCGAGGGTGGCGAGGCCGTCTCCCGCTTCGACCGCGACGACAACGGCGACTGGCGGCGCAGCGCGATCAAGCAGGTCGCGTCGGGCCGCTTCGGGGTGACGAGCCACTACCTGAGCAACTGCACCGACATTCAGATCAAGATGGCGCAGGGCGCGAAACCCGGTGAGGGCGGGCAGCTTCCGGGTCACAAGGTCTACCCGTGGGTCGCCGAGGTGCGGCACTCCACACCGGGTGTCGGGCTGATCTCGCCGCCGCCGCACCACGACATCTACTCCATCGAGGATATCGCGCAGCTGATCCACGACCTGAAGAACGCCAACCCGCAGGCCCGCGTGCACGTGAAGCTGGTCAGCGAGAACGGTGTCGGGACGGTCGCGGCGGGGGTCTCCAAGGCCCACGCCGACGTGGTGCTGATCTCCGGCCACGACGGCGGCACCGGCGCGACCCCGCTGACGTCGATGAAGCACGCGGGCGCGCCGTGGGAGCTGGGCCTGGCCGAGACGCAGCAGACGTTGCTGCTCAACGGTCTCCGCGACCGCATCGTGGTCCAGGTCGACGGTCAGCTCAAGACCGGCCGCGACGTGGTGATCGCCGCGTTGCTCGGCGCCGAGGAGTTCGGCTTCGCGACCGCGCCGCTGGTGGTCTCGGGCTGCGTCATGATGCGGGTCTGCCACCTCGACACCTGCCCCGTCGGCGTCGCCACCCAGAACCCGGTGCTGCGCGAGCGGTTCAACGGTAAGCCCGAGTTCGTCGAGAACTTCTTCATGTTCCTCGCCGAGGAAGTGCGCGAGACCATGGCGCAGTTGGGTTTCCGCACCGTCAACGAGATGGTCGGCCAGGTCGGCGTGCTCGACACCACGAAGGCGGCCGAGCACTGGAAGGCGCACAAGCTGGACCTGTCGCCGGTGCTGCACGAGCCCGAGTCGGCGTTCATGAACCAGGACCTGTACTGCAGTTCGCGTCAGGACCACGGACTGGACAAGGCGCTCGACCAGCAGCTGATCGTGATGTGCCGGGAAGCACTGGATTCCGGCACGCCGGTCAAGTTCTCGACCACCATCGCCAACGTCAACCGCACGGTCGGCACCATGCTCGGTCACGAGGTGACCAAGGCGTATGGCGGCCAGGGACTCCCGGACGGCACGATCGACATCACGTTCGACGGTTCGGCAGGCAACAGCTTCGGCGCATTCGTCCCCAAGGGCATCACGCTACGCGTCTACGGCGATGCGAACGACTATGTGGGCAAGGGTCTCGCGGGCGGCCGGGTGGTGGTCCGTCCGGCCGAGAACGCCCCGGCCGACTACGTGGCCGAGGACAACATCATCGCGGGCAACGTGATCCTGTTCGGGGCGACCAGCGGTGAGATGTTCCTGCGCGGCCAGGTCGGGGAGCGCTTCGCGGTCCGCAACTCCGGGGCCGTCGCCGTCGTCGAGGGTGTGGGCGACCACGGTTGCGAGTACATGACCGGTGGCAAGGTCGTCATCCTCGGCCCGACGGGCCTCAACTTCGCGGCCGGGATGTCCGGCGGAATGGCCTTCGTCTACGACCCCGTGGGCGAACTCCCCGACAACCTCAACGGCGAGATGGTGGAGCTCGACGCTCTCGACGACGAGAACGTCTCGTGGCTGTACGGCATGCTGCAGGCCCACCTCGACGCCACGGATTCGGCGGTGGGACAACGCATCCTGAATAACTGGGAAGAAGAGTTGAAGTATTTCGTCAAGGTCATGCCGCGCGATTTCAAGCGTGTGCTGGCCGCAATCGCCGAGGCGGAACGCACCGGCGCCGACAAGGACGAGGCAATCATGGCGGCCGCAAGTGGCTGATCCGCGCGGCTTTCTCAAGTACACCCATCGGGAACTCCCGTCGCGTCGGCCGGTGCCGCTGCGCCTGCGCGACTGGAAAGAGGTCTACGAGGACTTCTCCCACGATACGCTGCAGACCCAGGCAGTCCGCTGCATGGATTGCGGGATCCCGTTCTGCCACAACGGGTGTCCGCTGGGGAACCTGATTCCCGAGTGGAACGACCTGGTCTTCAAGGACCGGTGGCGCGACGCGATCGAGCGCCTGCACGCGACCAACAACTTCCCGGAGTTCACCGGGCGGCTGTGCCCGGCGCCGTGCGAGGCCTCGTGTGTGCTCGGCATCAACCAGGACGCGGTCACCATCAAGCAGATCGAGGTCGAGATCATCGACAACGCCTTCGACGAGGGCTGGGTCGTGCCGCTCCCGCCGGATTGGCTGACCGGCAAGAAGGTCGCCGTCGTCGGCTCCGGCCCGGCCGGGCTGGCCGCCGCCCAGCAGCTCACCCGCGCCGGTCACACCGTGACTGTGTTCGAACGCGCCGATCGGATCGGCGGCCTGCTTCGCTACGGCATTCCCGAGTTCAAGATGGAGAAGCGCCACATCGACCGCCGGCTCGAACAGATGGAGGCCGAAGGCACTCGGTTCCGCACCGGCGTCAACGTCGGCGTCGCCATCAGCGTCGCGCAGCTGCGTTCGGAATTCGACGCGGTGGTGCTCGCCGGCGGTGCGACCGCATGGCGTGATCTGCCGATCCCCGGCCGCGAGTTCGACGGCATCCATCAGGCGATGGAGTTCCTGCCGTGGGCCAACCGCGTCCAGCTTGGCGATCCGGTGACCGACGAGGACGGCCAGCCGCCGATCACCGCGAAGGACAAGAGGGTCGTCATCATCGGTGGCGGCGACACCGGCGCGGACTGCCTGGGCACCTCCCACCGGCAGGGTGCGGCGAGCGTCTACCAGTTCGAGATCATGCCGCGGCCGCCGGAGACGCGGGCCGACAGCACCCCGTGGCCGACCTATCCCCTGGTGTTCCGGGTTTCCCCGGCGCACGAGGAGGGCGGTGAGCGGGTCTTCTCGGTCAACACCGAGGAGTTCTGCGGCGACGAGAACGGCCACGTGAGGTCGCTCAAGGTGCACGAGGTCGCGATGAAGGCCGGCACGTTCGAGAAGATCGAGGGTTCGGACTTCGAGCTGGAGGCCGATCTGGTGCTGCTCGCCATGGGCTTCGTCGGGCCGGAGAAAGACGGCCTGCTGACCGACCTCAAGGTGGAGCTGACCGACCGCGGCAACGTCGCCCGTGACGACAACTTCGCGACCTCGGTGCCCGGCGTGTTCGTGGCCGGCGACATGGGCCGCGGACAGTCGCTGATCGTCTGGGCGATCGCCGAGGGGCGGGCGGCCGCCGCGGGTGTCGACCGGTACCTGATGGGTAAGAGCGCGCTGCCGGCTCCGATCAGGCCGACGGCGGTTCCGCAGCGCTGACGCGCCGCCGGCGGCACAGTCGGAGTTCGGACCGCAGCACCCCGACCACACCGATCACGTCCGCCACACCCCGAAACTCGGGGTGGTGTCGTCGGCGCGCCTCGTGGCGTTTGCCGCGGGGGCGAACTCTAATGACCCGATGTGGGTTTCGCGATACTGTGGCCCACGATCAGCAGGCCCACGATCAGCAGGCCCACGATCAGCAATTGAGTTACCGCAGGAGTGATCACTGTGTACATCAACCCTATGTCCCGGTCATGGGCGGGTCGAATCGCCTGGTCATTGTTCCGTCACCCCGTCAAGAGCCGCGAGTTCCCCGCCAAGAACGAACGGCTCATCACCGCCGCCGAACTGGTGCGCTACGGCGTCTAGCTAATCTAAGCGGTGGACCGCTGGGCAGGTGGTCGGCGCACTCCGCCCCTGCATTCTGCTTGACGTTACGCTTTCGTGACCCTCAGCCCGGAGTCCCTGATCGCCTCCGCGAGCGGTTCCAGCACCGCGGTGTCGTACGGCGACGGCAGGTACACGATCGCGAGGTCGAGACCCTCGGCGCCGAGCGCCGCCGCCTCGTCGACCACCTTCGCGTAGTCTCGGTCCGCGCCGAGCCGGACGTGCGCCGAGAGCATGATCTCCCTGGGATCGCGACCGATGTCCGCGCAGTGCGAGGCCAGCACGTCGCGCTTGCGGGCGAACTCCTCGGGCGGTCCGCCCACGTAGTTCCAGTGCTGCGCCCAGCGGGCGGTGCTGCGCAGCGTCCGCTTCTCGCCGCTGCCCCCTATGCAGATCGGCGGATGCGGCTGCTGGGGACCCTTCGGCTCGTTGCGCGCATCCTTGAGCCGGTAGTACTTCCCGTCGAAGCTCGTCGTCTCCTGGGACAGCAGGCCGGTCAGCACCTCACAGGCCTCTTCGAAGCGGTCGAACCGCTCCCTGACCGAGCCGAGCTCGATGCCGTAGGCACCCGACTCCTCTTCATTCCAGCCGGCGCCGATGCCGAGTTCGAGCCGGCCGTTCGAGACGATGTCGAGGGCAGAGGCCATGTTGGCCAGGACCGCGGGATGGCGGTAGTGGATGCCGGTGACGAGCACCCCGACGCGTAACCGATTGGTGGCCTGCGCCAATGCGGTCAGGGTGATCCAGCCCTCCAGGCAGGGGCCGGTCGGATCGGAGAAGATCGGATAGAAGTGGTCGAACGTCCAGCCCGACTCGTAGACGTCGATGTCGTCGGCGGTCTGCCAGATCGGCAGCATCTCGGCCCAGGTGGTGTTCTGCGGTGAGGTCTTGAAGGCGAATCGCACGTCCACCGACGGTAGTCCGGTTCCCCGGAAGCGCACGATGAAATCGGCGCCGACCGGTGGTCAGTATCGCCATGGAGGATTCGACCGACGCACGGCGCACAAGGAGTTCGGACCGCTGACCGACACCGCAGGCTCAACGGCCGCGACCCCCGGGTGGAGTCCGCGCTGCGGGCACACTGGGGACATGGACCCCGTGACCGCGCTGCGCCGGATCGCGTACTACAAGGACCGTGCCCGCGAGGACACCCGACCGGTGATGGCCTACCGCAACGCCGCCGACATCGTGGAGCGGCTCACCGAAGCCGAACGTGACCGCCACGGCGTCGCCGACTCGTGGCAGTCGCTGCCCGGTATCGGGCCCAAGACGGCGAAGGTGATCGCGCAGGCGTGGGCCGGCCGCGAGCCCGACGTGCTCGTCGAATTGCGGGAGAACGCAGTCGATCTCGGCGGCGGTGAGATCCGCGCGGCGCTCAAGGGCGATCTGCACGTGCACTCCAACTGGTCGGATGGTTCGGCGCCGATCGAGGAGATGATGCTCGCCGCCCGCGACCTGGGGCACGAGTACTGCGTGTTGACCGACCACTCACCGCGGTTGACCATCGCCAACGGACTGTCCCCGGACCGGCTGCGCAAACAGCTCGACGTCATCGACGACCTTCGGGAAAGCGTCGCGCCCCTTCGCATTCTGACCGGGATTGAAGTCGACATCCTCGAGGACGGCTCCCTCGATCAAGAGGAGGACCTGCTCGAGCGTCTCGACGTGGTGGTTGCCAGCGTGCACTCCAAACTGGCGATGGATGCGCCGGCGATGACACGCCGTATGCTCAAGGCCGTCGCCAACCCGCACACCGACGTGCTCGGCCACTGCACCGGGCGGTTGGTCACCGGCAACCGCGGTATCCGGCCGGAGTCGACATTCGACGCCGAGAAGGTGTTCACCGCGTGCCGCGCCAACGGTACCGCCGTCGAGATCAACTCCCGCCCCGAACGGCGGGATCCACCCACCCGGTTGTTGAAGCTCGCGCTCGAGATCGGTTGCGTGTTCTCGGTCGACACCGATTCGCACGCGCCGGGTCAGCTGGACTTCCTCGGCTATGGCGCACAGCGGGCGCTGGACGCCGGGGTGCCCGTGGAGCGGATCGTCAACACCTGGCCGGCCGACGATCTGCTGGCGTGGACCACCTCGTGAAATCCCACCTGGCGGTCCGCCGCGTTTAACCACCCGTGCGGTAGGGAAAGGCGGGGGACGCGTGACGAGGGGCCGTTTCGGCGGCCCCGGACGCCGACCGAGCTGACGAAGGGGACCTCATGGCCCAAGATCGCGGAGCCACAGAAACCATCAAGAGCGTCGTCAAGGACGCCAAGGACAAGATCGTAGAAGCCGCCGAGCGGATGCAGCAGCACAGCCCGAGCTACATCCCGGGCGCACCCGGACCGGAGAAACCGTCCTTCGACGAGCCGACCGCCCCGCGGGAGCCGCTGCCGCCCAAACCGGATCAGGGTGGACCCGATCTCCGCACGGCCACCGGCCTTCCCGTCGGCGGTGGACAGACCGCGCGCGGGCAGCAGGGCGAGTACCTCACCACCGCACAAGGCGCGCGGCTGTACGACACCGACCACTCGCTCAAGGCCGGCAAACGCGGGCCGACGCTGCTGCAGGACCACCACCTGCGGGAGAAGATCACCCATTTCGACCACGAGCGCATCCCGGAACGCGTGGTGCACGCCCGCGGCGCCGCGGCCCACGGCGTGTTCCGCGGTAACGGTGCCGGCGAGAAGATCTGCAAGGCAGGCTTCCTCAAGTCCGGTTCGGAAACCGATGTGTTCGTCCGCTTCTCGACGGTGCTCGGATCGCGCGGATCGGCCGACACGGTCCGCGACACCCGCGGATTCGCCACCAAGTTCTATACCGACGAGGGCACGTTCGACCTCGTCGGCAACAACATCCCGGTGTTCTTCATCCAGGACGGCATCAAGTTCCCGGACATCATCCACGCTGGTAAGCCGCATCCGGACCGCGAGATTCCGCAGGCCCAGAGCGCGCACGACACCTTCTGGGACTTCGTGTCCCTGCACACCGAAGCCTCCGCGCACACGATGTGGAACATGTCCGACCGGGGTATTCCGCGGTCCTACCGGATGATGGAAGGCTTCGGCGTTCACACCTTCCGGCTGACCGGGCCGGACGGTTCTACGTCGCTGGTGAAGTTCCACTGGAAGCCGCGTCTGGGTGTGCATTCGCTGGTCTGGGAAGAGGCGCAGATCGCCGCGGGGATGGATCCGGACCTGCACCGCCGCGACCTGGCGGACGCGATCGAGAAGGGTGCCTATCCCGAGTGGGAACTCGGTGTGCAGGTGATGCCCGACAACCCGGATCAGGTGTTCGAGGGCATCGATCTGCTCGACCCGACGAAGATCGTACCCGAGGAGCTCGCCCCGGTTCAGGTGATCGGCACCATGCAGCTCAACCGCAACCCCACCAACTTCTTCGCCGAGACCGAACAGGTGGCGTTCCACCCGGGCCATCTGGTGCCCGGTATCGACGTCACCGACGACCCGCTCCTGCAGGCGCGGTTGTTCTCGTACCTCGACACGCAGCTCACCCGGCTGGGCGGACCGAACTTCGGTCACATCCCGATCAACCGGCCGCACGCACCCGTCAACGACATGGTGCGCGACGGGTTCCACCAGCACGGCGTGCACCCGGGTGCCGCGCCGTACCGGCCGAACTCGCTCGACGGGGGATGCCCGTTCCTCGCGGGCGCGGACACCGGTGCGTTCATCGAGGCGCCCGCCGTCGTCGCCGAGTCGACGAAGGTCCGTGACGCACCGGCCTCGTACGACGACCACTTCTCGCAGGTGGCGATGTTCTACCGGAGCCTGAGCCCGGTCGAGCAGACCCACGTGGCTGAGGCCTACACCTTCGAGCTGGGCAAGTGCTACGAGCAGACGGTCAAAGAACGCCAGCTTTCCGTCCTGGCCAAGATCGACGCAGAACTGTGCGCGACGGTGGCCGCGGGTCTGGGCCTTGAACCGCCCGCACCCCCCGTCACCCCGGCCGAGCCGGCGGTGCTCAGCCCGGCGGTGTCACAGGTGGGCAAGAGCTGGCCGGTGGAGGGCCGCAACATCGGCATCCTCACCGGACCGGACTCCGACAACGGCGTGGTGAGGGCTGTGGTCGAGGCGCTGGGGGCGGCGAAACTGGTACCCCTGGTGATCGCCCCGCACGGCGGGACCCTCGACCACGAGAGTGGCAGCATCCCGGTCTCGCGCACGTACGCGACCGCGCGTTCGATCGAGTTCGACGGCCTCGTCCTCGCCGGCTCGCCCGCCACCGTGCAGGCGAAGATCCTCGTCGACGAAGCGTTCCGGCACTTCAAGACGCTCGGCGTGCTCCCGCACGGGTCGGATCTGCTCGCCTCGTCCGGCGTCCGCACCGCTTCCGAGGGCGTACTCAGCGCGTCGGACCCCGCGGGCCTGACGGTGTCGCTGATCGAGAGCCTCGGCGCACATCGGGTGTGGGGGCGCGCCGTCCCCGCCTGATGATCGGTCCGGCAGCATCGGCATCTCCAATCCCCGGATCGCGCCCGGGCAGCACCCCGCGGGTGACCGCCGCGTTGCCGTAGGGTGCTGGCCTGAGCCTGACCTCGAGCCGGAGCCGACACGGCCACATGTTCGCATGAAAGTCCGACGTGTCAGCGGCGTTCCCCGTACACCGCACACGTCCACACGTGCACCAGGGAGTCGAGGACCCGGTCGGGCGCGATACCGGGTGTCTCGGCGGCGAACGCCGCCAGCAGGGTGCGCTCGTTCATCAAGTTGAGCGCCGTGGCGATGTCGTGGGCGGGCAGCGTGTGCGGGGCCGCCCCGCGCCTGCGTTCGGCCTCGATGGTTGCCGCGGTGAAATCGATCCACTTCTGCATGAACTTCGCGAAGACGTCGCGGACCTCGGCGTTGCCGGATCCGGATGCCGCGACGGTGACGCCTCGGTGGGCGCCGAACGTATCGAAGAACACCTTGATGCCTGGCCGCCACACGTCCTGCAACGTCGCGTTGGACGCGGCGTTCTCGAGCGCCGCATCGGCCTCCCGGATGACCCGCTCCCACAGCGTCAGCAGCACCGCTTCCTTGGAGCCGAAATAGAAGTAGAAGGTCGGGCGGGAGATACCCGCACCCTTGGCCAGGTCGTCGACGGAGATCTCGGCGAACGGGCGCACGTCGAGTAGCTGTTCGGCGGTAGCCAGGATGGCCTGTTCACGGTCGTCGCCCGAGGGCCGAGCCGACCGGCGGCCGCGTGGTGCGGGGGCCTGGCTGGCGGTGGTCACACGGCTACTTTACACAGCGCCGAGATTCCCAACATACTGTTGACGATCTCGACGGTGTGTTGATAGCTTGAGTGCATGACTGAATTTGTCGACGTCGCCATCGTCGGAGCCGGGATCTCCGGCATCAGCGCCGCATGGCACCTGCAGAGCCGGAATCCCGACAAGAGCTACGCCATCCTCGAGCGGCGCGACAAGCTCGGCGGCACCTGGGATCTGTTCAAGTATCCGGGCATCCGGTCGGACTCCGACATGTACACCCTGGGGTTCCACTTCAAGCCGTGGGTGACCGACCAGAGCATCGCCGACGGCGCGTCGATCTGGAACTACCTCAACGAGGCCGCCACCGAGAACGGCATCGACAAGCACATCCGGTACGGCCACAAGGTCGTCGCCGCGAACTGGTCTGATGAGGACAACCGTTGGGAGCTGACCGTCGAACGCGACGGCGAACAGATCCAGCTCAACGCCGGGTTCCTGTGGGCGTGCAGCGGCTACTACAACTACGACGAGGGCTATTCGCCCGAGTTCCCCGGCGCCGACGACTTCGCGGGCACGATCGTGCACCCGCAGCACTGGCCGGAAGATCTTGACTACCAAGGCAAGAACATCGTCGTGATCGGCAGCGGGGCCACCGCGATCACGCTCATCCCGGCGTTGATCGACAGCGGCGCCGGCCACGTCACGATGTTGCAGCGCACCCCGACCTACATCGGTTCGCTGCCCGACAAGGATTTCTTCGCCGCGCGCGCCTACCGGTTGCTTCCCGAGAAACCCGCCTACACCGCGGTGCGGTGGAAGGCCATCCTGCAGGCCATCGCGCAGTACCAGATCGCGCGCGCCTTCCCGAACACCTTCCGGAAACTGTTGCGCAAGATGGCCGAACGCCGCCTGCCCGAGGGCTACGACTACGACAGGCACTTCGCACCCGATTACAAGCCGTGGGATCAGCGGGTGTGCCTGGCCCCCAACGGCGACATCTTCAAGGCGATCCGCGAGGGTAAGGCCGACGTGGTCACCGACGCGATCGACCGGTTCACCACCGACGGCATCCTGCTGAAGTCCGGTGAGCGCATCGACGCTGACATCATCATCACGGCAACCGGTTTGAACGTGCAGTTCTTCGGCGGCGCGGAGGTGCTGCGCAACGGCAAGACCATGGACCTCGCCGACACCGTGGCCTACAAGGGCATGATGCTCTCCGGTATCCCGAACATGGCGTTCACCTTCGGCTACACGAACGCCTCGTGGACGCTCAAGGCCGACCTCACCTCGGAGTACGTCAGCCGGCTGCTCAGCTACATGGACGAGAAGGGTTACGACACCGTCGAACCGCGCGATCCCGGCACCGACGTCGAGCGGCTGCCGTTCGTCGACCTGACCTCGGGTTACATCAAGCGCGCCCTCGACCGGCTGCCCAAGTCCGGCGCCAAGGCACCGTGGCGGTTGAAGCAGAACTACCTGATCGATCTGCGGGTCATCCGCAACGGCAGGATCGACGACGACACGCTCGTATTCAGCAAGCACCAGGCGCCGGTCACGGTCTAGCCGTGAGCGTCAGGGCGTGACGACGACGATGCCGTCGTCGTCGCTGTAGGCGACGTCACCCGGGGTGAACCTCACGCCTCCGAACTCGACGGAAACATCCCGTTCGCCCGCACCGGTCTTCGTGCTCTTGCGCGGGTTGGTGCCCAGCGCCTTGATGCCGATGCCGAGGGTGCGCAGCGTCGAGGCGTCCCGCACGGCGCCGTTGACGATCAACCCGCTCCACCCGTTGTCGCGGCCCAGCGCGGCGATCACGTCGCCGACCAGCGCTGTATGCAGCGAACCGTCACCGTCGATCACCAGCACCCCGCCGTCGCCGGGTTCCGACAGCACCGACTTGAGCAGCGCGTTGTCCTGGAAGCACCGGACCGTGGTGACCCGCCCGGCGAATTCCGGTCGTCCACCGAACTGGCGAAGCTGCAGATCACAACTGCGGACGTCGGGTCCGATGTCGTCGACGAGGTCGGCGGTGGCGCGCGGTTCGATGGTCACCGGTCGATGCTAGCGACGACCGCACCGTGCAGGTAGCGGACCGTGCCGGCATGCATGTACGCCACCTTGCACCCTGACGTGGCATCAGGGTCAAGGCAAAATCAGCGGCGGCGGGCAACCAGGACGGCGAGTAGGACGAGGACGGCGGTTGCCACCGCGGCGGCGAGCGGCAGCCGGGACTGATCGGGGCCGTCGACGGGGACGGGCGCAGGACCGGCCACCGGATTGCCGGCCATCGCTACCGCGGCTTTCGCCTGCGCCGCGGCCTCTTCGGCGGCGGCGGTCAGATCCCCGTCGGCGGTGACGAGGTCCGCGGGGGAGGACGGCGGCTGCTTCTTGGGCGGCGCGGTGTTCTTGGCGGGAACCTTCTTGACGACCTTGGCGGGCGCCTTCTTCGCGGCAGCCTTCTTCGCGGCAGCCTTCTTCGCAGAAACCTTCTTCGCCGGGACCTTCTTGGCGGATGCCTTCTTCACCGGAGGCGCGGCCGGCGGTGTCGGTTCGGCGGGAGTGTCGGCCTGCTCGTCGGACCCATCCTGGCGGTCTGCCATCGACGCTGCTCCTTCGCGGTTTCGGGTTCGGCGACAGTGGCTCCATCATGCCAGGCGCGCGCGGCCGGTCATCCGGTGACGGCCAGCGCGGCCGCCAGTCTCAACGCGACCGTCATGCCGCCAGTTCCAGCGGCGACCGCGTCCGCGACAGACCGACGCTGGCACGGTGGGTCCGTGCCGCCGGTAGCCAGCGACTCCGGTTGCGCCACGCCAACGCCGTCAGCGCGGCTGTCACCAGCAACTTCGCCGTCAGGATCCTGCCATAGCAGGTGGCGACGAGATCCGCCGGGGAGCCGACGACGGCGAGTGCACCGGCGACACCCGCCAGCACCAGCTACACCCACACAGCCGAGCGCCAGGGCGGAGAACCGCGGCAGCCACCCGCGCACTGCCCACGGTGGGCCACGGTCACGTACGGCGTCGCGCCGCCCACAACGCGCCCGCCCCCACGGCCACGGAGGTCCCCACGATGAAGGGCCACACCGGCGGATCGTCAGCCGGCGCGGTGGGGGGCACGGGCACCGCGGCCGACGGACCCGGTGTGCCGGTGCCGCTGACGGTGAGCTCGAACGTCCACGAACCCGTGACGACGTGGCCGTCGGCGGATGTCGCGCGGTAGTTGACGGTGTAGGTGCCCGACGGGCCCAGCGGGCGCAGGTCCACCGACACCACCGTGTCCTGCACCTGCGGTCCGCCCGTCGACCACAGGTTTGCGTCCGGGCCGACGACGGTCATCGCGGCGAAGGCCGGTTGCATGGCTTCGTTGAACGTCGCGCTCACCCGGGGCGGCGTCTCGGTCAGCCTGGTTCCGTCGGCGGGATCGGTGGCGATGACGGCCGCGTGGGCAGAGGCCACTCCGGCGCCCATCAGCGGGAGCGCGACGAGCACGACCGCCGTGACGGCACCGGCCAACCGGCGTACAAGTGTCTGCATGCGAAAGGTCCCTCGCGGATCAGGCCACGCCGAGACGGGCCATCAGATCGGCGTCGATCCCGTCGAGTTGTTCGGCGATCGCGGCGTGGGCGGCCCGCCGGCGCGTGGTCGGCATGTTCTCCGCGGCGGCGACGGCCGCGGACAACTCTCCGAGGCGCTCGGTGATCGCGGCGACGAACTGCTTGGTCTCCGCGTCCTTGGGCTTCTTCTGTCCGACCAGCTGCACCGACTGCTCGGCCCCGGCGATCCGTGCGGACAACTGGGCGCCGTGCCCGGAGAACTGGCCGAGCTGGCTCAGCGGTACACCGAGCCGGTCGGCGCGGCGCTCGTCGGCGTAGCCGCGGGCGGCCACCGATGCGCGATACACCAGCGGCACCGCGACCGGGGCGAGTAGCCGGGCCACGGTCAGCGTGCGCCGGATCCTGCTGGGGGAGAGGATCTTGCCCTCCTGGGCCGCCTTGAGTTGCATCTCAGCAACCTTGAGGGCGGCACGGTCGCTTTCCCGCTGCGCACGCAGCTGGGACTTGAGCGCCCGCGTCTCGGCCTTCTGCCGGGACTTGTCCCGGCGGGCCTCGTTCTTCGCCGAGAGCCTGGCCTCCAGCTTCGCCTTGGTCTTGATCGCGCGGGCCTCGGCTCGGCGGGTTGCGCGGCTTTTGCGTCGCTTGAACAAACCCATTCCCAGCTGCCCTCCGGTCCTCTGTTCCCCAGCCGCTGCGCGTGGCCGGTGCGGTGCAGTCCAACCCTAGCTCTCGACGGACTCCACGTGCCGGGCGTGACACCCGCCGAGCAGGCGCGGGTGAGGGCTCAGCGGATTCCGGCCGGCGGCGATTCCCCGTATTCGGGTGGCCGCGCAAACCGGAGTCGTATTCGGACCGGAGCGGACACTCGCCATCGCCCGGTGTTACCGGGCTCTGGACTGCGAGAACGCGCCACAGGATCCTGAGGCAAACACCGGTCGTTTCGCCGCCCGCCGCCGCAGCGGGAGCTCAGTCGTCGAGATGTTCCTTACGGCGCAGTTCATCGACCTTGGCGATGATGGACTGCTGCGCCTCGGGTGACAACCCGACCGTCCGCGCGGCAATCCGGCGGACGCCTTCATCGCGCATGTTGGCCAGCCACGTCAGTTCTTTGTCGAGCTTTTCGTAGTACTCGTCGTCGGTGAAGTAGGCCGGCTTGATCCGGAAGAAGTTGGCCAACGCCGCCATGGTGGCCTGCGACGGGTTGGTGCGGTTGCCCGAACGCAGCTGTGACAGGTAGGGCGCCGACATCGTGATGCCCTCCGCCTTGAGTGCACCGATGACCTCGGCCGACGTGTGCGGTCCCCGGCCCGGCGGATAAACCGTGTCGAATAGTCGGTTCAGCCGGGCGGCGAACGTCTTGCTCATCGTATTGACCTCCACATGTGACGAGCCGGCGAAAGGAGCGGCGTATTTGCTGGCCATCGTAGCGAGACTCATGTCATCATCCAAGTGCAAACCGCCATAATGTTTGTGCCGGCGTGCTCCCGCGGTCGATGAAAGCGCTTGTAACAGCAGATTCGCCGGATTCAGCCCTCGGTGGACCATCGCCGGAGGCAAATAATAACGGTTCCGTAGCATCCGATGTGCTGGACTCCCTCAAAGGTGGTTCCCAGCAACCGGTGTCAACGTGCGGGGCAGATCCGCGCCACTGTCGTGACGAAACCGACGTCTGCCGAGCTGCAGCAGACGCGGGAGGGGATGGATCAGGAGGGCCGGGATCCCGCGAAACGGCGGACGGGCGGCGACCCGCCGCCCGTCGAAGATAGCCAATCGCAGCTAGACGGACTCGGACGTCGATTCGTGCGACGTCGCCGACGCGGCCCGCAGCCGCCTGGCACGTACCGTCCGCACGATGGTGATCAGCAGGACGACGGCCGTCACCCCACCGGTCGCGGCCAGCGCCACGACCCGCCACCCGAGCGCGGTGTCGAACAGCATCCAGAGGCCGAACAGCAGGAAGAGAACGCTGGCCATCGCGTGCAGAAACCCCTCGGGCAGGCGTTTGTGCAAGATTGCCCCGACGACGATGGCAACGCCGTCGGCGAGGATCATGCCCACCGTCGCGCCGATCCAGACGCCGATGGCGTCGCGGTCACTGGCCAACGCCACCGTGGCGAGCATGGTTTTGTCGCCGAGTTCGGCGAGGACGAAGGACGAGACGATGGCCGGCATGACAAACCGCGGTTCGGCCACCCGGACGTCGTCGTTCCGGCTGGCGTTGCGACCCTCGCGCCAGGTCCACGCGGCGAACAACAGGAAGGCGATGGCCGCGGCGAACGCGATGGGCTTCTCCGGCAGCGTGAGCCCCAGGAAGTGGCCGATCGCCACCGACAGTCCGTGGACGAGCACGGCGGCGATACCGACACCGGACAGCACCACCCACCAGCGGTGCCGCAGCGCGTACGTCATCGTGATGATCTGCGATTTGTCGCCGAGCTCGGCGACGAAGACCACCGCGAGGCTGACCAGGACCGCACCGAGCATCGAGCACACCTTCCGACACGTCGCCGAGGCGTCTGCGAGCAACGCGACGGCGTCTGAGTCGAAGGTCTCGCCCACCGAGGGTGCGGTTCGCCGGCCGGGCCCGCAGGCCAGTATGTCGATACGACGATTAGGGGCTACTCCCCTTCGCTGTGACGTCTTCGACCATAGCGGCGTGTTCTCCGGTGCGCCAGCGTCGCAACCGTTTTCGGACGGCCGTATTTTCCGGTTCGGAAAGTGGTGTTCGCCGGGTTCCGGGATCCGCTATGCGGCGAGCAGCATGGCCAGTACCGCGGTGTCGGGATGGCTGATGGGGTCGACGCCGACGCGGCTGACCATCGACGTGACGGTGCCGTCGGATTCCGCCTCCACCCAGGCGGCTCGGTGCTCGAGGCCGAGATGGGGTAGGCCTGGCAGCAGGACGCAGCCCGATGCGGCGCCGTTGCACTCCGGCAGCGACGGAGTGGTCTCCGACGGTGGATGCAGCATGAGCAGGGCGGGTGGCTGGCGCTCGGCGAAGTAGCCGGGCGGCACGGCGGCGTCCCCGACGACGGTGCCCTCGGCGAGCACCAGCCCGACCGTGCCCGGTTCCGGTTCGTCGGGCAGCTCCTCACGTACACCGAAAATCGTTGTAGTGGAGAGCAATCCGGGTAACGATGCGACCCGGACCGCGACCGTCAGCAGCTGCGCCCACTCCTTGGTGGAGTCGGGCCAGCGGCCCGATACGACGAAGCCCTTGAGGGAACCGCCGGAATGGAATGGGGCGACTTCGATCGCCCGACCGGACCCTGTCTCCATTTCGCCTCCGAGACATCGGTGTTCGTGGACCGACACGCCTGTGGGCCGTGTGAAACAGGATGCTGCAGTGGCGTGCTGGCACACAAGACGACACGAGTGCCAACGGGCGGTGAACCCCCGGGAACGGAAAGCGGGGCGGGGGGGGGGCGCCCGCGGGGCCCCCCCACCCCGCCAGGGGGG
>JAXHUG010000026.1:0-35585 GCA_034189785.1 Actinomycetota bacterium
TGGACAGGTGCCGAACACGCATCGCATTGCCAGTGTCCGGCCCATCCGATGTCCTGAACATGCCCACACCGGTGGCAGGTTTTCGACGACGGGAACCAGCGGTCAGCGACCACCAGTGCAGCCGCCGTATCGTTCACAAGGATCAGCCGACCTACTCGTTGCGCCGGAACCGGCAACAGCCCAGCATGAAACCAGCGACACGCAGTCACTCACGCCAACCCCGCGGGCTGATCGCTCACCGTGTGCGCAGCCTCCATGAGCATCCATCCCGAGAGTTGCACCGACAGATCGCGTTCGGGGATCTCCGAGGCGTTCACCGCGCCCTCGACCGATTCGGCCTGCCGGCCCGCCGCGGTGGGAAGTTGCGCGGTGCGCTCCCAGAAGGCGCCGAACAGCGGGAGCGTGCCCCCGTCGACCCCGACGGTCTCCCGGTTCCCCCACGCCGCCTCGGCCGAGACGAGCACGATCCGCCGCGCGGTGTCGCGGGCCGCGACGTCGGCGGCGGTGTCTCCCGGAAGCGTGGTGGCGACCAGTGCGAGGTAGCGCGCGAGGATGCCGTTGAACAGGCCACCGTCGCCGCCGCCGGCCCCCTTGACGACGCCGTCGGGGGCCATGTGTTCGGCGACGGCCCCGACCAGTCGGTGCACCCGCAGGGCGTGCTCACCGTCGCCGATGCGCACTGCGAGCTCGGTTTCCAACCCGAGGACCACACCCTGGCAGTAGGTGTACTGCGCCCGCACCAGCGATCCGCCCTTGATGCCGTCGAACACCAGCTGGGTGTCCGGGTCGATGAGCACCTCGTCGATCCAGTCGGCCATCTGCTGCGCACGCCGCAGCCGGGTGTCGTAACGCGCCAGGAAGATGCCGGCCGGTCCGTTGGCGGGCGCGTTGAAGAACTGGTCCTGTTTGCGCCAGGGGATGCCGCCGCCGTCGTCGGGCACCCAGGCGTTGAGGAACTGCTCGCACAGCGTTCCGAGCGCGCGGGGTCGCGCCACGCCGGCGAGCCGGCCCGCGCGTTCCAGCGCGAGCGCCAGCCACGCCATGTCGTCGTAGTAGTCGTTGCTCCACCGGCCGAGGTTGCGGATTCGGTGCGCGCGGATCTGGCGGACGATGCGCCGTTGGCGGTCCGGGTCGGGTGCGCGCAGCTGCGCATCGACGAGACAGTCCAGCAGGTGGGCCTGCCACCAGTAGTGCCACGTGCGGAACTGCTTGTGCGGTCCGGCTGCCGGCCAGGCCACCACGCCGAGTTGCGTGCCCGGCAGCCCCCAGAGGCGAACCAGATGCCGTTGGGTGATCGCCGCCTCGGCGCTGGCCGCCCGGTTGGCCCACAGCTGATCCATGGGTCGATCCTGCCTCACCGGCGATAAGACAAATCTGTCTCATATGAGATACTCTCGCTTCATGGTGACCGACCGTGAGTCTGTGCTGCGCGCCGCCGCGGACTTTCTGGGCCGCCGGCCGAACGCGACTCAGGACGAGATCGCGGCCGCCGTCGGCGTCAGCAGGGCGACGCTGCATCGGCACTTCGCCGGGAAACCGGCGTTGATGGCCGCACTCGACGACCTCGCGATCGCCGAGATGCGCACCGCGGTCGACGCGGCGCGACTGTCGGAGGGTTCGGCGGCCGACGCCCTGCGCCGGCTGGTCGCCGCCTGCCGACCGGTCTCGCCGTATCTGGCGCTGCTCCACAGCCAGAGCCAGGACATCGACGGCGACCAGTCCATGCAGGGCTGGGCGGAATCCGACGCCGCGATCACCGCGTTGTTCGACCGCGGCCAGCGGTCCGGGGAGTTTCGTCCCGACCTGACCGCGGCGTGGCTGACCGAAGCGCTCTACAGCCTGGTCGCCGGCGCGGGCTGGTGCATCCAGGTCGGCCGCGTGGCCGGCCGCGACTTCGAACGCATGATCTCCGAACTACTGTTGAGTGGAGTGCAGAACTCGTGACCCGCCGCTGGCTCGCGCTGAGCGTGCTCACTCTGGCGGTCCTCGTCATCGGCATCGACGGCACCGTGCTGGCGCTGGCGACACCGTTCATCAGCAGCGACCTGCACACCCGCGCCACCGACCTGCTGTGGATCGGCGACATCTACTCATTCGTGCTCGCCAGCCTGCTGATCACGATGGGAAGTCTCGGTGACCGCATCGGCCATCGCAGGCTCCTGCTCTGCGGGGCAACGCTTTTCGCCGCAATCTCCGTCGTCACCGCCTACGCCCACACCGCAGAGGCGCTGATCGGCGCCCGCGCGCTGCTCGGCGTCGCGGGCGCGACGCTGGCCCCGGCCACCCTCGCGCTGATCCGCGCCATCTTCGCCGACGCCCGGCAGCGCTCCATGGCCGTCGGTATCTGGGCGGCGGCATTCTCCGCGGGTGCCGCACTCGGTCCAATGGTGGGCGGTGTTCTGCTCGAACACTTCTGGTGGGGTTCGGTGTTCCTCATCAACGCACCCGTGATGGCCGTGCTGGTGATCGGCGGGCTCACCCTGCTGCCCGAACATCGCAATCCCGAACCGGGGCCATGGGATCTGCCCAGCGTCGGGTTGTCGATGCTCGGCATCCTGAACGTGGTCTACGCGATCAAGGAGACCGCGGCGCACGGCCCGCGGCTCAGTGCCCTGGCGACCGCCGTCGTCGGCGCCCTCGCACTGACGATGTTCGTCCGCAGGCAGCTGCGGCTCCCCAGCCCACTCATCGACGTCCGGCTGTTCGGCAACCGGGCGTTCTCGGGCGTCGTCGGGGCGAATCTGCTGTCCGTGCTGGGCCTTTCGGGGCTGGTGTTCTTCCTCTCGCAGTACTTCCAGCTGGTGCAGGGGTACAGCCCGCTCGGTGCGGGACTGGCCGAACTCCCCGCGGCGGTCACCGCGACGGTTTTCGGTGTGCTGGCCGGGGTCGCGGTGCGCCGCTGGACTCAACGCGCCGTGCTCACCACCGGGCTCGCCCTGGTCGGTGTCGCGATGGCCACGCTCACAACGATCCACCCGACGTCGCCGTATCCGCACCTCGGCATCGCGCTGTTCGGCGTCGGTGTCGGCCTGGGACTGGCGTTCACCGTGGCCAGCGACGTCATTCTGGCCAGCGTTCCCCGCGAACGCGCCGGGGCGGCGGCCGCCGTCTCAGAGACCGCCTACGAACTCGGGATGGCACTGGGCATCGCCGTCGTCGGTTCGATTCTCACCGGGGTGTACCGCACCCTGGTCGTGCCGCAGGGCCTTCCGCCCGCCACGGCGACACAGGCCCGCGACTCGCTGGCCGCGGCCACCGACGTGGCCGCCGACCTGCCGCCCGCCCAGGCCGCCGCACTGCTCGACGCGGCGCGCGAATCCTTCAGCAGCGGACTGGCGGTCGCCTCCGGTGTCGGCGCGGCGCTGATGCTCACCTCAGCGATTGCGGTGTGGGTACTGCTGCGTGAGCGGCTACCACGCCTTGCTGAGGTCGGCGTGCTGCACGATCCAGGTGTGCATGGCGATGCCGGCGGCGACGGCCGCGTTGATACTGCGTGTGGAGCCGAACGCGGCAATTGAGACCGTCAGTCGCGCGCCGGCTTTCGCGTCGTCGGTGATTCCAGGGCCCTCCTGGCCGAAGATCAGCAGACATTCGCGCGGCAGATCGGTGTGCTCCAGCGGTACAGCGCCCGGGATGTTGTCGACCGCGACGGCGGTCAGGCCGGCCTCGGCGGCGACGTCGAGCAGTTCGGCGGTGGTGTCGTGATGGCGCAGCCGCTGGTAACGGTCGGTCACCATGGCGCCCCGGCGATTCCAGCGGCGCCGGCCCACGATGTGCACGGTGTCGACGGCGAACGCGTTGGCGGTGCGCACCACGGTGCCGATGTTCGCGTCGTTGCCGAAGTTCTCGATCGCGATGTGCAGCGGGTGTCTGCGCCGGTCGATGTCGGCGATGATCGCCTCACGCGTCCAGTAGCGGTAGGCGTCGACGACGTTGCGGGTGTCGCCTTCGCGCAACAGTTCCGGGTCGTACTGCGGATCGTCGGGCAACTCCCCCGGCCAGGGCCCCACGCCGGGGGCCTCACCCCATTCGGTGGGACCCGGCGCCTCAGTCACCGGATGGTCCACAGTGCGGCGTGGGTCCCGATCACCGATTCAACGGGTTGACGTTGAGCGCGTCGAGGCCGACCCGTCCCCGTCGACGTCGTCGACTTCGAGCCACATCCACGACGGCGTCCCGGACATCTCGATGCCGGCCCGTTGGTGGAATTCGGTGTGCATGAAGCCGGGGCAGAGGGCGTGCACGCCGACGCCGGTGCCGCCGAGCCCGTTGGCGAGTCCTTCGGAGAAGGCGATCACCCATGCCTTGGACGCCGAGTAGGTCGACCCACGCCCGGGCAGCAGACCCGACACGCTCGCGACGTTGATGACGGTGCCGGCGTGCGCGTCGAGCATCGGCGGGAGGGCGGCGTGGGTGAGCGCACTCAGCGCCGGAAGTTGGCCGACTCGTGCCCGTTGCGCGCGGGCGGAGTCCGGCGACCGGTGTCGGGACGTGGCGTCGGCGGACCGTCGGGCCGGCCGGTCTCCGGGCGCTGCGCGTACGGGCGGGCCGGGGCGGCAGATCCGGGACGGCCGACGTCGGGGGGGCCCTGCGGCGGCTCCGGCTGGCGGTGCGGCGCCGGGTTGATCGGCCGGCTGGGCGAACCGCTGCGCCGGGCGACGGCCTGTACGGAATCGGTCTGCGGGATCGGGGGCAGTACCCGCAGCAGGTCGTTGAACTGCCGCACGGTGCGAAGGCCCTCGTCCCACTGGGCGCGCGTGCTGGTGACCGGCATGCTGATCAGCGTCCAGTGCTGTTCGTTCCACATGATCTCGGCGCAGTCGGGCGCGGTGTGGGCGAACGTGACCATGCGCCGGTCGCAGGCGCGGCGGGCCGCGTCGAGGTTGGTGGAGTACACCATCCGGGGGCCGATCGCGCCGAGCAGCCAGATGTCGTTTTCGCGGGGCTCCTTGATGCCCTTGAGCCGCATGTCCACGACCACGTTGGTGCCGACCTTGCGGTGCAGCGCGATGACGGTGGCGACGTCCTCGAGGTCGAAGATGAACACCGCCTCGCCGCGGATCTGACCAAGCACGACGTTCTTGGCGGTGACGTCACCGACGGTGGACATCACGCCGCGTTTCCAGCGCTTGAGGATGTCGGCGGATTCGTGCTCGTAGTCGAAGCCGTGCGACTTGGCCCACGACTTCCGCCGTCGGCCGAGCCCGCGTCGACGATCGATGTCGACGTAGAGAAGCACGGCTGCGCCCACGAAGCAGAGCGCAGACAGCGTGAACCAGAGCGGGACCATCGGACCTAGCCTACTTGCTGGTACCGCATTCACCCGAACTCGAGGTGGTCACAACCCCATCTCAGGCTCCGTCAGCAGCCCCTCGAGTCACACCGGTATCGCGCCGTCCACCACGAAACCGCGAAGCGTCTCAGCCCAGGACCAGCGATTCGCCGTCCGGGCTGACGTTGACCGGCACGGTGTCACCGTCGTGCACGTCGCCGGCCAGCAGCATCTTCGCCAGCTGATCGCCGATGGACTGCTGGATCAGCCGACGCAGTGGCCGGGCGCCGTAGAGCGGGTCGAAGCCGCGGTCGGCCAGCCACTTCTTCGCCGGCGGCGACACCTCGAGCGTGAGGCGACGCTGCGCCAGCCGCTTGTCCAGCTGCTGCAGCTGGATGTCGACGATGGACACCAGCTCCTCGGGATTGAGCCCGTCGAAGACGATCACGTCGTCGAGCCGGTTGATGAACTCGGGCTTGAACGCCGAGCGCACCGCCGCCATCACCATGTCCTCGGTGCCGCCGGCGCCCAGGTTGGACGTCAGGATGAGGATGGTGTTGCGGAAGTCGACCGTGCGGCCCTGACCGTCGGTCAGCCGGCCCTCGTCGAGCACCTGCAGCAACACGTCGAACACGTCCGGGTGGGCCTTCTCGATCTCGTCGAACAGCACCACCGTGTACGGGCGCCGCCGCACCGCCTCGGTCAACTGACCACCCTGGTCGTAGCCGACGTAGCCCGGAGGCGCACCGACCAGGCGGGCCACCGAGTGCTTCTCGCCGTACTCGCTCATGTCGATGCGGACCATCGCGCGTTCGTCGTCGAACAGGAACTCCGCCAGCGCCTTGGCCAACTCGGTCTTACCGACACCGGTCGGGCCCAGGAACATGAACGAGCCGGTCGGCCGGTTCGGGTCGGCAACGCCGGCGCGGGTGCGCCGCACCGCATCGGATACGGCCTGCACCGCCCTGCGCTGCCCGACGACCCGCTTGCCGAGTTCGTCCTCCATGCGCAGCAGCTTGGCGGTCTCGCCTTCGAGCATGCGGCCGGCGGGGATGCCGGTCCAGGCCGACACCACCTCGGCGATGTCGTCGGGTCCGACCTCCTCCTTGAGCATGACGTCCTCGCGCGCCTCGGCCTTGGGCACCGCCGCGTCGAGTTTCTTCTCGACCTCGGGGATGCGGCCGTAGCGCAGTTCGGCGGCCTTCTCGAGGTTGCCGTCGCGCTCGGCGCGGTCGGCCTCACCGCGCAGCGCCTCGAGTTGCTCCTTGAGTTCGCGGACGATGTCGATGGCGTTCTTCTCGTTCTGCCATCTCGTAGTAAGCACTGTGAGCTCGGCCTTTTTATCAGCCAACTCACCGCGCAGCTTCTCCAGCCGCTCCTTCGACGCGTCGTCCTCCTCCTTGGCCAGCGCCATCTCCTCGATCTCGAGGCGACGGACCAGCCGCTCGACCTCGTCGATCTCGACAGGCCGGGAGTCGATCTCCATGCGCAGCCGGGAGGCGGCCTCGTCGACCAGGTCGATGGCCTTGTCCGGCAGGAACCGGGCGGTGATGTAGCGGTCGGACAGCGCGGCGGCCGCCACCAGCGCGGAGTCGGTGATGCGCACGCCGTGGTGCACCTCGTAGCGCTCCTTGAGGCCGCGCAGGATGCCGACGGTGTCCTCCACCGACGGTTCGCCGACGTAGACCTGCTGGAACCGGCGCTCGAGGGCGGCGTCCTTCTCGATGTGCTTGCGGTACTCGTCGAGGGTGGTGGCGCCGACCAGCCGCAGCTCACCGCGGGCGAGCATCGGCTTGATCATGTTGCCGGCGTCCATCGAGGAGTCGCCGGTCGCACCGGCGCCGACGATGGTGTGCAGCTCGTCGATGAACGTGATGATCTGCCCGGCCGAGTTCTTGATGTCGTCGAGCACGGCCTTGAGCCGTTCCTCGAACTCACCGCGGTACTTCGAACCGGCGACCATCGAACCCAGGTCGAGCGAGATGACGGTCTTACCGCGCAGGCTCTCCGGCACGTCACCGGCCACGATGCGCTGGGCCAGGCCCTCGACGATCGCGGTCTTGCCGACGCCGGGCTCACCGATGAGCACCGGGTTGTTCTTGGTACGACGGCTCAGCACCTGCACGACGCGGCGGATCTCGGTGTCGCGGCCGATGACCGGGTCGAGCTTGCCCTCGCGTGCGCGGGCAGTCAGATCGGTGGAGTACTTCTCCAGCGCCTGGTAGCTGCCCTCGGGGTCCGGGCTGGTGACGCGGGCGCTGCCGCGCACCTTGACGAACGCCTCGTGCAGCGCCTGCGGCGAGGCGCCGTGGCCGGTCAGCAGCTTGGCGACATCGGAGTCGCCGGTGGCCAGGCCGACCATCAGGTGCTCGGTGGAGACGTATTCGTCGTCGATCTCCGTCGCGAGCTGCTGGGCAGCGGTGACCGCGGCCAGCGACTCACGCGACAGCTGCGGCTGGCTGCTGGCGCCGCTGGCGCTGGGCAACCGGTCGAGGAGGCGCTGCGTCTCGACCCGAACTGTCGCGGGTTCGACGCCGACGGCCTCCAGAAGGGGTGCGGCAATGCCGTCATTCTGCGTCAGCAATGCCATCAACAAATGAGCGGGCGCAATCTGGGGATTGCCGGCGGCACTGGCCGCCTGCAACGCCGAAGTCAGCGCCGCCTGGGTCTTGGTCGTCGGGTTGAACGAGTCCACGACACCTCCGATCGTCTGGTTGAAATGCTTGTCGGCTACTTCAACACACTAATTCTTGAGTCTGTTCCGCTCAACTTTAACTCCTGTGCGGACGGGGGACTAGAGGCAAAGGGCCCTACGATATCCGGGGTCGGCGCCCCGGGGATGAAAGCGCGTCAGCGCCGTGGGCTGCCGAATTCGCCGGCCGATACCGATTATCCCGGCACTGCAGCCAGGTTGACCGAGCTGGGCTCGGCGACACGCTGATACGGCGCAGTGGCCTGATCCGGCCACGTGACGACTACGTTGAGAGCGACATCCGGACCGAAGGAGCGGGCATGACCGGCAGTTGGGGAACTGTGCTGACCGAACTGATTCCGCTTGCCCTGGTGATCGCCCTCTCACCGCTGTCCATCATCCCCGCGGTGCTCATGCTCCAGACGCCGCACCCGCGGCCGACCGCGCTCGCCTTCATGGCGGGCTGGCTGATCGGCCTCGGGGCGCTGACGGCGATCTTCGTGGCGGTGTCCGGTGCGATCGGCGGCTTCGAGAAGCCACCCAGCTGGGCGTCGTGGTTGCGCATCGTGATCGGCGCCGCGCTGATCGTCTTCGGCGTCGTCAGATTCGCGCGCCGGCATTCCTCGTCACACCAGCCGAAGTGGCTGCGCAATCTGACCACCCTCGGCCCGGGCCGGGCCGCCGGCACCGCCGCGGTACTGACCGTCGCCAATCCTAAGGTCCTGTTCATCTGTGTCGCAGCGGGTTTGGCGATCGGCTCAGCGGGCCTGGGCAACTCGGTGTGGGCCGCGGTGGTGTACTTCGCCGCGATCGCGGGCTGCAGCGTCGCGGTGCCGATCCTGGCCTACGCGGCGTCGGGCGGTCGACTCGACGAACCGCTCGCCCACCTCAAGGACTGGATGGAGCGCAACCACGCCACGCTGATGGCGGCGATACTCGTCGTCATCGGACTTCTGGTGCTGTACAAGGGGGTTCACATGCTCTGAACCGGTCGCCCCAGCTCTTCGGCGCCGGGGCGACGTCGGCGATCTGCCGGGCGGTGGCCGGCCCGGTACTCGTCGCCCTCGCTGCGCTGCGAGAACGGGCGCGCACAGAGAACTGACTTACACTCGCACGACGTGGGACTCGACGACCGTGACGCGCTGGCGGTACTGCGCGACGCCGTCGATCCCCGTCGCAGTTCCGACGCCCTGATCGCCGACTTCTACGCCCGCTGGTTCGCCGCCGACCTCTCGGTACGGGATCTGTTCCCGCCGGACATGGCCCGGCAGCGGACCGTCTTCGCCGAAGCGATGACCTGGCTCTTCGGCGAACTGATCGGCCAGCGCGCCGAAGAGCCCGTGGCCTTTCTCGCGCAACTCGGCCGCGATCACCGCAAATACGGTGTGGTGCAACGGCATTACGACACCATGGGCGACGCTCTGTACGCCGCGCTGCGCAGCGGGCTCGCCGAACGGTGGTCCGATCGGATCGCCGAAGCCGCCCACGACACCGTCGCTTTGGCCACCGGCGTGATGCGCGGCGCCGCCGACGCAGAAGACGGTCCGCCGTTCTGCGACGGCACCGTCATCGAGCACATTCGCGCCACCCGCGACGTGTCCGTGGTGCGGTTGAGACTCGACCAGCCGCTGTCCTACCACCCGGGTCAGTACGTCACCGTCCAGGTGCCGCAGTGGCGGCGGCGCTGGCGGTACTTCAGCCCCGCGATCCCCGCCGATCCGGACGGGTACGTCGAGTTCCACATCCGTTCGGTACCCGGCGGCATGGTGAGCACCGCGATCGTCAACGAGACCCGGGTCGGTGACCGGTGGCGGGTGTCGAACCCGCACGGCGGGCTGGCCGTCGACCGCGACGGCGGCGACGTGCTGATGGTCGCGGGCAGCACCGGCCTGGCCCCGTTGCGGACGCTGATCATGGACATGACCCGATTCGGGGTGAACCCGCGCGTACACCTGTTCTTCGGGGGGCGGTTCCCGTGCGATCTGTACGACCTCATGACACTGTGGCAGATCGCCTCGACCAATCCGTGGTTCTCGGTGACACCGGTGTCGGAGTACAGCAGCGACCCACCGTGGGCGGCCGACTACCGCGACCCGTCGCCGCCGCGGGGTCTGCACGTCCGCCAGACCGGGCGACTCGACGAGGTGGTCACCCGCTACGGCAACTGGGGTGACCGGCAGATCCTGATCTGTGGTGGGATGGCGATGACCGAGGCCACCAAGGCCGCGCTCATCGCCAAAGGCGCTCCACCCGAACGCATCCAGCACGACCCGCTGACCACCTGATCACAGAGCCGGGCCAACGGGCGGCCGTGCCGTGCCACACTGGCGACGTGGCCGAACACCAACCCGCCACCCTGCGCGATCCGTCACCCTGCGCGATCCGTCATCCTCGGTGACCGCGACCTATGTGCCCGCCGCGGGGATGATCTGCACGTCGCTGCGCCGCGAGAACTACCGGGTCGCCGCCCCAGGTGAGCCGGACACGAGTCGGTTCTCCATCAGGGTGGCCTAGCGGCCGCGACCCTGCCGCGGCCGCCACACGACCAGCGCAGTGCTCTTCGCCGGCATCGCGAGGTCGCGGCGCTGGTTGGCGCGCAACTGCTCGACCTCGCGGGCCAGTTCCGCGACGCGCGACTGCAGCGCCTCGACCTGATTGGTCAGTTCGATGATGCGTTTGATCCCGGCCAGGTTGACGCCCTCGTCCTGGGACAACCGCTGCACCTCGCGCAACAGGTCGACGTCACGCTCGGAGTAGCGCCGGCCGCCACCGGAGGTGCGCTGCGGGCTGACCAGGCCGAGCCGGTCATAGGTGCGCAGGGTCTGCGCATGCATACCGGCCAACTCGGCGGCCACCGAGATCAGGAAGGTGCGTGCTTCCTCGTTCCGTTTGGCCGCCACGATCACGCTCCTGCCCAGCCGGCCCGCGGGTCGAATCCGCTGGCCCGTTCGGCCTTGGCGTAGGCCTCGAGCGCCTCAGCGGCTTCACCCTCGAGATTCGGCGGAACCGCCACCTTGACGGTGACCAGCAGGTCGCCGTGTCCGCCGCCACGCTTGGGCACACCGCGGCCACGCACCCGCAGGATGCGGCCGTCGGACGTGCCCTTCGGCACCCGCACACCGACCTTGCCCTCCAGCGTCGGCACGGAAAGCGTTGCGCCGAGCGCTAACTCGTGGAAGCTGACCGGCACCGAGACGGTGAGATCGTCACCGTCTCGGCCGAACACCTTGTCCGGACGCACATGTACGGTCACGTACAGGTCGCCGGAGGGCGCACCGCGCAGACCCGCCTCGCCCTGACCGGCCAACCGAATCCGCTGACCGTCCTCTACACCCGGGGGGATCCGCACGTTGATGGTGCGCGTCCGGGTGGTGACGCCGGTGCCCTTGCACTCGGCGCAGGGGTGCTCGATGATCGATCCGCTGCCCCTGCATTCGGTGCACGGTTCGGAGAACCCGAACGCCCCCTGGTTGCGGTTGACCACCCCGGCGCCGTTGCAGTTCGGGCACACCTTGGGGCTGGTGCCCGGACGTGCGCCGCTGCCATGGCAACTCGTGCACGGGGCCGGGCTGGTCAGCCGCAACGGCATCGCCACACCCTTGGTGGCCTCCAGGAACGACAGCTCGGTCTCGGTCTCGAGGTCGTTACCGCGCCGGGGCCGGCTGGGCCGCGGCGAGGCACCCCGCCCGAACAGACCACCGAACAGGTCGCCGATGTTGGCGCCGCCGGTCTGCCCGGCGGCGTCGAACAGGTCATTGAGATTGAACTCGACCCCGCCGTCGGCGCCGCCGAAACCGCCGAACCCCCCACCGCCACCGTTGAACCCGCCACGCCCGAAGCCGCCGCCGGCGAAGAGCCGGCGGGTTTCGTCGTACTCCTTGCGCTTCGCCGGATCGGACAGCACGCTGTGCGCCTCGGACACCGCCTTGAACCGCTCGGCCGCGGACGGGTCCGGGTTGGTGTCGGGGTGGAGATCACGGGCCAACTTCCTATAGGCCTTCTTGATCTCGTCCGCGCTGGCGTCAGAGGAGACGCCGAGCTCGGAGTAGAAGTCCTTCTCGACCCACTCGCGTTGGGCCATACCGCGTCACCTCCTCACCTTTCTCTCGTTACCGGTTGTCTGATTCTGCGGCCTGCGCCCCCGCCGCGCTGGCGTTCTCGGCCGTGTCGCCTGCGGGCACGGTGTCCACCACGCCGACAAGCGCGTGGCGCACCACCTGGTCACCGACCTTGTACCCGCGGCGCATCACAGTGCCGACGACGGGGTGGGTGCCCTCGCCCTCGTGCTGAACGGCCTCGTGCAGGGCGGGGTCGAACTCCTCGCCCTCCTCGCCGTACGGCGTCAGCCCCAGCCCCTCGAGCGTGCTCACCAGCTTGTCCGCGACTGCCTTGAGCGGGCCGCTGTCGAGGTCGCCGTGGCTGCGTGCCCGCTCGAGGTCGTCGAGGATCGGCAGTAGTTGCGCCATCACGCCGGCCTTGGCGCGATCCGCCGTCAGCTGCTGATCGCGCAGTGCCCGCTTGCGGTAGTTGGCGAAGTCGGCCTGCACCCGCTGCAGGTCGGCGAGCAGCTCACCGGCCTTGTCGGCCTCCTCCGGGGTCTCCCCGGCGAAGGGCTCCGGCGCCGGCCCACCGGGGGCAGATGTCGCCGCCTGAGAGGCTCCAGGGGCCGACGCGGACGGATCGCGTACGTCACCGGTGACGGGATCGATGCGCCGTTTGTCGGTGACGGTCACCGGCTCGTGCGGCTCGTTCTCGCTGTTGGTCGGACGGGTCACTTGTTCTCCCGGTCATCGTCGACGACCTCGGCATCCACGACGTCGTCATCGCCGCTGGTGGAGGTTCCCGCGTCGGCGCCGCCGGCGGCCTGCTCGGCCTGGGTGGCCTCGTAGATCGCCTGGCCGAGCGCCTGGCTCTCGGTGCCCAGCTTCTCCATCGCCGCCTTGATCGCGCCGATGTCGGTGCCGGCGAGCGCCGTCTTGGCCTCGGAGATCGCGCCGTCGACCTTGGTCAGCACGTCCTCGGGAACCTTCGACCCACCCGCTCCGTCTTCTCCGGTCGCACGCTGCTCAGCGACAAACTTCTCCGTCTGGTAGACCAGCGTCTCGGCCTGGTTGCGGACGTCGGCCTCTTCACGCCGCTTGCGGTCCTCGTCTGCGTGCGCCTCGGCGTCCTTGATCATCCGGTCGATCTCTTCCTTGGACAGGCTGGAGCCTTCCTGGATGCGGATCGTGTTCTCCTTGCCGGTGCCCTTGTCCTTGGCGGTGACGTGCACGATGCCGTTGGCATCGATGTCGAAGGTCACCTCGATCTGGGGCACACCGCGCGGAGCCGGCGGGATACCGGTCAGCTCGAAGCTGCCGAGCAGTTTATTGTGCGAGGCTATCTCGCGTTCACCCTGGAAGACCTGGATCTGCACCGACGGCTGGTTGTCGTCGGCGGTGGTGAACGTCTCGGACCGCTTGGTCGGGATCGTGGTGTTGCGCTCGATGAGCTTGGTCATCACGCCGCCCTTGGTCTCGATACCCAGTGACAGCGGGGTGACGTCGAGCAACAGGACGTCCTTCACCTCACCCTTGAGCACACCGGCCTGCAGCGCGGCGCCGACAGCGACGACCTCGTCCGGGTTGACGCCCTTGTTGGGCTCCTTGCCGCCGGTCATCTCCTTGACCAGGTCGGACACCGCGGGCATCCGGGTCGAACCACCGACGAGGACGACGTGGTCGATGTCGGCAACCGAGATCCCGGCGTCCTTGATCACCTGCTGGAACGGCTTGCGGGTGCGGTCGAGCAGATCCTGGGTGATGCGCTGGAACTCGGCGCGGGTCAGCTGCTCGTCGAGGAACAGCGGGTTCTTGTCCGCGTCGACGGTGATGTAGGGCAGGTTGATCGACGTGCTCTGGCTGGAGCTGAGTTCGATCTTGGCCTTCTCGGCGGCTTCGCGCAGCCGCTGCATGGCCATCTTGTCCTTGGTCAGGTCGATGCCGCTGGTGGCCTTGAACTTCTCGACCAGCCAGTCGACGATGCGCTGATCCCAGTCGTCGCCACCGAGGTGGTTGTCCCCGGAGGTGGCACGCACCTCGACCACGCCCTCGCCGATCTCCAGCAGCGAGACGTCGAAGGTGCCACCGCCGAGGTCGAAGACCAGGATGGTCTGTTCCTTCTCGCTCTTGTCGAGTCCGTAGGCCAACGCCGCGGCGGTCGGTTCGTTGACGATGCGCAGCACGTTGAGGCCGGCGATCTGGCCGGCTTCCTTGGTGGCCTGACGCTGGGCGTCGTTGAAGTACGCGGGCACCGTGATGACCGCATCGGTGATGTCCTCGCCGAGGTAGCTCTCCGCGTCGCGCTTCAGCTTCATGAGCGTGCGCGCGCTGATCTCCTGGGCGGTGTACTTCTTGCCGTCGATCTCGGCGTTCCAGTCGGTGCCCATGTGCCGCTTGACCGAACGGATGGTCCGGTCGACGTTGGTCACCGCCTGGTTCTTGGCGGGCTGTCCGACCAGTACTTCACCGTTGCGCGCGAATGCGACGACCGACGGCGTCGTGCGCGAGCCCTCGGAGTTGGCGACGACGACGGGCTCGCCACCTTCCAGCACTGCGACGACCGAGTTGGTGGTCCCGAGGTCTATTCCGACCGCACGAGCCATGGTTTGTCCTCCTTGTTACCGACTACTACCTACTACAATATGTGGGTCTGAGTGAACCGCACTCAAGACTGCTCCGCCGGAGGCCCGGCTGTCAACCCACACCTGAGCGACATTCACTCAACTTCTCGATACGGTCAACTGGTCGGCCGACGGATTTTGTTCCCGGCGCGGGTTTTTGTCCACAACGCCCACCGCCGACACCGGTCGGCGGACCATCAGGGCAGGGAGACCCCCGTCGACGAGATCTCGTTCGGTCATGTCGAGGCCGACGAGTGCGGCGCGGTGAAACTCCTACTCGAGGGTGAAACTCCTACTCGAGACCGCTCCGAACGCCCAGGTGGTACGCGGCCAGCTCGCCTGCATGCTGTCGCTGACGGACGTGCGACGGCCACCGGTCGCGGCCACCGACGAACCGCTCGACACCGGCCGTCCACGCGCTGCGGTTCATCGCCGCCCCGCATGTCCCACAGAACCGGGAGGCGGGCCCCCGTGGTTCGACGAGGCGACGGACACATTGCTCGCCGAAGACCTGTGCACCCATGTCGGCCGCTGTCCCGAACTCACCGATTGCGTCGCTCCGGCTCTCGAGGCGGAGTCCTTCCTTCACGACCACCCTGGCCGAGCTGCGCCCGACGACGCTGGCGATTATGCGCGAGTCACTGCAGTAACTTCCACCACAACCCGGTAGGGTTGAGAGGTGCGGTCAACGGTGGTGATGGCGGGCGTCGTCACCGTCGGCGCGCTGCTCACGGGCTGCCAGAACGACACCAGCGGCACCGCGATCCGAAGCCCGGACCCCCCGACCGAGCCCACGGTCCCGACCCCGCGACCGTCCCGCACCTCCACCCCCGCCCCGCCGCCGCGCACGCCCACCCCGGCACCGCCCAGCGCGTCCGCGCCACCGTCGACCGCCGAGGTGCTCGCACCGCAGGCCGGCTACGTGTTCATCCAGACCAAGTCCGGTAAGACGCGCTGCCAACTCAGCACCGAGGAGGTCGGCTGCGAAGCACAGTTCACCGACGCCCCTGAGGTCGGCGGCCTGCCGGCAAACGGTGTGCGCCTGTCGGCCGACGGGGAGGTCGAGTGGGTGCTCGGCAACCTCGGCGACATCCCGGCCGTGATACTGGACTACCGCCGCTACTCGGCGGTGGGCTGGACGATCGACGCGAGCAGCGACGGCACCCGCTTCACCAACGATTACACCCACCGCGGCATGTTCGTATCCGTCGAACGGGTGCAGACTTTCTGACTTGTCGGCACACCGGTTTGAAGACATGCGTCCGCCGGGCATGTTTCACCACTGAACGAACAGCGGCTCGCCCCACACATTTTCGTGCTGTTGGGCGACCGGCGATCTGGCGAAACGCAAACCCGATCGAGGGCCATGAGCGGTTGCTGCACGCGGTGACGAGCGGTGACCAGACCCTGTACACCCGCGCCGAGTACACCCGCGCCGACGAGGTGGATCGGCTGTGACAGGTGTGCCAGCCGGTGCTCGACGCACCGCCGCCGGCGCTCACCTACGCCCGCGGCTCGGGGGCCGCAGAAAGCGCTGGCCCGGCGCGGCGGGGTGGCGGCTGCCAGACGCATGAGCCGCAGCGCCGTGAGCGCGAGCCGGCCACGCAGCCCGTCACCGTGCCGTGCGCGCGGGCGCCGGTCGAGATCCGCAGACCGAACGGCGCCCAGACCGCCGCGAACCACCTCCATGTATCTGGTTGTCTTCACTGTTGCTGTCCATCCGTGAGGCACGCCGTCGCGCGGTGCGCGGGTACCGTGCCTGCCAGTCCGGCAGGTTCGGCAAGCCGCTGCGCGGCCTCGATGAGCAGTGCGTGGACGAAGGCCTGGGGGAGATTGCCCCGCAGTTGGCGCTGGATGACGTCGTACTCCTCGGACAGCAGGGTCGGCGGACCGCAAGCCGTGCGGTTGCGCTCGAAGAACCGCGCCGCCGCCACCACGTCACCCTGTTGGTGGCTGGCGAGCGCCATCAGGAATCCACAAAGCAGGAAGGCGCCCTCGGCTTCGTGCAGCGGCCGGGCGTCGTGGCGGAAGCGGTACACGCAGAAGTCGTCGACCAGTTCGGCGTTGACGGCAGCCAGGGTGGCCCGGCTGCGGCTGTCGTCGGCGGGGACGGCGCCCCGCAACGCCGGCAGCAGCAGTGCGGCGTCGACCCGTTCGTCGTCGGGTGCGCGCTGCCAGCGTCCCGTCCGGTGCATGCAGTCGGCGGTGTCGGCGACGATCGCGTCGGCCAGGGCGGCCCAGTCGCCTGCCTCGGGCGGTACGGCGTGGGCCGAGGCGGATCGCAACCCCGCCGCGCAGGCCAACCGGGACTGCGCCCAGCGACGATTCCCCAGTTCCCAGATGCCGGCGTCCGGTCGCTGCCACGACTCCCGCACCACGTCCGCGGCGATCCGCATGGCGCGCCGCCCGTCCCCGTCGAGGTGGTCGTGCCGGGCCGCGGTGGCCAGCAGTTGCAGCGCCTCGCCGAACGCGTCGAGCTGGAACTGCTGTCCGGCCCGGTTGCCGACGATGTCGCTGCCGCCGGGGTAGCCCGAAAGCTCCAAAGGACGCTCGTCGGGTACCGGACCGCCACCGAGGGTGTACGCCGGCCGCAGGGTGGGCCCGTCGTCGATCAACCGGGCGCTCACGAACGACACCGCGTCGTCGAGCAGCGGCAGCGGTTCAATGACGCCGGCCGCGATACCGGCGTAGCACTGGTCGCGAATCCAGACGTACCGGTAGTCGTAATTGCGGCCGGCGCGGGCCCGCTCGGGCAGGCGTCGTCATGCCACGTCGGGGCGCACAGCCAGGAAACGTCTCCGCGTGGCCCGATCAGCGCACCGCGGTGGCCGTCGGCGAGCAGCGCGTACTCGCGCAGTACATGAAGGCTCGGCGAGTCGGTGTCGACCATCACGTCAGTTCCGCTGGCCGCACTGCGGGTTTACCTGCGGCCACGGCGATCGACAGCACGGCCAGACCTGCCGCCGCCGCGCCGGGGTGGCTACGCAACCACCAGGCGGGACTGTGGGCGTGCGAGCGCCGGTCGAAGACGCCGTGGGCGCCGTAGTCCCGGTCGCGGTCTTCATCCAGCGGGGTGAACAGGTTGCCGCCGTCGCGGTCCACCCGATCGTCGGTCTGCTGGGAGCTGAACCCCGTACGGGCCAGGTACCGGTCCAGCAGCGGTGGAGACACCCGCTGCCCGAGCAGCGTCAGGACGGTGCTCGCGCCGACCCAATACTGTTTGTGCTTCGGATGGTCGGCGGCGTATGCGATGGCGCGCGCGCAGATCTCGGGCTGGTAGACAGGCGCCACCGGTTGCGGATGCCGCGGTAACCGCGAGCGCACCCAGGAGAACTGCGGGGTGTTCACCCCCGGCATCTGGACGACGGTGACGTGGACATTGCTGCCCTCATGCATCAGTTCGGTGCGCAGCGACTCGGTGAAACCGTTGATCGCGTGTTTGGCACCGCAGTAGGCCGACTGCAGCGGCACCGACCGCTCCCCCAGCGCGGAGCCCACCTGGATGATCGTCCCGCGATCGCGCGCTCGCATCCGCTCGAGGGCGACCATCGTCCCGTGGACGAATCCGAGATAGCTCACCTCGGTGGCCCGCCGGAACTCCTCGGGTCTGATCTCGTGCACCGGAGCAAAGATCGTCGAGAAGGCGGCATTGACCCAGATGTCGATAGGTCCGAACTGCTGCTCGATGTGGTCGGCGGCGGCGGAGACGGCGCCGTGATCGGCGACATCCGCCGGGACGACCAGCGGTGTCCCCCCGGCGTCAGCCACCTCGGACGCGGCGGCTTCCAGACCCCCGCGGCCCCGGGCGATGAGCGCGACGCGCCACCCTCGCCGGCCGAACTCACGGGCTGCGGCGCGACCGATCCCCGCGCTGGCACCGGTGACGACGACGTTGCGTCGCGGACCGTGCTGATTCCTGTTCGACATCAGACCTCCCGGCCTCATTTCCTTACACTGTCCCGCACACTGTCCCGCCCGGAGGTGGTCGACGGGTTGGTCGCCGAAGAGGCACGTGCCCCCGATCACTCGACGAACGCGTCGCCTTCGGCGAGGACAGCCACACGATCGCCGAGCGGGTCGGACTCTCCCAGATACAGGTGTCCCGCGTGCTACGGGCCACGCTCCAACAGCTTCGGGACGTCATCCGGTGGTCACCGGAGGCCGTCGGACCGCACGGCGGCGGCCATCACCTGTGCGGTGTGCACCGGGTGGCGTCCGGGCATCAGTTCCTCGACCTGAGTGCGGCAGCTGAAGCCGTCGGCCACCAGCACCGTATTCGGGTCGGCACTGCGGATGGCGGGAAGCAGCTGATCCTCCGCGCAGGCGACCGATACCTCGTAGTGTCCCTTCTCGAAGCCGAAATTCCCGGCCAGACCGCAACATCCGGCATCGAGCACGTCGACGCCGACGCCGCCCTGCTCCAGCACCTCCTTCTCCTTCGTGTAGTGCAGCACCGCGTGCTGGTGGCAGTGGGGCTGGACCATCACCTCGCCGGGGTGGTCGGGCATGCGCCAGTCAGGCGCGTGGCGCCGTAGTACCTCACCGATGGTGTAGGTCTGCTCGGCCAGCCGGTGCGCGTCCTCGTCGCCGTGCAGGAGGTTCACCAGATCCGACCGGAACACCGCCGCACAACTCGGCTCGAGGACGACGATCGGTGTTCCCGTGCGCAGCGCCGGACGCAGTGTGCGCAGCGTCCGTTTCAGCACCGCTCGTGCGACGGTCAGCTGACCGGTCGAGACCCAGGTCAGACCACAGCACACCGTTCGGGTGGGCACCTCTACCTCGAATCCGGCGGCCTGCAGCACCATCGTGGCGTCACGGGCGATCTGGGGGTCGAAGTTGTTGGTGAACGTATCCGGCCACAACAGGATCCGGCCCCGGTCGCCGTTTGCCGGCGGCTGATGGCGGGCGCTCCAGTGGGTGAACCGTTCGGAGGCGAAGCTCGGTATTTCCCGGTGCTGGTCGAGGCCTCCGAGAGCCTTCAGTCCCGTCGACAGGCCGCTGGCGTGCGTGACGGTGTTGACCAGTCCCGGCGCGAGGGCGGCGGCGCGCGCCGCCAGCGGTATCCAGCCCATCGAATAGTGGGCGCGCGGGCGCAGCCGACGACGGTAGTGATGGTGCAGGAACTCCGCCTTGTAGGTTGCCATGTCGACGTTGACCGGACAGTCCGACAGGCAGCCTTTACAGGCCAGACACAGGTCGAGGGCGTCGCGCACCGCATCCGAGCGCCACCCGTCGGTGATGACGTCGCCCTGCAACATCTCGAACAGCAACCGCGACCGGCCCCGGGTGGAATGCTCCTCTTCCTGGGTGGCCCGGTAGCTGGGGCACATCACCCCGCCGCTCTCCCCGCGACACTTCCCCACCCCGACACACCGGTTGGCGGCCTGGCTGAACCGGTGCCCCTCCTTGGCGTACGCGAACGCCGTGGTGGGTTCCAGTGGAAGATAGTGGGTGCCCAGGCGCAGGTTCTCGGTGACGCCACGGGGCTTGACCACCTTTCCCGGATTCATCCGGTCGAGCGGGTCGAATACGTCCTTCATCTCCTGGAAGGCACGAACAACGTTCTCGCCGAACATGATCGGCAACAGTTCGCCGCGGGCTTGACCGTCGCCGTGCTCACCGGACAGGGAACCGTTGAAATCGGTGACCAGATGCGCCGCATCGTCGACGAATCTGCGGTAGCGGGCGATACCGTCGGCGGTGCGCAGGTCGAACGGGATACGGGTGTGTACACAGCCCTGACCGAAGTGTCCGTAGAGCGCCGATTCGGCATATCCGTGGTCGTCGAGCAGTGTCGAGAACTGACGGAGGTAGTCGCCCAACCGCTCCGGAGGCACCGCCGCGTCCTCCCAGCCGGGATGCGTCTGGTGGCCCTGCGGCGGGAATGCGGTGGCGCCCAATCCCGCCTCGCGGGCAGCCCACACCTCGCTCTGGCGGGCCGCGTCGTCGACCACCAGGGACGTGGCCCCGGCCGACGACTTGAGGCGATCGACCATTTCGTGCGACTTCTCGTTCGCCTCGTCCTGGTCGTCGCCGTTCATCTGCACCATCAGCCAGGCCTGCCCGTCGGGCAGATCCGCGAGGGCTTGTTCGGCGAGGTGTTGGCTGTGTTCGAGCGACACCAGCGTCCGGTCGATCCCCTCGAGGGCCGCAGGTCGGTGCTCGAGCACGTGCGGCACCGCGTCGGCCGCGTCCGCAACGTCGTCGAATCCGAGCAGGCTCATCGTAGTGGCGCCGGGAACGGGCACCAGGTCGATCTCCGCACGCAGTACGGTCACCAGCGTGCTCTCGCTCCCGACGAGCGCCTTGGCCATGTCGAACCCCCGGCCGGGCAGCAAGGAGTCGATGTTGTAGCCGGACACCCGCCGCGGGAGGTCGGGGAAGCGGGCCTCGATGTCCTCCGCATGGCGGTCGGCGATGTCGCGGAGCCTGCGGTAGATGTCGGCGCGCCGGCCCCCGGCTGCGAGGATGCGCTCGAACGTCGCATCGTCGGTCGGCCCGACCCACATGCGCGCACCGTCGTAGGTGAGGATCTCGAGCCGGCGGACCGAGTCGACCATCTTGCCGTACGCCTGTGCGGTGGCGCCGCACGAGTTGTTGCCGACCATGCCGCCGATCGTGCAATTGTAATGTGTCGACGGTCGCGGCCCCACCATGAGCCCGTGGGGTTCGAGGTGGCGGTTCAGCGAGGCGAGTTTGATGCCGGGCTGGACCACCGCCGTGCGGGCCGACGCGTCGACCGACTCGACCGTGGTGCAGTACTTGCTCCAGTCGATCACCACGCCGGCGTTGCAGCACTGGCCGGCCAGGCTGGTGCCGCCGCCGCGCGACAGCACCGGGACATCATGGTCACGGCACACCGCCAGCGCGCGCTCGGCGTCCTCCGGCGTGCGCGGGATCACAACACCGATCGGAATCTGCCGGTAGTTCGACGAATCCGTGGAGTAGGCCGCGCGGGACCCGGCGTCGAAGCGGACCTCGCCGTCGACGCGCGCGCGCAGCTCGGCGGCCAGCGCCTCGAACGCCCGGCGCCGGGTGTGTCCTCGGGTGTCGGTCATGTGAGCTCCTGCTCTTGTCAGCGGATTCGGTACTCGTCGAAGTCGATGTCCCTGAGGTGCAGGCCGTTTCCCGGTTCACCGGCGTGCACCGGCAGCCGGCCGGAGAGGGGCTGGTCGGTGCCCTCGAAGAACATCTGCTCGATCCGGACGTGGTCATGGAACCACTCCAGGTGCCGGAAGTTGGGGGTTGCGGCCGCCGCATGCCGGTGCAGATAGGGCGCACAGTGACCCGACACCTCGAGGTTGTGCGCGGCCGCGACCGCGGCTGCGCGGATCCACTCGGTGAGCCCGCCGCAGCGGGAGATGTCGACCTGCAGGCAGTCGACGGCACGCGCCTCGCACAACCGGCGGACGTCGTAGAGGTCGTAGCCGTACTCGCCCGCGGCCACGTCGGCGTCCACCGCGTCGCGGACCGCACGCAGCCCGTCCACGTCGTCGGAGGACACCGGCTCCTCGTACCACCGCACGTCGAGGTCGGCGGCGTCCCGCAGCAGCCGGACGGCCTGTTTGCGACCGTAGGCACCGTTGGCGTCGACGAACAGTTCGACGCAGTCCCCGATCACAGACCGGGCCTGACGCATCCGCGTCAGATCGCGCCCCGTGGCCCGGCCCCAGTCCTCACCGATCTTGATCTTGACCCGCGGGATCGCCAACTCCTCGGTCCAGTACCCCAACTGGTCCCGCAGACGGTCGTCGCCGTAGGTGGTGAACCCTCCGCTGCCGTAGACGTCGACGTGGTCGCGAACCGCACCGAGCAGGCGGTGCAGCGGTAGCCCGAGCAGCCGGGCCTTGAGGTCCCACAGGGCGGTGTCCACCGCGGAGATCGCCTGCCCGCCGACCCCGGACCGGCCGATGTTGCGGATCGCCTTGACCATGGCCTCGAAGGCGCCGACCACGTCGAGGACATCCCGGCCGGTCACGAGATCGGCCAGCTCGGCGCGGATCAGGTCGGCGACGGCGGCCGCCCCGTACGTCCAGCCCAGACCGGTCGCCCCGGCTCCGGAGGCCATGACCACGATGATCGTCGTCGAATCCCAGCCCAGCGTGCCGTCGGCCTCGGGTGCGTCGGTGGGCACCGAGTAGGCCACCGCGTCGAGTCCCTCCACCGCAGCGCCGAGGGCGCCACTGTCGGTGATCGCGGCCGCGCTCATCCGTTCTTGTGCGGAATGAATTCCTGCGCTTTGGTCTTGACCCCTTCGACGATGAAGCCCCAGCGGTTCTCGTCGCCCTTGAGTACCGCCATCGCGGCGGACTTGGCCTGATCCCATTCGGCGTGCGGCGGGATCGGGGGCATGTCGGGGTCGGTGAACACGTCGAGGACCGTGGGGCGGTCGGCGGCCAGCGCCGCATGCCACGCGTCGTGCAGTTCCTCGGGGTCCTTGACGGCCACTCCGTTGAGACCCAGGCCCGATGCGAACGCCGCGTAGTCGACATCCGGAAGGGACTGCGATTCGCTGAATTTGGGGAATCCGCCCATCGCTCGCATCTCCCACGTCACCTGGTTGAGGTCGTTGTTGTGCAGGATCGCCACGATCAGCCGCGGATCCGACCACTCCTGCCAGTACCGCTTGACGGTGATCAACTCCGCCAGCCCGTTCATCTGCATCGCGCCGTCGCCTTCGAACACGATCGCGGGCCGGTCGGGATGAGCGAACTTGGCACCGATGCCGTACGGCACCGCCGGGCCCATCGTCGCCAGCGTGCCCGACAAGGAACCGCGCACGTCGCCACGGAACCGCAACAACCGGGCATACCAGTTGGCGGCCGAACCGGAATCCGCCGCGACGATCGCGTTCTGCGGCAGTTGTTCGGACAGTTCGGCGAACAGGCGCAACGGATTGACCGGATGGCCGCTCACCATCGCCTCTTTGTGCATGGTCTCCCACCACCGTGCGACGTTCGACTCGATGGTCTCGCGCCACGACCGATCCGTCTTGCGCTCGAGCTTGGGAATCAACGCCCGCAGAGCGGCTTTCGCGTCGGACACCACGTTGACCTCGTACGGGTACCGCATCCCGATCATCTTGGGATCGATGTCGATCTGCACCGCCCGCGCCTGGTCGAGATCGGGCATGAACTGCGTGTAGGGGAAACTCGAGCCGACGGTGAGCAGGGTGTCGCAGTCGCGCATCATCTCGTAGCTGGGCCGGGTGCCGAGCAAGCCGATCGCTCCGGTGACCCAGGGCAGTTCGTCGGACAGCGCATCCTTACCCAGGAGCGCCTTCGCCACCCCGGCCCCGAGGAGTTCGGCCACCTCGCCGATCTCCTCGCGCGCGCCCCGGGCCCCGGCGCCGATGAGGATCGCGACCTTCTCACCGGCGTTGAGCACCTCGGCCGCCCGGGAGATCGCCGCATCCTCGGGCGCCGGTGTGGCCCATTCGATGCCGAGGCTCGAAGGCACCATCTTGAAGGCGTGTTCGGGAGGCGAGTACTCCAGCTCCTGGACATCGGAGGGGATGATCAGCGCCGTCGGCGCCCGTTCGCTCAGCGCGATGCGGACGGCCCGGTCGAGCACGTTGGGCAGTTGTTCGGGCACCATGACCATTTGGACGTATTCGCTTGCGACGTCCTTGAACAGGCTGAGCAGGTCGATCTCCTGCTGGTAGGACCCACCCATCGCGGTGCGCGCGGTCTGTCCGAAGATGGCGACCACGGGGACGTGATCGAGTTTCGCGTCGTAGAGGCCATTGAGCAGATGCACCGCACCGGGGCCTGATGTCGCCATACAGACGCCCACCCGGTCGGTGAACTTGGCGTAGCCCACGGCTTCGAATGCCGCCATCTCCTCGTGCCGCGCCTGGATGAACTGCGGACGGTTGTCGGCACGTCCGAAGGCGCCCAGGATGCCGTTGATCCCGTCTCCCGGATACCCGAATACGTGGTCGACATCCCATGCGCGTAACCGTTCCAGCAGGAAGTCGGCGACCAGTAGGTTTGACATCCACTCCTCCTAGGCACTTGGTGTGGTGATCGCAACGTGAGCGCGCGTTCGCACGGAGAGTTGGCTACCCGCAATCGATGCGTCTATACAGATAAAAACCTTGGCATTTCCTGTGCAGTCGGATTGAGACCACATGGCGATCTTCGACCTCGCCACCACCGAACTCGTCGCCTCCGAGATCATGAGCAGGACCATGGGTCCGAGCGCAGACCCGCTGCACCACGGCGTCGCAGGTCGCCTCGTGACATCGGCCAAGGCGCTCTCGGTGACAGCGGTGGTGGTACCCGTATCGGAGCGGCGCGCATTGGGTACGTGGCTGCATGATCGTCAAACGACTCGCTGTGATGTTGGGTTTGGTCGCGCTGCTGGTCGGTGTGGTGGGCCTGCTGACGCCGGTGTCCGTGTCTCCCGAACGGCAGGTGGTGGACTGTGGCAGCGCTCTGGCGCCGAATCTGTCCGAGGCACAAGCACTCGATGACGGCAACGCCACGAACGTTCCGATCGACGGCGGCCTCCTCGTCGACGTCGCCTACACCGACCTCTGCCGTGCGGAACTGCACGACCGCCGGGCTTGGACGGTCAGCCTGGCCGTCGCCGGACTTGCCGTGGTCGCGGCTGCCGGAATCCTGAGTGTCGGGTCGCGTCGCCGTCAACGACAGGAGAGTTGACCTGCTCGACTACCCGGGCGGGGCCGGCGGAAGGCACCGGTCAGGGCTGCCCTCGAGCACGGCGACATTTTTTTTGCATCGCCGCAATTGTTGTTCTTGATCGCTACTTCGATACCTACGGACAGCGCCGCTCCTCCGACCCTGGTCGTATCCTGCCCGGGCGCGTATCGAAGTCGATACCGGGGTATTGCAGCACCCGATGCTCACATGCACTCTCGCCGGACCAGATGGAGGAACACCATGACCGCCGCCCAGCGGGAACGCGCCGCGCTCGTCGAGGCCATGCGCGCCAAGGGACCGGACGCCCCGACCCTGTGCGCGGGCTGGAAGACCCGCGACCTGGCCGCTCACCTCTACGTCCGGGAACACCGGCTTGACGCCACGGCCGGGATCGCCGTCCCCGCGCTCGCGAAGTACACCGAGAAGGTCCAGAACCGCGTGGCCGGAACCGACTGGGACGCGCTGCTGGACAAGATCGCCGCCGGACCGCCGCTGTTCTCACCGTTCAAACTGATCGATCCGGTGGCCAACCTCGCCGAGATGTTCATCCACTGCGAGGACGTGCGCCGGGCACAGCCGGGCTGGGAACCGCGCACCCTCGACGACGCGACGGTCAACGGCCTGACCAGGACCCTGTCGCTGATGGCGCGGCTCACGCTGGCCAAGGCGCCGGCGCGCGCGGCGTTGCGCACACCCGAGGGGAAGACCCTGGTCACCGCCGGTAAGGGCGAACCCGTCACCGTGACCGGACGGCCGGAGGAGTTGCTGCTCTTCGCGGTCGGTCGCGAGGCGCGCGTCGAATTCGAGGGTGAGCCCGCCGCGGTCCGGGCGCTGCGCGACGCACCGAAGAGTCTGTAGGTTGGCCGCCGTGGATTTCCGTGTCTTCGTCGAACCGCAACAGGGCGCCCGCTACGCCGACCAACTCGCCGTGGCGCGCGCAGCCGAACAACTGGGCTACTCGGCCTTCTTCCGCTCCGACCACTACCTCGCGATGGGCGGTGACGGTCTGCCCGGGCCGACGGACTCCTGGGTGACGCTCGCCGGCATCGCCCGTGAGACGTCGTCGATCCGGCTCGGCACGATGGTTACCTCGGCGACGTTTCGCCACCCCGGCCCGCTGGCGGTCTCCGTCGCGCAGGTCGACGAGATGAGCGGCGGGCGCATCGAACTCGGGCTGGGCACAGGCTGGTTCGAGGCCGAACACAAGGCGTACGCGATCCCCTTCCCGCCGCTGGGTGAACGGTTCGACCGGCTGACCGAACAACTCGACATCCTCACCGGGATGTGGGCCACGCCCGTCGGCGAGACGTTCGACTACAGCGGCACCCACTACACCGTCGTCGACTCCCCCGCCCTGCCCAAACCGGTGCAGGCGGTGCTGCCGGTCATCATCGGCGGTCAGGGCGCCAAGCGCACCCCGGCGCTGGCGGCGAAGTACGCGGGCGAGTTCAACGCGCCGTTCATCCCCCTGGACACGCTGAGCACCCAGTTCGACCGGGTCAGGGCCGCGGTCGCCGACTCGGGCCGCGATCCGGATTCGATGGTCTACTCGGCGGCGTTCGTCCTGTGCGCCGGCGCCGACGACGCCGAGATCACCCGGCGCGCCGACGCGATCGGCCGCGAAGTCGACGAACTGCGCAGCAACTCGCCGATGGTCGGCACACCGGCGGAGATCGTCGACAACCTCGGACCGTTCGTCGAGGCCGGTGTAGAGCGGGTGTATCTCCAGATGCTGGACATGTCCGACCTCGACCACCTGGCGCTGGTCGCCGGTCACGTGCTGCCCCAGTTGCGCTGACCCGACACACCGCACCTCGTCGCAGTTAGGATCGGTGCCCGTGATTGGCGCCCGCGACGACGACGAGCATTCCGGCCGACAGGTCGATGCGTCGACTCCGTGGCACCACTCGACGGCCAAGGTGCTCGGCGCGAGCATCGCCGGGCTCGCAGCGATCGGGCTGATCGTGACCGGGGTGATGTTCGCCTCGCGTAGCGGCGACTCCCCGCAGGCGCCGGCGAACTTCGTCGATCCGAGCTTCTCGTCGATGACCGCAAGGTCGAGCTCTTCGACCACCTCGAGCACCACCACGCGCATCAGCCCGCCCCTGACCACCGACCTGGACCTCCCGCCGGAGCTCCCGCCGTCGACGCCCCCCTCGGAGTCGGAGACCTCGAGCACCAGGGGGCGGTCGACGACCCAGGAAGATGAGTCCGAGGAGAGCGGAGAGGAGTCTTCGCCGCGAACGACGACCCGCAACCGGCCGCGACTCAACGAGACACGCACGCTTTACCCGCGTCCCTGAGTACACCACGCCTACTATCGAAGCCCGTGGCGCGACCTCCTGAAGATCCGAATTATTCGGACAACGAGCCGACCCGGTACTCCAACGCCTACAGCGCCGAACCGACGCAGTACGGCGATTACACCGGGGCGTACGACCAGCCGCCGCCGAAGGAGCCGCCGCCGTGGTACCGCAAACCGGGTGCGCTGATCGCGCTCGGTGCGCTCCTAGCCCTGCTGGTGGCGGCGGCCATCTGGCTCGTTGTGCAGTTGGTCTCGGGCGACGACTCGGGCGAATCCACGACCACCACCACCACCACCACCACGTCGGAAGCACCCTCGGTGGTGCCTCCGCAGACCGTGACCGAATCGCCGACCGAGACCACGGCACCGACGGAGACGACGGCTCCGCCCGAGACCACGACCACCACACCCAGCGAGAAGACCACCACCACGCCTGCGCCCACCACGACGGTGGAGACGAGCACCAGCACGGTGACGATCACGGTGCCGACGCGGATCCGGCCGAGACGTTGAGGGTCGGAGCTACCGCCGGATCGCACAGTCAGCGACGTCAGCACACGGTTTCGGCGTCCGGCACGCACTCGGGCCGGGGATCCGGGGCAGACCCATCGAGACAGGCGCCTGCCGCTCAAGGTTGGCCGCGCCCAGGGATACGCCGAGAGAAGTGCGCATATCTGTTCGTCGTCTCTGTTCGTCGTCTCTGTTCGTCGTCGTGGCGCGCCCAAACGTTAGGCGGGTCCTTCCCAGTGGGACCGGCCGTTCGCCGCGTACGCGGCGACCAGCGCTTCGGCGCTGCGCACCGCCGCCCGGCAGGCCCTCGCGGTGAAGGGGTCGTTGAGCGGATGCTCGGCACGCCTGCGCCACCGCTGCGCCGCGGCGAACGCCGCCCGCGGCCCGTCGTAGGGGTCCCCGGGCTGCAACCCCAGCCGGCTGGCCGCGTCGGTACCCGAACCGCCGATCAATCGCCGCAGCGAGGCCATCTCGTCGTCGGTCAACGTCGTTGTCCGCGAACGCAGTTGGCTCAGCAACCGGAGCTCTTCGAACGCATGGGTGTCGGCGAGCAACGGGTCGATGTCGGCGATGATGTACGGGGTCGCGTAGATCGGGTTGAGCTGGACGAACTGCCGCAGCGACAGCAGCGCCGTATGCGCCTTGAGCAGGTCGGAGCGCTGCGCGAACTGCTGGTCGATCACCTCGCGCAACGCCACCAGGCCACTGCGTTCGAGCAGTTCGTCGGCCAGCGCCACCGAGTCCGTGACCCCGGCTCGCAGCACGGCGATCGAGATCCGCACGCCGAACATCCCGAACCGGTCCAACAGCGCGGCGCGGGTCGACGCGTCGACGGGCAGCGGGCTGTCCTCACGCACGAACCGGTCCACCGACAGCATGGCCTTCGCCAACTCGGCGGGATCCACGCCTGCGAGTTTCTCCAGGGCCACGAACTCGCTCTGCCGCAGCGTGCGCGCGGCCAGCGCGAGCAGCCCCGAGACCGGCACGACCGCCTGGCAGATACCGGTGCGGTCCATCTCCTCGGCGAACCGGGTGGCGACGTCCTTCGCCGAGAGCATCGCATCGATGCGGCCGGCGCCGATCTCGTCGGCGCGCGAGGCCACCCCGATCACGCCCAGCGCCCCCGACGACCCGCCGACCAGTTCACCGATCTGTTTGAGCAGCGCGATGTCGGCGGCGTTGAGGGTGCGCAGCAGGAACACCACGGCGTCGACCCTGGGCACCCCGTCACCGGGCACCAGTAGCCGCAACGTGCGCTCGGAGACGTCGCGGGACAGCGACGACGTGCCCGGGGTGTCGATGATCGTCGAGTCGATCAATTCGGCGGCCGGCCACTCCACGTCGAGGTCGAGTACGTCCTCGGGGTCGAGCCTGGCCAGGTCGAAGGTCAGACCCCGCTCATCCGCGGGTCCGCTCGATCTGCGCGCGATCGGCACGTTCGACCGGCGGCCGCCGCGGTGGTTGGCCGTCACCTTCGGGGTGGGGCCGTGGCGGAACCACGTGACGATGCGGGTGGCCTCGGTCGCGTCGGTGGGCGCGATCTCCTCGCCGATCAGAGCGTTGACCAGTGTCGATTTACCGGCCTTCAGCGTGCCGGCCAGCGCGATGCGGATCGGCTGGTTGAGCCGGGCGCCGATGCGTTCGAGTTCGTCGTACACCTCGGGGCGCTGACGGTACGCCGGATCCTCCCGGTAGGCCGCGATGGTGCCGCCCAGGATCGCGCGCACTTGGTCGCTTGTGCTCAGGGTTTGCCCAGTCCGTTCCAGTTACCCGATTAGCTGACGCAACGAGCTTGCCAGACCCGGTCCGCCGGTCAGGGCGCCGCGACCGGCGTGCCGAGTTTCTCGGCGTGTTCGATGACCTGACGCAGAATGTCGAGGTGCCGTTGCAGTTCCTTGGTGCGGGCGTTGCGTTCGGACTCCGCCAGCCTGGCCGCGGCAATCGTGGCCTGCAGCGACTCGTTGAGTGACCGGGTCGTCTGGTTGGCGATTTCGCGGTAGTGGTCGCGAAGTTGACGCTGGATGCCCTTGAGCCGGTCGCGCGATCCCTTGCCCACCACGAACGCGACGTCGTCGACGAACCGGCGCACGTTGGTCTTCGCCTCGCTGCGCACCCGCAGCATCCGGTTCTCCATGTCCTCCTTGTAGGCCTTGCGGCCGAGGACGAAGCCCGCACCCAGCGACACCGGGTTGAACATGCCGAGCCCGGCGAACGACGTCAGCATGCCGAACATCAGCACCCCGCCGTAGGAGCCGCGCATCCCGGTGACGATCTTGTGGCCGACCTTGAGCGGTTTGGCCTCCAGATGGGCCAGCGACCGGAACTCGCCGAACTCGGCCCCCATCTCCCTCGCGTCGAACGCGGGCAGCCGCACCGCGTCCAAGCCGGCCTCCATGAACGTGCGAGCGACCTCGGCGGCCAGCGCCTCGGCACGCTGGTAGGTCCAGACGAAGTTGTCGCCGACGGCGGTCGCCACGGCCGCCTCGAGTTCCGCACCGATCTCGGCCCAGTGCAGGGTCGGGTCGCCAGCGTCGATGACCCGCTCGGTGTGGAAGGTGATGTTGCGGAAGCGCTGCCGCAGGTCGTGGTCAACGTCGGCGGTCAGATCGGCGATGCCGTCGTTGAGCACCTGCTGCCACAGCGCGGTCTGCTGCAGCGCCTCCTCCGCCTCTTTCCTGCGGCGCTCCAGGTCTGCGGTGAGGGTGCCGCCGGCCGCCGGGTCGTCGAGTGCGGACAGTTCCGACTGCACGGCCATCGAGAGGTGTTCGGCGGCGGCGCGGATCTCGTTGACCACCTGATCGCGGACGCGGTCGTTGTTGCGGGAGAGCACCTGCTCGGACAGGAACTTGACGATCGCCGGGAAGTTGGACTCCTCGTTGAGTTCCTTGTCGTTGAGCTGGACGGCGTGGCTGCGCAACGTCGACGACGCGGGGATCAACGGGGTCGTGATGCCGGCACGGTGCAGGTGGCCCGCGTTGGCGTCGACGACCTGGCGCCAGTGCGGATACAGGTCGGTCTTGGTCGCGACGATCGCGGCGACCGGGCAGATCTCCAGCGCCTGGCGGATGAAGGTCATCTCCGGCTCGGTGAACTCCTGGCTGGTGTCGCTGATCATCAGCATCGCGTCGGCGTCGGGCAGCAGACCCAGCGTCGCCGACAGGTGCGGTTGGCCGTGGCCGCCGACGCCCGGGGTGTCGACAAACGCCAGGCCGCCCTTGAGCAGCGGGCTGGGCACCGTCACCTCGACGCGCAGCACCTCACGTCCGCCGGCCTGCGGTGCGCGGCGCAGATCCTTGCCGAGGTCGGTGGTCGGGATGTCGACGAGTTCGGCTTCCTCCCCGTCGGGACGCGCCACCACCAGCCGCGCCGACGGCTGTTCGGCATACGACACGACAGTGGCCAGCACCGTCGACTCGTCGTCGCCGACCCGGGCCACCGGCATGTTGAGCAGCGAGTCGAGCAGCAGGCTCTTGCCCTGTTTGAGCTGGCCGGCGATCACCACCCGGATTCGCGGGTCACCGATGCGTGTGCGGGCGCGCGCCAACCGCGCCACCAGATCGCCGCGGTGCTGGGCCTCGGCGATCGTGGTGGTGTGCTCGATGAGCTCGGTGACCACCTTGCGCGTATCTGCGACATCGGCCGGCCCGCCGGCCGCCTTCGAATTGGCCGGCCCGCCGGCCGTCACGTTGCGAGGGCCGTTCGGTCGGGTCATGATGCGCCTCTCACGTGGAGTTGTCCACACGGTAGGCGCGCGAACCGGCGGGGACCATGTCGGTCCCCGCCAGCTGCGTCATCCGGTTGTCGGTCAGAACACGTCCAGACCGGTGTTGGTGTCATTGTTCGACGCCACGTCGGTGTCGGTCTGGTTGCCCGACCCGATCGCGGTGTCGTTGCCGGAGCCGATGTTCGACTCGTAGCTCGTGGAGTTGTCCTCGATCGAGTTCTCGGTGGAGGTGTTGACCGAGTTGTCCTCGACGTTGTCGCTGCCGTAGTCGCCGTCGACCTGCGTGCCGACGTTGACGTCGTTGTCGGTGATGATGATGCCGCCACCGTTGCCACCGTCACCGCCGACCGCGTTGCCGCCGCCGATCCCGATCAGGCTGCCGCCGCCGTCCGCACCGCCGCCGTTGCCACCGCTGGTGTCGACGGCGTTGAGCACCGGGGCGTCGTTGTCGGCAATGAGCTCGCCACCCGCGGTCTGCGAGTTGTCCTCGACCTCGTTGTCCTTGCCGACGACCACGTTGGAGCCGGAGCCGGCGAGGATGTCGCCGTTGTTCATGGTGGTGCCGTCACCGAGAACCGCGCCGTCACCGCTGACGATGTCGTCGTCGCCGCCGACCACCACGCCGCCGTTGGTGGCGGTCTGGGTGGTCTTGTCGCCGAGGGTGATGTCACCGAAGCCCAGGTTGAAGGTACCGTTCTGGGCGTTGGCGCCGGCGGCCTGGTCGGGGCTGGCGATCGGGACGTTGTTGCCGCTCAGCAGGTCGGTGTCGTTGCGGCTGGCGAACTCGGTCGTCGGCGCGAACGAGGTCTGCGGCGAGAGCGGCGAGGCGAAGTTCGAGGCCAGCTGGTGGTGGTCGGCGACCGCCCGCTGCAGACCGACGATCGGGTCGCCGCCGCCGAGGGCGTAGCCGGCGGGAGCGGCCGTCGCGGCCACCGACGCCAGCTGCGCAGCGGTCACGTTCGGCAGGCCGGCATCGCGCAGCGCGCCGTCCGGGTCGACGACGAAGACCGCCGCCGACGCCGGACTGCGGAACAGGTCGAGGATGAAGTCAATGATGTTGATGCTCATGCGACTGCCTTTCGTGTCTTCCAGGTTCCCCAGGGAGGTTGTCTCGCCGGTCCTCCGGCGATCTGGACACCACGTTATGGAGTTCGAGACACCGGGCAAACGGGGTGGCCGCCCCTCGCTCAGCGATCCGCGTAGGGGGTAGGAGTCCATCCCCGTTAGGGGATTAGGGGGTCCACCGGGGGTTGGGATGAGCGGAATACTCGCAGCTCAAACGCCACAAACCTGGGCGGATGGGAATCCGCGCGGGTTTCGGTGACGCGAGCGAGATCAGTCGAACAGGTCGAACCCGGGGTCGTGCTCGGCCGGCTGGACGTCGTCGAGCGCCGCACCCCACAGGTCGTCGAGGCCGGCGCCCGCTGACGTCGCCTCGTCGGGCACCGGGTCGGTGCGCTGCGTCGACAGCGAGTCGACGAGCGCGTCGGATCCGGGGAGTGCGTCGGCGGCCGGGTCGAACTCATCGGTCGTGTCGACGACGACGGTGGTAGTGGCGGCGGCGGCCGAGTCGGGTGCCGGATCGGCGAACGCGTCGAAGGCGTCGAAGGCCGCGATGGCGGCGCCACTGGACCACACAGTGCCCGCGGCCTCCGCCCCGAAGGGACCCAGGCCGCTCGACGCCGCGGCCATCGGCATCGACTCCGTCACCACCGGGATCAGATTGTCGACGTCGACACTGGTCACGTCGGTGAGCTGCGCATCTGCGATGGCGGCGGCGGGGTCGGCGGCGTACCGTGCGGCAGCGTCGGGGTCCCGCACCAGCGACATCACGAAGTCGAGCAGTGAGTTGGCCATCGAGCACCCTTTTCCATTACCGATCCCGTCACTGGCCGTGTTCACGCGTGCTCGGGATTCAGTCCCCCGACTGCTTCTCACGATGCTATGCACACCGGACGCCCACCGGATCGGTGTGCAGCCCACTCCCGCGCCTCGTCCATTAGGGGGTTGGGCGTTAGGGGATGGGCGCCACTAGGGGGATTTCCCGAGGATGTCGGAACCGCCACGTTATCGTGGTGGCCGGCCCAGACAGGAGACATGCCAACCATGACCGAACCCCTGGGGTTGTCGATCGGGATGACGAACCTGGTCGCGGCCCGCGTCGGCCGTCCGCCCGTGATCCGACGAGCCATCCTCACCCTCTTCGCCGACCGGGCCCCCGAGGTGGGCGTGCCTGCTGAGAACCCGCACCTCGACCAGCCCGACCTCGTGCTGAGCGGTTTCGTCGACCGGGTCGGCGATCCCGTCCCGCTGGTCGCCGCCGACGGTTCCGCGCGCCGCGGTGAACTGGTGCTCGCCGAAGCGCTCGATGCGATGGCCCGCACGGTCGATGGTGGTTCGCCGATCGCCATCGCGGTGCCCGCCCACTGGGGTCCGGGCACCGTCGGGGCGCTTCGCGGGGCGCTGCGCAACCGGCCGAATCTCGCACCCCACGGGGTGCCCGCCGCGCTGATCCCCGACTCGACCGCCGCGCTCGCCGCGCTGCAGGCCGCGCCGGGTCTGCCCGACCAGGGCGTGGTCGTCCTCGTCGACCTCGGCGGCAGCGGCAGCAGCATCTCGCTGGCCGACGCGGGCGCCAACCTCGACGCCGTCGGCCAGACCGTGCGGTACCCGGAGTTCTCCGGCGACGCGATCGATCAGGCCCTGCTCAACCATGTGCTGGTCGGTATCGCCGATGCCGGGTCCGCCGATCCGGTGAGCACCGCCGCGGTCGGATCGCTCGCCCGCCTGCGCGACGAGTGCCGCCAGGCCAAGGAACGGCTGTCCGCCGACACCGCCACCGCGGTGTCGGTCGATCTGCCCGGTGTGCAGTCGGACATCCGGGTGACGCGGCCCGAGTTCGAGCAGCTGATCTCCGAACCGCTCGGCGGACTGCTGAACGCCATCGAGGACACGTTGGGGCGCAACCAAATCCCGGTGGCGAACGTGACCGCAGTGGCGACCGTCGGCGGCGGGGCGGCGATCCCGCTCGTCACCCAGCGGCTCTCCGAGCAGCTGCGGGCACCGGTCGTCACGACCCCGGAGCCGCAGCTCAACGTCGCCGCCGGCGCCGCGTTGGTGGCCAACCAGAGTGCCGACGCCGAAGCTCCGACCGGGATGGCCGCGTCCGCCGACGCCCCGACGAGCATGGGCGCAGCGGCCTGGGCGGCGGGTGCGGCCGGCCTGGCCGCCGGCGCGGCCGCCGCGGACGGGGCTTCGTCGGCGACTTTCCGTGCACTGGCCTGGTCACAGGACGACGAACCCGCCGGCGAACCCGTTCCCTACGCGGGTGAGAACTACGATCCGTCCGCGACCGGTGCGCGCCCCCCGATCGCGTTCGCGCCCGCCGACACGGGTTACGGGGACGGTTATGGCGACGAACCCAGACCGCTGCCCTGGTACAAACGCCCGCCGGTGCTGTTCGGCGCGGCCGCCGCCGCGGCGCTGGCGGCGCTCAGCGGCCTGGCGATCACCCTCACCGGCAGCGAAGGAAATTCGACGCCGGTGACCGAGACCGCGACGACCTTTTCGATGGAACCGTCGCCGCAGGTCCCACCCCCGCCGGTCACCACCGTGACGATCGGACCCGACGGCGTGGCCACCACCACGGTGAGCCAGCCGCCACCGCCTCCCCTGACGACCACCCAGCCGACCACCGCCCAGCCGACCACCACGACGACGCAGCCCACCACCACGACCACGACGACGCAGC
>JAXHUG010000027.1:0-3164 GCA_034189785.1 Actinomycetota bacterium
CGGGTTCGGTGGGATAACACCTCGCTTCCGATTCCGGTGGACGGTCTCCCGGTCGGGTTGCACCGCCGATGAACGCCGAGTTGGCGCGGTTGCGTGTCGGCGAAGCTGCCGATCCTGTCGAGCGAGCCCGCCGCGTCGTCACCGCGGTGGGTGATTCCGTCTGGGATGATCCGTACGCCGTCTCCGGCGGTCCGCGGGGCTACCGGGCCGGTGCGGTGGCGGTCACGTCGCGTCTGGGTGTGGCCGATGTGGGTAACCATCTGCGCAGCGTGGGCCTGCGTCAGCGCGATACCCCGGCCTTCGATCGCGCGCTGCGGGCCCAGTACGGTCAGTTCATCACCGAGCCGGCGCCACCGGCAGACGAATTCTCCCTCTCAACGGGCCGACGAAGGGTTAGCCATGCGAAGCACCATGCAAGACGTCCCGCTCACCGTGAGAACGATCGTGGCACATGCGACATCGATTCACGCTGAGCGCCGCGTCATCACCCCGACTGATTCGGGATACCGTGCGTACAGTTACGCGGCGCTGGGCCGGCGGGTCGGGCAGTTGGCGAACGGGTTGCGCGCGGTCGGCATCACCGGCGATCAGCGTGTCGCCACCTTCCAGTGGAACAACCAGGAGCATCTGGAGGCGTACTGCGCCGTGCCCTCGATGGGTGCGGTCCTGCACACCCTCAACATTCGGCTGAGCCCCGAGCAACTCGGCTACATCGCCAACCATGCCCACGACGAGGTGGTGATCGTGGACATGTCCTTGGCTCCGTTGCTGGCCCGGGCACTGCCGGATATGCATTCGGTGCATACCGTGATCGCGGTGGGTGACGGCGATACCGATCCGTTGCGGGCCACCGGCAAGACCGTGCTGTCCTACGACGAACTCATCGGCGCCCAGCGTCCCGATTTCGATTGGCCTGAACTCGATGAACGATCGGCGTCGGCGATGTGCTACACCAGTGGCACCACCGGCCATCCCAAAGGGGTTGTCTACAGCCATCGGTCCACCTACCTGCATTCGCTGACCGGTTGCACCCCCAACGCGTTGGGAATAGGCGAGGCCGATCGCATCCTGCCGATCGTGCCGATGTTCCATGCCAATGCCTGGGGCCTGGTCTATTCGGCGTTGATCGCCGGAGCCGAACTCGTCCTTCCCGACAAGTTCATGCAGGCGCCGGCTCTGGTGACACTCATCGAAGACACCCGGCCCACCGTTGCGGGCGCCGTTCCCACCATCTGGAACGACATTCTCCACTACCTGCAGGGTGAACCACAGCACGACATCTCATCGCTGCGGCTGGTCGCCTGCGGCGGGTCCGCTGTGCCGGTGTCACTGATCCGGCATTTCGAGACCGAATTCGGGATACCCATCGTGCAGGCCTGGGGGATGACAGAAACCTCACCGCTGGCCACGGTGGCGCGGCCGTCGAGCGGGGCTGACGAGCCCGATGACTGGGTGCAGCGCGCAAGCCAAGGCCGCCCCGTCTGTGGAGTCGAGTTGCGACTGCGTGACGACCACGGCCACACCCTGCCGCAGGACGGGGCGGCGGTCGGGGAGATCCAAGCCCGCGGACCGTGGGTGACGGGTGCCTACTTCGGTGGCGACGACAACGAGAAGTTCGACGACGGCTGGTTACGCACCGGCGACGTAGGGCGCATCGACGAACACGGATTCCTGACACTGACCGACCGCACCAAAGATGTCATCAAGTCGGGCGGAGAATGGATCTCGTCTGTGGAGTTGGAGAACACTCTCATCGCCCATCCGCAGGTGCATGAAGCCGCAGTGATCGGTGTGCCCGACGAGAAATGGCAGGAACGCCCCCTGGCCCTCATCGTTGCAACACCCACGGCTACCCCGAGTGTCGACGACCTGCGTGCCTTCCTCGACGGCAAGGTGCCCAAGTGGTGGATCCCAGAACGCTGGACGTTTGTCTCCGAGATTCCCCGAACCAGCGTCGGCAAGTACGACAAGAAGCTGCTTCGCACACGCCACAGCGCGGGAGATTACGACGTATCCGGCGGTGACTGATCCGTCTTCGCCGCACACCGCACGCTTCTTCTGTGAACCGAAAGGACACCATGTCAACCCCGTCGCCGTGGCTCACCCCCGAACTCGATGACCTACGCCAACTCGCCGCGAAGTTCTTCGCCACCGAACTCGCGCCTCACAGGCAGCGATTCGCCGAGCAACACCACGTCGACCGTTCGCTCTGGCACCGAGCCGGAGAACTCGGGCTGCTGTGCGTCTCGATTCCGACCGAATACGGCGGCGGGGGCGGAACATTCGCTCACGAAGCGATCCTGCTCGAAGAACAGGCCCGCATCGCCGACAGCTCGTGGGGCGCCGGACTGCACAGCGGCATCGTGGCCCACTACATACTTCAGTACGGCCGCGAAGAGCTCAAACAACGATGGTTGCCGCAAATGGCATCGGGCGAACTCGTCGGAGCGATCGCGATGACCGAACCGGGCACCGGATCAGACCTGCAGAACATCCGCACCCGAGCCGTCGCCGACGGCGACGACTATCTGATCACCGGCTCCAAAACCTTCATCACCAACGGTCAGCAAGCAGATCTGATCGTCGTCGTCGCGAAAACCGACCCCACCAAGGGCGCTGACGGCATCTCGTTGATCGTCGTGGAAGCCGACCGGGCCGGATTCCGTCGAGGCCAAACCCTGCAGAAGATCGGCCAGCACGGCCAGGACACCTCGGAACTGTTCTTCGACGACGTGCGTGTTCCCCGAACGCATCTGCTGGGCGACGTCGAGGGCCAGGGCTTCCTTCAACTGATGACCCAACTGCCCCAGGAACGCTTGATCGTGGCGGTCGGCGCTGTCACCGCGATGGAGGCAGCCCTGCAACAGACCCTGCGCTACACCCGAGAGCGCGAAGCCTTCGGCCGTCCGATATTCGGATTCCAGAACACCAAATTCAAACTCGCCGAAGTCGCCACCGAAGCCCGCGTCGCCCGAGTGTTCCTCGACCACTGCATCAGCCTGCACCTCGAGGGACGACTCGACGTCCAGACCGTCGCCATGGCCAAGTGGTGGACCACCGAACGCGCCATGCACGTCCTCGACGACTGCCTGCAGCTGCACGGCGGTTACGGATACATGCAGGAATACCCCATCTCACGCCTCTGGGTCGACCAGCGAGTACAG
>JAXHUG010000028.1:0-4688 GCA_034189785.1 Actinomycetota bacterium
GCCGCGGAACTGGCCGCGGTGTTGTCGTCGGTGCTGTTCGAGTCCCGTGGCGACACGCCCGGCGTCCCGGCGGGGTCCGAGGCGCCGACGGCGAAGGTGCGTCGCGCGCTGTCACAGACCCGGCGGTTGTCGGCTGATCTGCGCGCCGACGAGCGCCGTCACCGCCTCAACCCCGGCCGCGAACCCGACGAGGGTTTCGTCGCGGCGATCTACCGGTGGGCGACCACGGGTGACCTGACCACCGCCCTGGCCGCATCGGATGCCTCCGGGGGTGGGTCACCGCTGTCCGCGGGCGATTTCGTGCGATGGTGCCGGCAGGTGCTCGACCTGCTCGACCAGGTCCGCAACGCCGCGCCGACACCCGCCCTGCGCGCCGCCGCGAAACGCGCAATCAACGACATTCGACGCGGCGTCGTGGCAGTTGATGCGGGGTAGTGTGTTGAGCCAGCGAGGCCGAGCGAGGACCAAGGAGACACGATGAGCGGACCGCAGGGACCTGACCCGACGCAGCCGTGGGCCGGTCAGCAACCGGACGCGGGTACCGATCAGCCGGCCGACGACCCGTCGAACAACCAGTGGCAGTCGCCCGGCCAGGGCGGCGAGCAGGGCACTTCCGAGACTCCACAGTGGCAGCAGCCCCCCGCGTACACGCCGCAGCAGTACCCGCAATATCAGCAGCCGACCGGACAGCAGCCGCAGTATCAGCCCTACCCGCCGACCGAGCAGTACGGCCAGCCGCAGCAGTACGGCCAACCGCAGTACGGCCAACCCGGTCAATACGGTCAGCCGCAGTACGGCCAACCCGGTCAATACGGTCAGCCGCAGTACGGGCAACCCCAATACGGTCAGCAGCCGCAGTACGGCCAGCCCGGTCAGACGGGCCAGTACGGGGCGTTCCCGCCCCCAGGCAGTGAAGACGGCTCGAAGCGCTCCCTCGGTGTGATCGGCGGAATCCTCGGCGCCCTCGTCCTGCTGATCCTCATCGTGGTCGCGGTGCTCGGCTTCTGGAAGCCCGGTTTCTTCGTGACGACCAAACTCGACGTCGACGCCGCCGAGTCCGGTGTGCAGCAGATCCTCACCGACGAGTCGAACGGCTACGGCGCCAAGAACGTCCGCGACGTCAAGTGCAACAACGGCGAGAGCCCCGAGGTGAAGAAGGGCGCCACGTTCGACTGCGAGGTCAGCATCGACGGAACCAAACGCGAAGTCACCGTGACCTTCCAGGACGACGACGGTACCTACGAGGTCGGCCGGCCCCGCTAGTCGAGGGCGTCGAGCGCCTTCTGCAACCGCCCGACCGAGGACGTCACGCCGAGGTCCCCCGCCAACTGGGCAACCTTGCGCGGATGCGCTGCGGCCAACGGCAACTCGTCTGTCTTCGTCGACATCGAGACGGGGGCGTCGGTGGCGACGCGCACCACCGGTCCGGCCGCCTCGATGTAGTCGGCGGCGGCCAGCATCTTCTTGCGCAACGCCTTGGACATCTTCGACTTCGGGTCGTTGGCGGCGGCGACGATCGCCTCCAGGGAGCCGAACTGGGCCAGCAGCGTGGCGGCGGTCTTCTCGCCCACCCCGGGCACCCCGGGCAGCCCGTCGGAGGGATCGCCGCGCATCAACGCCAGTTCGGCGTAGGCCGCGCCGGCCCGTTCCTCGGGGACGGCGTACTGGTCGGCGACATCGGCCGGTCCGAACAGCGTGGCCTTGCTCATCCCGCGGCCGAGGTAAAGGACCCGCACCTCGACCGGATCGTCACGCACCACCTGCAGCATGTCGCGGTCGCCGCTGACCACGATCACCCGGTCGCGTTCCTCGGCGGCGGCCAGGGTGCCCAGCACGTCGTCGGCTTCGTAGCCGGGCGCACCGGCGTGTGGGATCCCGAACGCGTCGAGGATCTCCATGATCATGTCGACCTGCGGGGTGAGGTCGTCGGGCACGACCTCGACATCGGTTCCCGCGGCCTGTGGTTCGGCGACGCGGTGCGCCTTGTACGAGCCGACCAGGTCGACGCGCCACTGCGGCCGCCAGTCGTCGTCGCGGCACACCACCAGCCTGGGCGGCCGCTCACGCCCGATCAGCATCGCGACGGTGTCCAGGAATCCACGTACCCCGTTGACCGGCCTGCCGTCGGGGGCGGTGATCGACGACGGCAGCGCGAAGTACGACCGGAACCACATGCTGGCACCGTCGAGCAGCAGCAGCGGGCCGCTCATCGGACGCTCGCGAACACAGAGGAGGCGCCGGTGATCGGGCGGTCACCGTTGCCCTCGTCGTGCAACAGGACCCGCACCGCGGCTGCGGCGTCGGTGGCCGCGGTCTCGAGGACGATGAACTGCGGCCCGATGTGCAGGGTGGCGTCCCGGGACGCCACCTCGGCGGACAGTTCCGGGAGCGCCCAGTGCCCGTCGGGTCCCTCCGGCGGTGTGTCGATGCTGACGCCCTGACCCTCGATTCGGGCCAGGACGCGGTCGGGTTGCGCATGTCGCGGCGCAGGACCGCGATGTACGTCGACGGCGCGTGGATCCATGGAGGCATAGAACCAGCCGACGTCGCGGACATCTCGGAGCATCGCCTCTGACAGTAGCCTTGACGTCATGACCGGCAGCCGATTCGACACCGATGTCTACGCCCGACGACTGCAGGGCGCCGCCGCCGATGCGGGTGAGGCCGGACTGGCCGGCCTCGTCATCACGCCCGGTTACGACCTGCGCTATCTGGTGGGTTCACGCGCGCAGACCTTCGAACGGCTGACCGCGTTGGTGCTACCTGCTGACGGGGATCCGACGATCGTGGTGCCGCGCCTGGAGTTGGCGGCGTTGAAGGAGTCCGCAATAACCGAACTCGGTGTGGCGGTGCGGGACTGGGTCGACGGCGACAACCCCTACGAACTGGTCGCCGAGGCGCTCGGTGGTGGGATGCTGCACACGGCGGTGACCGATTCGATGCCCGCGCTGCACCTGCTGCCGCTGGCCGGGGTGCTCGGGGAGGTGCCGGTACTGGCCACCGACGTGCTGCGGCGGTTGCGGATGCGCAAGGACGCCGCCGAGATCGACGCCCTGCGCGAGGCCGGTGCGGCCATCGACCGCGTGCATGCGCGGGTCCCGGAGTTCCTGGTGGCCGGCCGCACCGAGGCCGACGTCGCCGCGGACATCGGGGAAGCGATTGTCGCCGAGGGGCATTCGGAGGTGGCGTTCATCATCGTGGGCTCCGGTCCGCACGGCGCCGACCCGCACCACGAATGCTCGGACCGCGAACTGCGGGCCGGGGACATCGTCGTCGTCGACATCGGGGGCCCCTACGAACCGGGATACAACTCCGACTCGACGCGCACCTACAGCCTGGGCGAACCCGATCCGGAGGTGGCGCACCGATACGCCGTGCTGCAGCGCGCCCAGCGGGCCGCCGTCGAGGCGGTGCGTCCCGGGGTCACCGCCGCGCAGATCGACGCCGCCGCGCGTGACGTGCTGGCTGCCGACGGGTTGGCCGACGCGTTCGTGCACCGCACCGGCCATGGCATCGGCCTGTCGGTGCACGAGGAGCCCTACATCGTCGCCGGCAACGATCTGCCGCTCGAGGTCGGTATGGCGTTCAGCGTGGAGCCGGGCATCTACTTCCCGGGGCAGTGGGGTGCGCGCATCGAGGACATCGTGATCGTCACCGAGGACGGCGCCGAGTCGGTGAACAACCGGCCGCACGACCTGGTGGTGGTGCCCGCCGGCCCGGCCACCACGGCATAACCCGACGCGAGCAGACATTCTCCGCCGGCCCGCGGTAAGAGCAGGGGAGTCACGCCGTGAAGCGGTCGAGCAGCTGTGACGAGCCCAGCACCCGCTCGACGCGCACCTCGATCACCACTCGCTCCGGGTTGACCCTCGGCGTTCGGTACCGCTGGGCATAGCGCAGTTCGGCGTCGCGGACGGCGTCCGGATCGGAGTTCACGGTCGACTTGCCCTCCAGCGACAGCCAGCGGGCCCCGTCCACCTGGCTGAGCACCGCGACACCCCGCTGCTCGGCGTTGACCGCCTTCTGCGACCCGCCGGAGGTGATCACCCGGGCGATGTGCGTCTTCGGGTCGAACGTGAACCCGACCGCCACGACGTGCGGTGAGTTGTCCGACCGCAGCGTGGTCAGCATTGCGAGGTGGCGTTCGGTCAGGAACGCCAATGCATCGCTGGTCAGCCGGGTGGTCGCCTTGCGGCCCGATGTAGCCACGGCACCCACGCTAGCGCAGGACATACTGGCAGCCGTGAAGGACACGGATAGCGGTTTGGTGGTGATCTTCGGTGGTCGCAGCGAGATCGGCGTCGAGGTGGCGACTCGGCTTGCGCCGGGCGCGACAGTGGTGCTGGCCGCGCGTGGCGCCGACCGCCTCGACGAGCAGGTCTCGGCGGTGCAGTCGGCGGGTGCCGCGGCGGTGCACACCGTCGAGTTCGACGCCGACGACCTCGGCTCGCACAGCCCGTTGGTGGCGAAACTGGTGGCCGAACACGGCCCGATCGCCACCGCGGTCGTCGCCTTCGGGATCCTCGGCGACCAGGTGCGGGCCGAACGCGACCCGGCGTATGCGGCCGCGATCGTGCACACCGACTTCGTCGCACAGGTCAGCCTGCTGACGGTGCTGGCGGCGACGATGCGCGAGGCGGGCCGCGGGTCGATCCGCGATGAGCGCCCCGCGCGAAGAGCATCTATCG
>JAXHUG010000028.1:4788-32878 GCA_034189785.1 Actinomycetota bacterium
GCGATCGTGCACACCGACTTCGTCGCACAGGTCAGCCTGCTGACGGTGCTGGCGGCGACGATGCGCGAGGCGGGCCGCGGGTCGATCCGCGATGAGCGCCCCGCGCGAAGAGCATCTATCGGCGATGAGCGCCCCGCGCGAAGAGCATCTATCGGCGATGAGCGCCCCGCGCGAAGAGCATCTATCGTCGTCTTCTCCTCGGTGGCCGGCGCCCGTGTCCGCCGCGCCAACTATGTCTACGGCTCAGCCAAGGCCGGACTCGACGGGTTCGCCAACGGGCTGGCCGACGCGCTGCACGGTTCGGGGGTGCACCTGCTGCTCGTGCGGCCGGGCTTCGTGATCGGGCGGATGACCGCGGGCATGGACCCCGCCCCATTGTCGAGCACCCCGGCCCAGGTGGCCGAGGCGACGGTGGAGGCGCTCGCCAAGGGGCGCCGGGAGGTGTGGATCCCGCGGGCGCTCGGCGCCGCTGTGGTGGTCATGCGGTTGTTGCCGAGGTTCGTGTGGCGCAGGATGCCGAGGTGATGACGAACATGGTCGTGGTGGTCGGGATCGGAGCCGACGGGATGGCCGGGCTCGCACCGGCTTCCGCTGAGGAACTGCGCCGGGCGACAACGATTTACGGGTCGAGACGCCAACTCGACCTGCTCGACGACACGGTAACCGCCGAGCGCCGCGAATGGCCGTCGCCGCTGGTGCCCGCCCTGCGGGCCATCCGCGACAACCGGGCAGGTGACGTCCACATCGTGGCCAGCGGCGACCCGATGCTGCACGGCATCGGCGGCTCGGCGGTGCGGATGTTCGGGCCCGAATGCGTCACCGTCCTGCCGCATGTGTCGTCGGTGACGCTGGCCTGCGCCCGCCTCGGCTGGGCGGTGCAGGACACCGAGGTGATCAGCCTGGTCGCAGGCGCGCCGTGGACCGCGGTACGCCGTGGCGGGCACGCGGTCGTCCTGTCCCGCGACGCGTCCACGCCGGCGACGCTGGCCCGGTTGTTGACCGACACCGGACGGGGAGAGTCGGAGATGACGCTGCTCGAACAACTCGGCGGACCGGCCGAGAGCCGGCGCACCGCCGCGGCCCGGTCCTGGTCGGCCGACCCGCCCGCGGACGTGGACGCCCTCAACGTCGTCGCCATCTGCTACCTGCCCGACGACCGGCAGTTTCAGGTGCTGCCCGACGACGCCTTCGCCCACGACGGGCAGATCACCAAACAGTCGATGCGCGCGGTGACTCTGACCGCGCTGGCACCGCGCCCGAGTGAGTTGCTGTGGGATGTGGGCGCGGGATCGGGCAGCATCGGCATCGAGTGGTGCCGCAGCGGACCGGGATGCCGGGCAATCGCGTTCGAGCAGGACGAGACGCGCCGGGGCCGGATCGCGGCCAATGCGCAAGCCCACGGTGTCGACGTCGAGGTGCGGGGTGTGGCGCCGGAATCGTTCGACGGGGTGCCGCCGCCGGCGGCGGTGTTCATCGGCGGGGGCCTGACCCGTCCCGGCCTGCTCGACGGCTGCGTGTGTGCGCTGCCACCGGGCGGCCGGCTGGTCGCCAACGCCGTCACTGCGGAGTCCGAAGCTGTTCTCGTGCAGTCGTATTCGAAGATGGGTGGAGAGTTGCGCCGCTACCAGCACTACCGTGGTGAGCCGGTCGGGACGTTCACCGGCTGGCGCCCCGCCATGCCGGTGACACAGTGGGTGGTGGTGGTCAAACCGTGACGGTCTACTTCATCGGGGCCGGTCCGGGGGCCGCCGATCTGATCACCGTGCGCGGACAGCGGCTGCTCAGCCGGTGTCCGGTGTGCCTCTACGCCGGCTCGATCATGCCCGAGGACCTGCTGGCGCTGTGCCCGCCGGGTGTGCACGTCGTCGACACCGGCCCGCTCACGCTCGACCAGATCGTCGACGAACTCGCACAGGCGCACACCGACGGCAGGGATGTGGCGCGTCTGCACTCCGGGGATCCGTCGATCTACAGCGCGCTGGCCGAACAGTGCCGCCGCATCGACGCGCTCGGCGTGGATTACGAAATCGTGCCCGGGGTGCCCGCCTTCGCGGCCGCGGCGGCCGCGCTGGGCCACGAACTCACCGTGCCCGGCGTGTCCCAGACCGTCACCCTGAGCCGGGTCGCCACACTGTCGACGGCCATGCCGCCCGGCGAGGATCTGCGCACCCTGTCCGCCTCGGGCGGCACCCTGGTGCTGCATCTGGCCGCCGCACAGATCGACAACATCGTGCCCGAACTGCTCGCCGGCGGCTATCGCCCGGAAACCCCCTGTGCTGTGGTGGCTTTCGCGAGCTGGCCGGAGGAGATCGTTTTGCGCGGCACCCTGGCCGACATCGCCGCGCGCATGTACGACGCCGCCGTCGCCCGCACTGCGGTGATCGTCATCGGTGATGTGCTGGCGGCCGGCGGCACCGAGAGCTACCTGTACTCGTCGGAGCGTGTGCGACACGGGCGGCACTGATGCGGGTCCTGCTGCTGGGTGGCACGGGGGAGGCACGCTCGCTCGCAGCGGCCCTGCACCCCGACGTCGAGGTGATCAGCTCCCTGGCGGGTCGGGTCCCCAGTCCGGCGCTGCCGGTGGGCCAGGTGCGCATCGGCGGGTTCGGCGGCGTCGACGGTCTGCGTCGGTGGTTGACCGACACCCCGGTCGACGCGGTCGTCGACGCGACGCATCCGTTCGCGGCAACCATCACCGCGACCGCCGCCGCGGTCTGCGCGGACCTGGGGCTGCCGCACCTGCTGCTGGCCCGGCCCGCGTGGGCTGCCGGTGACGCGATCCTGGTGAGCTCCGACCGGGACGCCGCGAACGCCGTTGCGGCGAAAGGTTTCTCGCGAGTCTTCCTGACGACCGGGCGCACCGGCGTCGCGGCCTTCCGCGACAGCGACGCCTGGTTCCTCATCCGAGCGGTCACCCCACCCGACGCCAACGTCCTGCCGCGCCACCACGAACTGCTGCTCTCGCGCGGCCCGTACCGCTACGACGACGAACTCGCCGTACTGCGGACCCGTCGCATCGACGCGCTGGTGACCAAGAACAGCGGTGGGGACATGACGCGGCCGAAACTCGATGCGTCCGCGGCGCTGGGCATACCCGTTGTGATGGTCGACCGGCCACCGGTTCCGCCGGGAGTCAGTACGGTCGGAACGGTGCCGGAGGCGGTGGCGTGGGTCAGGTCGCCGGCGCGATGAGGTCGAGGGTGCCCAACCCGCGGATCGCCTGACATCCACTGGGACGCCATCACCAGCATCATCTCGGCAACCCGCGGGTCACCCTGCACCGCGGGCGCCATGTCCCCCCAGCAGCGGCACGAAACAGCGTGACGCGTGACACTATCACCCGGGGTGGTAACGCGGCGTGAAGACCCGATCGCCGGCAGCGTCGCAATACCACTGGGTCTGCGACGATCCGACGATCAGCAGACACCGCATGTCGACGTCGGCGGGGTCGAGGTCGGCCAACCGCACCACCCTGACCTCTTCGCGCGCGCCCGCGACGTCCCGGCCGATCACCACCGGTGTGCCGGGGTCACGGTGGGCGAGCAGCAGTTCGCGCATCGTGCCGACCTGCCAGGTGCGGGTCTTCGAGGCGGGGTTGTAGATCGCCAGCACCAGGTCGGCCGCGGCGGCCGCGCTCAGCCGGGCCTCGATGATCTCCCACGGTTTCAGCCGGTCGGACAGCGAGATCACCGCGTAGTCGTGGCCCAGCGGCGCTCCGACGCGGCTGGCGACAGCCTGGGCCGCCGTCATCGCCGGGATGACCCGGACCTTGACACCCGGCCACTGTTTGGCCTCCTCGAGCACGGCCGTCGCCATCGCGAATACGCCAGGATCACCCGACGACACCACGGCGACGGCGCGGCCCTGTTCGGCCAGTGTGCACGCCAGGCGGGCGCGGGCCGGTTCGTCGGTGTTGTCGCTGGGATGGCGCTGCTGACCGTCGCGCAGGCCGACGCGGTCGAGGTAGGGACCGTAGCCGATGAGGTCGGTCGCGGCAGCCAGTTCGCGGCGGCTCTGCGGTGTCATCCACTCGATGGGTCCGGGGCCGAGTCCGACGACGGTGACGCTGCCGGTCACCGCGCGCCGGCGCCGGCCGCCCGGGATCATCGCCAGCGAGAAGTACGGCACCTTGTCGTCGCCGTCGACGTCGGCGGCGGACAGGGTCCGCTGATCGGAAGTGCTGGCCCGTTCGACGTAGACGGCCTCCTCGAGCCGGCCCGTCGCGGCGAGTGCGGCCCGCACCGCGGGGTACGAGCGGCCCAGCTTGAGCACGACGGCGGCCTCGGTGTCGGCCAGTCGCCGCTCGAGTTCGTCGGCCGGCAGGGTGCCCGGCAGGATCGTGAGCACCTCTTCGCCCTGCACCAGCGGCGTGGAGATGGCCGCCGAAGCGGCGCTCACCGACGTCACGCCCGGCACGATCTCGGCGGTGAACCGCTCGGTGAGCCGGGTGTGCATGTGCATATAAGAGCTGTAGAACAGCGGGTCGCCCTCGGCGAGCAACGCCACGTCGCGGCCGGTGTCCAGATGCGCGGCGATCCGCTCGGCGGCTTCGCGGTAGAAGTCGTCCATCGCGCCGGCGTAACCGCCGGGATGGTCGATCACCTCGGTGGTCACCGGATAGACCAGGTGCTCCTCGATCTGCCCGTCGCGCAGATAGGGCCCGGCGATGCGGCGCGCGATGCTGCGGCCGTGGCGAGCGCTGTGATAGGCCACCACGTCGGCCTGCCCGATCACCCGGGCCGCCTTGACGGTGACCAGTTCGGGGTCGCCGGGTCCCAACCCGACGCCGTACAACGTTCCTCTGCTCATTCGCGTTCGCGCGCAATCGCATTCACCGCGGCCGCGGCCATCGCGCTGCCCCCGCGCCGTCCGGTCACCACGAGATACGACATGCCGCGCGGCCTGGCGATGAGTTCCTCCTTCGACTGCACCGACCCGACGAACCCGACCGGGCCGCCGAGCACTGCCGCCGGAACGGGTGTCCCGTCATCGAGCAGTTCGAGCAGCCGGAACAATGCCGTCGGGGCGTTGCCGATCGCCACCACCGCGCCACCCAGCCGGTCGGCCCACAGCTCGACCGCCGCTGCCGACCGGGTGAACCCCAGCCGCGCGGCCAGTTCGGGAGCTCGGGGATCGGCGACCAGCGACACCACCTCGTTGTCGGCGGGCAGCCGCGAGCGGGTGATCCCGGCGGCGACCATCGAGGAATCGCACAGCACCGGTGCGCCCGCAGCCAACGCGGCCTGAGCCCGGCGGACGACGTCGTCGGTGAACGCCACGTGGTCGCCGACGTCGACCTGACCGCACGTGTGGATCAACCGCACCACCACCCGGGCCACGTCGTCGGGGAACCGCGCCAGATCCGCCTCGGCGCGGATCGTCGCGAACGACTGACGGTAGATCTCGCCGGCGTCGCGGATGTAGTCCAGCACGCCGCTCACCCTACGACGGGCGGCCCCGCGGCCGATAACCGTCCGTGCCCGCGATCAGCACCTCACCCACCGGTGGGCTGCCGCAAGCGCGTTCACACCCGACGAAGTGGCGGTGACCCGGCGCGGGGTCGTCCACCGCGGCGGCGGCGTCGGCGCGCACGTCGGCGGCCGAGCGATCACAACCCGGGCTGCCCGTGCATGCGCTGACGTCGAGCCACGGCGAGTTCTCGTCGAACACCAGCCCCATCGGGGCCAGCAGGCGCAGGGCCACGTCCGCGACACCTTCGTCGAGGTCGCAGATCAGCAGGGACCGCCACGGCGTGATGATCACGGGCGCCTCGACGGCGCCGACGAATTCGGCGGTCCTGGCCGGCAGTACACCGAGCGGAATGCCGGCGCCCAGGGTGACCCGGCCGTCGTCCTGGGGAATCCAGCCCACCGGCGGGCGGACCACCGGGGGCCAGGTGGCGCCCGGCTCCGCGGTGACCGCGAGGTCGGCGAGCAGATCCTGCGGTGTGGCGAGTTCTCCGACGCGCCAGGCATTGCCCCGTACCGCGACGAACCGGATCGCCACGTCGATGAGCGTGCGCACCGCGTCGTCGAGGGACAGGCGCACGCCGGTGTCCCGGCCACCCAGCAGGAGCGCCGCCTGCTCGCCGTCGAGGGTGTGCACACCGACGTCGGTGCCCAGGCCGGAGATGTCGCCGCGACCGTCGTCGAGGCCGAACCAGAACCGCCCGGAGGACTCCGCGAGCACGGATTCCCGGCAGATCGCCGCGTCGAGGTCGAGCACCAGGGGGCGCAGGTCGGCGAGTCCGCCGGAGCGCCCGGACAGGGGAGAGGCGACGATGTTGCGGACCCGCTCGTGGGTCGGCGACGTCAGTAGTCCCGCGTCCGCGACCGCATCGGCCACCCCCCCGGTGTCGGTGATGCCGCGGATCTGGAGGTTGCCGCGCGATGTCAGTTCCAGATCCGATGAGCCGAAGCGGGTGGCAGCCTGCGCGAGAGCGGTGAGCGCGGCGCCGGAGAGTATGCCGCCGGGCAACCGGACCCGGGCCAGCGCGCCGTCAGCGGCCCGGTGCACCGAGAGGGCACCCGGGCACGCGTCCTGATCGCGGGATCGAGTCGTCACTGCCTGTCATCCTAGGAATCGGCGGCCCACCATTCACCAGGTCGCCCTGCGCCGCCTTGACCTGCGCCAACCGCGGACAGAGTGGTATCGGTCACAGGCCCCGCGGCGGTGATCTGTCCCGCACACACAGTGGCCTGCCGCCGTCGCTCGTCGTACGTTGCCAGTGAACCGATATCACGGAACCGGGTAACTGACACGAAAGGGGTGCCCAGTGCTCGCATTGATCGCCATTGCTGTGGCGCTGTTCGTCCTCGTGACCCTGCTCGGCCTGCCCTACCGGCAGTCGTGGTACGGCCGGTGGGGTGGCTCGGACCGGTGAGCGGATGTGGTGGGGTACCAATGGTGAGTGACCCCGCCGCTCCCCGCGCCGACCGTCCTGCTGCTGTCGACATCCGACACCGACCTGATCACCGCCCGCTCCAGCGGGGCGCGGTATCGTTGGGCCAATCCCTCCCGGCTGGTGTGCGGCGAGCTCGACGACCTGCTCGACGGCGCCGACATTGTGGTCGTCCGCATCCTCGGCGGTTACCGTGCTTGGCAGGACGGTATCGACACCGTCTCGGCCAGTGGGCTGCCGACCGTGGTGGTCAGCGGTGAGCAGACGCCCGACGCGGAGCTGATGAGGCACTCCGCCGTCCCGCAGGGCGCGGCGCTGCAGGCGCACGTGTACCTCGCGCAGGGCGGTGTCGAGAATCTGCGTCAGCTGCACGCCTTCCTCTGTGACACGCTGATGATGACGGGTTTCGGGTTTGCCCCGCCCGCCGCCACGCCGACGTGGGGGGTGCTCGACCGCGTTGTTCGCGCCGCCGACGGCCCGACGATCGCCGTCCTGTACTACCGGGCTCAGCAGTTGGCCGGCAACACCGCCTACATCGAGGCGCTGTGCGATGCGATCGAGGCGCAGGGTGGGCGGCCGCTGCCTGTGTACTGCACCTCGCTGCGCAACGCCGAACCGGAACTGTTGTCGCAGCTCGAATCCGCCGACGCGCTGATCACGACCGTGCTTGCAGCCGGTGCGGCCACGCCCGCCGCGGTGGGCGCCGGGGGCGACGACGACGGCTGGAACGTCGCCCACCTCGCCGCGCTGGACGTGCCCATCCTGCAGGGCCTCTGCCTGACCAGTTCGCGCGCGCAGTGGAGCGACGACGACGACGGCCTGTCGCCGCTCGACGTGGCCACGCAGGTCGCCGTCCCGGAATTCGACGGCCGCGTCATCACCGTGCCGTTCTCGTTCAAGGAGATCGACAGCGAAGGGCTGATCTCCTACGTCGCCGACCCCGAACGGTGCGGCCGAGTGGCCGGCATCGCAATGCGCCATGCCCGACTGCGTCGGATCCCGTTGCGGGACAAGCGGATCGCCGTGGTGTTCTCAGCGTATCCCACCAAGCACGCGCGGATCGGCAACGCCGTCGGACTCGACACCCCGGCGAGTGCGGTTGCGCTGCTGCGGACCATGCGTGAGGCCGGCTACGACATCGGCGACGTGCCCGGGGTGGAGGCACAAGACGGTGACGCGCTGATCCACGCCCTCATCGAGCGCGGCGGCCAGGACCCGGACTGGCTCACCGACGGTCAGCTCACCGGCAACCCGATCCGCCTGTCGGCCAACGACTACCGGAAGTGGTTCGCCACGTTGCCCGCGGAACTGACCCATGCTGTGGTCGAGCACTGGGGCCCACCGCCAGGTCAACTGTTCGTCGACCGCAGTAGAGACCCCGACGGCGAAATCGTCATCGCCGCACTGCAATCCAGCAACGTCGTGTTGATGGTGCAGCCGCCCCGCGGCTTCGGTGAGAACCCGGTCGCCATCTACCACGACCCCGACCTGCCGCCGAGTCACCACTATCTGGCGGCCTACCGCTGGATCGACTCCGGATTCGGCGCGCACGCCGTCGTCCACCTCGGCAAACACGGAAACCTCGAATGGCTGCCCGGGAAGACACTCGGGATGTCGGCGGCCTGCGGCACCGACGCCGCACTCGGCGATCTGCCCCTGATCTACCCGTTCCTGGTCAACGACCCGGGGGAGGGGACCCAGGCCAAGCGGCGCGCCCACGCTACCCTGGTCGATCACCTCATCCCGCCGATGGCCCGGGCCGAGACCTACGGTGACATCGCCCGCCTGGAACAACTCCTCGATGAGCACGCGAACGTCTCGGCGCTCGATCCGAACAAACTCCCCGCAGTGCGCCAACAGATCTGGACGCTGATGCGCGCGGCCAAGATGGACCACGACCTCGGTCTCGACGAGCGCCCGGACGACGAGTCGTTCGACGACATGCTGCTGCACGTCGATGGATGGCTGTGCGAGATCAAGGACGTCCAGATCCGCGACGGACTGCACATACTCGGCGCGCCGCCCGCGGGTGAGGCCGAACTGGACCTCGTGCTCGCGATCCTGCGGGCGCGCCAACTGTTCGGCGGAGAGCAGACCCTGCCCGGCCTGCGCCAGGCCCTCGGCCTCGCCGAGGACGGCCATGACGAGAGAACGAGCGTCGACGCCGTCGAAGCCGAGGCCCGCCACCTCGTGGCGGCACTGCAGGCGGCCGACTGGGGCGCAGCCGCGGTGGACACCATCACCGATGATCCGCAGGTCGCCGCGATTCTGCGGTTCGCCGCCGCCGAGGTGGTGCCGCGGCTGGCCGGCACCACGGCCGAGATCCGGCAGGTGCTGCGTGCGCTCGACGGACGCCACATCGCCGCGGGTCCGTCGGGTTCACCGCTGCGCGGATTGGTCAACGTCCTGCCCACCGGGCGCAACTTCTACTCCGTGGACCCCAAGGCGGTGCCGTCGCGACTGGCCTGGGAAACCGGTGTGGCCATGGCAGATTCGCTGCTCGACCGGTACCGCGACGACTACGGGACGTGGCCGCGGTCGGTCGGGCTGTCGGTGTGGGGCACCTCCGCCATGCGGACCTCCGGTGACGACATCGCCGAAGTCCTCGCGCTGCTGGGTGTTCGCCCGGCGTGGGACGATGCGTCCCGCCGGGTGGTCGACCTCGAGCCGATCACGCCGGCCGAACTCGGCCGACCGCGCATCGATGTCACCGTGCGGATCTCGGGCTTCTTCCGCGATGCGTTCCCGCACGTGGTCGCCATGCTCGACGATGCCGTCACCCTGGTCGCGGGTCTCGACGAATCCGACGACGACAACTACGTCCGTGCCCACGCCCAGGCCGACCTGGCTCGGCACGGCGACCAGAGACGCGCCACCACAAGGATTTTCGGGTCCAAACCGGGTACGTACGGGGCGGGTCTGCTGCAGCTGATCGACAGCCGCAACTGGCGCGACGATGCCGACCTCGCGGAGGTCTACACCGCGTGGGGTGGTTTCGCCTACGGCCGCGGCCTCGACGGCAGGCCCGCCGCCGACGACATGAACAACAGCTACCGCCGCATCGCCGTGGCCGCCAAGAACACCGACACCCGCGAACACGACATCGCCGACTCCGACGACTACTTCCAGTACCACGGCGGCATGGTCGCGACGGTGCGCGCACTGACGGGTAGGACTCCCGCGGCCTACATCGGCGACAACACCCGTGCCGACGCCGTGCGCACCCGCACGCTGTCCGAGGAGACCACCCGGGTGTTCCGCGCCCGCGTGGTCAACCCGCGCTGGATCACCGCGATGCGCAGACACGGATACAAAGGCGCGTTCGAGATGGCCGCTACGGTGGACTACCTGTTCGGTTACGACGCCACCGCGCATGTGATGGCCGACTGGATGTACGACCGGCTGTCCCGGGAGTACGTGCTCGACACGGAGAACCGCAAATTCATGGAGGAATCCAACCCGTGGGCGTTGCACGGGATGGCCGAACGGTTGCTGGAGGCCGCCGGCCGCGGCATGTGGGCCGAACCGGACCCCGCCACCCTCGACGGGTTACGCCAGGTGCTGTTGGAGACCGAGGGCGAGCTGGAGAAATAGACCGTCCCGCTAGGTTGATCACATGACCCCCACCTTCGCCGAGGTCGCCGGCTCCGAGTACATCCTGCTGACCACCTTCACCCGCGACGGCCGACCCAAGCCGACCGCGGTCTGGGCCGCGCCCGCAGGCGACAAGCTCCTGGTGATCACGCAAGAGAAGTCGTGGAAGGTCAAGCGGATCCGCAACACCGGGCGCGTCACGATCGCCAAGTGCGACCGCGCCGGCAAACCGCAGAGCGAATCGGTCGAAGCCGCGGCGATGATCCTGGACAAATCCGCCAACGGTGCCACCTACGATGCGCTCGGCAACCGGTACGGACTGCTCGGCAAGACGTTCAACGTTTTCTCGAAACTGCGCGGGGGCATGAAGAACAACGTGACGATCCAGCTCGAGGCGGCGGCCTGACATGGCGCCCACCTTCAAGGACGTCCACGGCGAGAGGTACCTGGTTTTGACGACCTTCACCAAGGACGGCAGAGCCAAGCCCACGCCGGTGTAGGGGTGCCGCATCCGATCTTCCGCGACAGCGCCCGAACACTGCGGCAGCGCGAGCAGGTGGTCGCGGGCGGCGAGCACGTCGTCGAACGTGCGGCCGCGTTGCTGCAGCGCCTCGCGGAACACCCCATCGCCCTTGGGCACGCTCAGCGCGGCGTCGATCGATCCTTCCGGGGTGTCGACGCGTACGGCGGTCACCGTGTTGGTCATGGTTCCCGAATGTACGGAACTCAGCCGGGCTCCGAGACGTTGGAAAGCTATGGCAATGCGGCTGTTCCTGCTCTACGTGGTCATCGAGGTGGCAGTCATCGTCACGCTCGTCTCGACCGTCGGTCTGGCCTGGGCGCTCCTGATCTCCCTGGGGACCTTCGTCCTGGGCGTCGTGCTGGCCGGGTCGCAACTCAAAAAGCAGCTGCGGCGTCTGCGTTCGGGTCTGACGGCGACGACGGCGCAGGGTGCGGTCGCCGACAGCGCACTGGTCGCGCTGGGCACCGTACTGGTGGTTCTGCCGGGTCTCGCCAGCTCGGTCGTCGGCGCGCTCCTGCTGCTGCCGCCCACACGGACGGCCGCCCGTCCGCTCGTCACCGCGCTGGCGGCGCGCCGGCTCGGGCGTGCAATGCCGATCATCGTGCTGGGTTCAACGGTCGGACCTCGCCGCCGGGACTACATCGACGGTGAGGACTACATCGACGGTGAGGTCGTCGACGTCGTCACCGTCGATCCCAGCACCCTCCAACCCCCCGCGGTGGAGCGCCGGGTCGACTGACCCAGCTAGTCTGTCGGCTCCGTGACGACACTGTTGTTCAACGGGCGCGTGCACAGCCCCGCCCAACCCGACGCCACCGCCATGGCCGTACGCGACGGCACGGTGGCGTGGCTCGGCAGCGACGATGTCGGTCGCGCCCAGTTCCCGCAGGCCGAGATCGTGGACCTCGACGGTGGCTTCGTCGCACCGGCCTTCGTCGACAGCCACGTCCACGTCACGGCCACCGGTCTCACGCTCACCGGTCTCGACCTTCGTCACGCCAGCTCGCTGCGGCACTGCCTCGACCTGCTCGCCCAGCACGCGCGGACCCATCCCGACGGCGTGCTCTGGGGGCACGGCTGGGACGAATCCGCCTGGCCCGAGCGCAGCGCGCCGACCACTGAGGACATCGACGCCGCGGTGGGGCGGCGGGCTGCCTATCTTGCGCGCGTGGACGTGCACTCCGCGGTCGCCTCGACCGCGCTGCGCGAGGATGCCGAGGGCCTGGCAGGCGCCGCCGGATATCACCCGCAGCGGCCGTTGACCGCCGACGCGCACCACCTCGTGCGCGCCGCCGCACGCGCCCTGCTGACCGCCGACCAACGTGACCAGGCACGCCGGGCCGCGCTCGACGCCGCTGCCGCGAACGGCATCGTCGCCGTCCACGAATGCGCGGGCCCGCAGATCGGCGGTCTCGAGGACTGGCTGGAACTGCGCGGGCACGTGCACGGGGTAGAGGTGGCGGGCTACTGGGGGGAGGCCGTGGCCGATGCCGACCACGCCCGCGGCCTCGTCGACCGCACCGGCGCCCGTGGCCTGGCCGGGGACCTGTTCGTCGACGGTGCGCTCGGGTCGAGGACTGCCTGGCTGAGCCAGCCGTACGCCGACGCAACAGGCGAGTGCGGCAACACCTACCTCGACGAGGACGCGGTCACGACCCATCTGCACGCCTGCACCCAGGCCGGCGTCACCGCCGGATTCCACGTCATCGGCGACGCGGCGGTCGGCACGGTGGTGGCCGCCTTCGCCCGGGTTGTCGCACAGTTCGGCGCCCCCGCGGTGGCCCGGTGCGGCCACCGCCTCGAGCATCTCGAGATGGTGACCGCCGCCCAGGCCGAACAGCTCGGAGCGTGGGGCGTGGTCGCCAGCATGCAGCCGGACTTCGACGCGCTGTGGGGCGGGCCGGCCGGGATGTACGCCCAGCGGTTGGGCAGTGATCGAGCCGCCGGGCTCAACCCGTTCGCGCTGTTAGCATCCCATGGCGTGCCCCTCGCGTTCGGTTCGGACAGCCCGGTCACCGGCATGAATCCCTGGTCGGGCGTGCGGGCGGCGAGCCACCACCAGACCCCCGGCAGCGCGATCTCGCTGCGGGCCGCGTTCGCCGCGGCCACCCGCGGCGCCTGGCGCGCCGCAGGTGTGCGCGATGGTGTCACCGGCACCCTGGTGCCCGGCGCCCCCGCGTCGTACGCGATCTGGGAGGCCGAGGACCTCGCGGTCAGCGCCCCGGCCGACTCCGTGCAACGCTGGTCGACCGACCCGCGCTCACGCGTCCCCGCCCTGCCGCGCCTCGAACCCGGCGACGCGCTGCCACGCTGTCGCCAGACGGTGCACCGAGGTGTCGTCATCCATGGCTGACGCCCCACCCGGCCGGTTGGCGGCCGTGTTGCCCCGGTTGCGCGGCGTGCCGCGCGCCGCGGTGGACCGGATGTGGCAACTGGTCGCCGCCATCGCGGCCGGGTTGCTGCTGTGCGTGAGCTTCCCGCCGTTCGGCTGGTGGTACTGCGTGTTCATCTCGGCGGCGCTGTTGGCGTGGGTCCTGCGCAAGGATTCGACGACGCGTGCGGGCGGATTCGGGTACGGGTTCGTCTACGGCCTGGCGTTCTACGTCCCGCTGTTGCCGTGGATCAGCGGTCTGGTCGGCGCCTTACCGTGGCTGGCGCTGGCCGCCGTGGAGGCGCTCTTCCCTGCGCTGTTCGCGCTCGCCGCGGTGACGGTCCGCGGGCTGCCCGGCTGGCCGCTGTGGTTCGCCGCGTTGTGGGCGGCGCAGGAGTGGCTCAAATCCAGCGTGCCGTTCGGCGGGTTCCCGTGGGGTGTGGTGGCGTTCGGTCAGACCGACGGTCCGCTGCTGCCGTTGGTGCGCCTCGGCGGGGCGCCGCTGCTGTCGTTCGCCGTCATGCTCACCGGGTTCGCACTCGCCGCGCTGATCGAGGAGATCGTCCGGTGGACCCGCCGGCACGACATCTCGGTCGCCGCACCGCCCGCGGTCGTGTTCCCCGGGGCGGTCATCGCGGTGGTCCTGCTCGGGACGGCCGTCGTCTGGCCGCAGGTCCGGCATTCGGCGACCGGTGCGGTCGACGACCCGCCCGTGACGGTCGCGGCCGTGCAGGGAAACGTGCCGCGGCTGGGGCTCGAATTCAACGCCCAACGGCGTGCGGTTCTCGACAACCACGTCGAGGAGACGCTGCAGCTGGCGCAGGACGTACGGGCCGGTCGCGCACCGCAGCCGATGTTCGTGGTGTGGCCGGAGAACTCGTCGGACATCGATCCACTGGCCAATCCGGACGCCGGCGCGCAGATCGCGACGGCAGCGGCGGCGATCAACGCACCGATCCTGGTCGGCGCCGTCGTCAGGACCCCTGAACACACTCCGGACAACCCGGTGTCGACCAACACCGTGCTGGTGTGGAATCCGGGCACCGGCCCCGCCGACCGGCACGACAAGCGGATCGTGCAGCCGTTCGGCGAATACCTGCCGTGGCGGGGTTTCTTCAGCAAGCTCTCGCCGTACGCCGACCGGGCGGGCTACTTCATCCCCGGCGACGGCACCGGCGTGGTGAACGCGGCCGGTGTGCCGGTGGGGATCACCACCTGCTGGGAGGTCATCTTCGACCGGGCCGCCCGCAAATCCGTGCGCAACGGGGCGCAGGTGCTCGCGGTGCCCACCAACAACGCCACCTTCGACGAGGCCATGAGCCGCCAGCAGCTCGCGTTCGGCCGGTTGCGCGCCGTCGAACACGACCGGTACGTGGTCGTGGCGGGCACGACGGGCATCAGCGCGGTCATCGCCCCGGACGGCCGGGACCTCGCCCGGACGGCGTTCTTCGAACCCGCCTATCTCGACGCCCAGATCCGGCTCAAGACCGACATCACACCCGCCACCCGATGGGGTCCGCTCGTGCAGGCGCTGCTGGTGATCGCCGGGGTGGGCGCCGTGATCGCCGTCATACTGCACAATGGGAATTTCGTGCCCACGCGGATGGCGCCGAGGTTCCGGCGGCGGCGACCCGCGACCCGTGACCGTGACGACGGGTCCGGCGCGCGCGGCAGCAGCAGCAACGAAGGAGCCTCATGACCGACCCGGCGGCGGAAGCGCACCGACCGGCTCGCGCGGACATCCGCCCGAGTCAGCGGACGCTGGTCATCATCCCGACCTACAACGAGCGGGAGAACCTGTCGTTGATCGTCAAGCGTGTGCACGACGCGTGTCCGCAGGTGCACGTCCTCGTCGTCGACGACGGCAGCCCCGACGGCACCGGGGAACTCGCCGAAGAGTTGGCGCTGACCGATCCCGACCGCGTGCACGTGATGCACCGCGCCAGGAAGGACGGGCTGGGCGCGGCGTATCTGGCCGGGTTCGCGTGGGGGCTGGGTCGTGGCTATTCGGTGCTCGTCGAGATGGACGCCGACGGCAGCCACGCGCCCGAGCAGCTACACCGGCTGCTCGACGCGGTCGATGCGGGCGCCGACCTGGTGATCGGCTCGCGGTACGTTCCGGGCGGCACGATCCGCAACTGGCCACGCCGCCGGTACGCGCTGTCCACGACGGCCAACACCTATGCGCGGGTGCTGCTCGGGGTGGACATCCACGACATCACCGCCGGCTACCGCGCCTACCGGCGTGAGGTACTCGAGAAGATCGACCTGGCGGCGGTCGATTCGAAGGGGTACTGCTTCCAGATCGACCTGACCTGGCGGACCATCAACAACGGCTTCGTCGTCGTCGAGGTGCCGATCACGTTCAGTGAACGTGAATTGGGTCAGTCGAAGATGAGTGGTTCCAGCATCCGCGAGGCCATGGTCAAGGTCGCGGACTGGGGCATCCGCGGACGCTTCGACCGCGCCCGCGGACTCGAATACCGGCGCTAGCCGGCACTCAGCTGCCGCGCCGCTTCGACTTGATCAGGTCGAGGCGCTCCTTGAGCAGCTCCTCGAGCTCCTCGACGCTGCGGCGTTCGAGCAGCATGTCCCAGTGGGTACGGGGCGGCTTGACCTTCTTCGGCTCGGGGACGTCACCCTCGATCAGGGCGCCTTCCAGGCCGTTGCGGCACAGCCACGTGCCGGGGATCTCGGCGTCGTCGGCGAACGGCACGTCGAACTCTTCACCGTTGTCGGTGCGGTAGCGAGCGACCTGACGCGGCGCCAAGTCGTGGTTGCGGTCGGTCTCGTAGCTCACAGCTCCGAGGCGACTGCCTCTCAGGACACGATCAGCCATCGTCAACACTCCTCATCAAAAAAATTCTTGCCGGATGGTCAACGCGGCGGAGCCACGAACGGTTCCCGACTCGACCCTCGATGGTACCGGGATCGGCGGGGTGACCCGTCTACAGTCTGAGTTCGTGGAAGCCGAGACCGCGAGCAGACGGCGTACCCGGCCCCAGCCGTGCCGTTGGTGTGGCCGTGAGGTCGCCGACGCAGGTCTGGGTCGACGGCGTCAGTACTGCAGGCAGTCGTGCCGGCAACGGGCCTACGAGCAGCGGGCGATGGTGCGGGGCACCTCGCTGTCCCCGGACGCGGTCGTGCTGACCGCGGAGGAGGCCGCCCTGCTGGCCGACCGGGTCTTCGAGGTGCGGTGCGCGGCAGAGGACGTCGCGACGGCGATCGACGAAGGCGCCGGATCCGACGAACTGCGTCAACTGTGCGATGCGCTGATGCGCGCGGCCCGGGCGGCCGATGGCTGGCGCTAGGTTTCCCCGTCGCGGCCCGGGTAACTGGACGCGCTGGTTGGCGGTGCTACCGACCGGCTCGGGTAGGTCCGCGATCTACCACTACCAGGTTCCCGCGGTGCTTCTCTAGGCGGCCACCGGTGGCACTATCCGTCGTCGTCATCGTCGGAGCGATCGGGATGACACACGCCTATCCGCAGCGTGCCCGGAAACGTACGCGGCCGGCGGAGTGACGGTCAGCAGCTGAAGCGGGCGCCGATCTCCGGCGGCGGGGACACCTGCTGCAGACAGCCGAACGGTTCGATACCCGCGGCGCTGAACCGGGCTGCCGACTGGTGGGCGTAGTTGACGCAGAAGAGGCCCGACGGATCGGTGCGGCACCGGTAGTCGCCGAAGTTCAACGCTTGCCCGTAGGGCAGTTCTACGCCGAACCCGTCGGAGAACGGTCCGGGGTCGGCGTGTGCAGAGCCGACGTCGAGCGTCCCGCCCGGGAAGTCGACCCAGCCGCCCTTCCATTCGCCGTACACCTCGGCCGGGCGTGCCGGCGGTTCCTGCAGGTCGACCAGACAGGTCAGCGCGCCCTCGGCGCGGCGGTCGGTCATGCACTTCGACGTGCCGGTCGGGGTGGTGAACGCGACACCGTCACCGAGGTCGGTGCCGGCCCCTTCGCGGCTCACCGTGTCGAAATCCTCCGGTGCGGCGGGAGGCGCGGCCTCGATCCACCGGATCACCTCGCCGATCGGCGCCCGGGCCGCCGGGACGCTGGTCGGCGGGGGTTTCGGCGTCGACGACGGTGAGGTGCGCGTCGTGCCCGACGGAACCGACAGCGTCGGTGCCGGCTGCCGCGCCTGCCCGTCGACCGCCTGGGAACAACCCGCGAGCAGCGCAGACGCCGCGAGCATCACAGCAATCCGCATGGTCGCCAGGCTAGCGGGCCTGCCTGACGTTCAACGTGGACGCCCCGGAGAAACCGGCGGGCGGGATACGCATTCGGCAGTTCGGCCACCCCGATCCAGGGCCGAGGCGACTTCGAGTATGGCGCTCAGGGCATTTCGGACTTTGATCAGCCTTTGACCACCTGTGTGCCACCGGCCATCTCGTCGTGCTTGCCCTGTTTGGTCGGGCTGTTGTTGATCGTCACGGCGATCACGACGATCGCGATCACGCCGAGCAGGCCACCGACGAACGGGATGATGGGCAACAGGGTGAACAGGTTGCGGATGGCCGACTGCGACGCCGTCGGCTTGGCCGCACCACCCGGGCCCCGGACTCTCATGCCCAGCAGCTTCTTACCCGGGGTCCAGCCCTGCGTCACCTCGAAGACGACGTAGTACAGGAACGACAGCGCACCGGTGAACAGGCCGGTGATCCAGACGTTGGACATCGCATCGACGAGGGCGAGAACCAGACCGCCGACGACGCCGACGATGATGCCGTCGATCAAGCGGGCCAGGAAGCGCATCCCGAGGGTGCCCGGAACCGGACTGCCGAACGGTGGGGGATACCCGCCGGGCTGACCGTACTGCGGCTGACCGAACTGAGGTTGCCGGCCGTGCTGGGGCTGGCCCGGTTGAGGGGGGTAGTCACCGGTTGTCATGGCATCCGCTCCTGCCGCGTAGTGGGTGGACGTGTAGTGGGTGGACGCGTAGTGGGCGGAACGAATCCACCGCCGAAAGACGAACCGGACGCTGTGGCGGGCCCGGTTCGACAAGATCAATGACGGTGTCAGCGGAGCCGGCGTTTGGCGTCCTTGCGGGCCTGCTTCTGCGCCTGCTTGGCCTGCTTGCGGGTGGTCTCGGCGAGTTCGTTGGCCCGTTCACGCGCGAGCAGCGCCAGTTCGGAGCTGCGTCCCTTCGCGGCCTCGGCGAGTTCGGGTGCCCGATCGCGGGCCACTTCGGCCCATTCGTTGCCGCGCTCCCGGGCTACTTCGGCGAGCTCGGCCCCGCGCTTGCCGGCGACGTCGGCGAGCTCGGCGCCGCGTTCACGGGCGACTTCGGCCAGTTCGCGACCCCGCTCCGCGCTGACGTGCAGGCCGTGGCCGAGCTTCTCGGCGAATTCGCTGTCGGCCAGCGATCCGCCTGCGGCCGCGCCGACAGGCAGCGCCGCAGTGACCTTGTGCGCCGCGCGGCGGCCGCGCCAGCCCAGCGACGGTTTGCCCTCGGTGTCGACGGCCGCGATGATCAGGCCACCGATCAGGCTGACGTCGGTGAGGAAGGCACGGCGCTCGTCGGCTTTGCTTTCCGGATCGGTCTCGTTCCAGAACAGGTGGCCGCCGAGGCTGCCCGGCACCACACTGAACGCCAGTGCCGCGGAGGCGAGGCGCGGCAGCTTGCCGGAGGCCAGCAGCAGCCCGCCGCCGATCTGCACGCCGGCGGTGATGCGGGCGAGGGTCTCGGGGTTGGTGGGCACGTTGGTGCCGACCGGGTCGGGCAGTTTGCTCAGCCCTTCGAGCGTCGGTTTGGCCGCATCGACAGCCGGTTTGGGACTCCGCAGAGCCTCCACTCCGCGCCCGATGAACACAGCAGACAACATGGGTCGCGCGATACGTCGGATAAGCATGTTGCGGTGTGTTCCCGCGCCGTAGTGATCACAAACGCTCGTGATCGGTCCTACTTGTCCCGACGCTGCCACACCGGCAGCCAGAACCACGAGGACGCCAGTGCGAGCAGGGTCACGGCTGCGGCCACCCACGCCGCGGCGGTGCCGAGCACCGCGTCGAAGATGATCGCCGCCACTCCGGTCAGCGCCATCGCGAGCAGAAGCAGTCCGACCGTCGCCATCCTGTGGGTCGACGCCACCAGGGCGTCGAGCCGGCGCCGGCGGAACAGCACCCTATGCATGCTCACCGGCGCCACGAGCAGCACCGTCGAGCCGATCGAGCATGCCACCGTGAGCAGGTAGACCAGCCGGGCGCCGTCGTCGAGTGCGGCGAACCGGTTCTGGAAGGGCAGGATCAGCAGGAAGCCGGTCAGCACCTGCACACCGGTCTGCGCGACCCGCAGTTCCTGGAGCAGACTGGACCAGTTGCGGTCCAGTCGCTCGGTTTCGGTCTCGTCGCGTCCCGGATCCCATCGCTGGTGGCCCGTGCTCTCGCCGGTCATCCGGCGATTCTCCCAACCTGCGGTCGCGGCGGTCGATCTTCGGCTCGAATCGTCGGCGTCTGGCCAGGGTGGATTGGGCCCGCATCCCGCCGGCACCGAGGTGCATCGATCCCCGGATGTGATGGTCGGCCCTGAGGGCCGAGGAGACCGGCGCCGGCCCGGCACACCACCTCCAACACGGCACCGGCGAGATTCAGCGGCTGGTCATCGGCCGGGGCTGACCGGCCTGCCGATCCGCCGGCTCCACCCACCGCGAAGGTGTGTGTTTGTCACTCCACACGCCGTGCAGCGCTCCGCGTTTGCGCACGCTCGCGAGGTGTCGGCGTCAGGTCAGGAGTACGCGGGATACGGATTGTCACGCAGCACCCGGGCCAGATGCACCGCGTTACGGGCGCGAATCCGGTGGTGCCGGCGACGGCCTCGGGCGTCTCCTCGCGGTCCTTGAAATCGCGGCCGCCCATGGCCTCGTCGTTGACGGGGCCGGCCGGCGTCGTCGGTCTGGCCCGCAGGTGCTCGAGCGCGAGTACGGCCGCGACGGATCCAGAGCACTCCCGAGGTGATCTGCGGGTGCGAACTGCGCACCGAGCGAGGTCCGCGGCGGCCTTCATTTGAAGGTCAGCGGGTCGGCGACGGCGAAGCAGCGCTGGGTGTTGGTCATGATCAGCACCTCATCCACGTCGGCGGCGTCGATCTTGGGGAATTCGAACAGGTGGAGGTCGTCCCGGTCGAGGTCCGCGCGGTCGGCGATGTCGGCACCGGTGCTGGTGCGTACCAGCACGGTGACGGCGGTCGCCTCCGCGGTCAACACCGTGACCAGGACGCCGCCACCTCCGGGTTGCGGGCCCCACGCCTGTGCCGGCGGGCATGCAGGGTCACCCTCGGCGTTCGGCGGGACCCCGTGGTTGGCCGCGGAGACGGACGTATCGTGCCGGGCCTTCGGCGCGTCGGGGGTCGCGGCAGAGGCCGGCAGAATTCGGGGCTCGACCGGTTCGGCGGTCGTGCCGTCGTCGGTCGGATGGGCGGCCAACCGGTACCCGCACCCGCTGACCGAGAGCATGGTTGCGGCGACCACGACGGACGCCTTACCGATGTTCACGAGTCCCCCCTCGCTGCGATCCCTGACCGAACGCGGGTACCCACTTACCTCCGCGTCAATCCACTCATGGTCTCCCTATCGGACCCCCAAGAGGCGCGTATCGGCGAAATTCCGTCAGGTGAGGACAAAAGCCGGAACCGGTGCCAATCTGACCTTGATTCGTGGGTCGCCCCGCCACACCGGCGGAAACCAGCCTGTGATACCTGCGTGGCGCTCGGTGTCGTCACCGCCGCGATCACGCTCCTGTTCATGGCGGCTGGACCGGATTCCGATGGCTACCGCCAGCGTGGCTGGAGTTCCTGGGACCGCTCGGGGTTGCGGTGGTGCGGGGTGGATGCTCTGGCCCGCACTGGCTGCGGCATCATGGTGGTCGTCGCTGCGCGGAGCACAGGCCTTAGACGTCGATGCGCTTGCGGCGGTAAAGCGTGCCCGCCGCCAACAGGATCAGGCTGACCACCAGGATCGCCGTCGCGATCACGTTGATCTGCGGCGGCACCGCGGCCTTGACCGCCGCGTTGACGTAGAGCGGATACGTCACGGTCGACCCGCTGACGAAATAGGTGATGATGAAGTCGTCGAGCGACAGCGCGAACGAGAGCATCGCCGCGGCGACGATGCCGGGGACGATCAACGGCAGCGTCACCGTGAAGAATGTCCGGGTCGGACTTGCGCCCAGATCCATCGACGCGTCCTCGAGTGTCCAGTCGAAGCCCCGCACCCTGGCGCGCACCGTCATCGCGATGAAGCTGACCTCGAAGGCGATGTGGGCCAACACGATCGTTACGTATCCGGTCGCCCAGCCGAGGTCGAGGAACAGCACCAGCAGCGATGCGCCCATCACCACCTCGGGCGCGGTGAGGGGAAGCACCAGGAACGTGTCGACGGCACGCTGCCCGCGCCAGCGTTGACGCACCAGCGCGATGGCCACGAGCGTGCCGAGTACCAGCGCGATGAGCGTCGACACCCCGGCGACGTTGAGACTCAACTTCATCGCGTTCGTGAGCGCCGGGTACTTGAACGGGTCGAGCCAGTTGTCGAGTGTGAAGCCCTGCCAGCTGTAGTTGAACTTCCCCTTGGGGTCGTTGAACGAGAACAGCACGATCACGAAGATCGGGACGAACAGGTACAGCAGCACCAGGCCGGCGACGATCCGCAGGCTCCAGTCACCCCACTTCGGGGTTCGCCGAACGGTTCTCGGCCGGGGCGGCTGTTCGGCCGCGGCGCCGGCTCGGGTGGTCACACCAGGTCCTCCGTGCCCAGCGCCCGCGTGTAGAGCAGCACGCCGGCGAGGATCGTGCCCATCAGGACCAGGCTCAGCGCGGCGGCCGCCGGATAGTCCTTGACGACGAGGAACTGCTGTTGGATCACGTTGCCGATCATCGTGGTCTGCGTGCTGCCGAGGTATTCGGCGTTGATGAAGTCGCCGGCCGCCGGGATGAACACCAGCAGGCTGCCCGCCAGCACACCGGGCAACGACAGCGGCAGGATCACCTGCGTGAAGCTGCGGGTATTCGAGGAGTACAGATCCCTCGACGCCTCGATGAGCCGCGGGTCGATCTTCTCGAGGCTGACGTACAGCGGCAGGATCATGAAGATGATCCAGTTGTAGGTCAGCCCGCCGATCACCGCCCAGCTGGTGGACAGCAGGCGGCCGTCGCTGGGCAGCAGCCCGATCGCGCCCAGCGCGCTCACCACCCAGCCGTTGTCGGCCAGAATGGTTTTCCACGCGATCGTGCGGATCAGGAACGTCACGAAGAACGGCAGGATGACCAGACCGAGGATCAGGTTCTTGAACCGGCCGGCCTTGAACGCGATGACGTAGGCGAGCGGATAAGCCAGCAGCAGGCACACGATCGTCGCGATCAGCGCGTAGCCGAACGACCGCAGGATCTGATCGGAGTACCTGCTGAACGCCTCACCGTAATTGGCGAAATCCCACGAGAAGGTCAGGGTGGGCAGGAACACCGACCCGCTGGTCGACGACAGCGACGTGCGCGCCAGCGAGATGAGCGGCCACACGAAGAAGATTGCGAGATAAGCCAGCGCGGGGAGGATCATCAGATACGGAGCGATCCTGCTGCGCTGCCGGCTACCGCTGGCTACACCTGCCATGGGTGGGCGTCAGCCCCCGGTCACTGCGGTGTAGATGGTGTTGTACTCCTGCGTCTGCTCATCGGTCAGCGCCGCCCAGGACTTGAGGTTGTTCACTGTCGACTCGGGCGGGTTGATCAGCGGGTTGGACGCGGCGCCCCGATCGATCTTGTTCAGCTCGTCGGTCATCTCCGACAGCACCGGAACGAACTGGGTGAACGAGATCAGCTTGGCGTAGTTGGCGCGGTCGTAGACGTAGTCGATCCACGTCTCGGCCGCACTCTGGTTCTGGGTGGTGTAGGGGATGACCATCGTGTCGATGAACCACGTACCGCCGGCCTCGGGAACGATGAACTCCAGGTCGGGGTTATCGGCCTTCAGCTGCACCACGTCACCCGAATACGCCTGCGCGATCACGACATTGCCCGCCGCGAGGTCGTCGGCATAGTCGTTGCCGGTGAAGCGGCGGATCTGCCCATTGTCCTTCTGCTCACGCACCAGGTCAGCGGCCTTCTGGACGGACTCGGCGGACGGCCATTCGGGGGAGGCGCCCTGCGAGAGCATCACCATGCCCAGACCGTCCTGGGTGTCCGAGAGCAGGCTGATCCGGCCCTTGAACGCCGGATCCCACAAATCCTCGATCCGGGTGATCTCACGTCCGGTGGCGGCCTTGTTGTAGGCGAGGCCGACCATGCCCGTCATGTACGGCGCGGTTTTGTTGCGGCCCGGGTCGATGGCCGAGTTCAACAGGTCGGGACGCAGGTTCTTCTTGTTGGGCACCCGGTCGGCACGGATCTCGTTGAGCCACCCGAGGCCGTTGACGCGGGCCGCCATGAACTCGGTCGGGATGACCAGGTCGGCGCCGATGTCCTGCTTACGCGACAGCGGCTCCTTGACCTTGGCGAACCATTCCTCGTTGTCGTTGAAGTCCTCGTTGTAGTCGACGGTGATCCCGGACGCGGTCTGGAAGGCGGCGACGAAGCCGTCGGCCATGTAGAGCGGCCAGTTCGACACTCGCAGCATTCCACCGGCGGGGCCACCGTCGTCAGTGGCCGTCGAGTCGGAGCCGCCGCCGTCCGCACCACAGGCGGCCAGAACCGACGGGCCCAACGCCAGCGCGGCGGCCGCGGCGGCGCCGCCGCCGAGGAACCGGCGCCGCGACGCCCGGGTGGCGGCGAGGCGAACGGCCAGTTGCGGGTCGGACTCTGACGAACGGGGCATGAGGGTGTGCCTTTCGTGGATTTCCGAGGGAGGGAAACGGCGGGACGGTGCGAGGGTCAGGATTCGTCGAGCATCTCTTCGAGATCCTCGGTCGTCGCGATGTCGGCGGCGGGCAGCACCAGCGAGGCGTCGGGCGACCAGCAGAGGTACACCTCGTCGCCGGGCCGGAGCAACGGCAGCTGCTGTTCGGGGCCGACATGCGCGACGATCGGGGAATCATCGGGCGCGACCAGCGAAAGGCGCACCACCGGACCCTGGAACGTCATGTCCCGTAGGGTCGCCCGGACCGCGGCGACGTCGCCGACCGGAGGCTCCATCGACACCCGCAGGCGTTCTGGCCGGACCATCAGCGTGGCGTGTCCGCCCGCCTCGACGGCTGTGTCGCCCGGCCTGGCCTTGAGCTTACTGCCGAGGACGTCGACCTCGACGTAGTCGCGGTTGAGGCGTCCGGTCTGGCGCCCCGGCCAGAGGTTGGCCTGACCGATGAAGTTGGCCACGAACACCGTCGCGGGTCGGTCGTAGATGTCGGTCGGCGTCCCGATCTGTTCGACGTCGCCCGCGTTCATGACCGCGATGCGGTCACTCATCGTCAACGCCTCCTCCTGGTCGTGGGTGACATAGACGAACGTGATGCCGACTTCGCGCTGGATGCGTTTGAGTTCGAACTGCATGGCGTGGCGCAGTTTGAGGTCGAGCGCGCCGAGCGGTTCGTCGAGCAGCAGTGCACTGGGGTAGTTCACCAGTGCGCGGGCGAGCGCGACGCGCTGCTGCTGGCCACCGGAGAGCTGCCCCGGTTTGCGCTTGGCGAAGTCGGTCAGGCGGACCACCTCGAGCAGTTCGTCGACGCGGCGCTTGACCTCACCTTTGCCGGCGCGCTTGTCGATTTTCATGCTCCGCGGGCCGTAAGCGACGTTGTCCCGCACGCTCATGTGGGGGAACAGCGCGTAATGCTGGAACACCGTGTTGACGTTGCGCTTGTGCGGGGGGATGCGCGACACGTCGGTGCCTTCGAGGCGAATCGCGCCCGACGTCGGTGTCTCGAACCCGGCGATCATCCGCAACGTCGTGGTCTTACCGCAACCGGACGGCCCCAGCATCGAGAAGAACTCGCCGGGGGCGATGGAGAAGGCCGCGTCGGCGACGGCAACGTAGTCGGCGAACCGCTTCGTCACATGGTCGATCTCGATGACCGGGCCGCTCCTCGTGGGGGCGCCCCCATCGCCGGTCTGGTTCACCGAAGTGGTGTGTGTGCGGGTCAGCAAGCAGCCTCCTCGGGTCCCAGCCCTGCGGACTGTGCGTAAACAATCGCCGATCCCGGCACCCATCGCAAGTGATTCCGCAACGATTTAACATTTCTACAATGGAATCCCGCATCAAGAGGGGGTTCCGGCAGAAGAATCCGTGCTTTCGGCAGGCATCGACCCGGGCGGTCGGGGGCCAGGCCCGGGGTGCGGGAAAGCTGGTCTGTGCGATCAGTTTTGCAGTGTGACGTGCGTTGTGTTTGGAATCCGCGCAGGTCGTTTACCTGCCGCGCGAGCCGGGTACCGGGAAAAGCATGGCATCGGTTGACGTTGCGGTCTCGTCCGACCTGACTCCGGAGAAGGCATGGGAGTTGGCCGCCGACCTGCGGCGGTTCGACGAGTGGCTGACGATCTTCGGAGGTTGGCGCAGCGAGGTGCCCGCCGAGATCGAGGTCGGCACCTGCGCGTCGTCGCTGATCAAGGTCAAGGGATTCCGCAACACCATCCACTGGCGGGTGACGCGTTACGACGAGCCCAAGGAGATCGAACTCATCGGGACCGGGTTCCCGGCGATCTGTATCGCGCTTTCGCTCCACGTCCAGGAGGAGCCCGACAAGGGCTCGAACTTCCGGGTGGTCGCCGACCTGTCCGGGGGTCTGCTCAATACGCGGGTCGGTTCCCTGGTGGCGAAGGTCATAGAATCCGACGCGCGCAAATCGGTGAGCAACCTCGCGTCGCTGCGTTAACCCCATTTGTGGTTCATCAGACGCTAGCTCAGCGGCCGCCGAGATTGCCCGGCGGCGCAGTGCGGATCTGACGCGGCGCGCCGTCGAGGCGAAGGGTGCACAGGCCGCCGCGGACGACAAGACGGGATCGGGGCGACGCAGCGGTCAGGCCGAGGCGAGCACCGAGAGCACGTGCTCGGTGAAGCCGGTGGTTGTCGCCGCGCCGCCGACGTCGGGGGTGCGTACTCCGTCATCGAGGCTGCGGCGAACCGCGTCTCGTATCCGGGTCGCTGCACCGGCCAGGGCGCCACGATCGTGCCGCTCTGCCAGCCACTCGAGCAGCATCGCCGTGGACAGGATCATCGCGACCGGGTTGGCGATGTTGAGCCCGGCGATGTCGGGTGCGGAGCCATGGGCCGCCTGGGCCATCGCCTTGGCGTCGGACATGTTCACCGACGGCGCCATCCCCAGCGACCCGGCGAGCTGGCCGGTGAGGTCGGACAGGATGTCGCCGAACATGTTCTCCGCCACGATCACGTCGAATTCGGTGGGACGCGCGACCAGCAGGGCGGCGAGTGTGTCGATGTGTTCGAGGCGGACCGTCACGTCGGGGTACTGTTCGGCCACCCGCAGGCAACTGTCGCGGAACAGCCCGGTGGTCTTGGACAACACGTTGGCCTTGTGGGCGACCGTGATCGAGCGGCGCCGCGTGCGCGCGAGCCGAAACGCCTGGTGCGCAATGCGTTCACAGGCTTCGCGGGTGAAGACGGCGACCGCCAACGCGACGTCCGCGGTTGGCATGAACTCGCCTGCGCCGTCGTACATGTTGCGGTCGGAGTAGAAGCCCTCGGTGTTCTCACGGACCACGACGACGTCGAGGGTGGGACAGACCGCGGGAATGGTGCCGCTCAACCGGCGGGCCGGACGGATGTTGGCGTACAGCCCGTAGCGTTTGCGGATGGTGCCGCCGGGGGACAACGCGTCGCGAAACGGCGCCGGAAAGCTCATGTTGTCGTGCGGGCCGAGCAGCCACGCGTCGAGGCGGTCGAGTTCGGCCAGTGTGGCTTCTGGCAGGGGTGTGCCCTCCGCGGTGATGGCCTCGGCGCCCATGCGCAGCCGCCGCCACTCGACGGGGACCGACACCGCTGCCAACGCCCGCTCGCTGATCTGCACTGCGGCCGCGACGATCTCGGGTCCGATGCCGTCGCCGGCCACCACTCCCAGCGGCAACGGATCCTGTGTCGCCATATCGGTTCGGCACCTTTCTGATCGGGTTCCTTCAGTGTGCCGTGCCGGCGCCGTCCAGCACGCCGCGGCAGTAGAGGGTTGCCAGCTGTTGCGGGTTGAGTGGTCGTTGGTTGTCGGTGGTGTGCTGTAGGAACGGAGATATGAATCTGGCGGTGTGGGCTGAGCGCAACGGTGTTGCGTGAGTGACTGCGTGTCGCTGGTTTCATGCTGGGCTGTTGCCGGTTCCGGTGCAACGAGTAGGTCGGCTGATCCTTGTGAACGATATGGCGGCCGAGTCGGCCGGGCGCGGGTGGACGGCGGTGTACGCACAGGTGTCGTCAGCGGACCAGAAAGCTGATCTGGATCGGCAGGTGGCGCGGGTGACCGCGTGGGCCACGGCCGAACAGATCCCGGTCGACAAGGTCGTGACCGAGGTCGGTTCGGCGCTCAACGGGCATCGCCGCAAGTTCCTTGCGATGCTGCGCGACCCGTCGGTGGGCCGGATCGTGGTGGAGCACCGGGATCGGTGCTGCCGGTTCGGCTCTGAATGCGTCGAGGCCGCACTCGCTGCCCGGGGCGGCGAGTTGGTCGTGATCGACTCAGCCGAGGTCGACGATGACCTGGTGGGCGATATGACCGAGATTCTGACCTCGATGTGTGCGCGGCTCTACGGGAAACGCGCTGCTGCTGACCGTGCTAAGCGTGCCGT
>JAXHUG010000029.1:0-27355 GCA_034189785.1 Actinomycetota bacterium
TGCCGCAGCCGCCTGTCCGCCACCGCCGCCGCCGCGCGAGCCGCCGCCGCCACCGAAGCCGCCGCCACCGCGGCTGGCCTTGTTGACCTTGGCCGTGGCATACCGCAGCGACGGGCCGATCTCGTCGACCTCGACCTCCATGACGGTGCGCTTCTCACCCTCGCGGGTTTCGAAGGACCGCTGCTTGAGCCGGCCGGTCACGACGACGCGGGACCCCCGGGTCAGGCTTTCGGCGACGTTCTCGGCAGCCTCGCGCCAGATGCTGCAGCGCAAGAACAGCGCTTCGCCGTCCTTCCACTCCCCGCTCTGGCGGTCATAGATCCGCGGAGTCGACGCCACGGTGAAGTTGGCGACAGCCGCACCGGACGGCGTGAACCGCAATTCCGGATCGGCGGTCAGGTTTCCGACGATGGTGATGGTGGTGTCACCAGCCACTGGGTCCTCCTGAAATGGAAGGCATATTGGGCGCGAGCCTACGCAAGGCCCATGACACCCGGAGCCGTTCGATGATCAGTGCTTGTCGGTCCGCATGACCTTGGTGCGCAGCACCGACTCGTTCAGGCTGAGCTGACGGTCGAGCTCGGTCACCGTGGCCGGGGCGGCCTTGACGTCGACCACCGCGTAGATGCCCTCGGCATGCTTGGCAATCTCGTAGGCCAGCCGACGACGGCCCCAGATGTCGACCTTGTCGACACTGCCGCCGTCCTTGCGGATCACGTTCAGGAACGTCTCCAGCGAGGGAGCTACGGTGCGCTCGTCAAGTGTGGGGTCGAGAATGACCATGATTTCGTATGGACGCATTAGAACCTCATCACCTCCTATGGTCGTAGTGCGGCCACGGCGGATTCCGTGGCAGGAGGGTCGCCTGCGTCGGCAACCTGCCCAGGCTACAGGAGACGGGTCTGCGCTGCGAAATCCGTCGGCCGCTCTTCGGGTGCGGGTGGCGGGGCGTCGATCAGGACCCGCTGTCCCGGCGGGCGCAACCAGTCGGGCAGCCAGCGCGGCGGATCATCGGCGGCCCGGTCGAAGACACCGCCAGCCGGGTCGTCGACCCGGCCGCCGTACCGGACCAGGTCGAGATCCGGCCGGTAGATCTGCCGGATCACCAACGCGCACAACGTGATCACCGCGATGTCACGCAGCAGCACCGTCGCGGTGAACCACTGCTCGGGCAGGCCGCGGTTGGCTTCGCCGTAGAGATAGAGCATCCGGGGCACCCAGACCAGCGTGTCGATCGTCATCCAGGCCAACAGAATCCGCCGGTGCGGCAGCGCGAGCACCGCCAGCGGCACCAGCCACAGCGAGAACTGCGGACTCCACACCTTGTTCGTCAACAGGAACGCGGCCACCACCAGGAACGCCAGTTGCGCCACTCGCGGCCGCTGCCGGGCGGTCAACGCGATGGCCCCGATGGCGATGCAGCACGAGGCGAACAGCACCGCGGTCACGGCGTTGAGGACGGTCGGCGGCTGCCAGAAACCGAGGCCGGTGTCGAACCCGCGCCACCCGGTGAACGACTTCACCACGTTGTAGAGCGAATCCATGTCGTCACCGCGACGGGTGTTGAGCCGGAAGAACTCCGACCATCCGCGCGGGAACAACACCATGACCGGTAGGTTGACCAACAGCCAGGTGCCGAACGCCGCAGCCGCCGTCCTCGTGACCTCACGCCACCGCCCGGTCCGCACCGCCAGCAGCGCCAGGGGCACCAACAGCAGCAGCGGATACAGCTTGGCCGCTACGCCGAGGCCGATCAGCGCACCGGCCAGCACCGGTCTTCGCCGTGCCCAGGCGAGCAACGCGCCGACCGCGAAAGCCGTTGCCAGCGCGTCGAAATTGGTGAAGATCTGGAAGATCACCAGCGGTGACGCGGCGACCAGGGCCGCATCCCACACGCGACGGCCGGCCAGCATCGCCGTCGCCCACACCGTCGCCATCCACGCCAACGCCAGCCCGAATGCGGCGACGTTGAAGAACATCACCACCTCGGCGACCACCGGGATCGACGCCGAGCGCGTGACCGCCGAGTACGTCTTGGCCAGCGCCATCGACACGTACTGGTACAACCCGGTCAGCACCGGATACTCCATGTACCGCACTGCGATCTGGCCATCGTAGGTGATGCGCGACTCACCGCTGCCGTCGGTCTCTATCCAGCTCGACTTGTACGGGAACTTGCCCTGGTTCAACAGTTCCGCGGTGTAGAGCGGCACGGTGTCGGAGTAGCACAGCTGGTAGTACGCGCGGTTGTTGTCCCAGTTGGCCACGCGTTGATCGGCCGATCCGCCGCCCGTGGTCTGCAGGCAGGCGGCCTTGGTCGAATAGCCCAGCGCCAGGAACACCACGGCGATGATCAGCATCACCCGCAGCGGCGTCATCAGACGTTGACGGCCGATGAGGGCATGTCGGCCCACCGGGCCTCCGATGGTCTCCGACAGCGCGGCGCCGATCCGGTCGGTACGGCTGGGCAGGTCGCGGTCCTCGGCACTGCGCAGATCCTGCGCCGGCGGATACGGCGACACCCACCGGGGCTCCGGCTCCGCCGGCTCCTCGGGCGCCGTCACGGAGGCGGCGGCGGACCAGGCGGTACGGGCACTCCCGGGGCGACCGGCTGCGGCGGCAGGGGTACGCCGGGCGCGGGCGCCGGTTGACCGACGGGCGGGGGTGGCCCCGCCGGAATCGTGGTCGGTGGCCCCACCGGGACCGTGGTCGGTGGCCCCAACGGGATCGTGATGCCCGGTGCCACCTCGAGGGTCGGCTGGATGACCGTCTCCGACGGTGTCGGCACCAGCGTGGACGTCTGCGTCGGCCGGGGCGGCGGCGCCTGCGGCACACCTGCATATCCGCCGATCTCCTCCGGCTTGGGGAAGGACTCGTTGTCGGTGCCCTCGAGCGCCCCGTCCATCGTGGCCTTCCAGATGTCCGACGGCAGACCGGACCCGTACACCGGGGAGCCCCACTTGTTCTCGAGCGGTTTGGTGCCGTCGACGGTGCCTACCCACACAGCGGTCGACAACGACGGGGTGAACCCGACCATCCACGCGTCGCGGTTGTCGTCGGTGTCGCCGAGCTGGTTGGTACCGGTCTTGGCCGCCGACGGCCGGCCGCCCGCCAGCGCGTGACCGTTCGAGTACGCGGCGATCGGCTGCATCGCGGAGGTGGCGTTGTCGGCGACGGCCTTGTCGATGCGCTGTTCGCCGCTGTTGTCCTCCTGCGAGGCGTCGAACAAGATGTCACCCTGGGAGTTGACGACTTTCTGCACGAAGTGCGGTTCGTGGTAGACGCCCGAGGCGGCCAGCGTCGCGTACGCCGAGGCCATGTCGATCACCCGGGACTGGTACTGGCCGAGCACGATTCCGTTGTTGGGTGGTCCGCCCTGCCCGTCCTCGCTGAGGGTGTGCTCGACACCGGGGAAGGTCTCGGCGATGCCCGCCCGGTGGGCGGCGTCGGCCACATCCTGCGGGCCGTCGTTCAGCTCGAGCATCAGCCGGTAGTAGCTCGTGTTCAGCGACCGCTTCAGCGCCTCCGCGATGTTGCAGGTGCCGCAGCTGTTGCCCCCGACGTTCGTAATCTTGATGCCGTCGACCTCGAGCGGCGAACTGTCGACCTGGTACCCCAGGCCGATGCCCTGTTGCAGCGCGGCCACCAGGGCGAACACCTTGAACGACGAACCGGTCGGCAGGCCGGCCTGGGCGAAGTCGAAACCGTTGGCGTCCGAACCGCCGTAGTAGGCCTTGACTCCGCCGTTCTTCGGATCGATCGACACCACCGCGGCGCGCATGTCGGGGTCCTGACCGTCCAGGTACTCCGCGACGGCCTCCTCGGCCGCTCCCTGCGCCTTAGGGTCGATCGTCGTGGTGATCTGCAGGCCCTCGGTGTTGAGTTGCTGTTCGCTGATGTTGAACAGCTCGAGCAGTTCGCGCTGGACCTGACGTTCGATGAGGCCGTTGGGACCCGTCGTCTGGTTCTGGGTCCGCGCGACGTCCGGCGGGACCGTCGGGGGGAAGACCTGTGCGGTGCGGTCGGCCTCTGAGAGCGCCCCGATCTCGACCATCCCGTCGAGCACCCAGTTCCACCGGCCCGCGGCACCCTCCGGGTCGACGGCCGGGTCGAGTGCGGACGGACGCTGGATCAACGCCGCCAGGAGGGCGCCCTCGGCGACGGTGAGTTCCTCGACCGGCTTGCTGAAGTACGCCCGCGACGCCGCGGCCACCCCGTAGGCCCCGCGACCGAAGTAGATGATGTTCAGGTACGACTGCAACACCTGGTCTTTGGACCACTCGCCGGACATCTTCGTCGAGATGACCAGCTCCTTGGCCTTACGCGTGACGCCACCCAGGCCACCGCGTTCGGAACCGACGAGCGCGTTCTTCACGTACTGCTGGGTGATCGTCGACCCACCCTGGATGTCGCCGCCGAACAGGTTGTTCTTGAACGCGCGGGCGAATCCTGTGAACGAGAAGCCCGGATTCGAGTAGAAGTCACGGTCCTCGGCGGCCATCACCGCGTCCCGCACGTGCACCGGGATCTGGTCGATGTTCACGTCGACGCGGTTGCCCTCGGGCGGAACGATTTTCGCGATCTCGCTGCCGTCGCTGGCCAGGATCGTCGAGACCTGATTGGTCCGGATGTCGCCCGGGTTCGGGACGTCGACGACCATGTACGCCATCCCGAAGGTGACAAGCGGCAGCACGATCAGAACCCCGGCCGCGGCGATCAGCCCGTGCCGAACCCACCTCCAGTTGACGCGCTCACGCCAGTGCGGCGGCGGCTTGTGCGCAGGGGTGCCATCGAGAGCGGCTTTGACCACGTCGATCGGGTCCCGCAGATGGGGCGGCGGTTCGTGACGGACCTGCGGCAGGATCGCGGTGCGGTTGTCGTCGGGCGCCCGCGGCGGACGGTTCCGGGGAGCCGGTTCGGGGGGTCGGCGCACGGGTCCCTGAGCGGGACGCGGCGGACGGCCCCAGCCGTCACGCCGGGGTCCACGGTTGTGGTTCGGACGCGGCGCACCGACACCGTCAGCCGAGTGTCCCGTGCGGGCATCATCGACCGACCGTTCGTAGCGCCCGTCGCTATTCACTCGCCGTACGGGCGCTCTTACGCGCCGGCCGGGTTCCGCGTGGGGCCTTGGGTGGCCGCACCGCGCCGAGCACATACGACTTCACCAGATGATTCCATTCACAGGTTCGGCATACCTCCACCACATGTACGGAGAACTCGTCGAACTTGGTGGCCAGTAGGACCAGCTCCTCGGCGGTGCGCGCCGACCCCGACACCGGGCCGAGGTGCTCCCCGAATACCCACGAGACCAACGTCAACTGCTCTTTACGGCAAATCGGGCACATCACCGAGCTGGGCTTGCCATGGAACTTCGCGGCGCGCAGCAGATAGGGGTTGGCGTCGCAGACCTCCGAGACGCCGGTGCGCCCCGAGTAGACCTCGGCCAGCAGGGACCGGCGCCTCAGCGCGTAGTCCACCACCTGTCTCTGCAATCGCACGCAGACCAGAGTACGTCGGCACGGGAGACGCCGAACGGCAGACGCCGCAACGCCACCCCGGATTCGTCGTCTGGTCTGCGGTTCTGCCCGCCTAACTCTTACGACGCCAACAGTGATTTCGGCACGGCAGGATCGAGCTGTTCGGGGACGGCACCATGAAGGCGATCTGGTCCCCGAGCAGCTGAGCAGACCGTCCAGGTGACCGGAAAGCGAACAACGGGCAACACCCTGTGTGGCGTCAAATATATCGGCGCGATAGTATTCAACGACGTGTCGATGCATCGTGACGACGGTGCAGATTGTGAGGGGGTGGTTCCCGGTGCTGGAACTCGCCATTCTCGGTCTGCTGCTCGAATCGCCAATGCACGGCTATGAGCTGCGCAAACGCCTGACCGGTCTACTGGGTGCCTTCCGTGCGTTCTCGTACGGTTCGCTGTATCCGGCGCTGCGCCGCATGCAGGTCGACGGCCTGATCGTCGAGGACGCCGCACCCGCGGGCACGGTGACGCGGCGCCGGGCACGGCGGGTGTACCAGCTCACCGACGCCGGGAAGCAACGCTTCGCCGAACTCGTGGCGGACACCGGCCCGCAGAACTACTCCGACGACGGATTCGGTGTGCATCTCGCCTTCTTCAACCGCACCCCTGCGGAAGCCAGGATGCGGATTCTTGAGGGTCGCCGCCGTCAGGTGGAGGAACGTCGCGAAGGTCTGCGTGAAGCAGTGGCGCGGGCCAGCAACTCATTCGATCGATACACCCGGCAGCTGCATCAGCTCGGGTTGGAGTCCAGCGAGCGCGAAGTGAGGTGGCTCAACGAACTCATCGCGGCCGAACGTCTCGGGCAGGGGAGTCCGGACAACACGTGAACACCGCCTCGAGCCCGCGGCGACCACAGACAGCACCACCGATTTCAGTAGGAGAGGGAGAGAACGGCCATGACTGAGCACGCAGGAGACATCCGGGTCGCCATTGTCGGCGTTGGAAACTGCGCGTCCTCGCTAGTGCAGGGCGTGCAGTACTACAAGGACGCAGACGAGAACGCGACCGTGCCCGGTCTGATGCACGTTCGTTTCGGGCCCTACCACGTCCGCGACGTGAAGTTCGTGGCCGCCTTCGATGTCGACGCCAAGAAGGTCGGCTTCGATCTGTCCGAGGCGATCTTCGCGTCGGAGAACAACACCATCAAGATCGCCGACGTGCCACCGACCGACGTCGTCGTGCAGCGTGGCCCGACCCTCGACGGCATCGGGAAGTACTACGCTGACACCATCGAGGTGTCCGACGTCGAGGCCGTCGACGTGGTCAAGGCACTCAAGGACGCCAAGATCGACGTGCTGGTGTCCTACCTGCCGGTGGGCTCCGAAGAAGCCGACAAGTTCTACGCCCAGTGCTGCATCGACGCCGGCGTGGCGTTCGTCAACGCGCTTCCCGTGTTCATCGCGTCAGACCCGTTGTGGGCCAAGAAGTTCGAAGACGCCGGCGTCCCGATCGTCGGTGACGACATCAAGAGCCAGGTCGGCGCGACCATCACCCACCGTGTGATGGCCAAGCTGTTCGAGGACCGCGGCGTGCAGCTCGACCGCACGATGCAGCTCAACGTCGGCGGCAACATGGACTTCCTCAACATGCTCGAGCGCGAGCGCCTGGAGTCCAAGAAGATCTCCAAGACCCAGGCCGTCACCAGCAACCTGCAGCGCGAGTTCCAGACCAAGGACGTGCACATCGGCCCGTCCGACCACGTCGGCTGGCTCGACGACCGCAAGTGGGCCTACGTCCGCCTCGAGGGCCGCGCCTTCGGCGACGTGCCGCTGAACCTGGAGTACAAGCTCGAGGTGTGGGATTCGCCGAACTCGGCCGGCGTCATCATCGACGCAGTGCGCGCGGCGAAGATTGCCAAGGACCGCGGCATCGGTGGCCCCGTCGTCGCCGCCTCGGCGTACCTGATGAAGAGCCCGCCGCAGCAGCTGCCCGACGACGTCGCCCGCACACAGCTGGAAACCTTCATCGAAGGCTAAAGCGTGTCGAATAACGGGCTGTGGTCGAGTCTGGGGTGTGGTACGGCGGTTTGGCTGAGGTAGCGGAAGCCCTCGTGCGCGGTGCGGGTGGTGTCGTGGCGGCGGTCGGCGGGTCTGCAGTGGCTGATCCAGCCGTCGGTGGGTTCGACCACCCGGCGTCGGGGTTGCATGATGTGGAAGTGGCACCGCAGCAAGTCCGTTGAACTCGCAACGGCGTGTCGGGCCCGCCACCGGCTGTTCACCCGTTGATCGCCTGTTGCACGCCCGGCTGCCGTAGGTTTCCGCCCAATCGGCCGCTGAGCCCGCGGCCGCGCGAACGGAAGGACCCTGCCTGCCATGGCGCTAGTGCCGTTGAATCTCTTTGTGTCGCATGATGGTAAGTCCAAACGGCAACACATCACCTGCCGCTACAAGTGTGGTGACGCCTGCTGGAAGCCGGTTCCCAACACCAGCGACAACGAGTACTTCGGTGATGTCGTCAAGGCGGTGACGCGCCGGTCGATGCTGCGGGTCACCGGAGTGACCGTGCTCGCCGTCGGCGCCGGCTCGGCGCTGGCCGCGTGCGGCGGCAACGAGCAACCCGCCGCCACTGCCCCGACGTCGGACACGCCGGCAGAGTCCCCGCCGGGCATGAAGTTCACCTCGGTCGCCCCCAACAGCGAGGACAGGGTCGTCGTTCCCGACGGCTACGAACAGGCGGTCGTGATCAGCTGGGGCGATCCGATCCTGCCCGGCGCGCCGAAATTCGACGTCGCCAAGCAGACCGGCGCCGCACAGCGCGGGCAGTTCGGGTTCAACAACGACTTCGCCGGGCTGCTGCCGATCGAGGGTCAGCGCAACCGGTTCCTGCTGGTCACCAATTTCGAGTACGTGGACCCAGTGTTCATGTTCCCCGGCTACAACCCCGACGCCCCGACCCGTGAGCACTTCGACGTCGAGATCGCGGCGGTCGGCATGGGTGTCGTCGAGGTGGAGCGCACGCCGCAGGGATTGAAGCCGGTGATCGGCCGCTACAACCGCCGCATCACCGCCGACACCCCGATGACGCTGACGGGTCCGGCCGCGGGCACGGACTTCGTCAAGACCGCTGGGGATCCGGACGGCCGGATTGTCACGGGAACCTTCGCAAACTGCGCCGGCGGCGTCACTCCATGGGGCACCGTGCTCTCGGGCGAGGAGAACTTCCAGGATTACTTCGGCGCCGCCGAGGGTGCGCCGGCGCCGAACCCGGTGGACGCCGACCGACGCGACCGCTATGGGATCTCGCCGGAACCGACCGCCCTGCTCTGGGAGACCTTCGACCCCCGCTTCGACCTGACGAAGACACCCAACGAGCCGAACCGGTTCGGCTACGTCGTCGAACTCAATCCGTGGGACCCCAACTCGACTCCGGTCAAACACTCCGCGATGGGCCGGCTCAAGCACGAGGGCGCCAACATCTACGTCACCGACGACGGCACCGTGGTCGCCTACACCGGTGACGACGAGCGCTTCGACTACATGTATAAGTTCGTCTCCAGCAAGAAGATGCAGCCAGGGCGCGAACCGGCTGCGATGGCGCACAACATGACCCTCCTCGACGAGGGCACGCTCTACGTCGCGAAACTGACCAGCGACATCCCGGCCGACGAGATCGACGGTTCGGGCAGGCTCCCGTCGACGGGCTCGTTCCGCGGCAGCGGCACCTGGATCCCGCTCCTGCGGTCGGGTCCCGGTGGTCGGGCCGAGTCGTTGGTCGAGGGGATTTCCGCTCAGGAGGCCGCGGTGTTCACCCGCATGGCCGCCGACAAGGCCGGCGCGACCAAGATGGACCGGCCCGAGGACTTCGAGGCCAACCCGAAGACCGGCAAGGTCTACGTCGCGCTGACCAACAACGACGAACGCGGCGCGCCCGGTGAGGCCCCCGCCGACGCGGCCAATCCCCGCAACGACAACAAGAGCGGGCAGGTCCTGGAGATCACCGACGACCACGCAGGTACCGACTTCACCTGGGAACTACTGCTGGTGTGCGGCGATCCGGCGGCAGCCGACACCTATTTCGCCGGCTTCGACAAGACCGAGGTCAGCCCCATCTCCTGCCCGGACAACCTGGCGTTCGACAGCCACGGGAACCTGTGGATCTCCACCGACGGCAACGCACTGGACTCCAACGACGGCCTGTTCGCCGTTGCGCTGGAAGGCCCGAACCGCGGCGAGACCAAGCAGTTCCTCACCGTGCCGCTGGGTGCGGAGACCTGTGGGCCGATCGTGATGGACGACCTGGTGATGGTGGCCGTCCAGCATCCCGGCGAGCATGACGACAACAGCATCGACAATCCGCTCTCGCGGTGGCCGGAAGGCGGGAACGGGACCGCGCGGCCGTCGATGGTGGCGGTGTGGAAGGCCGACGGGCAGATCGGCGCCTGATCGGGGCTCCGCCGAAACTGCGGCCGGATCACGTCACCCGCGAATTTTGCGGTCTCCCGGCAGTCCTAAAGCGTGTCGCCCCTTGAATCACAGTGATGTGGTCCCGCCGCAGTGGCTGCCGTCCCGCAGGAGCCTTCGCGACATGACGTGGAGGCCGGGCAGGTCAGGCCGGGGGGGAATCCCCGGTCGCGAAAATCGACGTCAACCGGACCGACCGGCTCCAGACGTTCCTCTCGCAGGATGTGGTCAAATTCACGGCCAAAGCCAAATCGGCAGGCCCCGACAGGTTAGACTTACGAACTATGGTCGGGACACAGACGCAGGTCACCGAGCTCGCAAGTGAGCTCCAGCGTGTGTTGTTGAAGGTGTTCTCCGTCCTGCGCCGAGGCGACGTCAATCGGGGTGCCGAGGGTGGCGACCTCACACTGGCCCAGCTGTCGATCCTGCTGACGCTGCTGGACTGCGGCCCGATCCGGATGACCGAACTGGCCGCCCACGAACGCGTCCGCACCCCCACCACCACCGTGGCGATCCGCCGGCTCGAGAAGCTCGGCCTGGTCAAACGTTCTCGTGACCCCTCGGACCTGCGGGCGGTGCTCGTCGAGGTCACGCCCGAGGGCCTGGTGCAGCACCGCGAGGCGCTCGCCACCCGCCGCGCTCACCTGGCCACCCTGTTGTCGAAGCTCACCAACGAGGAACTCGACACGCTGGCCAAGGCGTTGGTACCCTTGGAGCGCCTCGCCGAACAGCACCAGGACTAGGCGCTACCCCAGCCAGTCCAGCACCGCCGCGGCGGTCCACGACTGCTGCATACTGCCCAATGGTTCGCCGGTGAACGGTTCGTAGTACTCGGCGAAGGTGCCGTCGCTGACCTGGCGCAACCCCTCGTGCCGCAACAGCCTGGCCCGTTCGGCCCACCCGCGCCGCGCGAAACACCACGCGAACAGCCATGTCATCACCGGCCAGACCGGGCCGCGCCAGTACTCCCGCGACCGGAAGTCACGTGACACCGGTGACGTCGAGGGGATGCACGCGTACCTGAGGTCGGGGTGCCCGCAGAATCGCGGCCCCTCCAACAGGCGCAGCAGCGCCCGCTCCCGCTGGTGCGGCAGGCCCCCGCACAGCAGCGGGGCGAACTGCGCGACGGTCTCGGTGGCCACCCACTTGTCCGCGCGGACATCGAAATCCTTGGCCGCGCCGGTTCGCTGGTCGGTCGTCTCGACGACGCCGGCGCGGAACCGCTCGGCCCACGAGTACAGGTCACGCACATCGGCGTTGGGGCGTTTGTAGTCCTCGCCGATCTCGGCGAGCACCTGACAGGCCACCGAGAAGATCGCCGATACGAACACGTCCTCGACGGCGAAACTCATCACCTTCGGCAGTAGGTGATCGTCGTAGCGGGCAGATTTCATCTCCTCGAGCAGCCACAGGTACCGGTCGTACTCGTAATCGGACGGCCGCTGCGTCGCGTCTGTGTTGATCTTGTTGTCCTCGCGCTGATACTCCGGCACCACACCCGGGATCACGTTGGCGTAGGCGGCATCCCACCGCGGCGAGTTATCCATGCCGGACTCCCAACCGTGATAAAGGGTGATGCGGCCGCGGTCGTTCAGATCTCGGCATTCGGCCAGCCAGCGGTGCCAGCGCACCAGCTCCCCCCAGCGACGGTCGAGGAAGGCCTCGGCCACCTGGCGGGTCGACCGGCCCCGGGTACCGGCGTGGTCGAGGATGCGCTGCACGGCGATCGCGTGCACGGGCGGCTGGGTGATACCGGAGGTGTGGCGGGTGCGCGGGGCGTCGGCCGCCAGGGTGGAGGTCGCCCAGCGGGCGGGGCCCGGGAAGTAGCCGTCGACCCCGTTGGCGAACACGATGTGCGGGATCATCCCGTTGCGCCACTGTGCGGAGAGCAGCGTGTCGAGTTCGACAACCGCACGCTCCACGCTCAACGGCGCCAGCCCGATCGCCACGAAGGCGGCATCCCAGCTCCACATGTGCGGGTACAGCAGGGGCGCGGCGGTGGTCATCGCGCCCAGGTCGTTACCGCGCAGGAGGTATGCGGCGCGGGCCGCGAGTTGCGTGGGCGCGAAGCTGGGGTCGTATGGCATCCGTTCAATCATGCGACGGCAATGCGTTTCGCGCAGGTCGGTAGGGTTGGCGACGTGCCGACCGCGATGATCACAGGCGCCGGACGCGGCCTCGGGGCGGCCGTCGCCACCGCGCTGGCGCCCACCCACACGTTGCTCCTCGCCGGCCGGCCGTCAGCGCGACTCGATGACGTCGCGCAGCGGCTCGGCGCCACCACCTGGGAGATCGACTTCGACGACGTCGACGCGATCCCGGCCGCCGTCGAGCCGATCGCCGAACTCGACGTGCTCATCCACAACGCCGGTGTCGCCTATCCGGCGCGCGTCGCCGAATCCACCGTCGACGAGTGGCGGGCCACCATGAACGTCAACGTGATCGGCGCCGTCGCGCTCACGCTGGCGTTGTTGCCGGCGCTGAGGGCGGCCCCGGACGGCCAGGTGGTGTTCATCAACTCGGGGTCGGGGATCAACGCCTCCCCCGGCCTGGCGTCGTATTCGGCGAGCAAGTTCGCGCTGCGCTCGTTCGCCGACTCGCTGCGCAACGACGAGGCCGGTCTACGGGTCACCTCGGTGTACCCCGGCCGGATCGCCACGCAGATGCAGCAGAACCTGCGGGCCTACGAGGGGCGTGACTACCACCCGGCCGACTTCCTCAGCGCGGAGACCGTCGCCAAGGTGACGACGGATGCGGTCAACGCACCCGCCGATGCCCACATCCACGAGGTCATCGTCCGCCCGCGCTAGTGGCCGCAAGGGACGCTGACGTCACGCGCGGACCGCGGTTCAGCACGCCGAATCACAACACCAGGTTGACCAGCCGGCCCGGGACGACGATCACCTTCTCCGGCGTCGCCCCGTTGAGGAAGGTCCGCACCTTCTCGTCGGCCAGGGCCGCCGCCTCGAGCGTGCCCTCGTCGGCGTCGGCCTCGGCCGTGATCCGGCTGCGGACCTTGCCGTTGACCTGCACCGGATACTCGACCATGTCGGTCACCAGGTACTGCGGATCGGCCACCGGGAACGGACCGTGCGCCAGCGACGTGTCGTGCCCCAGCCGCCGCCACAGTTCCTCGGCCAGATGCGGTGCCAGCGGCGCGACCATCAACACCAGGGGTTCGATCGCCGCCCGAGCCGTCACCCCCTCCTTCGTCAGGTGGTTGGTGTACTCGATCAGCTTGGCCGCCGCGGTATTGTAGCGAAGCGCCGCATAGTCTTCCGACACCCCGGCCACGGTGCGGTGTAACAGGCGAAGCGCATCCGTGTCGAGTGCCCCGTGCTTGGCCACCCGCACCGCACCGGTCTGCTCGTCGACCACCAGCCGCCACACCCGTTGCAGGAACCGGTGCGCACCGACGACGTCCTTGGTGGCCCACGGCCGCGACGCCTCCAGCGGACCCATCGACATCTCGTAGACCCGCAGCGTGTCGGCGCCGTAGTTGTCACAGATCTCGTCCGGCGACACCGAGTTCTTCAGGCTCTTGCCGATCTTGCCGAACTCCTGGAACACCTCGACCTCACCGTCGGGGCCGGGCCAGTAGAACTTCCCGTTACGCTCGACGACCTCGGCGGCCGGCACGTACGACCCCCGCGGATCGGTGTAGGCGAACGCCTGGATGTACCCCTGGTTGACCAGCCGCCGGTAGGGCTCCCGCGAGCTCACGTGGTCCAGGTCGTAGAGCACCTTGTGCCAGAAGCGCGAATACAGCAGGTGCAGCACGGCGTGCTCGACACCGCCGACGTAGAGGTCCACGCCGCCGGGATCGTCGGCCCCGTGTTCAGCGGGCCGGGGCCCCATCCAGTACGCCTCGTTCTCCTTGGCGCACAACGCCTCTTTGTTCAGCGGATCGGTGTAGCGCAGCTCGTACCACGAGCTGCCCGCCCACTGCGGCATGACGTTGGTGTCACGGGTGTAGGTCTGCATACCGTCGCCGAGATCGAGTTCGACGTGCACCCACTCGGTCGCCTTGTTCAACGGCGGACTCGGTTCGCTGTCAGCGTCATCCGGGTCGAACAGCACCGGCGAGTAGTCTGGTACATCGGGAAGTTCCACCGGCAGCGCCGACTCCGGCAGCGGATGCGGACGGCCCTCGCTGTCGTAGACGATCGGGAACGGCTCGCCCCAGTACCGCTGGCGGGCGAAAAGCCAATCGCGCAACTTGTACTCGACGCGCGCTCGGCCGCAGCCGTCGGCGACCAGCCGTTCGGTGATCGCCACCTTCGCCGCCGCCACGTCCAACCCGTCGAGGTAGTCCGAGTTCACCAGCCGGCCCTCACCGGCGTAGGCCGCCTCGGTGACATCACCGCCGGAGATCACCTCGACGATCGGCAGCCCGAACTCGTGCGCGAACTCCCAGTCCCGCTGGTCGTGTCCGGGCACCGCCATGATGGCGCCGGTGCCGTAACCGATCAGCACATAGTCGGCGATGAAGATCGGAACCCGTTGTCCGCTGGCGGGGTTCGTGGCATACGCGCCCAGGAAAACCCCGGTCTTGGTCTTGTTCTCCTGACGCTCCAGGTCGCTCTTCGCGGCGATCGACGCGCGGTAGGCGGCGACCGCCTCGCGCGGGGTCGCCGCTCCGAACATCCAGCGGCGGTCCACTCCGTCGGGCCACTGCTCGGCCGCCAACCGCTCGACGAGCGGATGTTCGGGCGCCAGCACCAGATAGGTCGCGCCGAAAAGGGTGTCGGGGCGGGTGGTGAACACCTCGATATCGCCGGCGTCGGTGCCGAACTGCACGCTGGCGCCGGTCGAGCGGCCGATCCAGTTGCGCTGCATCGTCTTGACCTTGTCCGGCCAGTCCAGCACGTCGAGGTCTTCGAGCAGGCGGTCGGCGTATGCGGTGATGCGCATCATCCACTGCCGCAACCGTTTCCGGAACACCGGGAAGTTGCCGCGGTCGCTGCGCCCGTCGGCTGTGACCTCCTCGTTCGCCAGGACGGTGCCCAGCCCCGGGCACCAGTTGACCATCGAGTCGGCGCGGTAGACCAACCGATAGGAGTCGACGACGTCGGCGCGCTCACCGGCGCTCAGCTCCGACCACTGGCGGCCGTCCTCCAGGGTGCGGACACCGGACTCGAACTCGTCGATCAGCTCGGTGATCGGTCGCGCCTTGTTGGCGTCACGGTCGAACCAGGCGTTGTAGATCTCCAGGAAGATCCACTGCGTCCAGGTATAGAAGTCGACGTCGGTGGTGGAGAAGCTGCGCCGCGTGTCGTGGCCCAGCCCCAGCCGGCCCAGCTGGCGGCGGAAGTTGACGATGTTGGCCTCGGTGCGGATCCGCGGATGCGTGCCGGTCTGCACCGCGTACTGTTCGGCGGGCAGGCCGAACGCGTCGAACCCCAATGCGTGCAACACGTTGCGCCCCGTCATCCGGTAGTAGCGGGCGTACACATCGGTGGCGATGTAGCCGAGGGGGTGTCCGACGTGCAGACCCTCCCCCGAGGGGTAGGGGAACATGTCCTGGACGAACATCTTGTCGGCGGGCACCACACCGTCCAATGGGGCCAGCGCACCGACCGGGTTGGGCACGTTGAAGGTGCCCTCCGCCGCCCACCTCTGCTGCCACGCGTCCTCGATCCGCCCGGCCAGCTCAGCGGTGTAGCGGTGCTGCCGGGTGTCGGCATCAGCGGCTCGGTGCTGGGCAGTCGGGGTTTCGGTCACCTCACCAGGGTATAAGGAGACTTCTACCGCAGTTGAGGGCCCACGTGGCCACCGTCGACACCTCCGCAGGACACGGCTCGATATCGTTTGCGTCGCGGCGAAGTCAGGGCTTGATCCCAGCTCGGCTCCAGCCCTGGCTAACCCCCGTGCGGCCTGGATACAGTCGGCGTCTGACCGCAGGGCGTGACGAGCCCAGCCACCACGGGAGAAGGACCGCGTCGATGATCGAGAAAGGCCGTCACTGGCGGGCTCTGGCAGCAGGTGTGGCTGCGGGCGCGGCCGCACTGGTCGGCTTCGCCGGAGCGACCGCCACGGCAGAACCCGTCTTCCCGCAACCCCCGGTACCCGGCCCTGTCGCGGTGGCCGTCGCCCCCGCCGCGGTCGCGCCACGGGCACCGACCATCCTGCCCGCCTCCTCCGGCACGATCGCCGAGTTCTTCAAAGCCGAGAACGTCGCCATGCAGCCACAGGTGGCCCGCGACTTCAACGCGCTCAGCATCACACTGCCGATGCCACGTGGCTGGGCCTACATCCCGGACCCCAACGTCCCCGAGGCGTTCGCCGTGATCGCCGACCGCGTCGGCGGTGACGGGCTGTACTCGTCGAACGCACAGCTCAAGGTGTACAAGCTGATCGGCGACTTCAACCCCGACGAGGCCATCAGCCACGGCTTCATCGACAGCCAGCTACTGCCGGCATGGCGGTCAACCGATGCGTCGCTGGCGCCCTACAACGGGATGCCGTCCTCGCTCATCGAGGGCACCTACCGGGAGAACTCGATGACGCTGAACACCTCGCGCAGGCACGTCATCGCGTCCTCCGGGCCGGACCGCTACCTGGTGTCGCTGGCGGTGACGACCACCGTCGACCAGGCCGTCGCGGCCGCGGACGCCACCGACGCGATCGTCACCGGGTTCAAGGTGGCCTCGCCCACCGCGCAGCCCGCCGTCGCGCCGCCACCGCAGGCGCCCGGACCGGCTCCGCCGCCCCAGCCCCTCGGGCTGCCCTGACACGCCGAACCCCGCCTCGTATTCTTGTGCCCATGGTCTTCGTTGCGGTGCTGTGCCTGTGTGCCGCCGTCGCGGTCGCGGGCCCCGGGCTGTGGCTGTCGACGCGGCCGCGTTCGGCCGATCCCCGTCAGCAGATTCTGCGGGCGGTGGCGCCCACCCAGCTAGCGGCCGCGGTGATGTTGACGGCCGGTGGCGTGGTGGCGCTGGCGGCCCCGCCCGAGACCGGTGTGTTCGCGGTGATCGCCTGCGGAGCAGGGGCGGTCGCGACGGTCGCGGCGGGCTGCTGGCAGAGCGCGAAGCTGGTCGCCCGCACCGAGGCCGCCGACGCGGACTGCGCGGGGTCGTGTGCCGGCTGCGTACTGTCCTGCCGGGTGAGCTAGTTACGGCTGACGTCGATCGGATGGGTCGCCAACAGCGACAGCGGCAGCGGCTGACGACGCAGCACCCGCGCCCACAGATCGACCCGTGGCTCGATGAGCACGTCGGAAGGCAACGCCGACAATACGATCCAGTCGTCGCGCTCGATCTCGCCCTCGAGCTGGCCGATGGTCCAGCCGGAGTAACCGGCGAAGATCCGCACCCCCTCGAGCGCCGGGGCCAGCGGTTCGGGATCCGCGTCGAGATCGACCATCACCACGCGCCCCTGCACGTGCCGCAGCCCCGGCACACCGGCGACCTCCAGACCGGCCCGCAGGGTGGCCAGGCACAGCGCGGCATCGCGGTTCACCGGTCCGCCGATGAACATCGTCTCCGGTTTGGCGGCCAGCTTCGCCCACTGCGGCAGCACGTTGTAGACCGCCGTCTCACTCGGCCGGTTCAGCACCACCCCGAGGGTTCCGCCGTCGTTGTGTTCGACGATGTAGATGACGCTGCGCCGGAAGGTCGGCTCCAGCAGATCGGTGTTGGCGAGCAGTAGCGTCCCCGCACGAACCCGTTGTGCCGCGGGAGCGATGAAGTCCTCCGGATCCTCTGACTGCGCCACGTCCACCATCATGTCACCGGCTGGCTGCCGATGTGGCGGACAACCGCCGCCCGCAGCGAACATTTGTACTGTGGATGCGGTGCCGCACCTCGGCGCCGCCGGCGCCCTTCGCATGTGTCGAGCGCCGAAAGCCGTCTGGCAGTCGGTGCGCGGGCTCCCCGAGTTCTGGCGGCTGCTCGAACTGCGCGCCGTCAGCCAGTTCGGTGAGGGGCTGTTTCAGGCCGGGCTGGCCGGGGCGATCCTGTTCAACCCTGATCGCGCCGCCACGCCATGGGCGATCGCCGGGTCGTTCGCGGTGCTGTTCCTGCCGTACTCGGTGCTGGGTCCGTTCGCCGGTGCGCTACTCGACCGGTGGGACCGCCGGCTCGTCCTGATCGGGGCGAATTCGGCGCGGCTCATACTGGTGCTGGGAGAGGCCGCTCTGCTCGCCGGGAGGGCGGGCGACCTGCCGATCCTGTTGGGCGCGTTGGTCGTCAATGGCTTCACCCGCTTCGTGTCCTCGGGTCTGTCGGCGGCGCTGCCGCATGTCGTGCCGAGGGAGCAGGTCGTCACGATGAACTCCGTGGCGGCGGCCACCGGCGCAGTGGCCGCGTTCCTCGGTGCGAACTTCATGCTGTTGCCGCGTTGGGTGTTCGGCGCCGACGACACCGGCGCCTCGGCGATCCTCCTCATCGCCGCGCTGCCCGTGGCGCTGGCGCTGCTGTTGTCGGTCCGGTTCGGCGCGCATGCGCTCGGACCGGGCCACCGGACGCGTGCCGTCCGCGGGTCCGTCACCTACGCGGTCGCGGCGGGGTGGCTGCGCGGCGCGCGCACCGTGCTGTCGGTGCGCACGGTCGCGGCCACGTTGTCCGGCCTCGGCGCGCACCGCGTCGTGTTCGGGGTCAACACGCTGCTGGTGCTGGTGATGGTGCGCCACAGCGACACCGCGGCCGTCGCCGGGCTCGGCACCACGGTGCTCTTCGTCGCCGCCACCGGCGCCGGCTCGTTCCTCGCGACGGTCGCCACGCCGTCGCTGATCGCCCGCTGGGGCCGCTACCGCACCGCCAACAGCGCGCTCGTCACGGCGACCGCCGTCCAGTTCGCGGCGATCGGTCTACAGCTGCCCGTGATGGTGATCTGCGGATCACTGCTCGGCGCGGCCGGGCAGGTCGTCAAACTCTGCGCCGACAACGCGATGCAGATCGACGTCGACGATGCGCTGCGCGGCCACGTCTTCACCGTGCAGGACTCGCTGTTCTGGATGGCGTTCATCGGCGCCATCGCGGCGGCGGCGGCGGTCATCCCGGCCGATGGCCGCGCCCCGGGTTTGGCGGCCGCCGGCGTCGGCGTCTACCTTGCCGGATCGGCGCTGCACGCCGTGTTGGGGCGGCCACCACACGCACACAATTAGGATGCACTCATGGCCGCCGCAGACTCCGTCGTCGCAGACCTGCGCGCCGAGAGCGACGAACTCGACGCGCTGATCGCCGACCTCCCGGCCGCGATGTGGTCGACGCCGACCCCGGCGCCGGGGTGGACCATCGCCCATCAGATCGCCCACCTGTTGTGGACCGACCGCGTCGCGCTGCTGTCGGTGACCGACGAGACCGGGTTCAACGTCGTCCTCGGTGACGCCGCGAAGGATCCCACCGGCTTCGTCGACCGCGCCGCCGAGGACCTGGCGACCACGCCTCCCGCGGAACTGCTGGCCGATTGGCGGACCACCCGGGGCCTGTTGCACAATGCCCTGCTGACGGTCGCCGACGGACGCAAGCTGCCGTGGTTCGGTCCGCCGATGAGCGCAGCATCGATGGCGACCGCGCGGTTGATGGAGACGTGGGCGCATGGACTCGACGTCGCCGATGCGCTCGGCGTGCAGCGTGTCCCGACCGCGCGGCTGCGCTCGATCGCGCACATCGGGGTGCGCACCCGGGACTTCGCCTTCGCGGTGCACGGACTGCCCGCCCCGGCCGAGACGTTTCACGTGGAACTGACCGCTCCCGACGGATCCCTGTGGACCTGGGGACCGGCCGACGCCGCGCAGCGGGTCACCGGATCGGCCGAGCACTTCTGCTTCCTGGTCACCCAGCGACGACCCCGCGCCGAGTTGGACGTGACCGCGGAGGGACCCGACGCCGAGCAGTGGTTGTCCATCGCGCAGGCGTTCGCCGGCCCGCCGGGGCAGGGGCGCGGCTGAGGCTGGTGGGTGGGGGCGGCCGGCGAGTGGTTCGGGGCCGGTCATGGCCAAGCGGTTGACCCCTGCGCAAACCGTATGCGGGTCGGTACTACATTCCGGTCGCCGCATCGGCGCGACCGTCGCCGTCGGCGTCGGACAACCGGACGTCCCAGCGCCCGTCGCCGTCGGTGTCCACGTGCGCGGTGTCGCCGCTGAACACCCGGTCGGCCAGGCCGTTCCCGTCGCTGTCGACAAGCCGGTCGTCGAACTGCCCGTCGGCGTCGAGATCCACCACCGGACCACCGGTGTGCTCGACGCCGTCCAGGCCGAACCAGCGCACCTGCCCGGTGCGGTCGACGCTGAGCGTCCAGGTGCCGGTGCCGTCGTCGCTGACGTAAGCCTCGGCGACATCGTCGTCGTCGAGGTCGCGCGCACCGACCTCGGCCAGCCCGTCACCGTTGTGGTCGGCCAGCGCGTCGTCGACCCGACCGTCGCCGTCGAGGTCCAGGCCGACCGCGTCGAACACCCCGTCGCCGTCGGTGTCGGTATCCGGTTCCGCGGTCCACATCGTCGCCGATCCGTCGGCGTCACCCAGGCAGTACTCCATACCGGTTCAGACGTCCGGGCGGGGTGCGGCGTTCCGTCGGCAATGCGCACACCGTCACCGTTCGGCATTCCACCACTTCAGCAGTTCGTCGACCGCCTCGTCGTGCGAGAGCGGACCACGCTCGAGCCGCAACTCCTTCAGATACCGCCATGCCTCCCCTACCTGCGGGCCGGCCGGGATGTCGAGGAGCCGCATGATCTCGTTGCCGTCGAGATCTGGCCGCACCCGCTGCAGATCCTCCTTCGCGGCCAGCTCGGCGATGCGGCGCTCGAGGTCGTCGTAATTGGCCTGCAGCCGGGCTGCGCGGCGCTTGTTGCGGGTCGTGCAGTCGGCGCGGACGAGCTTGTGCAGCCGGCCCAGCAGCGGACCGGCGTCGGCGACATAGCGGCGCACCGCCGAATCGGTCCACTTGCCTGCCCCCTTCTCATCCGCGTATCCGTGGAACCGCAGATGCAGGAACACCAGCTGCGACACGTCGTCGACCATCTGCTTGGAGTACTTGAGCGCGCGCATCCGCTTGCGGGCCATCTTCGCGCCGACCACCTCGTGGTGGTGGAAGCTCACCCCGCCGTCGGGTTCGTGGCGCCGCGTTGCCGGCTTCCCGATGTCGTGCAACAACGCCGCCCAGCGCAACACCAGATCGGGCCCGTCCTCGAGATCGATCACCTGACGCAACACCGTCAGCGAATGCCAGTAGACGTCCTTGTGCTGGTGGTGTTCGTCGATGGCCAGCCGCATCCCGCCGACCTCCGGCACCACCACGTCGCCGAGTCCGGTCTGCACCATCAGGTCGATGCCCGTCACCGGGTCGGAACCGAGCAGCAGCTTGTCCAGTTCCGCGGCGACGCGCTCGGCGGTGATGCGGGCCAGCTGCGGCGCCATCTCCGTCAACGCGGTCCGCACCCGCGGCGCGACGCCGAACTCGAGCTGTGAGGCGAAGCGCGCGGCGCGCAACATCCGCAGCGGATCGTCGCCGAACGACACCTCGGGCACCGACGGGGTGTCGAGCACCTTCGCCCGTAGCGCGGCCAAACCGCCCAGCGGGTCGTGGAATTCGCCCGGTCCGGCGGCCGTGATCGCCACCGCCATGGCGTTGACCGTGAAGTCGCGGCGCACCAGATCGTCTTCGAGCCGGTCGCCGTACCGGACCTCGGGATTGCGCGACACCTGGTCGTAACTGTCGGCGCGGAAGGTCGTGATCTCCATGCGGTGGCCGGCCTTACCGACCCCGACGGTGCCGAATTCGATGCCGGTATGCCACAGCGCGTCGGCCCACGGCCGCAGGAACGCCTGCATCTGCTCCGGGCGCGCGTCGGTGGCGAAGTCGAGGTCGGTGCCCAGCCTGCCGAGCAGCGCATCGCGCACGCTGCCGCCGACCAGATACAAGGTGTGACCGGCTTCTGCAAACACGGCGCCGATATCGCGCAGGACCTCGCCCTCACGATTGAGCGCCACCGCCGCACGGGCCAGCAGTTCGGCGTCGGTCGCGGCGTCGTCTTCGGCGTCGTCTGGGTCGTCCGGCACGTTCGTTGAGCCTAGAGGGTAACGGTACGGCAGCGACCGGCGAGTGTGGCCGGAGTGACATCGGGTGGCAGCTACTATCGCTTGGGTGTCCGAAGGCGAGCAGCCCAAACCACGACGCCGCCGCGGGCGGCGTCGCGGCCGACGTCCGGCCGGACCCCCGCAGGCGGCCACCGATCGATCCACCGCCTCCGCGAAGCCCGACGTCGACTCCGGCACCACAGACACCCCCGGGGCCGGCACCCCCGAGCCAGGGGCCGAACCCACCGATCAGTCCCGCAAGGCCCGGCCCCGCCGGCCCCCGGAGCGGCTGCGCACCGTGCACGAGACCTCGGCAGGCGGTCTGGTCGTCCACGGCATCGACGGACCGAAGCACAGTCAGGTGGCGGCGCTGATCGGCCGCATCGACCGCCGCGGCCGGATGCTGTGGTCACTGCCCAAGGGACACATCGAGATGGGTGAGACGGCCGAGCAGACCGCGATCCGCGAGGTGGCCGAGGAGACCGGCATCCGCGGTGACGTACTCGCGGCGCTGGGCAGCATCGACTACTGGTTCGTCACCGAGGGCCGCCGGGTCCACAAGACCGTGCACCATTACCTGATGAGATTCCTCGGCGGTGACCTGTCCGACGAGGACGTCGAGGTGACCGAGGTGGCCTGGGTACCGCTCGGGGAACTCCCGAACCGGCTGGCCTACGCCGACGAACGCCGACTGGCCGAGGTCGCCCACGAACTCATCGACAAACTGCGCAGCGACGGTCCGGCGTCGCTGCCGCCGCTGCCGCGCTCGGCGCCGCGGCGACGCCCGCAGACCCATTCGCACACCCGCAACCGTCGTCGTGACGAGTCCAGCCAAACCCCTCCCGGCCGGCGGACGAACGGATGCGGACAAGGGCAGTGAGGACCGTGGCGGCGCCACACATGACCGCGGCGGTGCCGCGTCTGCTGGCCGCGCTGGTCCTGTTGCTGCTGATCGCCATCTCGACCGTCCTTCCGCATGCCGCCGCCGGTGAGCCCGGCGCCGCCGCGTTCCTCCGGTTGCGCATCGACCGCGTGACTCCCGACGTCGTCACCACGGCCAGCGATCCGGTGGTCACAGTGTCCGGGGTGGTGCGCAACGTCGGGGACCGCACGGTCCGCGATGTGGTGCTGCGTCTCGAACACGCACCGGCGGTCGACTCGTCATCGGGGCTGCGCACCAACTTGACCGGCAACCTGGACCAGTTCGAGCCGGTCGCCGATTTCATCACCGTCGCCCCCGAACTCGATCGCGGTAAAGAGGTGCCGTTCACCTTCGCCTATCCGATCCGCGCCCCGGACGGGCCGTCGTTGCGGATCAAGTCGCCCGGCGTGTATCCACTGATGGTCAACGTCAACGGCACGCCGGACTACGGGGCGCCGGCCCGCCTCGACGACGCGCGTTTCCTGCTGCCGGTGCTGGGCGTGCCGTCCGAACCCGGCGCCGAGTCGGCCGCCGAGACACTGACCTCCGTCGTCCCTCCCGACACGTCGAAACCCGTGCGGCTGACCATGTTCTGGCCCCTTGCCGACAAACCGCGGCTGGCCGCGGGCATCCCGGGCGGGACGACACCGGTGCGGTTGATCGACGACGAACTGGCGGCGTCGCTGGCGCCCGGCGGCCGGCTGGAGACTCTGCTGGCCGCGGTGGACTTCGCCACCGGCCCGGCCGTGGACCGGGGCGGTGAGCTCGGCCCGGCGCTGTGCCTGGCGGTCGACCCGGACCTGCTCGTGACGGTCAACGCGATGACGGCCGGATACGCCGTGAACGTCGGACCCGACGCCGGGCCGACCACGCCGACCCGCCCCGGCACCGGACAGGAAGCAGCCGTCGGCTGGCTCAACCGGCTCAAGGCGCTCGCCCGCCGGATGTGCGTGACGGCCACGCCGTACGCCCAGGCGGATCTGGACGCGCTGCAGCGGGTGGGCGATCCGCGGCTCGGCGCGATCGCCACCACCGGTGCCGCCGCCATCGTCGACCAGATCCTCGGCGTCACCTCGACCGGCAGTGTCACGCTGGTCGGCGACGGTCCGCTCACCGGGGCGGCGGCGCAGCTGTTGTCCGCACAGGGGCGCAGTGTGGCGGTCACCGCGGCCACCCTCGCGGCCCGCGACGATGCGACCGGCCTCGGCTCGACCGCCGATCTGGCGCCCGTGCGGTACTCCCCCAACCTCGTCGCGATGCCGTTCGACCCGACGATCGGTGCGGCACTGGCAGGCGCCGGCGCCGAGCCCGCGGCGCCGACCTACCTCGATCCGTCGCTGGACGTCCCGCTGCGGCACGACTCGGCGGTGGCCCGGCGCCAGAACGCGCTCGGCTCCCTGTTGTGGCGCGGTCTGCAACCCGACACCGGGCCGCGCACCCAGATCGTGGTGCCGCCGCTGGTGTGGAGCCCACGCCCAGACGACGCCCAGGCCATCCTGACCTCGATCGGCACGGCGATCAGGGCCGGCCTCGCCCTCCCACGGCCACTGCGTGAGCTGATCGCCGAGGGCGCCGCCGTACCGCCGCAGCCGGACGCCGGCTGGCCGGCCGACGACATCGGCAACCCGCGCGGCCGCATCGCCGACGCGGTGACGTCCGGGATCGCCGCCACGAACGGACGTCTCTCGGGGCTGACCGCGGCCCTGGGCGTCGACGAACGCACCGGTCTGACCGCGATCGGATACACCGCCCCGCTGCGTGAGGACATGCTGCGCGCGCTGAGCCAGTCGGTGCCGCCGCCCGCCCGCGACGGCCTGGCCCGGCAGCGCCTCGCGGTGGTCACCGACACCGTCGGCGACATGTTCGGCGCGGTGCGGATCATGAACCCCGGCGGCGCGTACACCCTGGCCACCGAGCGCAGCCCGCTGCCGCTCGCGCTGCGCAACGATCTGCCGGTGCCGATCCGGGTGCGGCTGGCCGTCGACGCACCCCCCGGGATGACGGTCGACGACATGGGCGAGATCAGCCTGCCGCCCGGGTACCTGCCCCTGCGGGTCCCGATCGAGGTGCACTTCACCCAGCGGGTCGCCGTCGACGTGGCGCTGCGCACCGCCGAGGGGCTGCCGCTGGGGGAACCGGTGCGGCTGTCGGTGCACTCCAACGCGTACGGCAAAGTGCTGTTCATCATCACGATGAGCGCCGGCGCGGTGCTGGTGCTGTTGGCCGGCCGCCGCCTGTGGCACCGCTTCCGCGGCCAACCCGACCCGGCCGACCTCGACCGGCCGAAACAGGCGGTGGCCGGCCGGACCCCTGAGGCGCACGTGCCTTCCGACCCGCTCGCTACCGCCATCCGGTACGCCCCCGGCGACCAACCCGTCGGCGACCAGAAATGAGCACCGCCGGGTGGGAACCGGCTCCCCCGCCGAACCGGCTGCCCGATCCCCCGCTACAACCGTCCCCGCCCGGCGCCGCGCGACCGGGCCCCGGACGACGCCCACTACCCGCCCCACCCCGGCAGCGTGTCCCGCGTGGTCCGGCTCCCCGGCGCCGGGCTGGCCGGCCGGAACTGTCCGACGCGGCCGTCGTCTCGCGCTCGTGGGGCATGGCGGTCGCGACGCTGGTCAGCCGGATCACCGGATTCCTGCGAATCGTGCTGCTCGCCGCCATCCTCGGCGCCGCGCTGGCGAGTTCGTTCACGGTGGCCAACCAGCTGCCGAACCTGGTCGCGGCGCTGGTGCTCGAGGCCACCTTCACCGCGATCTTCGTGCCGGTCCTGGCCCGCGCCGAACGCGACGACCCCGACGGTGGAACCGCCTTCGTCCGCCGCCTGGTCACCCTGGCGACCACGCTGCTGCTGGCGGCCACGGTGCTCTCGGTCGCGGGCGCGCCCCTGCTCGTGCGGTTGATGCTCGGCGACGACCCGCAGGTCAACAATCCGCTGACGACGGCGTTCGCCTACCTGCTGCTGCCGCAGGTGCTGTTCTACGGGTTGTCCTCGGTGTTCATGGCAATCCTCAACACCCGCAACGTCTTCGGGCCGCCGGCGTGGGCGCCGGTGGTCAACAACGTGGTCGCCATCGCCACGCTGGTGCTGTATCTGATCGTGCCGGGCGAACTCTCGGTCGACCCCGTCGAGATGGGCAACGCCAAACTGCTGGTGCTGGGAATCGGCACGACGCTCGGCGTCTTCGCCCAGACCGCGGTCCTGCTGGTCGCGATCCGTCGCGAGCGGATCAGCCTGCGCCCGCTGTGGGGGATCGACGACCGTCTCAAGAAGTTCGGCACGATGGCCGCCGCGATGGTGCTCTACGTGCTGATCAGCCAGATCGGCCTGATCGTCACGAACCAGATCGCCAGCGCCTCCGCGGCGTCCGGACCGGCGATCTACAACTACACCTGGCTGGTGTTGATGCTGCCGTTCGGGATGATCGGGGTCACGGTGCTCACCGTCGTGATGCCCCGGCTGTCCCGCAACGCCGCCGCCGACGACATCCCCGGCATCCTGGGCGACCTGTCGCTGGCCACCCGGCTCACCATGGTCACGCTGATCCCGATCGTCGCGGTCATGACCGTGGGCGGCCCGGCGATCGGCACCGCGCTGTTCGCCTACGGCAACTTCGGTGAGACCGACGCCGGCTACCTGGGCATGGCCATCACGCTGTCGGCGTTCACGCTGATCCCCTACGCGCTCGTGCTCCTGCAACTGCGGGTCTTCTACGCGCGTGAGCAGCCGTGGACGCCGATCATCGTGATCGTAGTCGTGACCACTGTCAAGGTGTTCGCCTCGCTCGCGGCACCGGCGATGACCGCCGACCCGGATCTGGTGGCCGGATTCCTCGGCCTCGCGAACGGTCTCGGCTTCCTCGCGGGCGCCGTGGTCGGCCATTTCCTGCTGAAGTCCAGGCTGCGCCCGCCGGGCGGGCGGATGTTCGACGTCGCGGTGATCCACACGATCCTGGTCACCGTCGCCGCCTCCCTGCTGGCCGGTCTGCTCGCCCACGTCGCCGATCAGTTGCTCGGCCTGGAATCGCTGACGGCCGATGCCGGCGGTGTGGGATCGCTGGTGCGGCTGACGGTGCTGGGTCTGATCATGGCGCCGGTCATCGCGGGGGTGCTGCTCGCAGCCCGGGTGCCCGAGGCCGACGTCGCCGTCGCCTTCGTCCGCAGGCGGCTCGGCAGGTCCGCGCCCGCACCCGCCGCGTCAATATCTCAACCCGACCAACCGCGGCCCGCCGGTGCCTTCCCGTACTCTGACGGCAGGAGTGAGTATCCGGTGCGGCGGAGTCGGGGCCCCGCGACCGGCCGGTACGACCCTCCGGTTCGGGGGACTCCGGTGTACGGCGCCGGGGCAGAAAGGTGGAGAGGACCAGCGGTGAGCGACGACTCCGCGGGTGATCCCGCAGCGGCGCCCGACAGCGCTTCGACCACCAAGATCTCGCGGCCCGCCGCGGAAGCCCCTGCGCGGCCCGCCGCGGAA